>NZ_JAUYWJ010000021.1:0-197320 GCF_032656585.1 Streptomyces herbicida
ATGAGCTTGGTCGGGTTGGAGTCGAGGTCGACCATGTTGCCGGCCTCCTTGGCGGCCGACGTACCCGTGTTCATCGCCACGCCGACGTCCGCCTGCGCGAGCGCCGGGGCGTCGTTCGTACCGTCACCGGTCATCGCGACGAGCTTGCCGCCGGCCTGCTCCCGCTTGATGAGGGCCATCTTGTCCTCGGGAGTGGCCTCCGCGAGGAAGTCGTCGACGCCCGCCTCCGCGGCGATCGCCTTGGCCGTCAGCGGGTTGTCACCCGTGATCATGACGGTCTTGATGCCCATGCGGCGCAGCTCGTCGAACCGCTCCCGCATGCCCTCCTTGACAACGTCCTTGAGGTGGATGACACCCAGCACGCGGGCGCCCTGCTCGTCCTCAGTCGCGACCAGCAGCGGGGTGCCGCCTGCCTCGGAGATGCGGTCGGTCAGCGCCTGAGCATCTTCGGCGACTTCGCCGCCCTGCTCCTTGACCCAGGCGATGACCGAACCGGCCGCGCCCTTGCGGATCTTCCTGCCGTCCACGTCCACACCCGACATACGGGTCTGGGCGGTGAAGGCGATCCACTCGGCGTGCGCCAGCTCGCCCTGGTGGCGCTCGCGCAGACCGTACTTCTCCTTCGCCAGGACGACGACGGAACGGCCCTCGGGCGTCTCGTCGGCCAGCGACGACAGCTGGGCGGCGTCGGCGACCTCTGGCTCCGTGGTGCCGCGCACCGGCACGAACTCGGACGCCTGCCGGTTGCCCAGCGTGATGGTGCCGGTCTTGTCGAGCAGCAGCGTGGAGACGTCACCGGCGGCCTCGACCGCGCGGCCCGACATGGCCAGCACGTTGCGCTGGACCAGACGGTCCATGCCCGCGATACCGATCGCGGAGAGCAGCGCGCCGATCGTGGTCGGGATCAGACAGACCAGCAGGGCCACCAGCACGACCATCGTCAGGTGCGTGCCCGCGTAGTCGGCGAACGGCGGCAAGGTGGCCACCGCGAGCAGGAAGACGATCGTCAGCGACGCCAGCAGGATGTTCAGCGCGATCTCGTTCGGCGTCTTCTGCCGGGCCGCGCCCTCGACGAGGCTGATCATCCGGTCGATGAAGGTCTCGCCCGGCTTCGTCGTGATCCTGATGACGATCCGGTCGGACAGGACCTTCGTGCCACCGGTGACCGCCGAGCGGTCGCCGCCGGACTCCCGGATGACCGGGGCCGACTCACCCGTGATCGCCGACTCGTCGACCGAGGCGACACCCTCGATGACGTCACCGTCACCGGGGATGATGTCGCCCGCCTCGCAGACGACCAGGTCACCGATCTTCAGCTCGGTGCCCGGCACCTGCTCCTCGGAGCCGTCCCCCCGCATCCGACGCGCGACGGTGTCCGTCTTGGCCTTGCGCAGGGTGTCGGCCTGTGCCTTGCCGCGGCCCTCGGCGACGGCCTCCGCCAGGTTGGCGAAGACGACGGTCAGCCACAGCCAGGCGCTGATCGCCCAGCCGAACCAGTCGCCCGGGTCCTTGAAGGAGAAGACCGTGGTCAGCACCGACCCGATCCACACCACGAACATCACGGGCGACTTGATCATCACCCGCGGGTCGAGCTTGCGGACGGCGTCCGGCAGCGACTTGATCAGCTGCATGGGGTCGAACAGGCCCGCGCCGACACGTCCCTCGGCCGGCTTGTGCCCGGTGGGTACGTCGCTGTGCGGCGCCCGGGTCGGGGTGGCTGCGGACATCGAGTCCTCTTGCTTTTCTATGCGAGTGGTCATGACGCCAGCCCCTCGGCCAGCGGACCCAGCGCTAGGGCCGGGAAGTAGGTCAGACCGGTGATGATCAGGATCGCGCCCACCAGCAGACCGGTGAACAGCGGCTTCTCCGTGCGCAGGGTGCCCGCGGTGACCGGGACCGGCTTCTGCTCGGCGAGCGATCCGGCGAGCGCCAGGACGAACACCATCGGCAGGAAGCGGCCGAGCAGCATGGCAAGTCCGGTCATGGTGTTGTACCAGTCGGTATTTGCGTTCAGGCCGGCGAAGGCCGAGCCGTTGTTGTTCGAAGCCGACGTGAAGGCGTACAGGACCTCGGAGAATCCGTGCGCGCCCGAGTTGAGCATCGAGTGCGGCGGAGTCGGCAGCGCCATGGAAGCGGCCGTGAAGATGAGCACCAGCGCCGGGGTGATCAGGATGTAGCAGGCCGCCAGCTTGATCTCACGGGAACCGATCTTCTTGCCCAGGTACTCCGGCGTACGGCCGACCATCAGACCGGCGATGAACACCGCGATGATCGCCATGATCAGCATGCCGTAGAGGCCGGAGCCGGTACCACCGGGCGCGATCTCCCCCAGCATCATGCCGAGCATGGCGACGCCGCCGCCGAGGCCGGTGAACGAGGAGTGGAAGGAGTCCACCGCACCGGTCGACGTGAGCGTGGTCGACACCGCGAAGATCGACGACGAGCCGACCCCGAAACGGACCTCCTTGCCCTCCATCGCCCCGCCGGCCGCCTGAAGCGCCGGGCCGTGGTGGGCGAACTCCGTCGCCATCATCAGGGCGACGAAGCCGACCCAGATGACACCCATGGTGGCGAGGATCGCGTAGCCCTGCTTCACCGAGCCGACCATCACACCGAAGGTGCGGGTCAGCGAAAACGGGATCACCAGGAGCAGGAAGATCTCGAAGAGGTTCGCGAACGGGGTGGGGTTCTCGAACGGGTGCGCACTGTTGGCGTTGAAGTAGCCGCCGCCGTTGGTGCCCAGCTCCTTGATGGCCTCCTGCGAGGCGACCGCACCGCCGTTCCACTGCTGCGAGCCGCCCATGAACTGACCGACCTCATGGATGCCGGAGAAGTTCTGGATCGCACCGCACGCCACCAGCACGACGGCGGCGATCACGGCACCCGGCACCAGGATGCGGACGGTGCCGCGCACCAGATCGGACCAGAAGTTGCCCAGCTCACCGGTGCGCGAGCGCGCGAAACCGCGCACCAGCGCCACGGCGACGGCGATGCCGACGGCCGCGGAGACGAAGTTCTGGACGGTCAGACCGACGGTCTGCACGACGTGACCCATGGTCTGCTCGCCGTAGTACGACTGCCAGTTGGTGTTTGTCACGAAGGAGACGGCCGTGTTGAACGACTGCGCCGGGTTGACCGACGAGTAGCCCATCGAGCCGGGCAGGGCACCCTGGATCCGCTGCAGCAGGTAGAGGAAGAGGACGCTGACGGCCGAGAAGGCGAGGACGCCGCGCAGATAGGCGGGCCAGGTCATCTCGGTGTCGGGGTTGGCACCAATGGCCTTGTAGATCCACTTCTCCACCCGCAGGTGCTTCTTCGAGGAGTAGACCTTGGCCATGTAGTTGCCAAGGGGGACGTAGGCGAGCGCCAGCGCGCCTACGAGGGCGAGCAGCTGGAGGAAGCCTGCGAGTTCTGGACTCATGTCTGCGCTCAGAACCTCTCCGGGAAGATCAGGGCGAGGACGAGATAGCCCAGCAGGGCGACGGCCACGACCAGGCCGACGATGTTCTCGGCGGTCACAGCTTCGTCACCCCCTTGGCGACAAGGGCCACCAGCGCGAAACCCGCGAGCACGGTGACGACGAAGGCCAGATCGGCCATCGCGAACTCCTGGGATGAGGTTCGGTTGAAACGGACGATTAGAGGAAAGCGCCTCCCTGGCCGGATTCGGTCGTCCGTTGACGGTCCTCTTACGGTGGCTCGCACAGCTTTGACGGGGCTCTTACGCCCCCTGACCCGTACCGGTGAGTAGGCCGCCGTGGCGCCGCCGTGACCGTCAGTGACCCGGTTCACAGCAGCCGGAAGCGCAGCCGGCAGATCACCGCGTCGGTCTCCCGACGCACGGCGTGGGCGACGACGGCGCCCCGCTGGTTCTGCAGCAGCCGCTGCCACAGCCGCTCCGGCTCCGTCTCCGGGATCAGGACGGTGACCCGCGTGGCCGGCTCGGAGGCGGACACCTCACGGACGTATGCGGCGATGGGGCGGCCCAGGCTGCGCCGCTCGCACGACAGCCGGACCAGCGGCACCCCGGGGTCCCACTCGGCCCAGGCGCGCTCCAGGGCGTGCAACTGTGGCCGCTCCTCGGGATCGGGGTGGCAGACGGTCACCGCGCGGACCTCGTCGCCCAGCGAGCCGGCGGCGCTCAGGGCCTCGGAGGTGAGCCGGGACAGGCTGGAGACGGGCACGATCACGACCGAGCGCTCGCGGTGCGGGGCCTCGGGTATGCGGCCCAGGCCCAGACGCTCGCCGATGCGGGCGTAGGCGCGGTGCACGGCGACGAAGGCCGCGACCAGCAGCGGCAGCGCGACGACGATCAGCCAGGCGCCCTCGGCGAACTTGCTCGCCGTGACGACGACGGCCGAGACACCGCTCAGCAGGGCACCGAAGCCGTTGAGCAGCGCCTTGCCGCGCCGGCCGGGCGTACGTTCCAGGCGCCAGTGCCGGACCATGCCGACCTGGGCGATGGTGAAGCCGACGAAGACGCCGATGGCGAAGAGCGGCACCAGGGTGTTGGTGTCGCCGCCGGAGAAGACGAGCAGCGCGGCCGAGACCGCGGCGAGGGCGAGTACACCGTGCCGGTGGACCTGGCGGTCGGCCTTGAGGGCGAAGACATGCGGCAGGTAGTTGTCCCGGGCGAGCAGCTTCAGCAGGACCGGAAGGCCGCCGAAGGAGGTGTTCGCCGACAGGGCCAGCAGGATCATCGTGGCGAACTGGATCACGTAGAAGGCCCAGTTGTGGCCGAGCGAGGCGTCCGCGAGCTGGGCGAGGACGGTGACGCCCTCGACCGGCTGGAGATGGAAGCGGGAGATCAGTACCGACAGGCCGATCAGCATCGCGCCGAGGACGGCGCCGAGGGCGATTTCGGCCCGCTGGGCGCGCCGGGCGCGCGGGACGCGGAAGGAGGGGACGGCGTTGGCCTCGACGCCGGTCAGGGCGGAGCACCCGGAAGCGAACGCCTTCAGCAGGAGCAGGGCGCCGACGGTGGTCGCGTTGTCCGCCAGGACCGAGGCGTGGCCGGCCGCCGTGGCGGTGCTCACCGGCGCGGACCGGAAGAGTCCGACGATGATCAGCACGAAGATGGAGCCGACGAAGACGACGGTCGGCACGATGAAAGCCTTGGCCGACTCGACTATGCCGCGCAGATTGACCGCCGTGATCAGTACGAGGACGGCCAGGCACAGCCACAGCCGGTCGCCGTACATTGCCGGGAAGGCGGAGGTCAGGGCGGCCACGCCGGCCGTTACGGCGACGGCGACGTTCAGGACGTAGTCCAGCACCAGGGACGCGGCCGCCACCAGGCTGGTGCGCGCACCCAGGTGCGTCTTGGCAACCGCGTAGGAGCCGCCGCCGTCCGGGAAGGCCGCGATCACCTGCCGGTAGGAGGCGACCAGCACCGCCAGGAGGGCGGCGATGGCCAGAGTGACGGGGAGCGTGAAGCCCAGGCCGTGGGAGCCCGCGGCCGCAAGCACGAGCACGATCGCCTCGGGGCCGTACGCCACCGAGGCCATCGCGTCCAGCGACAGCGCGGCAAGGCCGGTGAGGGCGGTCAGACGGTGCCGCTCGCCGGTATCGGGCGGCTCCTCGCCGGCGGGGACGGCGCCCGGCTCGAGGGTTAGGAGGGACATGGGTGAGTGCTCCTTCTTCCTTCGGCCGCGCACGAGGGCTGAACGGTGCGCGGGTGCACTCAGGTTCCGTCCATTTCCGACCGCAACTGGCCATTCCTTGCGGCACCTTCGCGCCCACCCGCCTGACCTTGACGAGACCTTGACGGCCATGTGTGCCAGGCGACAGCAACGGTCTCCGCCGCGCGCGGCGACTCCGCAAGGGCAGCGTCAAGGACAGCTCGTCGTCCATCAGCGTCGCGCCAAAATGCACTGTTCGGGCCCTCCCTGTCTCTACCGTCACCGGTATGGGACGCCGCGACAACGGGCGCAGGCCGACGGCAGGCGCTGGCGCAGACACAACTGGGGACGCGGTGCACGACCACCGCTGGGCACAGGGCGTGAAGGACTCCGTCCGCTGCGCCGGCGCACTGTTCGCTCTGTTGCTGCTCATCGACTGCGGCTCGGGGCGGTTCACGCTCCTGCGCGGCGCCCTCTGGCTCGCGCTCGCTCTGCTGCTGTTCCTCGTGCTGTGCCCCGCGCGGGTCTCGGCCGGCGAGAACTGGCTGGCGTCGCACCGGCTGCTGCGCGAGCGCCGGATCCGTACGGACCTGCTGGTGTCCGTCCGCTGCCTGGACGGCGTCTCCCAACGGCTCCTGCTGCTGGACGCGTTCGGCGCGCATGTCGAGATCGATCCCGATGTGCTGGTGCACAACCCATAGTTGTGGCACCGCCTGGAGAAGAGCGCCCGGCGGTCGGCGGCCGACGGTCTGCTGCTGTGCGGGCAGACCGCGCTGCGCCGCCTCTCGGCCCGCATGGACCGCGAGACCGCGTTGGCCGTGTTCAAGGTGTCCGGGCTGGAGTAGCTCCTCCCCGTCGATTCCTCGGTCCCTCTGGGCCGGGAGATGCGGCTGCTCGCCCGTCATCGGGATGTTCAGCCCGCGCCGGGTCGTCGCCAGCACCACCCGGTCGCCGGCCCGCAGTACTCGGCCCTGCGGTGGACGCCACCGCGGAAGACCTTGCCCTCGACTTCCACGCCACAAGTCGTACCTACGGGATTGAGGGTGCGGGCGAACAGGACGGCGGTCATGTTGACCTGGTCGTCGCGGTAAGTCAGGGCCAGCGGGCCGGCTCGCTCGACACCGGCCGCCCGCAGGGTCCACTCGTCCGGGCGCGCGGAGACGAGTAGCTGGACAGGTGAGCGCGGGTCGTCGTGCAGCGCGATGATCCCGGCGCCGTACTCATGGTCCCGGGATTGGCAGCACCTCGGTGACGACCTCTCCGCACACCGCGTCCAGTTCGAGGGCGAGCCGGTGCGCGAGTCCGTCGTCGCCGCAGATCACCATGTGCTGGGACCGCGGGCCAAGTACCGTTTTTAGGTGCAAAGTTGACGTCACATCGGAAAGGAACGGCGGGGTGCGCGGTGCCGTTCCACCGGGCGGCCGATCTGGCATCAGGATCGCGTAGCGGGATGCGCCGGGCCGGGTGTCACCATCTGCTCACCGGTCCTGACGTGTCCAGCGCGGCACCCGTCTGGTCGGCCAGTGTCACGGCAACCAGGCGGGCCTGGAGCGGGGGTACGGGGCCTGGGCCGGGGGCGAGCATGAAGCGGCCCAGGTAGTGGCCGTTGCCGTACGCCCGAAGTTCGATGTCGCCCTCGGGCCAGCCGCAGGTGTCCACATCCCAGGTGCGGCGACCCACCGTCATGCTGCCGTCCTTCTCCAGGCGCGGGTACCGCCCCATCAGGGTGCCGTACTCGAAGCGGCAGGCGCTCAGGCCAAGCAGCTCGACCAGCTCGTGGCGCACGTGGTCGACCACGGTGTCGGCGGAGTTGGCGGACTGGGCGAGGGCGGCCGTGCGGTGGATCCGGGCCAGGTGCGCCGCGTCGGTCACGGCGACGACCTCCAGGCGGCGGGCGCGGGCGGCGAGTTGGGAGACGATCAGGCCCACGCCGAGCAGCAGAACAGCGGTTTCGACATCTGCGGATGCGGTGATGTCGAAGGTCTGGTACGGCCGGGTCAGGAAGAAATCGAACCAGGCCGCCGCCGACAGTGCCGCCACGACGCCCGCCGTACGGCTGCCCAGCGCGGCCACCGCGACGACCACCACCACGAGAATCAGCGCGGCATTCGTGTGCGACAGGTCGGTGCGGAATGGCACGAGAGCGAGTGCCACCAGGAACGGGGCCGCCACGCCGGCCGCCAGGGCTAGCCGGTCGCGCAGCGGCCAGGCGTGGAGAGTGGTGTTGGCCCCGCGTGTGCGGTGCAGTCTCCAGGTGCCGGTCTCAGTGCTCATCACGCACCTCCTACGCTCTGCTCGGTTGATTCGGTACCCACGGCCTGCTCTGCCAGCTCGGCGAGGGGCAGTGACACGACCATGGTCAGGCCGCCGCCGGGAGTGTCCTCGGGAGTGAGAGTGCCGTTCATCGCCTCGGTCAGGCCGCGTGCGAGGGCGAGCCCGAGGCCGAGTCCGGTGGTGTTGTCGGTGTCCCCGAGCCGCTGGAACGGCTCGAAGAGGCGATCCCGGCCCGTCGGCGGGAGGCCGGGGCCGCGGTCCACGACCCGCAGTTCCACCCTCCCGCCCAAGGCGCTTGCGCTGACCAGTACCTTCTGCCCGGGAGGGGTGTGGCGGGCGGCGTTGACGGCGAGGTTGGCGATCACTCGCTCCAGTAGTGGCGGGTCGGTCAGCACCGCCGGGGTCTCCTCCACGTCCGCCACCTCGACGCCGGGTACGTCCGCCAGCGCCATGGGCAGCACCTCCTCCAGCGAGGTGGGACGCAGGTTCAGGGTGAGGGCACCCGCTTCCAGGCGGCTGAGGTCGAGGAGGTTCTCCACCAGGCGGTTGAGCTTGGCCATGGACTCGTCGGCGGTGGCGAGGAGTTCGTCGCGGTCGGCGGCGGAGAATTCGACGTCGCGGCTGCGCAGCGAGGTGACGGCGGCCCAGCCCGCGGCGAGCGGGGTGCGCAGGTCGTGTCCGACGGCCCGCAGCAGCGCCGTACGCATCCGGTCGGCGGCCTTGACGGGCTCGACCTCGGCCGCCGCCTCGGCCAGACGGGCTCGCTCGACCGCGGAGCCAACGTGTGCGGCGAACGCGGCCAGCACACGGCGCTCAGAAGAGGACAGGGGGCGGCCGCGCAACACCAGGTACTCCCCCGGACCAGCTGGCACGGCGGTGACACCCTCGGCGTCCGGCGGCTCGTCGACCAGCTCCGCCGACTCCATGCCGAAGGTCTCCCGTGTGCGCTCCAGCAGAGCGGGGATGGTCGCGCCGCCGCGCACGATGGTGCCTGCCAGGGACGACATGGTCTCGGCCTCGGCGGTGGCGCGGGCCGAGCGCCGGGACAGCCGTAGGGAGCGGTCCACGACTGCGGCGACGGTGGCCGCGACAACGGCGAACACGCCCAGGGCCAGCAGGGCGTTGGGATCGTTCAGAGTGAAGGAACCGGTGGGTGGGATGAACCAGTAGTTCAGCAGCAGCGATGCCGTCACCGAGGCGATCACTGCCGACGCGACCCCGCCTATGCAGGCCACGCCGACCACGGCGAGCAGAAACAGCAGAGCCTCGCTCGTCAGGTTCACTGCCCCGCGCACCTGGGCGAGGACGGCGGTGAGCAGAACGGGCAGCACCAGGCCGGCCACCGGGCCGGCGATCAGCCGGGCCGTCGAGAGGGTGCGGCGCCGGGAAGGGAGCAGGGTGCCGCGTCCGGCCCGTTCGTGGGTGACCCGGTGGACGTCGATGTCGCCAGACAACTCGGTCACGGTCTCCCCGGTGCCCGGCCCGCTCAGGAACCGCGCCAGCCGACCGCGTCTGCTGGTGCCGAGGACGAGCTGGGTGGCGTTCTCGGCGCGGGCGAACTCCACCAGGGCGGTGGCCACGTCGTCGCCGACGACCGAGTGGTAGCTGCCGCCGAGGTCCTCGACGAGCCTGCGCTGCCTGGCGAGGGAGGCGGCCGAGACACCGCCGGCCAGGCCGTCGCTGCGGGCCACGTGCACGGCGAGGAGATCGCCGCCGGCCGATCGGGCGGCAATCCGAGCGGCCCGCCGGACCAGTGTGTCGCCCTCCGGGCCGCCGGTCAGCGCGACGACCACCCGCTCACGGGTCTCCCACACCCCGCCGATGCCGTGCTGCGAGCGGTACTCCTGGAGCGCCTCGTCGACCCGGTCCGCCACCCACAGCAGTGCCAGCTGACGCAGGGCGGTCAGATTGCCGGGCCGGAAGTAGTTGGCGAGGGCCGCGTCGATCTTCTCGGGGGCGTAGATGTTGCCGTGCGCCATGCGGCGGCGCAGGCCTTCGGGCGGCATGTCCACCAGCTCGACCTGGTGGGCACGGCGGACGACGTCGTCGGGTACCGTCTCGTGCTGCGGCACCCTGGTGATCTTCTCGACCACGTCGTTGAGGGATTCCAGGTGCTGGATGTTCAACGCCGTGATCACGTCGATGCCGGCGGCGAGGAGTTCCTCGATGTCCTGCCACCGCTTGGGGTTCCGGCCGTCGCCGGGGACGTTGCTGTGGGCGAACTCGTCCACGATCGCCACCTGTGGGCGGCGGGCCAGCACCGCCGTCACGTCCATCTCCTCGAAGGCCCCGTCGCGGTAGGTGCAGCGGGCACGGGGGACGACCTCCAGGCCGTCGATCATCGCCTGCGTGTGCGGGCGCCCGTGGCACTCCGCGAACCCCACCACCACATCCGCCCCGCGGGCGGCACGGCGCCGCCCCTCGTCGAGCATCCGGTAGGTCTTGCCGACCCCTGGGGCCGCCCCGAGGTAGACCTTCAGTCGTCCGGGTCGTACGTCACTCATCGCCGCCGACGCGCTCCGCTCACTGGATCAACACCCCTGGGTCGAGAAGGGACTCCTCCTAAGGAAGCCCCTCCGTAAGCCGGTACGGGCGAGCGTTAGCGATTTCTTGGCGCCGGTGCCGGGGACCTTGACACTGCCTTGACGTGAGCTGGGCCGATAGGGTGAAAGCGGTGTGCCGGGAAGTCTGGTCGGCAGGGGAGCCAAGGCGGCTCTCCTTGTAGCTCCAGGGGGACGGCATGCGCAGCGTCGGTACGGTACTCGGATTGGTCATTCTGGCCACCGTGGTGGCGACCTTCGCGCGCCGCTGGCGCATACCCGCACCCTCCCTGCTGGTCGTCGCCGGTCTCGCCGTGGCCCTTCTGCCGGGCACCCCGCAGATCGAGATCAGCCCGCAGATCATCGGGCTGGTGGTGCTGCCGCCGCTGCTGTACGCGAGCGCGGAGGAGATGCCCTGGCGGGAGCTGCGGGCGGTGTGGAAACCGGTCGGGATCCTCGCCATAGGCCTGGTCCTCGCCTCCGCTGCGGCCGTCGGCGCGGTGGCGGCCACGGTCACACCCCTGTCCTGGCAGATGGCGTTCGTGCTGGGCGCGGTGCTGGCCAGTACCGACCCGGTGGCGGTGACCGCACTCGGCCGCAGGCTCGCCCTGCCACCGAAGGTGCAGGTGCTCGTCCAGGCGGAGAGCCTGTTCAACGACGCAACCTCCCTGGTGCTGGTCCGGGTCGCGGCAGGCATCGCCATCGCGTCGGCGGCGGCCAACTGGGGTGCGGCGGGCAGCCAGTTTCTCCTGCTCGCCGGGGGCGGCACAGTGATCGGTGCCGCCGTGGCCGGGGTCGTGGCCCTGATCCGGCGCCGTACCGAGGAGCCGGTCCTCGAGACGGTGATCGCCCTGGTCACCCCCTATGCCGCGTACCTGCTGGCAGAGGCCGCGCACACCTCCGGGGTGACGTCGTGCGTGGTGGCCGGCGTCGTCCTGGGCGGGCGCGGGGATCGGCTCACCAACGCCCGCATCCGCCTCCAGCTGCACGCCGTGTACGGCACGGTGGTGTTCCTGCTGGAGAGCGTGGTCTTCTCGCTCATAGGGCTGGCGCTTCCCGCGGAGGTGCGGGCCCTGGCCGACGGCGACCGTGCCTGGCCGCTGTACGCCCTCGCCATCGCCGCCACGCTCATCGCGGTACGCCTGCTGTGGCTCGCGCCGCTGTCGGCAGTCGTACAGCGCAAGGGCGGGATCGGCCGGATGAACTGGCGGCTGCCGGTGGTGCTGACCTGGGCGGGCACCCGCGGGGTGATGCCGCTGGCCGCCGCGCTGTCCATCCCCGAGGTCACCAAGACCGGCACGGCGCTGGCGGACCGCCCCCTGGTCCTGGTCCTGACCACCTCGGTCGTGGTGGTCACCCTCGTCGTCCAGGGCTTCACCCTCTCCCCAGTCGTCCGCGCCTCCGGCATCGCCCTGGAGCCCGCCCACACCGAACGCGAGGAAGCCGAGGCCCGCAGCCACCTCGCTCACGCCGGGCTTGCCCGCCTGGAGGAGCTGGCCGAGCTGGAGACCGCACCGGACATCGTCCTCGACCGGCTCCGGCGCGGCCTGAGCGCGCGCCTCGACGACGCCCGCGACCGCCTCACCGAAAGCAACGGCACCGCCGCCGCCACCGAATCCGCCGACCTCGTCTATCGCCAGCTGCGCCGCGACCTGATCGCAGTGGAAACGGCGGAACTGCAGCGCCTGTACGACACACACCGCATCAGCGACACCACCCGGCGACGGCTCCAGCGGTCCCTGGACCTGGAAGAGGCTCGCCTTGCGGACGCCTGACAGGACCGTGGCCGTGCACGTTCACTGGATCTGGCTGCTCCCGACGGCTGTACTCGTACTCGGGCCGCTCGGCCGCCGGTGATCGCTCAGCGGAACTCCGCCAGCCTCGGCCGCAGTCCCAGCGCGGTGACAAGCATCGCCGCGAGCAGCAGTCCCCCTGCCCAGGGCAGCAGGCCGCTCACCGCCGAACGGCCGCCCTGCACCGAGGACGTGAAGTGGGCGCGGTTGATGTCCGTCAGCTTGTCCAGGGCGGCCATCCACGCGCCGAAGTGGGCGTTGGAGGTGCCCGGCTTCCAGTCCATGCAGAACTCCACCGCCTCCCGCTCCTTCCCAGCCGCCAGCAGCGCCCGGATCCTGCGGTCGTCGCGCTGGTAGACGGCGTACGTGTCCACCGTCTTCTCGGCCGCGGCGCGTTCCCCTGGGAAGGTGATGTTGTCCAGCTCACGCCGGAATTCCCCGGAGAAGCGCAGGAGGTGGTGGTCGCCCTCGTAGTGGCGCCAGGTGGAGGCGAGCATCGAGTCGTACGTGGACAGGGTCGCGCCGTCGAGGCCGTACAGCTTCTGCGACTTGGCGAGGAACGAGCGTGCGTACTGGTCGCGGCGCTGCTGGTCGAGGAGGAAGCGGCTCTCGTCGGCGTTGGCGTCGTAGGCGATGGCGCGGGCGCGCGAGAGAGCGACGACGGAGTCGAAGGCGTCGCGGCGGGCGCCGCGCAGATGCGCGGAGGTGGCGCTCAGCATCTGCGCGCCCAGGATCACCGCGAGCAGGGTGCAGACGGTGGCGCACAGCAGGCCGGGGTTGAGGATCCGGTGGAAGCGACGGGTCAGGTACCACTGGAGGATGCCCAGCAGGGCGAGCAGCAGCACGCCGAGGGCGATGACGGCGGCGAGCTGGGCGGACAGGACGGTGTCGGCCGAGCGGTATTCATGCTCGAAGTTGTCGTCGTTGGCCGAGACCAGCTGCCGTGCGGCGGGCAGTAGCTTGGCCTGCAGGAGGTCCGTCGCCCTGCGATAGTCGACCAGGGCGGACGCCTGGCCACCGCTGCGACCGTCGTTCTCCAGGGCTCGTCCGATCAGCTCCTGATACTCGGCGAAGTCGTCGGTCAGGTGCTCGACGGTCTTCTCATCACCCCGGTCCCCCTGCGCCGCGACGGCGAGGGTGCGCAGGTCGTGTCCGATCTCGCGGCGGGCGTCGCCGTAGAAGCCGACTGCTTTGTTGTACGGGGTCTGCAGGCGGCCCTTCCCCGCGTCTCCGCTGGACAGCAGGATGTTGGCCGCCTGGGCATCCATGTCGTTCAGGGCGAGGTTGAGGTCGGCGGCGCTGGTGGTGCGGGGCGCGTCACGGTCGGCCACGCCGTCCCAGGTGCCGTTCGCGGCCAGCCCGGCAACGACCAGCAGCACCGCAACCGCGGCGGCGAGCAGGAGCGTGGCCGCGCGCAGAAGGCGCAGCCGCGCGGGCACCGTGGCCCAGAAGCGGCGGCGCAGAGCGGCCCGCGCGGCCACGACCTGTCGCCCCAGGCGCTGCCCCGGACCCGGATCGCCCGTCCGTGAACCCCCGCGTCTCCGCGGTCCGGGGCTGCCGCCCGCTGGGTCGACCGGTGTTTGCCGTGGCGGTGTTCCCCCCTCGGTCCTGGGACCCTGCGCTGTCCCGGCCGATAGGGGCATCCCCTGCTCGATCGGAGTCGAGAGCTTGGGGAAAGTCACGGTCCCTCCAACGTCACGCCACGGACGGTCGCCCGTCCCCCGTTGCAGATCAGTCTGCGATCGGATCCAGCCACGGATGACTTGCGTTGACGCGTTCCTGATGGCAATGCAGCGTTGTTTGACGGCGCTTTGACGCGGCTCGCCGCCAGGCCGTATGGGTGCCGCAAATTCCCGTCCCTTCAGGGGGGTTGGAGCCGCGAACCGGGTTAGGTTCGCTGTCGGCCGCCGTTGGGGCCGCGGACGTCAGCGGCCCCTCACGACTGATGGAGTCCCCACTCCGCAGCGGCGCGAAGGCGGTCCGGTGCGTGTCCGATGGACAGGCACCCGCGCACGACGTCTGTCGTCGTCCCATCGCCGACGTCCGTGCGCCCCCGTGCGGTGCCGGGGCCCCGGCACCGCACGGACCCACGGCCACAGTCCCTGTCCGCCACTCAAGGCACGAAGGTGTCCATGCTTCCCGCTGCTCCCGAGCAGGCCCCACCGTCACGCCCCCAGCGCGCAGCCCGGACCGGATCGGAGGGAAGGGCGAGACGCCGCGCTCCGAGCGGACTGTTCGAGCCCGGCCAGCTCTTCCGCTCCTTCCCCGAGGCCCTGCGCAAACTGCACCCGCGCGCCCTGGTCCGTAACCCGGTCCTGTTCGTGGTGTCCGTCGGGGCGGTACTGACCACGCTGTCGGCCCTGTTCCACCCGGCTGTCTTCACCTGGGTCATCAGTCTCTGGCTGTGGCTGACGGTGGTCTTCGCCAACCTCGCCGAGGCGGTCGCCGAGGGGCGCGGCAAGGCACAGGCAGAGTCGCTGCGCAGGGCCCGTACGGACACGGTGGCGCTGCGTGTGCTCGACTGGCGCTACGGCACCGATCCGCGCACCGCCCGCACGGAGGCGGTCGCCGCCACCGCTCTCAAGCCCCTGGACGTCGTACTGGTCGAGGCAGGCGAGATGATCCCAGCGGACGGCGATGTCGTCGACGGGGTCGCCGCAGTCGACGAATCCGCCGTCACCGGCGAATCCGCGCCTGTCATCCGGGAGTCGGGCGGTGACCGCAGTGGCGTCACGGGCGGTACGACGGTCCTGTCCGACCGAATCGTCGTACGGGTCAGCGCACGCCCGGGCAACAGCTTCCTGGACCGGATGATCGCTCTCGTCGAGGGCGCCTCCCGGCAGAAGACCCCGAACGAGATCGCGCTGAACATCCTGCTGGCCTCCCTGACGATCGTCTTCGTCCTGGTCGTGGTCGCCCTTCAGCCGATGGCTGAGTACGCCGACGCCGCCCAGTCGACAACCGTGCTGGTCGCCCTCCTCGTCACGCTCATCCCGACCACGATCGGCGCCTTGTTGTCCGCGATCGGCATCGCGGGCATGGACCGGCTGGTACAGCGCAAGGTGCTCGCCATGTCCGGCCGGGCGGTGGAGGCGGCGGGTGATGTGAACACCCTGCTGCTCGACAAGACCGGCACCATCACCCTGGGCAACCGCGAGGCCGCTGCCTTCATGCCGCTGCCCGGGACCGACGAACGGGCGCTCGCCGATGCCGCCCAGCTTTCCTCGCTGGCCGACGAGACCCCGGAGGGCCGCTCCGTCGTCGTCCTCGCCAAGAACAGGCACGGATTACGGGCCCCCGCCGAGGGCGAACTGGCGAACGCCCGCTGGGTCGCCTTCAGCGCGCAGACCCGGATGAGCGGCGTCGACCTGCGCTGGGACAACGGAGCCGTCTGCGCCATCCGTAAGGGCGCCGCGCAGCAGGTGATCGAGTGGGTGCAGCAGTACGGCGGCCAAGTCCCGCCCGAGGCACGGACGTACGCGGACGCCGTGGCCGCGTCCGGCGGGACACCGCTACTGGTCGCCGTGCACGACTGGGACGGACCGCGGGTGCTCGGCCTGATCCATCTGAAGGACGTCGTCAAGGACGGCATCCGCGAACGCTTCGCCGAACTGCGCCGCATGGGCATCCGCACGGTCATGGTCACCGGCGACAACCCGCTCACCGCCCGCGCCATCGCCGAAGAGGCCGGCGTGGACGACTACTTGGCCGAGGCGACCCCTGAGGACAAGCTCGCGCTGATCCGGCGGGAGCAGGAGGGCGGCAAGCTGGTCGCGATGACCGGTGACGGTACGAATGACGCGCCCGCGCTCGCACAGGCGGACGTCGGCGTGGCGATGAACACCGGCACCTCGGCCGCCAAGGAGGCCGGCAACATGGTCGACCTCGACTCCAACCCGACCAAGCTCATCGAGATCGTCGAGATCGGCAAGCAACTCCTCATCACCCGAGGTGCGTTGACCACGTTCTCCATCACCAACGACGTCGCGAAGTACTTCGCGATCATCCCGGCGATGTTCGCGGGCTCGTACCCGGGCCTGGAGTCCCTGAACGTCATGGGCCTGCACAGCCCGACCTCGGCCATCACCTCCGCGATCATCTTCAACGCGTTGATCATCGTCGCACTGATCCCACTGGCCCTGCGCGGCGTGCGCTACACCCCGTCCTCCGCACACGACCTGCTGCGCCGCAACCTGCTCGTCTACGGCCTCGGCGGCCTCGTGCTGCCCTTCGTGGGCATCAAGCTGATCGACCTGCTGATCTCGGGGGTACCCGGCCTTGGCTGAGCCCCGCCCGTCCGTCTGGCTCGCCCGTCAAGGCAACGTATGCACACGTCAGAGCCCCGTCAGAGAACGGGGTTTCGGCTTGCCCGGGATGTGCAACACGGCTTCCATGGAACCTGTGAACAGCGCCTGGCTTCTCTTCGACCGGCCGCCGAGTCCCGCTCGGCCGTCGTGTCATGTGCCGCGCTGACCGGAAGCGCCCGCGTCCCGCCGACGCCGCTTTCCGTGACCCGAGGGGCGCCGTGATCGGCTCCTGCGCCCCTCGCCCTCCCTTCGCCACCCCACGCCCACCGCCCCTCACCGGGCGGTACCGACGTGCCCGCAACCCCGGATTGGATCATGCCCAACTCCACCCTTTCGTCCCGCACCGTCCTGGTCACCGGCGCCACCTCCGGCATCGGCTACGAGACCGCCCGGCAGCTCGCCGAGCGCGGCGCCACCGTGCTGCTGCACGGCCGTACCGCCGAGGAGACCCGGGCCGCCGCCGACCGCCTCATCGCCACGGCTGGAGTCGGTGCCGGCCAACTGGCTCTCTACTCGGCCGACTTCGCACACCTGGATGAAGTCGAGACCCTCGCCCGCACGGTCGTCGCCGAACACCCGCACCTGGACGTCCTGGTCAACAACGCGGGCGTGGCCGCTCCCGAGCGGCACACCGTCACCGCCGACGGCAACGAGATCGCCTTCCAGGTCAACTTCCTCGCCCATTACCTGCTGACGTGCCTGCTGGAGCCGGCCCTGACCAGCGACCCGGGCGGCCGGGTCGTGAACGTCTCCTCGTCCCTGCACCGCACGGCGTCCATCCAGTGGGCCGACCCCAACCGCGCCCGCCGATACTCGCGCCTGGCCGCCTACGCCCAGTCCCAGCTGGCCCTGACGGTGTTCGCAGCCGACCCCCGCGTCACCGCGGTCTCCGTGCACCCGGGTGCCTGCGACACCGCTCTGCTGCCGCTCTACGCCCATGAGGGCGTCTCGCCCGCCGAGGGCGCGGCGCACGTGGTGCGGCTGTGCGACCCGGCGGTCGAGATTGTCAACGGCGCCTACTACGACCGCGATGAGCGCGTGGAACCTGCTCCAGCCGCGACCGAGGACCGGACGGTCAAGCGCCTCACCAAGCTGGCGGACCTGCTGGTCGGCCGCACTGCTTGAAGGACCTTCCCCAGCAGAGGAGTTGACATACGTGTCGAAGCGCGCCCGCAAGAAGAAGGCTCGCAGCAAGAAGAAGGCCAACCACGGCAACAAGGCCGGCCAGAGCTGACCGACCACGTCGATGCACGCCGTCGATCGCACGGGCGGGCGACGAGGAGCGGGAAAGCGCCCCGTCGCCCGCCCGATCCACCCGTACCCAACCCCCACGAGGCACCGATGATCGAGATCTCACCGCCGGACCCCCGGGCGCTCACGCGCTGGTTCCCCACCGGATTCCCCGGCCCCGCCACGATCGGCGAGCACGTGCTGGCCACGGGCATCGGCCGCTGGTGGGCCGACCGACCCGTCCAGCCGCGCACGGTCGCCGTATCCTGCGCCGGCCACGTCGTGCTGCGCGGCAGCCCGGAGGAGCTCACGCCGGGTCTCCTCGCGCCTCTGGCCGGCAACCGCGTCGAGGCTCCGGCACGGTTCCTGCCCACCCTCGGCGCCGCCTTCGACCGACTCACCCCGTGGGAGCGCATGATCTGGACGCTCCAGGCCACGCCTCAGCCCGCCACCGTCCCGCACGCGGTGACCGTACGGCACCTGGAACCCGCGGACGCCGACGCCGTGCATGCCCTCGGCCCGGACGCGTCCTGGCTCTCGGCCAGCTGGGGCGGACCGCGCCGCCTCGCCGCCTCCGGACACGCCTGGGCCGCGGTGGGCCGCACCGGTCGCATCCTCGCAGTGGCCTGCACCTACTTCCGCGGCACCGGCTACGAGGACGTGGCGGTCTACACCGACCCCGACCGCAGACGCCACCACCTCGCCCTCGCCTGCGTCACCTCCCTTTGCGCGGACATCGCCTCCCGTGGCCACACGCCCAGCTGGAACTGTTCGATCCACAACCGCGCCAGCCGCCTCTTGGCCTGGAACGCCGGTTTCCGCCTGGTCCGCGAATACGTCCACTACGCGGCGGGGAGCCCCGTGTCACACGGTCGGCTCAGCGCCTAGCGACCGCCCCGAAAGAGAGAGAAGCCAGTGCCCAGGAAGCCCCCGCTCCTCACCCTTCCGATCCTCGGAGGGAGCCACGAGCTCACGATCACCCGGCTGAAGCGCGGGGAGAACTCCTTCACCCTCCACTACTGGATCACCCCACCGTTGCCGGAGTCGGGTAGCGAGTCCCTCGTACTCCCGGTCCTGGAGGCTCTGGACGACCTCGGCAACGAGTACGACGACCGCGGCGGCGCCTACGGCACCCATCCGGACGGCACCTACACCGACGGCAGCCTCACCATGCAGCCGTCCCTGCATCGGGACGCGAGCAGCCTACGGATCCACATCACCTGGCTGAGGGGCGGCAGGGAAACGT
This sequence comes from Streptomyces herbicida, assembly GCF_032656585.1. Classification (NCBI taxonomy): domain Bacteria; kingdom Bacillati; phylum Actinomycetota; class Actinomycetes; order Kitasatosporales; family Streptomycetaceae; genus Streptomyces; species Streptomyces herbicida. Next base: position 19,011 of record NZ_JAUYWJ010000021.1, read on the forward strand.
CGTACGACATGACGCTGGATGTCCGGTTCTGACGGCGCGCATCACGCGACGCGCTCGACCTTAACGCGGCCTTGACGCGTTCAGCGGACATATCCGTGGGTCTGTGCGTCACCCCTTGCTTACGCTGGTGCCGCCGTCCGTGTGATGGCCGGAACCCCACGCTGAGCCGCACACCGGGAGAGCACGCCGATGGCCACCACCACCGAACACCCGCCCCCGAGCCGACTGCGGACGTGGATGCTGGAGGGCCTGTCCGACATGGGCAAGCACGGTGCCCACGCCGGCCCGCAGGCCGAGCCGGAGCCTTCGCACAAGGGCCAGCGCTGGTACCGCGTGATGTGCCTGACCGGTGTCGACTACTTCTCCACCCTCGGCTACCAGCCCGGCATCGCGGCCCTCGCGGCCGGCCTGCTCTCCCCGATCGCCACCCTCGTCCTCGTCATAGTCACCCTGGCCGGCGCCCTCCCGGTATACCGCCGCGTGGCCGAGGAAAGTCCCCACGGCGAGGGCTCAATCGCCATGCTGGAGCGGCTGCTGTCCTTCTGGAAGGGCAAACTGTTCGTCCTCACCCTCCTCGGCTTCGCCGCCACCGACTTCCTCATCACCATCACCCTGTCGGCCGCCGACGCCTCCACCCACCTGATCGAGAACCCGCACCTGACGAGCACGCTGCACGGCCAGCAGATGCTCATCACGTTGATCCTCGTCGCGCTGCTGGGCGCGGTGTTCCTCAAGGGCTTCCTGGAGGCGATCGGCGTCGCGGTGGCCCTGGTGGTGGTCTATCTCGTTCTGAACGCGGTGGTCGTGGTGGTCGGCATGTGGCACGTCCTCACTGCGGGCCATGTGGTTACCGACTGGACCAGCGCCCTGACCACCGAGCACGGCAACGTCCTGGCCATGATCGGTGTGTCCCTGCTGGTGTTCCCGAAGCTCGCCCTGGGCCTGTCCGGCTTCGAGACCGGCGTCGCCGTCATGCCCCACGTCCAGGGGGACACAGACGACACCGAGGAGAAGCCGAAGGGCCGGATCCGGGACACCAAGAAGCTGCTGACGGCCGCAGCGCTCATCATGAGCGTGTTCCTGATCGCCACGAGCTTCATCACGACGGTGCTCATCCCGGAGAACGAGTTCAAGTCCGGCGGCAAGGCCAACGGTCGCGCGCTGGCGTATCTGGCGCACGAGTACCTGGGCAACGTCTTCGGCACGCTCTACGACCTTTCGACTATCGCCATCCTGTGGTTCGCCGGCGCCTCTGCCATGGCCGGCCTGCTCAACCTCATGCCGCGCTACCTGCCCCGCTACGGCATGGCACCGCACTGGGCCCGAGCCGTGCGCCCGATGGTGATCGTCTTCACGCTGGTCGCCTTCCTGGTCACCTGGATCTTCGACGCCGACGTGGATGCGCAGGGCGGCGCCTACGCCACCGGCGTGCTGGTCCTGATGTCCTCCGCAGCAATCGCGGTGACCATCGCCTCCCGTAGGGCCGGGCAGCGCGGCTGGACCATCGGCTTCGCAACCGTGTCCGCGGTCCTGCTCTACGTGACCGCTGCCAACGTCGTCGAGCGCCCGGACGGTGTGAAGATCGGCGCCTGCTTCATCGTCGGCATCATGCTGGTCTCGCTGCTGTCCCGGCTGGCCCGCGCCTTCGAGCTGCGTGTGACCAGCGTGACGCTCGATCCGATGGCGGAACGATTCGTCCGTGACATCGCCAGCCGAAAGATCCGCTTCATCGCCAACGAGCCCGGCCGACGGGACATGGCCGAGTACCGCGACAAGATCGAGCAGATCCGGGCCGACAACGACCTGCCCGAACAGGAGGACTTCGTCTTCGTTGAGGTCACGGTCACCGACCCCTCCGAGTTCGAGGCGGGCCTGACGGTACGCGGCGAGGTCCTGCACAACCGCTACCGTGTCCTGACGTTGGAGTCCTCCTCCATCCCCAACGCCCTGGCAGCCCTCCTCCTCCATGTCCGCGACAGCACCCGCTGCACCCCGCACATCTACTTCGAGTGGACCGAGGGCAACCCCTTCGCCAACTTCCTGCGCTTCTTCCTCTTCGGGCAGGGCGAGGTCGCCCCGGTCACCCGTGAGGTCCTGCGCGAGGCCGAACAGGACCGGGCCAGGCGCCCGCGCGTCCACACCGGCTGAGGACTCCGGCGACCGCGTCAGGATCCCGTCAAGATTCTCCCGTGCGGCGTTAGGACCCCGTAAGCAGCAGTCGCCGGAGCCCGTACGGCCCCCTAGCGTCAACGTCATGCGACGGAGCGGATCGACGGGCCCGGCCGGCGACCGCCACTGGCGTGGCAGCGCCCGGCTCGCGGTGAGCTGCGCCCTGGTCTTCTGCGCCATGAGCTTCCTGATCGACTGGGACGCGGGCAGCCTGACGCCCCTCCGCGCCCTGCTCTGGGTCACCCTGTCGGCCGGGGTAGGCGCCGTCCTGCTCCCACAGCGGGTGAGTGCGGGCCCCGGCTGGCTAGCGGTACGCACCCCTTGGCGCCAGCGCGTGGTCCGCACGGACGCGCTTGCGGCCGTACGACAGTACGACGGTGTCTCCTCCCACCTGGTCCTGCGGGACGTCTACGGCCACCGCCTCGAACTCGATCCCCGGATCCTCGCCGCCAACCCCCTGCTCTGGCACGAAGTCGACACGGGCGTCCGCCGTTCTCTGGAGCGGGGCACGCTGCGCCACGGAGCGGACGTCCTCGACCGGTTGGGGCACCAGATCGACGAGGAGACCGCGGAGGCGGTTCTCCGGGCTTCCGGCCTTTCCTGACCTGACAGATGCGGAAACGCCATGACCTCTTGAATCTGTCCGAGGTGACAGAAACGAGGGGCGGATGGTGGCTCCGCGGCCGGGGACAGAATCGGACTGAGCACTCCGATGCGGCGAGGGCGCGTGACAGATCCAGGTGGCCCACGCGACCGCCTACGCAGCACTCGGCCGCCGCTACGCCAGCCGACTCAACGGCCCTCGCCGGCCGGCTTGGAAGACTGTCAAGCCCTCGGCATCACCCGCACACAAGCCAGGTGCCCCCCGACCATTCCGAAGTCCTGCTGCCCTGACAAAGGGCGCTACCTAGTGTGACCGTGCAGTCTCATCGCCTTCACTCATTGCGCATTTCACTTGGACAACCGACCGCAGCCCGTTGCGCACAGGCGCGGAAACTGCAGGTCAGAACTTTCGCACTGCGCATGAAGTGGCGCACCCTACAACCGGGCCCGTGCCGGGTGCAGTCCGTCCGGGCCCGCAGTGCCGGCGACGCCCGGCCGGGGTGGGGGCGGGAGCCGCCCGGGCGGGGCCACCAGGCTGGGGCCGGGCGGCCCGTACAGCGGCATGCCCTCCCCGCGCCGGGCCGCCCCGCGAGCCGCCTCGGACCGCGGCGCGGCGACGCACCCCCAGGCCAGGGCACGTGCCGTTGCGCGGTGCCGAACCGGGGTGGAAGGCTGGAGAGCGGCACCGGTTCGGGGGACGCCCGGGAGCCGTCCGGTTCGAGCCGGGTGAAACTCGTGCCGCGCGCGCCGACGGCCCTGCGCCGACCGCGGTGAGAAGGAGCCGTCACCAGCACCTGGAGGTACCCGTGGACAGCGCCGACGGATGGGGAGACGACGTCTACCAGCCCGATGGATCCGAGATCCAGGAGGACTCGGGGCTGCTCGACGCGGAGGACACGCTGGTCGCCGACGGTGTCGACGATCCCCTCGACCGCGGCTGGTCCCCTCCCGAGCGGCCGTGGGCCGTGGAGCACACCGGCGTGACGGCGGCGGAGCGTCACCAGGGCGAGACCCTGGACCAGCGCCTCGCCGAGGAGCTGCCCGATCTCGCCGTACCCGACGACGACGGCATCGGCGACTGCCAGGGCACCGACGGTGAGCTCCTGGACAACGAGGTCGGCGGGCTCCGCTCCGGCCGCCTCGTGGCACCCGACGAAGGCGCGCACGAGGACGAGGAGAGCGCCCTGGTCGCCACGGACGTCGGGATCGACGGCGCGGGCGCCTCCGCCGAGGAGGCCGCGATGCACATCGTGGACGAGGACACCTACTACGGCTGACCCCGACGTCCAGTGCCCGCCGGGCGCCCCGCGCGAGGAGCATCCATGCAGCAGGACAAGCACCCCGACTACCGTCCCGTGGTGTTCCGCGACCGCTCCGCGGGATACGCCTTCCTGACCCGGTCCACCGCGACCAGCGACCAGACCATCGAGTGGGACGACGGCGAGACGTACCCCGTGGTCGACGTCGAGATCTCCTCGGAGAGCCACCCCTTCTACACGGGCAAGGCCCGCACGGTCGACTCGGAGGGCCGCGTCGCACGCTTCGAGCGGCGCTACGGCGGCGCCGGGCAGGACTCCGGCGGGAGCTGAGCAGCCGGCCGGCCCCGGCCCGGCCGTCAGATCACATTGAGGGCGGCCGCACAGCCCACTCCCCCGAGCAGCATGAAGGCCGGCATCAGTACCTTGAGCTCGACCCAGCTGCCCGCCCGGAACCGCAGGCCCTTCGGCGGACCCACCGGGTACCAGCGCTTGCGGCCGACCGGGATCGGCCACAGGATCGGGCAGCCGGAGACGGTCAGCGCGTCCCCGATGTCGTGCACCAGCGCCCCGAGCACGACCGGCAGGCCCAGCCACAGGTACTCCTGGCCAGGTGCGGTGAACAGCCAGTCCGAGCCGTTGCCCGGCTTGTCCAGGACGCCCGCGAGGATCCACGAGCTGGTCGCCGCCAGCAGCCAGACCAGGACGTCGGCGCTGGAACCACGCGTCGCCCGCCACAGCAGGCCCTCGATCGCCAGCACCATGTGCGCGAACAGGATCGCCAGCACCGCCCAGCGGCCCCCGGTGATCGCCGCAGCCGAGCAGCCCGCACCGATCAGGGCCGCCCACAGCCAGGTGTGCGTCAGCGTCCGGTGTCCCCCGGAGCGGCGCGGGTCGCCCTGCTTCTTGGTGGCCTTGTAGACGGCGTACGACAGCTTGTCGACGATCTCGCAGAGCCAGCGCGAAAGCGGTCCGAAGGCGCGCGAGATGGTGGCCGCCTTGTGGTCGAGGTCGGGGGCGAGCGCCGCGCCGGCACAGATCAGGGCACCGACCAGCACGACCGGCCAGGGCATGGGGTGCCCGGCTGCGGCGGCCGCCGCTCCGACGCCGAGCCAGGCAGCGGCTCCCGACAGTGAGTGTGCTGGTCCCATCATGGCCGTTCCCCGCCCCATTCCTCGTGTGCCGCTGTCCAGTTGACCGGGTGCATTGACGCTCCGTCGGCGCCACAGCGTAGCTGGCATGATCTTCGCACCCGCAGCCGATTCCCCCATCGGCCGGGAGGCCAGGCAAGATGGGTGCGTGACCCTCATCGATCAGCTGCCGCCGACCGCCGACCCCGACGCCCTCTACGAAGCCTTCGAGGCGTGGGCACAGGAGCGGGGTCTCACGCTCTACCCCCATCAGGAGGAGGCGCTGATCGAGGTGGTCTCCGGTGCGAACGTGATCGTGTCGACGCCCACCGGCTCCGGCAAGAGCATGATCGCCGCGGGCGCCCACTTCGCCGCCCTGGCCCGGGACGAGGTCACCTTCTACACGGCCCCGATCAAGGCGCTGGTGTCCGAGAAGTTCTTCGAGCTGTGCAAGCTCTTCGGCACCGAGAACGTCGGCATGCTGACCGGCGACGCGTCCGTCAACGCCGACGCACCCGTCATCTGCTGCACCGCCGAGGTGCTTGCGTCCATCGCGCTGCGCGACGGCAAGGACGCGGACGTCGGCCAGGTCGTCATGGACGAGTTCCACTTCTACGCGGAGGGCGACCGCGGCTGGGCCTGGCAGATCCCCCTGCTCGAGCTCCCGCAGGCGCAGTTCATCCTGATGTCGGCCACACTCGGCGACGTCTCCTTCTTCGAGAAGGACCTCACCCGCCGCACCGGCCGCCCGACCTCGGTGGTGCGCTCGGCGACCCGTCCGGTGCCCCTCTCCTACGAGTACAAGTTCACCCCGCTCACGGAGACGCTCACGGACCTGCTGCAGACCAAGCAGGCACCGGTCTACATCGTCCACTTCACCCAGGCGCAGGCCGTGGAGCGGGCGCAGGCGCTCATGAGCATCAACATGTGCTCGCGCGAGGAGAAGGACCAGATCGCCGAGCTGATCGGCAACTTCCGCTTCACCACCAAGTTCGGCCGCAACCTGTCCCGTTATGTCCGCCACGGCATCGGCGTCCACCACGCCGGCATGCTGCCCAAGTACCGGCGCCTGGTGGAGAAGCTCGCCCAGGCCGGTCTGCTGAAGGTCATCTGCGGCACCGACACCCTCGGCGTGGGCGTCAACGTCCCCATTCGGACCGTGCTGTTCACGGCCCTGACCAAGTACGACGGCAACCGCGTGCGCACCCTGCGCGCCCGTGAGTTCCACCAGATCGCGGGCCGGGCCGGCCGGGCCGGGTTCGACACGGCCGGGCTCGTGGTCGCGCAGGCGCCCGAGCACGTCATCGAGAACGAGAAGGCACTCGCGAAGGCGGGCGACGACCCGAAGAAGCGCCGCAAGGTGGTCCGCAAGAAGGCGCCCGAGGGATTCGTCGGCTGGACGGAGAACACCTTCGAGAAACTGATCGCCGCCGAGCCGGAGCCGCTGACGTCCCGCTTCCGCGTGACGCACACGATGCTGCTGTCGGTGATCGCCCGGCCCGGCAACGCCTTCGAGGCGATGCGGCGGCTGCTGGAGGACAACCACGAGCCGCGCAAGCAGCAGCTCAGGCACATCCGGCGGGCCATCGCCATCTACCGCTCGCTGCTCGACGGCGGCATCGTCGAGAAGCTCGACGAGCCGGACGCCGAGGGCCGCATCGTGCGCCTCACGGTCGACCTCCAGCAGGACTTCGCGCTGAACCAGCCGCTGTCCACGTTCGCGCTCGCCGCGTTCGAACTGCTGGACCCGGAGTCGCCGTCCTACGCCCTGGACATGGTGTCCGTCGTGGAGTCCACGCTGGACGACCCGCGGCAGATCCTGGTCGCCCAGCAGAACAAGGCGCGCGGCGAGGCGGTGGCCGCGATGAAGGCGGACGGTGTCGAGTACGAGGAGCGCATGGAGCGCCTCCAGGACGTCACCTACCCGAAGCCGCTGGAAGAGCTCCTCTTCCACGCGTACAACACCTACCGTAAGAGCCACCCCTGGGTCGGCGACCATCCGCTGTCGCCGAAGTCCGTCATCCGTGACATGTACGAGCGGGCCCTTTCCTTCACGGAGTTGGTGTCCTTCTACGAGCTGGCCCGCATCGAGGGCATCGTGCTGCGCTACCTGGCCAGCGCATACAAGACCCTGGACCACACCGTCCCCGACGACATCAAGTCGGAGGACCTCCAGGATCTGGTCGAGTGGCTGGGCGAGATGGTGCGCCAGGTCGACTCCAGCCTGCTGGACGAGTGGGAGCAACTGGCCAATCCGGAGGAGATGACCGCCGAGGAGGCCCAGGAGAAGGCCGACGAGGTGAAGCCCGTGACCACCAACGCGCGCGCCTTCCGCGTGCTGGTCCGCAACGCGATGTTCCGCCGCGTGGAGCTCGCCGCCCTCGACCAGGTCGACGAGCTGGGCGAGATGGACGCCGACTCCGGCTGGGACGCCGAGGCCTGGGGCGAGGCGATGGACAAGTACTGGGACGAGTACGAGGACCTGGGCACCGGCCCCGACGCCCGTGGCCCCAAGCTGCTCGTGATCCAGGAAGAGCCGCAGAACGGGCTGTGGCGCGTCCGCCAGATCTTCGACGACCCGAACGACGACCACGACTGGGGCATCAGCGCGGAGGTCGACCTCGCGGCCTCCGACGCGGAGGGCCGCGCGGTCGTCCGCGTGACCGACGTCGGACAGCTGTGAGCACAGTAGAGTCCCGCCCATGACGAATCCGGCCGAGAGACTCGTCGACCTGCTCGACCTGGAGCAGATCGAGGTCAACATCTTCCGTGGCCGCAGCCCACAGGAGTCCCTCCAGCGGGTCTTCGGCGGCCAGGTGGCCGGCCAGGCACTGGTCGCCGCGGGGCGCACCACGGACGGCGAGCGCCCGGTGCACTCGCTGCACGCATACTTCCTGCGCCCGGGGCGGCCGGGCGTGCCGATCGTGTACCAGGTGGAGCGGGTCCGGGACGGGCGGTCGTTCACGACGCGGCGGGTCACCGCCGTACAGCAGGGCCGCACGATCTTCAATCTGACCGCCTCCTTTCACATGCCTGAGGAAGGACCTTTCGAGCACCAGCTGCCGGCCCGTGATGTGCCGGACCCGGAGTCCCTGCCGACGGTCTCGGAGGAGATCCGCAAGCATCTGGGCACTCTGCCGGAGCAGTTGGAGCGGATGGCACGCCGTCAGCCCTTCGACATCCGCTACGTCGACCGGCTGCGCTGGAATGCCGACGAGGTCAAGGGCGCGGAGCCGCGCAGCGCGGTGTGGATGCGCGCGGTCGGACCTCTGGGCGACGACCCGCTGGTGCACACCTGCGCCCTCACCTACGCCAGCGACATGACTCTCCTGGACGCGGTCCGCATCCCCGTCGAACCCCTGTGGGGCCCGCGGAACTTCGACATGGCCTCGCTGGACCACGCCATGTGGTTCCATCGGCCGTTCCGCGCGGACGAGTGGTTCCTGTACGACCAGGAGTCCCCGATCGCGACGGGTGGCCGCGGTCTGGCTCGCGGGCGCATCTACGACCTGGAGGGGCGCCTGCTCGTTTCGGTCGTCCAGGAGGGTCTGTTCAGGGCCCTGTAGGCCGGGGCCTCACAGTCCCTCGTGCCGGAGGCTTCTGCCGCGCAGCCGGCCCAGCAACCCGCGGGGCCGCTCCGGCGCTTCGGGCACGGGTGCGGGTGCGGGCGGGCCGTGTCGCGGTGCGGGACGCGGAGCGGGTTGGTAGGCGCGGGCTTCTTCCAGGCCCCGGGCCAGGTCGCTCCTCAGCCGGCCGATCTCGTCCAGGTCGTCCGCCGTCATGATCTTCTCGGCGAGGTGCGCCGAGGGCGATCCCGGCGCCCCGTGGGCAGGTGGCGCCGGGCGGAAGCGGTTCAGATGGGAGCGCTCGTACGGGTCCTTGACCACGTCCGCGATATGGGCGGGGTCGAGGAACGCGGCGAAGGCTCCGGCGCGCTCCCACGGATCCTCGGCCTGTCGCAGCAGGAAACCGAGATGACGTCCGCGCCAGTTGCGGGCGCGCAGATCCAGACCGGTGCCGAGTTGAGAACGCAGTACCTCGGGCGTACGGCCGGTCAGCAGGGACGCGTTCTTCTCGTCGGCCGCGAACTCCCGCAGTTCCTCGGCAAGATAGAGCCAGACCACTGCTCGATAGCGGTTCAGGTAGAACTTCACCGGCACCACCAGCCCGAGGCGCGCAAAGCGGGTGAACCTGGTGACCGACACGTTCATGATCTCCGCGCCCTCCGTGGTGCCCACGGCCTTGACGCTGTCGCGGAACGCTTCAGGGAACCCCTCACCCGAGCGCAGCCGGTCGATCTCGGCGTGCTCGACGCGGCGGCCTCCGCCTCCTCCCTCGTCCGGCACGGTCCGGATACGGCCGAGGTGCACTGCGAGGTCGAACTCGCCCCGTTTCATCCTCAGCTCGCGTGCGGCGCGGCTCGGCGCGCAGGTGAGGGAACGCAGTCGAATGACGGTGTTGCCTGACATGGTCGAACTCCCCCGTGGAGTCGGTGGCTCACGCCGTGTGCGGTCGCCGTGAAAAAACCGTAGCCGCTCCGGCGAATTGCGTGGCGAGCCTGTGGATAACTCCAGGGGGAACGAAAATGCGCAGGTCAGAGATCTGCGGGGGACGTTCGCTCGGGACGTCGGGCGTCCACGCCGAGGTGTTCGCCGACCCGGTTGACAAGCAGCGTCATCTCGTAGGCGATCTGGCCGATGTCGGCCTCCGCGCCGCTGAGCACGCACAGACAGCTGCCGGTGCCGGCCGCGGTGACGAACAGGACGGCGTCGTCGTACTCGATCATGGTCTGGCGCACGGTGCCCGCGCCGAAGTGGCGTCCCGATCCCTTGGCCAGGCTGTGCAGTCCGGAGGCGACCGCGGCGAGGTGCTCGGCGTCCTCACGGCGAAGGCCGGTGCTCGCTCCCGTCACCAGGCCGTCGTTCGACAGGACCAGCGCGTGGCGTACGTGTTCCACGCGCTCCGTCAGGTCGTCGAGCAGCCAGCCGAGTCCCTGGTTCTGCGCCATGCTCCGTCTCCCCGTGTGATCTCTCCCCCTGGCCGGAGGGTCTGTCCGCCAGCCTTCCCCAGGACCGCCGTCCGGGCAAGGAAAATGGGGACATGGCACAGAAGATGACCGATGAGGAATGGCGGGCGTTCGTCTCGCACGGCACCCGCACCGGCAAGCTTTCGACCGTGCGGGCCGACGGGAGCCCGCATGTGGCCCCCATCTGGTTCCTGCTGGACGGGGACGAAGTGGTCTTCAACACCGGTAAGGAGACCGTGAAAGGGCGAAATCTCGCCCGTGACGGGCGGATCGCCCTGTGCGTGGACGACGACCGGCCGCCGTTCCACTTCGTGGTCCTGAACGGTCGCGCCCGGGTCTCGGAGGACCTCGACGAGGTACGGGCGTGGGCGACCCGGATCGCGGCCCGGTACATGGGTGAGGAGCGCGCCGAGGAGTTCGGCGCCCGCAACGGCGTTCCGGGCGAGCTCGTGGTCCGCGTCGCCGTCGACAACGTCGTGGCGGTGAAGAACCTGTCGGACTGAGGCGGCCGCTCAGCTCACGGAGTCGAGGAGCCGGGCGGTGTGCATCCGCCCGGCGTATTCGACGAGGCGGATCAGCACTTCCTTGCCCGAGTCCCGGTCGCGGGCGTCGCAGAGGACCACCGGCGTTCCCCGGTCGAGATCGAGGGCGTGGGAGACGTCGTGGGCGCCGTAGGTCCGAGCGCCGGTGAAGCAGTTGACGGCCACGACGAACGGGATGCGCCGGTGCTCGAAGTAGTCCACCGCCGGGAAGCAGTCCTCCAGCCGCCGGGTGTCCGCGAGAACCACGGCACCGAGAGCTCCCTGCGACAGCTCGTCCCAGAGGAACCAGAAGCGGTCCTGTCCAGGTGTCCCGAAGAGGTACAGGGAGAGGCCGTCGCGGATGGTGATGCGCCCGAAGTCCATGGCGACGGTCGTGGTGACCTTCTGGTCCACGCCGTCCGTGTCGTCCACCGACTGGCCTGCTTCGCTGAGCAGTTCCTCGGTGCGCAGCGGCCTGATCTCGCTGACCGCTCCCACCATGGTGGTCTTGCCGACGCCGAATCCGCCGGCGACAAGTATCTTCAGCGCAAGGGCGGACGTCTCGCCATGCGTGGCATCGGAATGCTCGGAGACCATGATCACTTCTCTCGGGAGTGCCGACTGTGTTCGACGTCTGTGTGCGAAGTCAGCATCATGACAACCGATGCTCCGCTCCGAGGGATTGCACCGATATCGTCACCATCTGACCGGCTCGAGCCGGTTGCTGGCGGAAGGGAATACAACCCTGTGCCGTACCGCGGCTGGTTCTGAACCTTCATCTACAGGGCCCGCAATCCCTCAATGACCTCGCGGAGTATCCGTTCATCGGGGAGTTGCGCCGGGGGCACCCGTCGGCTGACGGTGACGCGGCCCAGTTCCAGAAGGTCGCCGAGGAGCACCCTGACCACGCCCACGGGAAGGTCGGCGCCCGCGGCGAGCTCGGCGACGGACTGGGTTTCCGTGCGGCACAGGTCGAGGAGCGCCCGGTGCTCGGGCCCGACCCCGGGGTCGTCGTGGGCGGCGGGCACGGCGGAGTCGAGCGTCACGAGCGCGATCAGGTCGAACCGCACTCCGGTGGGGCCGGGTCTGGTCCGTCCGCCGGTCATGGCGTACGGGCGGACCAGGGGCCCGGCCTCGCTGTCGTACCACTGGCTGTCCAGCTCCCGCTGGGCGCCCCTCATATCCTGGGTCATCGGTGCCGACCGCCCTCTCGGCTCAGCGGGCGGCGGGCGGGCGGGAGGCGACGCGCGGCGGCGTGTAGAGGTGCTCGCCGACGCGCTTGACCAGCCGTGCCATCTCGTACGCGACCAGTCCGATGTCGGCGGTCACGGCGGTGAGGACGGCGAGGCAGGAGCCGTCGCCGGCCGCGGCCACGAACAGGAACGCGTCGTCCATCTCCACCATGGTCTGGCGCACGCCACCCGCTCCGAAGTGCCGGCCCGTGCCCTTGGCGAGGCTGTGGAAGCCGGAGGCGACGGCGGCGAGGTGCTCGGCGTCCGCGCGCTGGAGGCCGTTCGAGGCGCCGACGGCCAGGCCGTCGTTGGAGAGCACCACGGCGTGCCGCACTTCGCCCACGCGTAGCACCAGGTCGTCCAGCAGCCAGTCGAGTTCACCGGATCGCTGGGCGGCCCTCAGGTTCGGGTCCTGGATCATGCGGGGTCTCCTTCGCTGCTGTCTGTGCCCGGTTCGGGGTCCGGGGCGGCGCCGCGGCCCGGTTGCCTGCCGCCGCCGCGCGCCCAGCCGTCCCGGTAGGCCGCCATGCGGGCCCGCACGAGTTCGGGGGTGCGCCGGTCGTCGTCTCGCGAGACCGGCGTCCGGGCCGGCTCCTCGGTGCGCTGCGCGCGCAGTTGGGGGACGAGGTTCGCCTGTCGTACGCGGCGCGGGAGGTCGTCGGAGCCCTCGGAGTCGTTGGGTGGGCGGTGCGGCCGCAAGGTGGTGACTCCAGGAGGCGCGGGGTCGGTCGGTGGCGGGGCGGTGGCCGCCAGGGCGGGTCGGTCGGCCGACGCGGCGACGGCCTCCGGGAGCGGAGCGGCGCCGGGCACACGCGCGTACTCGCGTTCCGCCGCTCGCTCCCCGTCCGCCGACGAGCGGGGGGAACGTTCCGCCGCGCCGCTGTGCAGCAGTGCGGTGGGCAGCAGGACCACGGCGGTCGTGCCGCCGTAGGGCGAGGTCCTCAGGTGGACCTTGATGCCGTGGCGCGCGGCGAGCCTGCTGACCACGAAGAGTCCGAGGCGGTCGCTGTCGAACAGGTCGAGTGCCTCGGACTGCTCGATGCGCCGGTTCGCCTCGGCGAGCGTCTCCTGCCCCATGCCCAGCCCCCGGTCCTCGACCTCCACGGCATAGCCGTTGCCGACGGGTTCGCCGGTGATGCGCACGCGCGTGTGCGGCGGCGAGAACTGGGCGGCGTTCTCCACGATCTCGGCGAGCAGATGGGTGAGGTCGGCCACGGCCCCGCCGATGACGGAGGACTCGGGGAGCCGGCGTACCTCCACGCGCGCGTAGTCCTCGACTTCGGAGACGGCCGCGCGCACCACGTTGGTCAGGGACACCGGCATGCGCCAGGCACGTCCGGGTGCCGCTCCGGAGAGGATGATCAGGCTCTCCGCGTGGCGTCGCATACGGGTGGTGAGGTGGTCGAGCCGGAAGAGGTCGCTGAGCTCGTTGGGGTCGTCGGAGCGTCGCTCCATGCTGTCCAGGAGGCTGAGCTGACGATGGACCAGGATCTGGCTGCGTCGGGCGAGGTTGACGAACACTCCCGAGATGCCGCTGGCGAGTTCGGCGCGCTCCACGGCGGCACGCAGCGCAGCGCGGTGCACGGTGCCGAGGGCCTCGGCGACCTGGCCGGTCTCGTCCTCCGCGGGTGGTCCTGACGGCGCCTCGGCCCGGATGTCGATCTCCTCCCCCGCGCGCAGCCTCCGCATCGCCTCGGGAAGTTTGCGGTGGGCGAGATCCAGGGCGCTGTTGCGCAGACTCACCAGTTCCACGACGAGGGCGCGCCCGATGCGGACGGAGATGACGAGCGAGGCGGCGACGGCGACAAGGCCGAAGAGGACCGCGGCGCCGGCCGGGGTGAGCAGACCTCGTGCGAACGGATCGGCCCGGCCCGCGACGGTGCGGGCCGCGTCGGTCTCGATGGACCGCATCCCGTCCCGCACGCGCGCGTGGGCCGCGTCCCAGGTGGCCATGGGGGCCGCGTCGAGCGCGCGGGCACCCGGGGCACCGGCGAGGGCCTTGTCCTCGAGGGCGCCGACCGAGGTGTAGGCACCGCTGCCGGCCAGATCCAGCCAGGCGGCGCGCTGGGCTTCGGGCAGGTCCGCCGCGGCGGAGTCGGTGAGCGTGCGGCGCGTGGCGGCGGCGCCGGTGAACAGCCGCAGCCGCTTGCCCTGGAGACCGCCGGTGAGGCGGGCGCTCGCCAGCACCGCGTCCTCCTGGGCCAACGCCTCCCCCGCGCGGGAGAATTCGAGCAGCACCCGCGCGTCGGAGCCGAGGTCGTCCGCCTGGATGCCGGTGAGGGCTCCGTCCACGGTGAAGGCCGTCGCAATGGTCTTCGTGTACTGCGCGTAGGCCTCGTCCCAGCCGGCCCGGCGGTCGAGCACCGCCGTCCGCAACGCGGGCAGGCGCTCGGCCCCATGGACGAAGTCGGCCAGCCGCTGGGCGACACCGCGGGGCAGTTCCTCGCTGTCGGCGACGGTGTTGTCGTTCCCGAGCCGTAGCCTGGCGACGGCCCGGTCGGTGCGCGCGGCGAGTGTGCGGAGGTCACCGCTCCGTCCGGCGGCCGGGTCGGTCGCATACCGCACCGCGGCCGCGCGCTCGGCCTGCAGGACGGTGACGGCGGCGGCGACCGGGGAACGCAGTTCGGAGTCGACGCGCTGGGACTGCCGCAGCCGGGCCACGTCCTGGACGGTGCTGACGGTGGCGTACGCCCACAGGGCGAGCAGCGAGACGACGGGCACCATCAACAGGCAGACGACCTTGGCCCGTACGGTCCGCGGCCGTATTCGCCATCGCGCCGCGCGCGTGGGCGGGTGGTCCGACGGTGCGCCCGCGGGGTCGTCCGTGCCTTCGTCTGCGGGCGGTCCCGCGTGCGCTCGGCGGCCGCGCAGGGGCTGCGGGTCCCGCGTCTCCGCTCCTGCTGTGGGGGTTCTACGGGGTGTACGCATGGCCTCCTCGCTCGGTGGTGGTTCGGGGCGTGCCCTGCCGGACCCCGCTAGCGGGCGGCGGCGCTCTCGGCCGTCGGGCGGGCCCGGGCGGACGGTTCGCGCTCGCCCGCCGCAGGCGAGAGGGCGACGAACGCCGAGGTGAGGAACAGGTAGGACCCGAGGCCGACGGCGAGGGGGAAGATGAACTGCATCGCCGTGGCCCCGGGCAGGATCGAGGCGGAGGGCGTGACGTGCACGCTCACCGCGAACATGGCCGTGTAGTGCATGCTGCTGACGGCTGCTCCCATGACGAGGGAGGCGACCGTGACCGCGACGGGCGACTTGATGTTCAGCCCCGCCCACAGGGCCGCGGTGGCCGCGACCACGGCGATCACGACGGAGAGCGCGACGAGCACGGGGTCGTAGGTGATGTCGCCGTGCAGCCGTACCGCCGCCATGCCCAGGTAGTGCATGCTCGCGACACCCAGCCCGGTGGTGAGGCCGCCGAGGAACAGCGCCCGGGTGCGGTTCCGGCCGTAGCCCACGGCGAAGACGCCGGCGCAGACGACGGCCATGGCGACCAGCAGGCTGAGGATGGTCAGCGGCACGTCGTAGCGGATGCCGGTGCCACTGACGCTGAAGCCGAGCATGGCCACGAAGTGCATGGTCCAGATGCCGGTACCGATCGCGGAGGCCGCGGTGACGAGCCAGTTGCGACGCGAGCGGCCCGTGGTGCCGAGCGCGCGGACGGTGCAGCGCAGTCCCAGTGCGGCGCCGATGCAGGCCATCACATACGACAGCACAGGGGTCAGCCAGCCGAAGGCGGCGTGGTCGAGGTGTCCCATGGCCCCGGGACGCTAGGGGTGCACAGGTGCACGGAGGGGGCGCATTTCGAAAGGTGCTGGAATATGACGCAGAGGTGCGCCGGAACGATCGCGTCCCGCTCGAAGATGCGCGTGGAAGACACCATGCGTCATGGGCGCTGGGGCACCGGCAAACGTGCGAAACCGTGCTGGTGAGGGATCATGCGGAGCATGAGCGACGACCACACACACGTCCAGGAGTTCTTCGGGGCCCGCGCGGCCGACTGGGACAACCGGTTCCCCGACGACGGTCCGGCCTACGCGTCCGCCGTGGCCGACCTGGGGCTGCGCACGGGGGACCGGGTGCTCGACGCGGGCTGCGGCACAGGACGCGCGCTGCCGCCGCTGCGCGCGGCCGTGGGACCTTCGGGCGTGGTCGTGGGGGTCGATCTGACCCCGGAGATGCTGCAGGCGGCCGTACGGGCCGAGAGGGACCGCGACGGCCGGCTGGTGCTCGCCGACGTCACCGCGCTGCCGCTTCGGTCGGAGTCCCTCGACGCCGTGTTCGGAGCGGGCCTCATCGCACACCTGCCCCATCCGGCCGAGAATCTTCGGGAGTTGGCGCGTGTGGTACGACCCGGCGGCAAGCTGGCACTGTTCCATCCGATCGGCCGGGCGGCCCTGGCCGCGCGCCAGGGGCGGCAGATCACCCCGGACGACCTGCGCGCGGAGGCCAACCTGGGTCCTCTGCTGGCAGGCTCCGGGTGGCGCATGACGTCGTACGTCGACGAGGACACCCGCTTCCTCGCGCTGGCGGTCCGGGAGCACTGAGCGCGCCCCCTCCGCACCCGGTGGTCCACGCGCGCGGGGCGCCGCCGGGCCGTGCGCCCGGGCGTACGCCGGGGCAGCCCGTCACACCCGCCCCTCGACCGCCGCCACGAAGGCGTCAGCGTTGTCGAACATGACGTTGTGCCCGGCGCCGGGCACGGTCACCACGCGCACCCCGGTGGCTTCCAGGGCGTCCCTGCCCGGGAGTTCACCGCTGAACTCACCCTGAAGGTACACACGGTCGATCGCCAGTCCTTCCAGGATGGTGCGCATGACGGGGTCCGAGCCGCGCCGGAGCCCGACGGCGGTGCGGTGCAGTGCGCGCGGGTCGGCGAGCCGCATGGTCGCCGCCCAGAGCGGGCCGACCTTCCGCAGCACGTGCGCGTGCCCCCCGTCGACGAACTCGTCCTCCTGGTAGGAGGCGATGCCACTGCTCCCCGCGTTCGCAGGCGGAAAGGCGTCGAGGTTGGCCTCCGTGAGGACCAGCCGGGAGACGAGGTCGGGCCGCCGATGGGCGAGCACGATGGCGACCGCCCCGCCCATGCTGTGCGCGATCAGCTCGGCGCCGGTGAGACCCGCCGCGTCCAGTGCCGCCGCCAGGGCGTCGGCGTTGTCCTCCAGCGTGTACCCGAAGTGTTCGGGCCGGTCGCTGATGCCGTGTCCAGGCAGATCGACGAACAGGCTCCGCCGGTCGGCGAGTTCCGGGCGGGCCGCGATGTGCGCGTGGTACACGGCCGAGACCGATCCCAGGCCGTGCACGTACACCCGCGCGGGCTCCTCGCCGGGCGTCTCCGTCCAGCGGATGCGGCTGCCCTTGCCGTCGAACTCGGTCTGCTTCATGGGGTCCCCCTCAGTGGCTCGAGTGCCGCGTTCGGGCACGCCACCAAGATACCTCGATACCGAGGTATATGTGATCCGAAGTATCGATGTCTCGATGTACAGCGCGCATACGAGAGAATGCGGGCATGCTGGAGCTCGCGATCCTCGGATTCCTCTACGACGCCCCGCTGCACGGCTATGTCCTGCGCAAACACATCGCGGCCCTGACCGGGCACGTACGCCCCGTGGCCGAGAGCACGCTCTATCCCGCGATCAAGCGACTGGAGAAGGCCGACCTCCTGGCCCGGGCCACCGAGCCGGGGTCGGTGGCCGCACCGCGGCATGTGCTCACGCTCACCGAGGAGGGCAGGAGCGAGTTGCGCCGTCGGCTCGCCGAACCGGCGCAGCGCGACATCACCGACGAGAACCGCTGGTTCACGGTGCTCGCCTTCCTCAGACACCTCGACGACCCCGCCGCCCAGGTGACGGTCCTGCGGCGCAGACAGGCCTTTCTGGAGGAGCCGGCGAGCTTCTTCTACGAGGGTGACCGGCCGCTGCGCGCCGAGGAGCTGGACGACCCCTTCCGGAGCGGCATCCTCACCATCGCGCGTGCCACGAGCCGGGCCGAACTCACCTGGCTGCGCGACACCATCGCCTCACTGGACGAGGCCGGCCGCTGAGGCGTCCGCGTTCGGGCCGCTCGAACCACTTCACCGATGCGACCCTCTTCTGTCGCCGCAGCTCCAACTCTACGTTGAACAGGAGCAGATGAACGATCAGAGTCGAAGCCACACAGGCGGAAGGCGGTCCGCATGTTCGAAAGGATCCGTAGGCACCTCGCCGGATTCCGATCCTCCACGAGCACAAAGGAGGCCGGCGGCCGTGAGAAGCGTGCACACAACTTGTTCGAAGCAGCGGCCGCCTATGTGTCGGCCCGCGCGGAGGACGACCAGGACCGGATCGACGAGGCGGCGGCCTGGGTGTCCCCGGAGGCGCTGTCGTTCGGGGTGAGCGAGCTGGCGTGCCGGGCCGTGATCGCGCTGGCCCGGGAGCGCGACGAGTCGCCGCGTACGGTGGCCCGTGACCTTCTCGGGCTGCCGGTGTCCTGATCTGCAGGCCGCGAATCCGGCCGTTTCGCCCGCTCCAGGTGGAAAACTGCAGCTCCGGGTGTGATGGGGAGTCGTGACAACGGCCTTCCGCTCGCACTAGGGTGCGCGCCGTTGGACGAACCACTGGGGAGGCTGGGATGGCCGAGACGGAAGACGAGGCCGTCGCCGCCGCGGACGATGCGCTGTATGTGCTCACGGCGGTGCTGCTGACGCCGGCGCAGTTTCCGAGCGTGCTGGGTGACGACTATCCGGAGGCCTGTGCGGCCCTGGGCCTCGCGCCCCGTGCCGACGGGTACGGGCTGGTGCTGGGCCAGGACGGCGACGGGGCTCGCTGGACGGTCGTCATCGACGACGTCTCGCTGGTCGCGGTCGCGATCGCGTCCTGGGACTGCGGCATGGAGTACGACCTGTCGCCGGACGAGCGCACGGTCGTCGCCGCACTGCCGGGCTGGCCCCTCGCGGTCGCCGTCGCGGCTCCGGGGGTGCCGGCGCCGCACGATCCCGGCCCCGACATGGCGGACCGTGACCCGCTGACCCCGCCGGACACAAGTGCCTGGGGCCCGGCTCAGCGGCGCCTGGGCGCGGACGAGATCGCGCTGCAGTGGGCGGTGTGGCGGGAGCAGATCGACGACGCCGACTTCCCCAGGCCGGGGAACGCGCCGAAGGAGGCGGGAGAAGACGCCCCGGAGGGCCGGGAGGACGCGCCGAAGGGCCACAGTGGGGTCCGCCGGGTCCTGGCGGAGGTGCGCGCGTATGTGGACTCGCCACCGCCTCTCGGCCGGGTCCGCTCCTCGTTCGCGCCCGGCGAGGCCCGGACCCTGCGCGCCGACGGTCCCGGCTGGTCGATGGTGGCCCGCACGGACGACATCGCGTTCGTGCTGCTGGACGACGAGCCGGGCGAGGTCCTGCCGGTGGGCCGCGGCCCCGAGCTCCCCGGCCTCCTGGAGGCACTCGACAAGCTGGCCGTACGGCCCAGTTGAGCCCTCGCGGGCCGAGTCCCGGCGCTCGGCCGGCCGCGGGGGTCGTCAGTGCCTGCCCGGAGCGCCGAGGAGGCCACCGAGGCGCTGTCCGGGTCCGGGCGTCATGGGCACGCCGCGCTTCGAGCCGGGCCGCAGCTGCCGGGACCACGTCCGCCGCGCTTCGTCGACCGGAGCCCGGAATGTCAGCAAGGCGTCACGCCGCCCGCGGACCATGCCACCGGCAGGGCCGCGGGCGGCGCTGCGGCCCACTCCCGTGCACCGAGTCGGGACGCGCCGGGGCGACGGCGCCTCAGTGGCCGATCTCCTTGCGCGTGACACGGCGCAGCCTGCGCCGCTGCGAGGGGTCCAGCGTGAGGTACGCGGCCGCCGGGACTCCCAGCACGATCAGGAACGACACCCACCAGGGCAGCCAGATCAACAGGATGAGCCCGACCGCCACACCCCCTGCGGCGATCTTCGCGTTGTTCGACATGTGCGTCGCCTCCTTCGCGGCCACTGCCGCTCTCTGATCTGAAAACGGGCCCGCGCTTCCCGCGGTTCCGGACCGCAACCCTGAGACGTCCCTGAGACGCGACCCTTACGCGCCCCTGAGCGCCCGCACCGACACCGTGAATCGAACACCTGGTGAAGTGGCTCGGCTCACAGCCTAGCCATTCCGGGTCGCCCGTCCAGGTGCTGTACCCCCGGCGACCCAAGCTCGGTAGTCAAATTTGAGGAGTGCGGGCAGAGCTGTGCAGACGATTCCCGCAAGACTGGACGACCCCTGGGCTGCTGGGCCGCCTCGGCACCTTCCCCGCGCGGTACGCGCAGGCCGTCGAGGGCGGCCGGGACCCCCTCGCCGCGGAGCGCCTCTCCCGGCTCGTGCGGCCGTTCCTGCTGCGGCGGCGCAAGTCGGACCCCGGCATCGCGCCCGAGCTGCCACCGAAGACCGAGACCGATCACCCGGTGCCGCTGACCGAGGAACAGGCGGCCCTGTACGAGGCCTTGGTGCGCGAGACACTGGAGCGGATCCGGGCGGCCGACGGCATGCAGCGGCGGGGCCTGATCGTGAACCTGCTCACCGGCCTGAAGCAGATCTGCAATCACCCGGCGCAGTTCCTCAAGGAGGACCGCCCGACGATCGCGGGAGGCTCGGGAAAGCTGGAGCTTCTGGACGAACTGCTCGACACGATCCTCTACGAACCGTCCGGAGAGTCCTGAGGAAGTCGGGTGCTTCCTCGGATTCCTGACGACCCGCCACTCACGCAACCCCCCACACGAGACCCCCACGACCGACGAGTGGAAGACGCCCTCCGTTCATCCGACGGTCGCACGACGTTCCGTCGGGGACCCAAATCTGGCCGCTGTCAACGAACTTGCTCCCAGGAGGCTCGATGTCCCCGCATGTCACCGGCCGGCGCCGCGTCGCCAACCGTTCCGTCACGACGGGTCTGCCCTTGGCCCTCGCGGCCGCCCTCGTGGCCGCAGGGACGGCCACGGCGGCACCGTCCGGGGACGCCGCGCACGTCACCCGTACGGCGACGCTCGGCGACATCCCGCTCGGCGCGTTCAGCAACGCCCTGCTTCCCGGCAGCGTCGACAACGACCGGGGCGTGGACCTCGGCGGCATCGGCAGCGACATCTACCCTGCGGGTCCCAAGGGCGAGTACTGGACGGTCACCGACCGCGGCCCCAACGGCCAGATCAAGGTGGACGGCAAGAAGCGCCGCACGTTCCCGGTACCGGGCTTCGACCCGGCCATCGTGAAGATCCGGGTGACCGGCGACAAGGTGGAGGTGATCGACGCGATTGCGATCACCACGCGGTCGGGCAAGGCCGTCACCGGGCTGCCCAACCAGCAGGGCCGGGACGAGGCGCCGTACAGCTATGACGCGAAGACCGCCCTGTCGTACGACCCGAACGGTATGGACACCGAGGGCATCGTGTGGGCCGAGGACGGGAGCTTCTGGCTCGTCGACGAGTACGGCCCGTCGCTGATCCACGTCTCCGCGCGCGGGAAGGTGCTCACGCGTTACGTGCCCGAGGGGCTGGACCTCACGGGCACCGACTACCCGGTGGTCGAGGCGCTGCCGTCCGTACTGCTGCACCGGAAGACCAACCGCGGATTCGAGGGGCTGGCCCAACTGCCCTGCGGAGACCTGGTGATGGCCCTGCAGAGCCCGCTCTCCCTGCCGGACGCGAACGCCGGTGACGCCTCGCGCACGACCCGACTGCTGCGGTTCTCGCCGAAGAAGAAGGCGGTTACCGCCGAATACGCCTACCGGTTCGACCCGGTGAACGTGGTCGACCCGAGCGAGGACGACACGTCCGAGCTCAAGATCTCTTCGGTGGTCGCCGTGGGCGGTGACCGGCTGCTGGTCGAGGAGCGCACCGACAAGACGGCCCGGCTGCAGCTGGTGAGGCTGGGGCACAAGGCGGACATCCTCGGCGGCCCCTGGGACGACGACACGACATCCCCGTCCCTGGAGCAGCTGGAGGACCCCGCGGCCGCGGGCGTCCCGGTGCTCGCCAAGCGGCTCGTCGTTGACCTGGGCGCGGTGAGCGGTGTGCCCGGGAAAATCGAGGGCATCGCGCGCGTGGACCGCGACACGCTCGCCCTCATCAACGACAACGACTTCGGGATGACGGACGGCACCGGCGCCTTCGACGCTCAGGGCCGACTGGTCGACAGTGGCATCGAGACGACCGTGACGTACGTCCGGCTGCCCGAGGGCATCTAGCGGGCCGGTCAGGGAAGTTCACCCACGAGGGACGGCAGGATCGATTCGAGGTCACTCGGCACCTCGGTGGGGAATCCTGACGGCAGTCGGCTCGGCAGCTTTGACGGCAGCCTGCTGGGCAGCTTGGACGGCAGCCTGCTGGGCAGTTCGGTCGGGATGCTGAAGGAAGGCCTGGGAGAGCCGCTCGTGCTCGCAGTGCTGTGCGCGGGCGGCTTCTTCTCCGGTGAGCCGTCGCCGCCCGAGGTCATCACGACCACGGCTGCGACGGCCGCCGCGGCCACGAGGACGGCCAGCACGGCGAACAGCGGGGCACGGCGCCTGCTCGGGGTCTCGAGAGCACTGAAGGGAGTCGTCGCCGGGTCGTAGCCTTCGGGCGGCGGTCCGAAGCCGCCGCCCGGAGGCGGGGTGTCGCTCGGAGGTCCGGGCGGCTGGGGCGGTACGGGCGGCATGGCCATACCCTCAAGAGTCGCCTCGTAGCGGACAACGCGCGACCCCTGCATGGAAGTTGATACGGACTCATGCAGGGACCGCACGGTTCCGGAGCATTCCGTCCAAAGGTCGCTCAGCCAGACCGACAACGACACGCGCGCGTGGGGTGACCGTGAAACGGCCGCCCCACGCGCGTGCGGTTCAGCCCCGTGCGCCCAGCAGGTGATCCATGGCCAGCTGGTCGAGCTGCTCGAAGGCCATCCCGCGCGCGGCGGCCGCCTCCGCGTCGAAGTCCTCGAAGGCCGTGCGATCGGCGAGCAGTGCCCGCAGGCCGTCGGCCGCGGTGGGCTGCGCCAGCTGGTCGAGCCGCGAGGCGCGCAGCGCCTCCTGGACCGCCGGGTCGGCACGGAAGGCCGCCGAACGCTCCTTGAGGACGAGGTAGTTGCGCATGCATCCGGCCGCGGACGCCCACACGCCGTCGAAGTCCTCCGTCCGCGGCGGCTTGAAGTCGAAGTGGCGGGGACCGTCGTAGCCGGCGGTCTCCAGGAGGTCGACCAGCCAGAAGGCGGACCGCAGGTCACCGGCGCCGAAGCGCAGGTCCTGGTCGTACTTGATCCCGGACTGGCCGTTCAGGTCGATGTGGAAGAGCTTGCCCGCCCACAGGGCCTGCGCGATGCCGTGCGGGAAGTTCAGTCCGGCCATCTGCTCGTGGCCGACCTCCGGGTTGACGCCGTAGAGCTCCGGGCGCTCCAGGCGCTCGATGAACGCCAGCGCGTGGCCGACGGTGGGCAGCAGGATGTCGCCGCGCGGCTCGTTCGGCTTGGGCTCAAGGGCGAAGCGCAGGTCGTAGCCCTGGGAGGTGACGTACTCGCCGAGGAGGTCGAAGGCCTCCTTCATGCGGTCGAGAGCGACGCGCACGTCCTTGGCGGCGCCGGACTCGGCGCCCTCCCGGCCGCCCCAGGCGACATACGTCTTCGCGCCCAGTTCGACCGCCAGGTCGATGTTGCGGACGGTCTTGCGCAGCGCGTAGCGGCGCACGTCGCGGTCGTTGGCGGTGAACGCGCCGTCCTTGAAGACCGGATGGGTGAAGAGGTTGGTCGTGGCCATCGGCACGGTCAGGCCGGTCGCGTCCAGGGCCTGGCGGAAGCGCTTGATGTGCGACTCGCGCTCGGCGTCCGAGGACCCGAAGGGAATCAGGTCGTCGTCGTGGAAGGTCACTCCGTAGGCGCCCAGCTCGGCCAGGCGCTGCACCGTCTCGACCGGGTCGAGGGCGCGACGGGTGGCGTCGCCGAACGGGTCCCTTCCCTGCCAGCCGACGGTCCACAGGCCGAAGGTGAACCTGTCCTCGGGGGTGGGCTGGTAGCTCATGCCGCGGCTCCTTGCTTGCTCCGACTATTTCGTCATGGCCGTTTACAAATTAGTATGCCCTCGCGTCTCTGGGAAGAGACAAGATGTCCTCAAAGGGGTGACGTACCGGTCGCCACTCCCTGGACACATCGGAAAACACCAGGCCAGATCCCGCGAGCCGGGGAAGAGGGAGAGCCCGATGTCAGCAGCCGAGGGTCCGCTCGTCGTCGGCGTGGACACATCCACCCAGTCCACCAAGGCGCTGGTCGTCGACGCGTCCACCGGGCAGGTCGTGGCGAGCGGCCAGGCGCCCCACACCGTCTCCTCCGGCGCCGGCCGGGAGAGCGACCCGCGCCAGTGGTGGGACGCGCTGTGCGAGGCGTTGCGCCAGTGCGGTGACGCGGCCCATGAGGCAGCCGCGGTGTCGATCGGCGGCCAGCAGCACGGCCTGGTCACCCTGGACGCCCGGGGTGAGCCGGTACGGCCCGCCCTG
Source organism: Streptomyces herbicida (assembly GCF_032656585.1). Taxonomy (NCBI): domain Bacteria; kingdom Bacillati; phylum Actinomycetota; class Actinomycetes; order Kitasatosporales; family Streptomycetaceae; genus Streptomyces; species Streptomyces herbicida. The sequence goes on from NZ_JAUYWJ010000021.1 coordinate 43,383, forward strand.
CTCTGGAACGACGTGCGCTCGGCACGCCAGGCGCGCCGTCTGGTCGAGGAGCTGGGCGGCCCCAAGGGCTGGGCGGAACGCACCGGCAGTGTGCCCGGCGCCTCCTTCACCGTCACGAAGTGGGCCTGGCTCGCCGAGAACGAGCCGGATGCCGTGCGCGCCACCAAGGCCGTGCGGCTCCCGCACGACTACCTCACCGAGCGCCTCACCGGCCAGGGCACGACGGACCGGGGCGATGCCTCCGGCACCGGCTGGTGGGCGTCCGGGACCGAGTCGTACGACGAGGAGACCCTCCGGCACGTGGGACTCGACCCGGCGCTGCTGCCCCGGGTCGTACGGCCCGGCGAGGTGGCCGGGACGGTGCGCGACAGCCACGACCTGCCGTTCTCCAAGGGCACCCTGGTCGCGCCGGGCACCGGCGACAATGCGGCGGCCGCGCTGGGTCTCGGACTGCGCCCCGGGACCCCGGTACTGAGCCTCGGCACGTCGGGCACCGTGTACGCCGTGTCGAAGCACCGCCCCACCGACCCCACCGGCACCGTCGCGGGCTTCGCCGACGCGCACGGCGACTGGCTGCCGCTGGCCTGCACCCTGAACTGCACCCTCGCGGTCGACCGCATCGCGGCGCTACTGGGCCTGGACCGGGAGGCCGTGGAGGCCGGCGGCTCGGTCACCCTCCTGCCGTACTTGGACGGCGAGCGCACCCCGAATCTGCCGAACGCCGCCGGTCTGCTGCACGGGCTGCGCCACGACACGACGGGCGGGCAGCTCCTGCAGGCGGCGTACGACGGCGCCGTCCACTCGCTGCTCGGCGCCCTGGACCTGGTGCTCGACGAGGACGCGGACCGGAGCAGACCGCTGCTGCTGATCGGCGGCGGGGCCCGCGGCACTGCCTGGCAGCAGACCGTACGGCGGCTGTCGGGCCGGCCGGTCCAGCTGCCCGAGGCCAAGGAGCTGGTCGCGCTCGGTGCCGCGGCACAGGCGGCCGGACTGCTGACCGGCGAGGACCCGACCGCCGTCGCCCGCCGCTGGAACACGGCCGCCGGACCGGTGCTGAACGCCGTGGAGCGGGACGAGGAGACACTGGCCCGGATCTCCGGGGTACTCTCCGACGCGGCCCCGCTGCTGGAGCGGGGGACGGACGCCCACTGACCGACGCCCATCGACGGAGCCCGGCAGGGACGCCTGTCGGGGACACGGACCGAGGACTGACGGAGGCATGACCGCACCGCTACACAGGGCCCGCCCGGCCGGTCCCGGCCGCGCTCTGCCCGACACCCAGCAGGGCATGCGCCGCCGCAATCTCGCCCGCGTGATGCACGCCGTCAGCGCCGAGGGGCCGCTCTCGCGTGCCGCTGTCGCCTCGCGCATCGGTCTGACCCGTGCGGCGGTGTCGACCCTCGTGGACGAGCTGATCCGCACCGGACTGCTGGAGGAGCTGGGCCCCGAACGGCCCGGCAGGGTGGGCCGGCCGGGATCGGCGCTCGCCGTCAGCGGACACGGTCCCGCAGGCATCGGGGCGGAGGTCGGCGTCGACCATCTCGCGGTGTGCGCGGTCGATCTGCGCGGCGTGGTGCGCGCGCGGGCCGTGCGGCACGGCGCGAACCGGGGCCGTGCTCCCGGACCGGTGATCCGGGAACTCACCGCACTGGTGCGCCGGGTCGTCGCCGAGGCGGAACGGGAGGGGCTGTGGCCCGCCGGGCTGGCGGTCGCCGTGCCCGGGCTGGTGGCGCGCGACGCGCGCACCGTCGTACGCGCCCCGAACCTCGACTGGAACGACACGGACCTGGGCGCCCTGCTGTCCACCGGCATCCCGCTGACCGTGGACAACGAGGCCAACTTCGGCGCGCTCGCCGAGCTCTGGCTCGGCGAGCACACGCCCGGCGACTTCCTGCATGTGTCGGCCGAGATCGGCATCGGTGCCGCGGTCGTCGTAAACGGGCAGCTGCTGCGCGGCACACGAGGCTTCGCCGGTGAGCTGGGCCATGTGCCCGTGCGGCCGGACGGGCCGCCGTGTCCGTGCGGCGGGCGCGGATGCCTGGAGCAGTACGCCGGCGAGGAGGCGGTCCTGCGCGCGGCCGGCCTGGAGCCGGGCGAGGATCTCGTCGGTCTGCTGGCCCGGCGCGCGGAGGAGGGCGACGAGGACGTACGGCGGGCCCTCAGGGACGCGGGAGCGGCACTCGGCATCGCCCTGACCGGGGCGGTCAACCTGCTCGACCCCGAATCCGTCGTCCTGGGCGGTGCGCTGGCCGGGCTCTCGCCCTGGCTGCTGCCGTCGCTGGAGCGCGAGTTGGCGGACCGCACGGCGGGGCCCGCCTGTCCGGTGTCCGTGTCACGGCTGGGGTCCGAGGGTCCGCTGCTGGGCGCCGCGCACTCCGTGGTGCGGGCCGTCCTCGACGACCCGGCGATGGTCGCGGAGCACGCCTGACAGCCCCTCAGGACCTGACGGTGCCTTCGTGTCCGACGGTGCCTCAGCCGAGGAACGCCGCGCTCGTGGCGCGGAAACGCTCGGGGTCGTCCAGCCAGGGGAAGTGGCCGGTCCCGGGCTGAACGACGAACCGGGCGTCGGGAAACAGTCCGGCGAACTCGGCCATCGCGGGTGGCGGCGAGTTCAGGTCGAACTCGCCGGCGAGCAGCAGCACCGGCTGCCCGAAGGCCGCGAGTGCGGTACGGGTGGCGTCGGGGGCGTAGGCGCCCTCGGCTCCGTAGACGGCTGCGGCCTCCTGGTTCCGCTGCACGTCCTCCGCGGCCCGGTGAGCGCGTGCCGCGGCGTCCCAACGGCCGTAGTAGAAGGGCGCGATGGCCTGCCAGGAGTCGGGGGTGGCCCGACCCGCGACGATCGTTTCCAGCGCCGCGAAGGCCTCCGGGTACCAGGGCTCGTCCCGTCGGAGCATGGCCGTCTCGCGCCGCAGATCCCCGCTGATCGTGAGGCCCACGGCCATCGGGCCGGGTGTGATCAGCGCCAGCTTGCCCACGCGGTCCGGATGACGCTCCACGTACCGCACAGCCAGATTCGCGCCGCCCGAATGCCCGAGCAGATCCACCCGGTCCGGTCCCAGATGCTCACGCAGCGCCTCCACGTCCGCGACGAGCCGGTCGCAGCGGTACGACGCCGGGTCCTCGGGCACGCCCGACTCACCCGTTCCCCGCAGGTCAAGCATGATCAACTGGCGGTGTCCGGAGAGGCCCCCGAGGTCACCGAGGTAGGCGGAGGCCTGCATCGGCCCACCGGGCAGGCAGATCAGCGGTGGGCCGTCGCCGAAGACGTGGTAGGCCAGCTCGGTTCCGTCGTACGCGGTGAAGTAGGGCATGGGGACGACCCTGGCAGCGGCGTTCGTGCGGGGCAACCGGGTTCCGGACCGCCGGGATGCGGGCAGGGATCCGTCATCCGACTGGGGAGGCAGGCCTGGTGGAGTGGGTGCCCCGTGAGATCTGGATCAAGACCCAGCCCCAGGCCCTGCTCGCCTCGTGCGTAGTGATGCTGGACGCCCGTGACCGCATCCTGCTCCTGCGCTACGGGCCCGAAGCGCCGGTCGCCGGGACCTGGTGGCTGCCGGGCGGGATGCTCGACCACGGCGAGGACCCGTGGACGGCCGCACGACGGGAGATGCGCGAGGAGACCGGCATCGAGCTCGGGCCCACTCCCCACCTGATCGGCATCGACCACCGGGGGGACGTCCTCGGTACCGGGCCAGTCCTCGACTGCTTCTTCCACGGCGGGCGCCTCGCCGACGACACGAGCATCCGGCTCAGCGCCGAGCACGACCGGCACAGGTTGTCCGCTCCCGACGAGTTGGCCGGCATCCCGCTCACCGCACGGCTGCCCACGCTCACCGCACTGCACACGGCCGCACTGTCCGGAACGGTCGCCTGTCTGCGGGAGGGGATGCCCCTGTGACTGCGGCCTACCCGCCCTACTTCACGGGCCGACGGCGAGCTTCCCCGCCGTGCCCAGGTCCGGTTCCGGTGTCACCATCACCGGCGCGGCACCCGGCTCGGCCCACACCCTGACGTAGGGGGCGTTCACGGGTGTGCCGGACAGGACCGTGTTGCGCCACACCAGGCCGGCACATGCGCGCTCCCCCGGCCTCAGCGCCAGCGGCCGGGGCGGGCCGTCGGCTCCAGTGCTCCCGGCGATGAACGAGCCGTCGTGCAGGACGCCCACACCGCTCACCGGCCGGTGATCCTCGCCGAGAGGACTCGCCCGGGGGGAGCCGTCAACGCGGAACGTGCCGGTCCCGCAGTTCTCCAGATGGAGTGTCACCACGCGAAGGCCCATCGCGGCATCGCCGTCGTCGGCGTAGAGACGCACCCCGGACGACGGGCAGCGCCCGCCTTCGGCCGGCGCCTCGTCGACGGGGACGCACCTGACTTTCGTGACCTCGACGCGCGAACACTCCGGCACATCCGTCACGTCCGTGACCCGTGAGACGCTGCCTGTCACGGCCCGGCCCGGCCCGGCGGACGGCACGGTCGCGGACCTGAGCTCCGACGCCGCCGCTGAACCGGAGACGCGAGCCTGAAGGTGACGTCGTAGGTGAAGGGCTCCGTCCCGCGGTTGGTCGCCCGGTAGGTGGCGCACTGGTGGGCTCCGGCACCGACGTCGATGACGGGACGCACTGGTGGGCCCCGGCACCGACGTCGATGACGCTGACACCGCCCGTCTCCTCCGCGGAGGGCTCGCTGGACACGGCGGCCTCCGGGGGGCCGGTGCCGCACGCCGAGCCGCCGGACCGGTCGGTCACGCCGGACTCCTGACCGCAGGCCGTCAGGAGCAGGACTCCGGCGAAGGCGGCGGACAGGCCGCGGGAGGTGGCATGCATCCGCCGAGTCGATCAGAACGCGATCACGGCAGGCTGCGGCGGAGGTCACTCCTCCGGTCACAGGACCGTCACCGGGCCACCCGAGGGAGTGGCCGAGTTGTCCACAGTCCCGGCGTCGTCCACCGAACCACTCGACGGCCTGCAGCCCAACCCACCGGCGCCGTACCGTGATTCACGCGAGGCGCAGCCGTCGACGTGATCACGGCGGCGGGCGTTGCCGGGTGGACGCGGTGTCCGATCCGGCCGCGCCCGTGTCGTGCGCCGGCCCCGTCGTCGGCGTCCGCATCGCGATCGGTCCGCGGCACGGGTCGTGCTGATACGGCGTCGTCCCGTCCGGACCGGCCGCGCCAGGCCGCGATCGTCGGCGACCGCCCGCGCCCACCTCGACGAACCCGCCTCACCCGCCTCACACCCGCCTCACCCGCCTCACGTGCCAACGGCAGAACGGAGCTGTGCAGAGATGACCGATCCCCGAATCCTGACGGTGCGCCCCGAACCCGGCGAGTACGCCTGGACGTTCGGCGGGGCGCCGCCCGTGGCGCGGATCGCGCCCGGCACGGTCCTGGACCTGTACACGGAGGACTGCTTCGCGGGCCGGGTGCGGTCCGAGAAGGATCTGGTCTCCGAGGTCTGCGAGTTCCCGTTCCTGAACCCGCAGACGGGCCCCTTCCACATCGAGGACGCGGAGCCGGGCGACACGGTCGCCGTGCACTTCGTGTCGATCGAACCGGCTCGCGACTGGGCCGCGTCGACCACCGTCCCCCTGTTCGGGGCGCTCACCTCGACGCAGGCCACGGCCACGCTGCAGCCGTCGCTGCCGGAGACGGTGTGGATCTGGCAGCTGGACCGGACCCGGCGTACGGCGCTGTTCCGGGCGCACGAAGGCGACATCGAGATCGAGCTGCCTCTGGACCCGATGCACGGCACGGTGGGCGTGGCCCCCGCCAACCTGGAGGTGCGCTCGGCCCTGGTGCCCGACGCGCACGGCGGGAACATGGACACACCGGAGATGCGGGCCGGCGTCACCTGCTACCTCGGGGTGAATGTCGAGGGCGCGCTGCTCAGCCTCGGTGACGGGCACGCCCGGCAGGGTGAGGGCGAGACCTGCGGGGTGGCGGTCGAGTGCGCGATGAACACGGTGGTGATCGTGGAACTCCTCAAGGGGGTCGCCACCCCGTGGCCCCGCCTGGAATCGGACACGCACATCATCTCGACAGGCTCGGCACGTCCGTTGGAGGACGCCTTCCGGATATCCCAGCTGGACCTGGTGCAGTGGCTGGTGCGCGACTACGGGTTCGGACAACTGGACGCGTATCAATTCGCAACCCAGGCGGTGCAATCACCGTTGGCGAACGTGTGCGACACCAACTACACGTGCGTGGCCAAGCTCCGCAAGGACTGGCTGCCGAAGCGCGAGACTTACCGCGGGCTGCACGCCCGGCTGCGTGAGACCGCAGGAGGTCTCCGCCGGTGACTGCGTGCCGCATGCCCCCAAACCCCCCACGATGGAAAGGCAACCGACCATGGACCGGGCAAGACCGATCCCCAGCAGGCGACGGTTCCTCAAGGGCGCTGCCCTCGCCACCGTCCCGTACGCGCTGCTCCCCGACGCGCGGGCCGGTGCGCAGTCCCACGCCGTCGACTATCCGCTCGCCGAGTGGCAGGCGGCCAGCACCTCCAACTACACGGCTTCCGCCCGGCCCGGCAGCCATCGCGTCGATCGCGTGATCATCCACGTCACACAGGAGGGATACGCCGACACACTGTCGATCTTCCAGAACCCGAAGAAGGAGGTGTCCGCACACTATGTGGTGCGCTCGGCCGACGGGCACGTTGCGCAGTGCGTGCGCGAGGCGGATGTCGCCTGGCACGCGGGGAACTGGGACTACAACACCCGCAGCGTCGGCATCGAGCACGAGGGCTGGGTGGATCGGCCCGCCTATTTCACCGACGCCCTGTACGCGGAGTCGGCGAAGCTGACCGCGGCGATCTGCGCCACTTACGACATCCCCAAGGACCGGGACCACATCATCGGGCACTACCAGGTGCCGGGGTCCGACCACACCGATCCGGGGCCGAACTGGGACTGGGACAGGTACATCAGACTGGTCAATTTCACCTAGGCCGGAGTCGAAACTGTTGCCCGCGTGAACACCCCGAGTGACGATGTCTCCAGCATCGCAGTCCGGGGAGGCCGAGTTGTCCGATCCGTGGGTGGCCCTGGAGCCGGGGGCCGACCCTGCCGAGCGCGTACGGGCGCTGCGCCGGGCGCACGAGACGTTCACCACGGCCGGCACCGTGCCGCTGCCGGTGCGCGCGGTGGTGGCGGACTCGTGGCGGCGTTCCGCGCGGGCGGGTGTGGGGCCGGACGGGACCGCGAGCGTGGAGCTCATGGACGGGGAACTCGGAACCTATCGGGCGGAGCATCCGTTGGCCCGGGTGATGCCACTGTTCCGCGAGCTGATGGGCACGTTCGCGGCCGACGGTGAGCATCTGCTCGCCGTGTGCGACGCGCACGGCAGGCTGCTGTGGGTCGAGGGCCATCCGAGCACCCGGCGTCGGGCCGACCGGATGAACTTCGTCCCAGGTGCGCGCTGGGCGGAGACCGCGGTCGGTACGAACGCACCGGGCACGGCGGTCGCCGTCGGTCGGCCGGTCCAGGTCTTCGCGGCGGAGCACTTCATCCGGCGGGTGCAGCCATGGACCTGCGCGGCCGCGCCGGTGCACGATCCGCGCACCGGGCGGGTGCTCGGCGCCGTGGACCTCACGGGTGGTGACGACCTGGCCCATCCGCACAGCCTGGGGTTCGTCCAGGCCGTGGCGCGCGCCGCCGAGTCGCAGCTCGCGCTGCTCGACCCGCCACGGCCCGCGGACCGGGCGAACGGTCTGACGGCGCTGGGCCGCGACGAGGCCGAGCTCCTGCTCGACGGCCGCCGGATCAGGCTCAGCCGCCGGCACAGCGAGCTCCTGGTGCTGCTGGCCCGGCACCCGGAGGGGCTGACCGGGGACGAGCTGCAGTGCGCGCTGTACGAGGACGAGTCGGTGACGCCGGTGACGCTGCGCGCCGAACTGGCCCGGCTGCGCAGGCTGCTCGGCCCGGGGCTGCTCGCGTCGAGGCCGTACCGACTGACGGCTCCGGTCGAGTCGGACGTCGCCGTGGTGGAGCGGCGTCTGGAAGCGGGGGCGGTCACCGCTGCCGCGGCGGCGTACTCCGGACCGCTGCTGCCCGGCTCGCAGGCACCGGCGGTGGTGCGGCTCAGGCGGCGTCTTGCCGACGGACTGCGCACGGCGCTGATCGCCCGGCGTGATCCGGACCTGCTGGCGGACTGGGCACACGCGCCCTGGGGCGAGGACGACCTCGAGGTGTGGCGGGCGCTCGCCGTCCTGCGGCCGACGGCGACGGTACGGGCGCAGCTGGCGGCGCTGGAGTCCGAGCTGGCGCTGCCCGTCCGCCGGACACCCCGCTGACCCGGCACGCAACGTGGTTGCAACGTCCGTGTTCCTACCCTCCCGGCGAGCGCTGCCCAACGGCGGGCAGCGCTTGTGAAGGAGGCAGACCAGCATGACCCGTTACGCGGCGCCCGGTACCGAGGGCGCGATCGTCTCCTACCAGGCGCGCTACGACCACTTCATCGGCGGCGAGTACGTGCCGCCGGCTCGCGGGCAGTACTTCGAGAACCCGTCCCCGGTGAACGGGCAGCCGTTCACCGAGATCGCGCGCGGCACCGCGGAGGACGTGGAGCGGGCGCTGGACGCGGCGCACGCGGCGGCTCCCGCCTGGGGCCGTATGTCGGTGACGGAGCGCTCCGACATCCTCCTCAAGATCGCCGACCGTATGGAGGCCTACCTCGAGCCGCTGGCGGTCGCCGAGAGCTGGGAGAACGGCAAGCCGGTGCGCGAGACGCTGGCCGCCGACATCCCGCTCGCCATCGACCACTTCCGGTACTTCGCGGGCACGATCCGGGCGCAGGAGGGCTCGCTAAGCGAGGTCGACGACGACACGGTGGCGTACCACTTCCACGAGCCGCTCGGTGTGGTGGCACAGATCATTCCGTGGAACTTCCCGATCCTGATGGCGACCTGGAAGCTGGCGCCGGCCCTCGCCGCGGGCAACGCGGTCGTGATCAAGCCGGCCGAGCAGACCCCGGCCTCCATCCACTACTGGATGAGCCTGATCGCGGACCTGCTGCCGCCGGGCGTGGTGAACATCGTCAACGGCTTCGGTGTGGAGGCGGGCAAGCCGCTCGCGTCCAGCCCGCGGGTGGCCAAGGTTGCGTTCACCGGAGAGACGACGACGGGGCGGCTGATCATGCAGTACGCCTCGGAGAACATCAAGCCGGTCACGCTGGAGCTGGGCGGCAAGTCCCCGAACATCTTCTTCGACGACGTCTGGGCGCGTGACGACGACTTCAGGGACAAGGCCCTCGAGGGCTTCACGATGTTCGCGCTCAACCAGGGCGAGGTCTGCACCTGCCCGTCCCGGGCGCTGGTCCAGAGCGGCCACTACACCGAGTTCCTCGAAGCGGCGGTCGCCCGCACCCGGCTGATCAAGCCGGGGCACCCCCTGGACACGGACACCATGATCGGCGCCCAGGCCTCCAACGACCAGCTGGAGAAGATCCTCTCCTACTTCGACATCGGCCGCCAGGAAGGCGCCAAAGTGCTCACGGGCGGCGAACGCATCGAGTACGACGGTGAGTTGAAGGGGGGCTACTATGTCCAGCCGACCATCTTCCAGGGCGACAACCGGATGCGGATCTTCCAGGAGGAGATCTTCGGCCCGGTCGTCTCGGTGGCCTCCTTCGACGACTTCGACGACGCCATCAAGATCGCCAACGACACGCTGTACGGCCTCGGCGCCGGCGTGTGGACCCGTGACATCAACACCGCGTACCGGGCGGGCCGCGCGATCCAGGCGGGGCGCGTCTGGACGAACTGCTACCACGCGTACCCCGCCCACGCGGCATTCGGCGGCTACAAGCAGTCCGGGATCGGCCGCGAGACGCACAAGATGATGCTGGAGCACTACCAGCAGACGAAGAACCTGCTGGTGTCGTACTCGCCGAAGAGGCTGGGCTTCTTCTAGACACAGGGAAAGGGCGCCTGCCCAGGGCAGATGCCTGGCAGGCGTCCCTATCAGGCTCGCCCCGGCTGGGCCGCGAAGCGAATTCGGCTTTACTCCCGATTTCTCCCGGCTATCTCCCACCTCTGACCAGCTGTTCCGGGGCATTTCCGGGCCAGCCCCGGGCCACCCCCCCTGCAACGTCCTCGCGCTCGTCCCACCGCCGCATGGAGTCCTCAATTGAGCGGTTCGCGTGGTGACGCGCCTCGGCGAGGAACTCGAAGGCGAGTCACGACGATGCGGTAGAAGGCGGCGTTGGCCTGCCGGGCGCTCGGAGTTGGCCGGCGGCGATCAGCAGGGCAGTCACTGTCGGGCCCAAGGCCGATGACGTCCAAAAGCTGCGGATGACATGACGGACAGCCCTGGTGACCCGGTGAGAACGTCCCGGACACGCCAGGCCTGTCCGGGACGTTGGGACGTCGTCAGCCCTCGATCCAGCCATGGCCCTTTGCGAAGAGCAGCAATGCGGTGCGTATCGGGACGATCTGGGCACCTGTCAGTGACGGTGCTGCCTCCAGCAGCACCTCGGTCACATCCCTCAGGAACTCATCGCGATGGAGTACATCGCACAACGCTTCGTCGCCCGCTGCCTGCCGCACTGCCGCAGACAGCGGGGGCGTCACCGGGGTGCCGTCGGCGTTCTTGGCCAGCTGCACGGACGATGCCTTCGGCCCCCGGTCCCCTTCCTCGATCTCGAATTCGACTGCTGTACCCGAGCGGATATAGGACTCCGGTATCAGCATGTCGTTCACGTGGAGAAAGACGTCCTCTCCACCGTGATCGGGTGCGATGAAACCATAACCCCTTGCACCGTCGAACCGGACCACACGACCAGTGACCATACCAACCCCCAACAACTCGGGCCCCTTGCCCGAAAGTATCTGGCTGGAGATTAGTGCAGCGGTCGACATGAGCGCGAGCGCACGGCGGGATACGGAGCTCCACGCTCATGTGGCCTTGGCGCAGTCGACTCGACGAAGAAGCATGTGACCCGGATGGACGTGAGGCAGGTCGTCATCCGGCTGCCTCGGGAACCGACCGGTCGCGCTTATCAGGGTGCCGGGCGAACTCGAGCCAGGTGGCGGCGCATTGGTGCGCAAGGCTTTGCACCAGTGCTCCGCAATGCGGCGGTACTGCGGCGGTCAAGGCCCGATCCACGGCGGAGAGGAAGCCTTCTCCATACGAACGACTTGCTGATGCCGAAGGCCTTTGTCCCCACCGGTGCGGCCGCCGAGTTCGAGATCGAAGAGGGGCCGCGGCCCAGAGGCATCGTCGGTGCGACTCGCCAAACACGCGAAACGGCACTCTGGCCACACCTCAAGAGGTTTCTGCCGTCGCCGCGGCCGGGCAGAGTGCCGACGACGACGGGTCGTGTCATGTGCTCCGCTACGACGAGTAGGCCGGGGAAGTGACCGAGATCCTGCTGTCGACGGAGCCGAAACTCACGGGGCGCCAGATTCTGCAGATTCACGAGGGCTTGCTGCCGTTCGCTACCAAGAACGGCTGGATCGAAGGCTGACGAAGAGCAGATGGATGAGGGGCCTGAAGCCGTTCATGGCCTCAGGCCCCTCCTCTTCATGTCCGCTCATGACGTGACATGGCAACCGGGACGCATTCCGGAATGCCGATGGTCCCGGTGGGGGGTAGGGACACCGGCTCTCTCACCATCTCCAGCCGTGGCCGCCGCCGCTGTGGAACAGGAACAGCACAGCGGTGGTCACGACGAGGTACTGGGTGAGGCGACCTTGGCGGAACATGGCCGACAGCGCGCATGCGTAAGCCGCGTACCAGGGCATCACCCACGGCGCCGTGAGGATCCATGCGAAGGCGAGCACGAACGGGACGGCGGCTACAGCGGGAGTGCCCGCCGGAACGTGGCGACGGAGTACGGACGCAACCGCGAGCATCAGGAAAGGCCACAGGAAACCAATACTGGTCGATATCACACCCTGTCCCAGCCATGTGGCGGCGAACTGATCGAAGAAAGCCCACACCGAGGGTATGGAAACCTGATGTGAAGCGGCAGAGAGCGGGGCCAAGGCGTGCAGACCGTACACGCTGTAGAGGGCGATCAGGATCAGCACGGTGGCCAATATCTGCCGGACAGCCCGTCGCCAGGCGCCTGAACGCAGCATCGGCCAAACCAGCCCAACACTGAGCAGAAGCGTACTGATCTTGATGCAGGATGCCAGGCCGATCAACCCGCCGGCGATCAGATCGTGATGCCCTCGGACAGTTGCCCGGCTGACGAGGCGGATGGCGCAGACAGCCAGGCAGGCGACGACGGTGTCCAGATGCCCACCCGCGACGAGCACACCGATCAGAAGAGGATTGGCAATCCACAGAAGAGTGGCACGGACGGGGTCGTCGGCAGTGCGGGTCAGAAGGTATCCGGTGCCCAGGAACGCTGCCACGTTCACCAGCATCAGCACCCATATCGTCAGCCCCGGCTGGTCACCGCCGACGAACGCGGCAGCAGACTGCAACCACGTCGCGACCGGTCCGTACACAGACGGTGTGTTCCGCCACGCGGCACCGACCAGCTCGGCGTAGCCGCCCCCCAACTTGGCGGGCGTCATCAAATAAGGATCACCACCGAGTGCGGTGATCCGGCCGTATGCGGCGTAACTGGCCGTATCGGAAGAACCGACCGGTGTGAAATTGACCAAAAGGAGTGCAGCAAGGGCGCCGACGCGGAACAGGAATCTGACGTCGGGACTCCATCCCCGTCTATGGGCGTGCAGCATCCCGAGCGTTGCGAGACATGACAGGAGTATTGCTGTGACTGTGGCCGCCTCGGAGAGGATGCCTGACATGGCGGGTATTCGAAAGGGGGTGATCGCTTCCCTGAGGGTATTGTTGTTGGGCGCACTTGCGCCGACCAGCCCGTATAGAGCGACACTCACCCCCCACATCCACAAGGCCGCCCGCGGTCGAGGCTCCGCAGCGGTCGCCGGTGCCCGGCAGGGCGCTGTCCGGATCGCACCCGCAGAACGTGAGGACCGTTCATTGTCGGTAGCAGTCAAAGTCACTCTTTGAGTCGGTGTCGGGTCGGCGATCGAGCCGCGAGCTTGACAGGGTCGCCTCCAGTGCCCGAGCTGTTGGGGTTCAGCTTGCAGGGCCCAGGCCGGAGCCTGCAACAGTCCCCGCCCTTGACACTATGGCGTCATCTCTCCGACCGATCCTCTTCTCGGTCGGAGAGATGACGCGCAATTAGGGATTTCCAACGGTTGGGGCTACCGCGGTCGAAGGCCAAGTCCGGTCTTGGCGATGAGCCCCTGGATACCTTCGCTGACCTCCGCCGTCATCCTTCAAATCCGCCCCGGCCTGATTCAGTCCCCATGAATGGCTGATTAAGCCCCCATGTATAATGACTTGTCCCTGGGCAGGGCTAACCCTGTTCGATCGCGGCGCGTTGTCCTCGGCGAACCCCGTGGCCATCCGCCGGGTCCGGGTGCTCCAGGACGCGGCGCCCATGGCCTCCACGGTCGCGTACCGGACCGTGGCGAGTCCGTCGCGTCGGCCGACGTTCCGTGCGCCTCCCTCCGCCCGGAAGCCGGGCAGCTTGGCCACCGAGTCGGCGAGGCGATCGCATCGGAGTAGTCCGTGTTGTCGGGCACCACCGGTTTCACGGCCGGATCCAGCGGCGTACGGAACTTCATTCGGTTCAGTCCGCGCCGGGGCACCACGAGAAGACAGGGCTGCCGGTACCGGGAACCGACCACGGCGAATGCCGCTGCCGTGTTTGCGGCGGACGCTACGACCAGGACCGGCGGATGGCTGGGCAGTCTCCCGAGGACGGCGTACGCCTCGAGTTCCTTGAACGTCGCGGACTCCAGGAAGGCTCCGCTTTCCGGCCAGTAGCCGTTGAAGGCCACCCAGGGATTCGGCAGGGCGGGACGAGCGGAGAGTTCCTGGCCCTGATACACGACCGTGCGTCCCGCGGTGGGGTGGATGCGGGCGACCGGAAGCCAGTCCCGGTGACGGAACAGCCCCTCGGTGTGGGAGGCGGGCGTGAATTCCTTCGCCGCCTATCGGGTCGTTCTTCCCTTTTCCAAGTCCCTCTTACGGATCGGCACGAATACACATACGGAGAGCTGTCGTTTCCGCTGCTTCGTCCTTCGTCGCCGCAGGCATGATGACTCACGGACAGCGCACGGCCGAGGCGTCCGTACGATGCGCCAACCACCACTCCTTCCGCGCGGCAACCACCGAGCGCTGTGGGCCGCACGAAAAGAGCCGACCGGCCCGGGATCTCGCCCCGGGCCGGCCGGCTCGGCGGTCGTGCGGCTGCGGCGTGCTGTTACTGCGCCATCTCGTACGCGCCGGACAGTGCCTCGACGCGCTCCCAGACCCGTGCCGAACGTGCCTCGTCGATGACGGGACGCCGGACCGCGCCGAGTGCCCAGCGCTGCTGCGCCTCCGTGGCGGAGTCCTTGCCGTGCAGTTCGACGGCGTGCCCGGAGAAGTCGCGGACCAGCACCGAGAACAGCTCGTCGAGCACCGACTCGTCCAGTCCGGTCAGGCGGGCCTGTTCCAGGATCAGCTGCCCGTGCACCACCAGCGCGAACAACTGGCCCACCGAGAGAAGGAAGTCGAGGTCGCGGCTCTGCTGCTCATCGGGGGCGACGGTGGCCACGAACTCGCACAGGGCGTCTGCCTGCTCGCGGAAGCGGGCGACGTTCGGCACGTCGGCGAACGCGTCGTAGGCGGCGCGCCAGTCGTGGAAGCGTACGGAACCCAGACCGCGGGCCGGTCCCTGCCGGAACAGGAAGTCGTCGTCGGCGGCGTCGAGCCGGGTCGGCACGGCGGGGTACTCCACCGGCTCGAGCAGATGGTTGCGCATGAACTTGAGGATCAGCGCGAGGTTGACGTGCACCGTGCCCTCGAGCTTGGGCAGCCCCCGGATCTCGACCGCGGCCTGGGCGAAGTAGTTGTCCTTCTCGAAGCCCTTGGCGGCGATGACGTCCCACATCAGGTCGATGACCTTCTCGCCCTCCGTGGTCACCTTCATCTTCGTCATCGGGTTGAAGAGCAGGTAGCGGCGGTCGTCGGGGCCGGCCGAGCGGAAGTAGTCGACGGCGCGGTCGCTGAACAGCTTCATGCCGACGAGACGGACGTACGCGTCGGCCAGCTCCCGGCGCACATGCGGGAAGGCAGTGACGGGGCGGCCGTAGAGGATGCGGTTGTGCGCGTGGGTGACGGCCTCGTACATCGCGTGCTCGCAGATGCCGATCGAGGCGGTGCAGAGGTTGAACTTGCCGACGTTGACCGTGTTCAGGGCCGCGTCGAAGGCGGCGCGGCCGGTGTGCAGGACGTCCTCGGGGGCGACCGGGTAGTTCTCCAGCCGGAACTCGCTGACGTACTTGGAGGAGTCGACGACGTTCTTCACCAGGTGGTACGCCGGGTGGCGGCTGTCGGCGGCGAAGAAGACGTACCCGTCGGGACCCTCGATGTCGGTGCGGCGGCCGAAGACGGAGACGAGTCCGGCGGCGTTGCCGTTGCCGATGTAGTACTTGGAGCCGGTGGCCCGGAAGCCGCCGTCGCCGTCGGGCTCCAGCAGCATGTCGGTGGAGTAGATGTCGGCGCCGTGGGTCTTCTCGGACAGTCCGAAGGCGAAGACCTCACCCTGGGACAGGAGTTCCGCGGCACGGTCGCGAGCCGCGGCGTTGTCGCTCTGCCAGACCGGGCCGAGCCCGAGGATCGTCACCTGCCACGCGTACCAGTAGTCGAGGCCGTAGAACCCGAATATCTCGTTGAGGGCGGCGATCCGGGCGGTGTCCCAGCGCTGGTCCTGCCGGCCGGCGGACGCGGCGGAGGCCGGGGTGAGGAAGGTGGCGAACAGGCCCTCCTTCGCGGCGAAGGCGAGGAAGTCGCCCAGCCAGGCGCGGGAGCGGTAGTCCTCGATCAGCTTCCGCTTGCCGCGCTCCTCGAACCAGTCGACGGTGGCGCGCAGCAGCCTGCGGGTCTCGGGGTCGAAGTGCGCCGGGTCGTAGGTGTGCGGGTTGAAGAGCAGGGGGTCGGCCATGGGAGGTCCACCTTCTGAGGGGTCGGGGGCAGGGGTCGGTCGAACGTGGTTCAGGCGAAGGGCGGAGGCGTGCCGCCGAGGCGGTGGAGGGTGGCGAGGACGTCGTCGAGCCAGGCGACCGTCATACGCTCGTAGGCGATGCCGCCGCGCAGCACGACGTGCTGCAGTTCCTGACCGGCGTCGAGCGGTGCGGGGGCGTCCGGCCCGGTGAAGTCGCGCAGTTCCCCGGCGAGGTAGTGCGCGAGCCGGTCGCTGTGCACCTGGTGGTGCCGCTCGACCTCGTGGATGAGCGCGGCGGGGTCGTCGAAGGCCGCGCCGCGGATCTTCACGGCGAGTTCGTGACGGATGCTCTCGGGCTCGATCGGCTCGTGCAGCCACCGGGAGAGAGCCGTGCGGCCGGGGCCGGCGACGGAGTACTCCCTCTTGTCCGGCCGGCCCTGCTGCGGCACCTCGCGGACGGCGAGCAGGCCGTCGCTCTCCATGCGCTTGAGAACGCGGTAGATCTGCTGGTGCGTGGCGGTCCAGAAGTAGCCGATGGACCGGTCGAACCGCCGGGCCAGCTCATAGCCGGAGCCCGGCTTCTCCAGCAGGGAGACGAGGATCGCGTGCTCGAGCGCCATACCCTTGATCCTTCTATGCAACTCGTTGCATAGACAAGAGCCGCCGCACGCGTGAGACACGGCTCACCCGCGCGGCAGGTGCTGCCGGCCGATCTCACCACGACGGTCCTGACGCCGACCTTGACGGTCCTGGCTCTGTCGCTGCTCGCGGTGACATCCGTGTCGGCGCTGCCGGCCAGGAGGGCCCGAGCGGGGTGAGGTCGGCGAGGGCCTCGCGTCAGGAGGCGCGGACGGCATCGTGGTCGCCGGTCGCGAGGTGGGTGTCGCCGATCCGGATCAGGGCCACGGCCTCCAGGCAGGGCACGCCCAGCTCCCGCAGGATGGCGAGCGCGTTGCGGGAGCCCAGCAGGGCGTGCGCATGGCGGCCGAGGTGGGGGTAGGCGTAGGCGATGCTGTCCCAGGTGGTGGCCTGGCCGTAGCGGTCGCCGAGCTCTTGGAGCATGGTCAGCGCTTCGAGGCACTCCGGTCCCCCCACCCTTGCCCCGACTCTTCGTCACGGTCGGCGTCACCAGGAGTTGTGAATGCCGCCCCGCGGCCGTCGGGACGTCAGCCCAGTTCCGCCTCCAGCCACTTCAGGACCTCGGGCGTGACTGGGTCGGTGATGTCGGCGAACTCCTCGTGCTTCAGCAGGAACTTGGCCACGTAGGGGCAGACCGGCACGATGCGCTTGCCCAGTGCGCGCACGTCGGTGAGCGCCTGCTGGACCAGCTGCCCGGCCAGGCCCTGCCCGGCGTAGGCGTCGTCGACTTCGGTGTGGAAGAAGACGCGCTGCTCACCGCGGTCGCGGTAGGCGGTCAGGCCGGCGCGTTCGCCGT
This sequence comes from Streptomyces herbicida, assembly GCF_032656585.1. Taxonomy (NCBI): domain Bacteria; kingdom Bacillati; phylum Actinomycetota; class Actinomycetes; order Kitasatosporales; family Streptomycetaceae; genus Streptomyces; species Streptomyces herbicida. Next base: position 60,791 of record NZ_JAUYWJ010000021.1, read on the forward strand.
CGACCTTGATCTCGTAGCGGTGCCGGGCGTCCACGCGCTCGACGGTCGGTGCCGTGGAAGGCTGGTTCATCGCGATTCCCTTCGAATGTGGATCATGGTCAGCCGCGCGGCGGGTTGCCGCGCGGTGCGAGGGTGGCGTTCGGCAGGGCGGGGGCGGGCAGCCGGTCACCGGGGTATCCCGCGACGGCTCCGAAACGGTCGGAGGCGTTCTCCCATTCCTCTCTGGCCCGGACGATGTCCTCGTGAGTGCGGCCGATGAAGTTCCACCACATGACGATCTGCTCCTCGAACGGGGTGCCGCCGAGCAGGACCGTGCGAGCGGGCTCGTCCGACTCGTTGACGAGGGTTAGCGTCTCGGTTCCGGGGTGGATGTAGCCCAGCTCGGCGGGGCGCAGCGCGGTACCGGCCGCGCGGACGTCCCCGTGGTCGACGAGGAGGCCGTGTTCGAAGCCGGGGTCCACCGCGAGCGTGATCACCGCATGCGGTTCGAGGGTGATCTCGGCTCCGAGGAGGGGCGTGAAGGTGCGTACTGGCGAGACGGCTCCGGCGAGGGCGCCCAGGAAGACCCTGACCTCGGCGCCGTCGATCCGCACCGGCTCGGGCACGTAGTGCTGGAAGTCCCGCTCGGCGTAGCGGTGCTCGCCGGGCAGGGCCACCCAGAGCTGCACGCCGTGCAGGACGGCGGTCCGCGGGGTGGAGACCTCGGAGTGGCTGATGCCGTACCCGCCCGTCATGAGGTTCAGCTCGCCGGGCCGTACGTACGCATGGCTGCCGAGGCTGTCCCGGTGCTCGATCTCGCCGCTGAACAGCCAGCTCACGGTCTGCAGCCCGGTGTGCGGATGCGGGGCGACCTCCATGCCGCCGGTCCGGGCGACGTCGTCCGGGCCGTAGTGGTCGGCGAAGCACCAGGCGCCGATCAGGGGCCGGGCCCGCTGTGGCAATGTGCGGCGCACGGTCATCGCCCGGGGGCCGCCCAGGGGCACGTCACGCGGGGTGAGTACGTCGACCTTCCACTCATCACCGACCTTCGACTCACCGACCTTCGCCCCATCGACCTGCGAACCATCGACCCTCGCCCCGTCGCCCCTCGACCCGTCGATCATCGCCGCGTCGGCCTCGCCCATCGGGACCACCTCCCAGAGTCATGATAGTTTCGAATTCAACAATATGGACTCAGAGATTATGCCCGAGGGAGCCCCAGATTGAGCAGCAGCCCCACACCCGGGCCGGCGGCCCGGCGGATCTTCGTCGACAAGCAGAGCCCCAAGCCGTACCACGCCCTGCTGCAGACGTCCGAGGCGGTCCGCACCACCGCGGCCGAGGCGGACCTGGACCGCATCGTCGTGGAGCTGATCAACCTCCGCGTGTCACAGATCAACGGCTGCGCCTACTGCCTGGACGTCCACACCCGGGCCGCCCTGCGCGCCGGTGAGACGACGCGCCGCCTGGGGGTGCTGGCGGCTTGGCGGGACACCGAGGTGTTCACCCCGCTGGAGCGCGCCGCGCTCGCCCTGGCCGAGGCGACCACCGAACCGTCCGACGCCGTCGCCCAGGAGGCCGCGTACACGGCCGCGCGGGAGGTGCCCACCGACGACCAGATATCCGCCGTGATCTGGGTGGCGGTCACGATCAACGCGTTCAACCGGGTCTCGATCATGAGCAAGCACCCGGTGCAATGACGCGGCGCGCCCATCGGCTCAGCGAAGGGCCACGAGGGTCGGTTCGAGGACCCGGTGGAAGGTCGGACAGATGAAGATCATGTGCTGGAGCCGCTCGACCGGCACCTCCGCTTGCACGGCGACATCCAGCGCGTACAGCAGCTCGCCCCCGGGCGGCCCCGCCACGGTCGCGCCGACCAGGACGCCCCGGTCGGCGTCCTCGACCGGCTTGGCGAAGCCCTCTCCGCCCGGCCTGCCGAGGATGTCCCGGACGGCGAGCTGCTCCTGGTACATCGACACATGGGCGAAGGCGCACGGCCGGTGACATCGCCCACCGCCCACAGGCCGTTCGCGGCGCGCAGCCGGCCGTCGGTGGGGACCACGCCGGCCGTCGGGTCGAGTCCGACCGTCTCGTGCCCAGGCCGGCGAGTTCGCTGTGCCGTCCGGTGGCGACGAGCAGCCGCTCGGCACGCACGGGCTCCGGCGCGCCGTCCAGTGGCGCACCGTACGCACGACGGGAAGCCGCGCCCGCTGCTGAAGCGGCCGGGAGCCCGCCGGCTCAGCCCCACTGGGTCGTCGTCCGCCGGACCACGTTCTGCAACTCGGCCATGGCGGCCTGGAAATCGGCCCGGTCCGCGCTCCGGAAGCGCCGGAAGTACCAGTTCGGAACGCGTGTGTTGTGCTGCCGCGACTGGAAGATCACGTCCTGCACCTGCCGGGCCAGCCCCAGCAGACGGTCGCTCTCACCGCGCTCCGCGACCGCGCGGTCCAGCAGGGCCAGCACGCGTTCGCGCTCCGCCGCCACGTTCCACTGCGTACGGCAGGTGTCCAGCCCCATCATCACCGCGGCCAGCGAGGGCACGTACCACTGCAGCGCCAGGTCCAGCACGCTCAGGCCCACGACCACGCCGACCACCAGCCCCGCCGCAAGCCAGGTCAGCACGAACGCCAGCAGGACCCGGGCGTACCGGCGCCGGACCCGGGCTCCCCAGCCGAGGTTCTGCTGCTGACAGGCCAGCACGTCATACGGGCGCGGCAGATCGGGCACCTCGTAGTAGTCGCGCAGCTCCTGCTCGTCGCCCCGGAAGCGCCGGCTGAGACTGCTGACCTGCTGCGCGCCGGGCGGCGCACCGACCAGGACGTCGTTCCACGGCAGGTCGTAGAGCCGTACGTCGAACAGTTCCTGGAGCAGCGCCGCTCGCCGGGCCGCGCCGTCCTCCCAGGAGGTGAGGCCGACGGAGTACGCGACGGCCCAGACCCCGCCGAGCACGGTCACCGGTACCGCCCATGACGGCCTGACCGTGCTGACGAGACCGGCGGCCGCCAGGAGGACGGAGATGCCCATCCGCACATTGGCCAGGCGTACGGCCTGGGCGTGGGAGACGGACATGGCGCGCAGCCGCTGCATCGCCCCGGTGGTGTTCTGCTCGGTCAGTATCGAGGACCCGTCCCCCGACCCGTTGCTCATGACGCCCCCCGCCGTCCGGCACCGTTCCCTCACTGTGCCGCCCCGGGCAAAGGGTGTCCATAGGGCCCTCGGCCGCCCACGGGCAGGTTCCGCTCCGGCCGGATGCAACATACTCACAGCCGGAACAAGCCCGTTTCCCGTCCGACCGACCATCGGAGCCACGACATGTACGTGCGGCGCGTCGTACCCAATCTCCAGTCGACCGCGTTGCCGCAGAACGCGGAGTTCTACGGAGTGCTGGGCTTCGAGGAGGTGATGAACCACGGCTGGATCGTGACGCTGGCCTCCGCCGAGAACCCCACGGTGCAGCTGAGCCTGATGAGCGAGGACCGGACGGCTCCCCTCGCGCCCGACCTGAGCATCGAGGTCGAGGACGTCGAGGCGGCGTACGCGGCGATGCGCGAGCGCGGCGCGGAGATCGTGCATCCGCTCACCGACGAGGAGTGGGGCGTACGCCGCTTCTTCGTGCGGGACCCCGACGGCCGCGTGGTCAATGTGCTCGGCCATCGCCGATGAGGACCTGTGCTGGACGGGCTCCCGGCGAACCGTGAGACTGGACGGACCCGACGCCACGCCCCAGGACGGTGACCATGGATCAGGACATCCCACGCGTCGAACTCACCGAGCGGGCCGCCGACCTGGTGCGCCGGCTGCGCGCCTCCCACGGGCCGCTGATGTTCCACCAGTCGGGCGGCTGCTGCGACGGCAGCGCGCCCATGTGCTACCCGGACGGCGAGTTCCGCACCGGTGGCTCCGATGTGCTGCTGGCCGAGCTGGAGGTCGACGGCGTCGACGAGCCGGTCACGTTCTGGATGTCGCGGAGCCAGTACGAGGCCTGGAGCCACACGCGGCTGATCGTGGACGTGGTTCCCGGCCGAGGCAGCGGTTTCTCGCTGGAAGCACCCGAGGGGGTACGTTTTCTCACCCGTTCTCGTGTCGTAGAGGTCTAGCCACCCCGGCGGAAACCGCGTTCTGGTGCACTTCCCCTGAGTCCTGGAAGAGTTGACGAGACTTCAGGGGGCGAAGTGACACGTCGTCACAAGCATTTGGCCGCTGGAAGAACGGTACTGACGGTCCTCACGGTATTCGGTGTGCTGGCCGGTGCGGCCCTGACGGGGGCAGCACCGGCCGACGCCGTTCAGAAGACCGTCCCGATCGCGCAGGGCGTCTCCTACGAACAGTTCGACATCGCGGCCGCCAAGGGTGTGACCCACGCCCATGTGCTGCTCGTCGACCTGCGCGATACGCATGTACACCTCGACCTGCTGTACCCGGGCGCGGTGGCCGCCCGCGCCCCCGTCTCGAAGCTCGCGAACTCCGCGGGCGCGGTCGGGGGCGTCAACGGCGACTTCTTCAACATCACCGAGACCCAGCACCCGGGCGTCGAGGCGACGGGCGCGAGCGTGGGACCGGCGATCGCCAACCGGCACGTGCTCAAGGCGGCGGTGCCGACCGGGCAGCGGTTCGGGCCCTCGCTGCCGCCTGGCACGAACACCAGGGAGGTCTTCGGCGTGGGCGTCGACCGGCGCGCCCGCCTGGACCGGCTCACCCTGCTCGGGACCGTCGCCACGGCCGAGGGCCTGCTGCCGCTCGGCGGGCTCAACCAGTACGCGCTGCCGGTGGGTTCCGTCGGCGCGTACACCGCGCGGTGGGGCAGCGTCTCCCGGATCCGCGCCACCTGCGGCACCGACACCGACCGGGCCGCCGCGTGCAGTACGGACACCTACGAGGTGACGGTGCGCGGCGGCCGGGTCGTGTCGGCCTCCGGCACCCCGGGCAGCGGGCCCATCGAGGTGGGCAGCACGGTTCTGGTGGGCCGGGAGGCGGGCGCCCAGCAGCTGCGCAAGCTGTCCATCGGCGAGCAGGTGCGCGTGCGGACCCGGCTGTTGCCGTCCGCGTCCAGGACCCCCTACCGCTTCGCCCTCGGTGGCTATCCGGTCCTGCGCAACGGGCAGCCGCTGGCCGGTCTCGACAACGCCTCCGCGGCCGTGCGCACCGCCGTGGGCTTCGCGTCCGGCGGACGACAGCTGGTGCTGTTCGCGCTGGACGGGGCGCCCGCCTACCGCAGCGGCCTGACGATCGCCGAAGTCGCCCACCAGATGCGGAAGTTGGGATCGACCGACGCATTCAGCCTGGACGGCGGCGGGTCGACGACGCTGGTCGCCCGCGCACCGGGCGCGAGCGCCGTGTCGGTACGCAACCACCCCAGCGGCGGCGCCGAGCGCCCCGTACCGAACGGCATCGGGGTCTTCTCGGCGCCGTGACTCAGGGCCGCAGGCTGCTCACGAGGTCCGCGGTCGCGGTGAGCCCGTTGCTGATGGTGGGCGCCATGCTCGTGCTCGCCAGGTAGAAGCCGAGCAGCATGCAGACCAGAGCGTGGGAGATCTTCAGTGCGCCGTTGCGCATGAAGATCACGGCCAGGATCAGGAGCAGCAGTACCACAGAGATGGAAACGGCCATCGTGAACCTCCTCCGCCACGCCCGTTTCGCGGCGTTCGGCCGCAAGTGTGGCGTAGCGGAGGGTTCATCCGGGCGGCTGACGTGTCCTCCGATCGTGTGGTGTCGTCCGGCCGTGTGCGATCGGGCGGTGGATGTCAGGCGGTGGGACGGGCGTCCAGGAACGCCTCCAGGCCCGCGAGGTCGTCCGTGTTGAAGTAGTCGACGTCCGCGGCGAGGAGCTCCGTCCACAGCGCGTCCCGCGCCGGACCGGCCGCGTCGGGTGTGGCCCAGAACCGGACCCGCTGCCCGTGTGCGTGCGCGGCCCGGATGGTGCTCCGCAGCTTCTGGCGCTCGGCTTCCGGGAACGGACCGTCGCCCAGCCAGGTGAAGTTGAGGGTCCAGTTGTCGGAGATCAGCGGGATGAAGGAGGCCGGCGCCGCGGTGCCGAGGTCGGTGAGCCGGCCGTCGTAGAAGGCCCGGCGCACGGACTGGGCCTCCATCGGAACACGGGCGGCGCGGTCGCCGGAGATCACGGCGGTGATCGGGCCGGGGCGCACGCGTCCGTACGCGAACGTCGTGAACAGGTGCTTGTAGCGCTGGAGGTGGCGGTCGAGCTCGAGGTAGGTCGACGAGCCCTCGGTCTTTATGTCGATGAGGAGCTGCAGGGGCCTGCGCCAACCCCGGTAGACGGAGCCGTGGTTGGCCTTGATCCGGGCGGCCAGCGGGTCGAGGTAGAGGGATTCGAGCGTGCGGGTCGGGTCGAGCTCGGAGGCGTCGTGGGCAACGAGGAGCTGCTCGCCGACGAGGAAGATGTCGGCCTCGACGCTGCCGAAGCGGTGGTCGAGGGCGTCGAACAGGGGGCGCGGGTGCTCGTAGTCGTTGTGGGCGTGGGCGCGCCACAGCGGACGCGGGCCGCGGTGGCCGCCGCCCGCCCAGGCCTGCGCGGCGGGCAGCGCGAGAGTGCCCGCGAGGGTGGCGCCGAGGGTGGTGAGGGCTCTGCGACGGGTGGTGAGGGCCATGCTCTGCCTCCCTTGTAGGGCCGTATGGGACCGAAGGGAGTATGCGTTCGATCCGCGCCCAAGTAGCCCTCTCCTGCGGGGAGTTGGCCGGACCGCCGCCCTCTGTTCACTTGTGCGCGAAGAGGCCCGCCCCAGGTGGGCGGGCCTTTCGGTGGTGCGGTCAGGGTGCCTGGAGGTCGACCAGTTCGGCCAAGGCCTCGCGGTGGGCGCCCGCGGTGCCGTAGGCGATCGAGTCGGCCTTCGCCCGCTTGAGGTAGAGGTGGATCGGGTGCTCCCAGGTCATGCCGATACCGGCGTGCAGCTGGAGCGCCTCCTCGGCGGCGTGCACGGCGATGCCCGACGCATAGGCCTGGGCGACGGCCACCGCGATGTCGGTGTCCGCGCCGGTGGAGGCACCTGCCTGCTCGAGCGGAGCCGAGAGCTTGGGGGACAGTGCGTCGGCCGCGTTCCGGGCCGCGGCCCGGAGATTGACCACCTCCAGCCACAGCTGGGCCAGCCGGTGCTTGAGCGCCTGGAAGCCGCCGACCTGCCGGTTGAACTGCTTGCGCTCCTTCAGATACCGGACCGTCTCGGTCAGCGCCCAGTCCGCGACGCCGAGTTGCTCGGAGGCGAGCAGCCCGGCTCCCGCCCGCAGGGCTCGTCGTACCGCGGGTTCCGCGTCGCCCAGGCGGCGTCCGGCGACCCCGTCGAGGGTGACGGTGGCGACCGGCCGGGTCAGGTCCAGGGAGATCTGCGGGGTGACCGTGACGGCGTCCGTGCCGACCGCGTACAGCCCGCCGTCGGCACCCGGCACCAGCAGCACGTCGGCCGCGTCCGCGTCCGCGATCCCGGTCAGCTCGCCGTGCAGCCGGCCGTCTTCGACGCGTACGGTCCTGATGGCGGCGCCCGGCGCGGTGTGCAGGGCGACGGCAAGGGCGCCGATGGTCCGGCCCGAGGCGAGCCGGCCGAGCAGATCCTCGTCTCCGCAGGCCAGCAGCGCCTCGGTGGCCACGACCGCGCTGGTGAGATACGGGACGGGAGCCACTGCGCGGCCCAACTCCTCCAGGATCACGGCGGCTTCGCGATGCGAGGCGCCCTGGCCGCCCTGTTCCTCCGGAACCAGGAGTCCGGCCAGGCCCATGCCTTCGGCGAGCGCCTTCCACAGGGCGAGGTCGTGCGGGGCGGCCGACTCGGTGCGGGCGATGACACCCGCCGCGTCGCAGTGGTCCGTGAGCAGGTCGCGGACGGCGGCGCGCAGCGCCTCTTCCTCCTCGGAGTAGAGAAGATCCGGCTGTGTGCTCATCGGGCGAGGTCCTTCCAGGCGACGTCCTTGTCGGTGCGCGGCTCGGCGGGCAGGCCCAGGACGCGCTCGGCGACGATGTTCAGCAGGACCTCGCTGGTCCCGCCCTCGATGCTGTTGCCCTTGGAGCGGAGGTAGCGGTAGCCGGCGTCACGGCCGACGAAGTCCACCAGTTCGGGGCGGCGCATGGTCCAGTCGTCGTACAGCAGGCCCTCTTCGCCGCGCAGTTCCACCTCCAGGCCGCTGATCTCCTGGTTGAGGCGGGCGAAAGCGAGCTTCATGCCGGCGCCCTCGGGGCCGGGCTGGCCGACGGTGAGCTGCTGGCGCAGCCGTTCGCCGGTGAGCCGGACCACCTCGGCCTCGACCCACAGCTTGAGCAGGCGCTGGTGCACGTCATGGGTGCGCAGCTCGGGGCGCTCGCGCCAGGTCTTGGAGACCGGGCCGATCATGCCGCCCTCGCGGGGCAGCCGCATGCCGCCGATCGCGACGCGTTCGTTGTTCAGCGTGGTCTGCGCGACCCGCCAGCCGTCGCCGACCTCGCCGAGGCGGCGGGAGTCGGGGATGCGGACGTCCGTGAGGAAGACCTCGTTGAACTCGGCCTCGCCGGTGATCTGCCGCAGCGGCCGCACCTCGACGCCCGGGTCGGTCATGTCGCAGATGAAGTAGGTGATGCCCGCGTGCTTGGGCACATCCGGGTCGGTGCGGGCGATGAGGATGGCCCAGCGGGCGATGTGAGCGCTGGAGGTCCACACCTTCTGCCCGTTGACCACCCAGTCTCCCCCACTCTCGGCTTCGCTCGAGCGGGAGGGACCCCCATCCTCGCGGACCGCGCGGGTGCCGAGCGCGGCCAGGTCGGAGCCGGCGCCCGGCTCGCTGAACAGCTGGCACCAGACCTCCTCGCCCGTCCACAGGGGCCTGAGGTACTGCCGCTTCTGCTCCTCGGTGCCGTAGCGCAGGATCGTCGGCGCGGCCATGCCGAGGCCGATGCCGATGCGCCGCGGGTCGTTGTCGGGGGCGCCCGCGGCCTCCAGCTTCGCGTCCACGACGGCCTGGAGGGCGCGCGGGGCCCCGAGGCCGCCGAGGCCCTCGGGGTAGTGCACCCAGGCGAGCCCCGCGTCGAAGCGGGCCCTCAGGAAGTCCACGCGGCCGGTCGTCGCGGGCGGGTGCGCGGCCAGCAACTCCGCCGTTCGGCGTTCGAGTTCGACTGGGTCGGTCATGCGGCTGCTCCGTTCTCCAGCGACGGTACGACGGCGACCCGGCCGGTGGTGACACCGTCGGCGACCCGCTGTACGGCGGCCGCGGCCCCGTCCAGCGGCACGCGCTCGCTCACCAGCGGCCTGATCGCGCCCCGGGCGGCCAGCTCGGTGAGCTGCTCGTGACAGTGCTGGACCAGCTTCGGGTTCTTGGTGTTGTAGAGGCCCCAGTGCAGGCCGAGGATCGAGTAGTTCTTCACCAGGGCATGGTTGAGTCCCGGGCTGGGGACGGTGCCGCCGGCGAAGCCCACGACCACGATCCTGCCCTCGAAGGCGACGACCTTGGTGGACTGCGTGTACGCCTCTCCGCCGACCGGGTCGTAGATCACATCGGCGCCGCGGCCGCCGGTGGCCTCCTTCACCGCGGCGACGACGTCCTCCGCGCGCCGGTCGATCACCACGTCGCAGCCCAGATCACGGGCGACGGCGGCCTTGTCCGGGCCGCCCACGACACCGATGACCTTGGCGCCGGCCGCCTTGCCGAGCTGCACGGCCGCGCTGCCGACCCCTCCCGCGGCGGCGTGCACGAGCAGGGTCTCGCCGGCCTCCAGACCGGCCCGGCGGTGCAGGCCGAACCAGCCCGTCTGGTAGCCGATGTGCAGCGCGGCGGCCTCCGCGTCGTCGAGGGAGTCGGGTGCCGGCAGCATCGCGGCGGCGTCGGCGACGGTGTACTCGGCGAAACCGCCGTACGGCAGCGCCGGGTTGGCGATCACCCGGCGGCCGTCCTCGGTCTCGCCGCAGATCTCCACCCCGGGAGTGAACGGGAGCGGCGGCCGCACCTGGTAGTGGCCGCGGCACATCAGCACGTCCGGGAAGTTGATGTTGGCGGCACGCACCTTCAGCAGAACCTGACCGTCGGCGGGCGTGGGCCGCTCCACCTCCTGGAGCCGCATCACCTCGCTCGGCTCGCCGTTCTCGTGCACTTGCCATGCCTGCATGCGGTGCCTCCACGGGACTGCTTCGTCTGACCGGGGTCGACCGCATACTAAGCGGTCGCTTGCCCATCAGGGAACAGTCTCGCGCGTCACGTGCTTTCGCGTCGCGGGCGCGAGGGGCGCGCCCTGACATGCATCCGCTCGCCCTGCGGTCCGAACAGGCTCAGGAATTCCACGGGTCCCTCCCCCGTCGAGCCGAACCAGTGCGGCACCCGCGTGTCGAACTCGGCGGCCTCCCCCGCGGTGAGCACCACATCGTGCTCCCCGAGCACCAGCCGCAGTCTGCCGGACAGGACGTACAGCCACTCGTACCCCTCATGGGTCCGCGGATCGGGCTCCAGCACCCGCTGCGGCTCCAGCACCTTGAACGCCTGGAGCCCGCCCGGCTGCCGGGTGAGCGGCCAGTGGGTGCGCCCGCACCGCACGATCGGCTTGGCCCGCACCCGGGGATCGCCGACCGGCGGGGCGCCCACCAGTTCGTCCAGCGGCACCTGATGGGCCTGCGCGATCGGCAGCAGCAGCTCCAGGCTGGGTTTGCGCAGGCCGGACTCCAGCCGCGAGAGGGTGCTGACGGAGATGCCGGTCGCCTCGGACAGCCCGGCGAGGGTCACCTCCCGCTCCTTGCGGAGCCGCCGCAGTCTGGGGCCCACGTCGGCGAGAACGTCGTCGGTGGTCATGGATTCATTGCAGTTTCGGCAAACATATTTGTCAATGCGGCAGCGGCGGAGCGACCGTCTCGGTGGAGGTGGTCACCATGACCGAGAACACCGATCACTGCGTAGAGAACACCGATCACTACGAAGTCGTCGTCGTCGGAGGCGGCGCGGCCGGCCTGTCCGCCGCGCTCGTCCTGGGCCGCGCCCGGCGCCGCACACTGGTCGTCGACGCGGGCGAGCCGCGCAACGCGCCCGCCGCGCACATGCAGGGATATCTCTCGCGGGACGGCATGTCACCGGCCGAGTTCCTCGCCGTCGGGCGGGAGGAGATCGCGCGGTACGGCGTGGAGCTGGTCCGGGACCGGGCTGTGGACGTCCGACGGGACGGGGACTTCACGGTGGCCCTGGCGAGCGGCCGCGGTGTCCGGGCCCGGCAGCTGGTCGTCGCGACGGGGCTCAAGGACGAGCTGCCACCGGTCAAGGGCCTGGCCGAGCGATTCGGACGGGATGTGGTGCACTGCCCGTACTGCCACGGCTGGGAGGTGCGCGACCGCGCGTTCGGGGTGCTCGCCACGACCCCGATGAGCGTGCACCAGGCGCTGATGGTGACCCAGTGGTCCAAGGACGTGACCCTCTTCCTGCACCGGGTCGCCGGGTCGGAGCTCGCCGAGGACGACCTGCGCAGGCTGGCGGCGGCCGGGGTCGCCGTGGTGCCGGGCGAGGTGGCGGAGGTGATGGCCGGCGAGGACCGGCTCACCGGGGTCCGGCTCACGGACGGCACGGTGTACGACCGCGAGGTGCTGTTCGTGGCGCCGCGTGCCGTACCACGGACGGACCTCCTGGCCCGGCTGGGCGCCGAGCTGCGCGAGACGCCGTTCGGCACGTACCCGGTGATCGACGAGCGCGGCCTGACGACCGTTCCCGGCCTGTGGGCGGCGGGCAACGCGAGCGGCTTCGCCGAGCAGGTGGTGAACGCGGCCAGCCGGGGCCACCGGGCCGGGGCGGCGATCAACGGGGAGCTGCTCTTCGCCGACCTCGAGGCGTCCGTACGGGTGTAGTCCCGGCGCCTTCGTTGCACCATGGCTGCATGCTGCTGACCCGGCTCGCCCAAGTGTCCCGGGAGGTCGCCGCCACCGCGGCACGGTCCCGGAAGACCGCCCTGCTCGCGGAGCTGTTCCGGGACGCGGAGGCGGACGACGTGCCGATCGTCATCCCGTATCTGGCGGGACGGCTGCCGCAGGGGCGGCTCGGCATCGGCTGGAAGGTGCTGAGCCGGAAGGTCCCGCCTGCCGCGGAGCCCTCGCTCACGGTGCGCGAGGCCGACGCCCGGCTCACCGAGCTCGGCAAGGTCTCCGGGCCCGGCTCCCAGGCGGAACGGGCCCGGCTGGTCGGCGAGTTGATGGGTGCGGCCACCGAGGACGAGCAGCGTTTCCTGTTCGGACTGATCACCGGCGAGGTGCGCCAGGGCGCCCTGGACGCCGTGGCCGTGGAGGGATTGGCCGCGGCGACGGGCGCGGACGCGGCGGACGTACGCCGGGCGGTGATGCTCGCCGGTTCGCTCCAGACGGTGGCCCGGGCCCTGCTGGCCGAGGGCCCGGCGGCCCTGGACCGGTTCCGGCTCACGGTCGGCCGCCCGGTGCTGCCGATGCTGGCGCAGACCGCCTCCTCGGTGGCGGAGGCGGTCGGGAAGCTGGGCGCGTGCGCGGTGGAGGAGAAGCTGGACGGTATCCGTGTCCAGGTCCACCGGGACGGCGACACGGTTCGGGTCCACACCCGCACCCTCGACGACATCACCGACCGGCTGCCCGAGGTGACCTCCGCGGCCCTGGAGCTGACCGGCGACCGGTTCATCCTGGACGGCGAGGTGATCTCCTTCGACGCGGACGGGCGGCCCCGCTCCTTCCAGGAGACCGCGGGGCGGGTCGGCTCCCGCGTGGACGTCGCGAAGGCCGCCGAGGAGGTCCCCGTCTCCCCCGTGTTCTTCGACGTCCTGGCGGTCGACGGCCGCGATCTGCTCGACCTGCCGTTCACACAGCGGCACGCGGAGCTGGCCCGGCTGGTGCCCGAGCCGATGCGGGTGCGGCGGACTGTGGTGTCCGGACCACAGGAGGTGACGGGGGCGGAGGAGTTCCTGGCCGAGACGCTCGGGCGCGGCCACGAGGGAGTCGTGGTCAAGGCTCTGGACGCCCCCTACAGCGCGGGCCGGCGCGGGGCCTCCTGGCTGAAGGTCAAGCCGGTGCACACCCTCGACCTGGTCGTCCTGGCCGCCGAGTGGGGTCACGGCCGCCGCACGGGCAAGCTGTCCAACCTCCACCTGGGCGCCCGCAACCCGGACGGCACCTTTGCCATGCTCGGCAAGACCTTCAAGGGCATGACGGACGCCATGCTCACCTGGCAGACCGAACGTCTCCAGGAGCTGGCCGTCCAGGACGACGGCTGGGTGGTGACCGTACGCCCCGAACTCGTCGTCGAGATCGCGTACGACGGTCTCCAGCGCTCCTCCCGCTACCCGGCCGGTGTCACCCTCCGCTTCGCCCGGGTCGTCCGCTACCGCGAGGACAAGCGAGCGGAGGAGGCGGACACGGTCGAAACGCTGCTGGCCGCGCACCCGGAGGTGAGGGCTTGAAGGAGAACCGGAGGTGAGGGCTTGAAAGAGAAGAGAAGCGCCGGTCTGCTCCTGTTCCGGCACACCGGCAACGGCCTCGAGGTGTTGCTCGGCCACATGGGCGGCCCCTACTTCGCCAAGAAGGACGCCGGGGCGTGGACCGTCCCCAAGGGCGAGTACGAACCGGACGAGCCCGCCTGGGACGCGGCTCGCCGTGAGTTCCAGGAGGAACTCGGCGTGCCTCCGCCCGACGGGGAGGCCGTGCCGCTGGGCGAGGTCAGACAGACCAACGGCAAGATCGTCACGGCGTGGGCGGTCGAGGCCGACCTGGACCCGGAGTCGATCGAGCCCGGCACCTTCACCATGGAGTGGCCGCCGAGGTCGGGGCGGGTCCAGGAGTTCCCCGAACTGGACCGGGTGGAGTGGTTCGGTCTGGACCTTGCCCGGGGGGTGATGGTCACGGCGCAGGCCGCGTTCCTCGACCGGCTGGCGGAGCACTCGGCCGAGTAGACGATGCACGCGTTGCGGTCGTCGGCGACGCGCGGGAAGGTCGAAGCAAGCCCGCTCCCAGGGAGGTCAGCCATGCCCATCGCGACGGTCAACCCGGCGAACGGCGAGACGCTCAAGACGTACGAGGCCATGGGCGAGGAGGAGCTCGAGCGTCGGCTCCAGCTCGCCGAGGCGACGTTCCGCACGTACCGGATGAGCCGCTTCGTGGACCGTGGGCGCCTTCTCCTCCAGGCCGCCAATCTCCTGGACGAGGACCAGCGGGACATCGGCCGGATCATGACCACCGAGATGGGCAAGCCGGTCAAACAGGCCCGGGCGGAGGCCGCCAAGTGCGCCAGGGCGATGCGCTGGTACGCGGAGCACGCCGAGGCGCTGCTCGCCGACGAGGAGCCCGCGGAGTCCGATGTGACGGACTCCGGGGCGTCCCGGGTCCGGGTGCGCTACCGGCCGCTCGGGCCGGTGCTCGCCGTGATGCCGTGGAACTTCCCGCTGTGGCAGGTGATCCGCTTCGCGGCGCCGGCCCTGATGGCCGGCAACGTGGGCCTGCTCAAGCACGCCTCCAACGTCCCGCAGACCGCCCTGTATCTGGAGGACCTCTTCCACCGGGCCGGCTTCACCGAGGGATGCTTCCAGACCCTGCTGATCGGCTCCGGGGCGGTCGACGGCATCCTGCGCGACGAGCGCGTCAAGGCCGCCACCCTCACCGGCAGCGAACCCGCCGGGCGGGCGGTCGCCTCCACTGCCGGGGACATGGTCAAGAAGACGGTGCTGGAGCTGGGCGGCAGCGACCCGTTCGTCGTCATGCCGTCCGCCGACCTCGACCGGGCGGCCCAGGTCGCGGTCACCGCCCGGGTGCAGAACAACGGTCAGTCCTGCATCGCCGCCAAGCGGTTCATCGTCCACACGGACGTCTACGACGCCTTCGCGGAGCGGTTCGTCGCGGGCATGAAGGCGCTCAAGGTCGGCGACCCGCTGCAGGAGGACACCGAGGTCGGACCGCTCGCCAGTGAGCAGGGGCGGGCCGACCTGGAGGAACTGGTCGACGACGCGAAACGCAGCGGGGCGGCCGTGCTGTGCGGTGGGCGACGCCCGGACTGGCCCGGCTGGTACTACCCGCCGACCGTCCTCGCCGGGATCACCCGCGAGATGCGGATCCATCGCGAAGAGGCGTTCGGGCCGGTCGCCACGCTGTACCGGGCGGGCGACCTGGACGAGGCCGTGCTGATCGCCAACGACTCGCCGTTCGGCCTGAGTTCGAATGTGTGGACGCGCGACGAGGCCGAGACGGAGCGGTTCGCACGGGATCTGGAGGCGGGTGCCGTGTATGTCAACGGGATGACCGCGTCCCATCCGGCGTTTCCGTTCGGCGGGGTCAAGCGGTCCGGGTACGGGCGTGAGCTGTCCGGGCACGGGATCCGCGAGTTCTGCAACATCACCACTGTTTGGCAGGGTGCGTGACGTTTCCGCGGCTACGATCCCGTCTGTGAACCGCGAAGTGACTCTGCCTCTGATCGTCGACGACCGCGGTACCTTGCAGGTGGCCGCGGCCGACGTGAGCAAGCTGCTCCGCACGGTGGGCGGAAGGTGGCTGCACCTTGTCGAGGCCGGGCAGGAGGGGCTGGACGAGAACACCGTTGCCGCGCTGACCATCGAGCTGGCGAAGCTCGCCGATCGCATCGACGTGGCGTGCATCGCACACAGCAGCGGGGCGCCGTAGGGACTCGGTCCAGTGCGTGAGCCGGTGGCTTGTCGCGCCGCGGACGATCAGCCGGACGAGCCCGTTGACCTGCGGTTCCGGGGCCGGGAGTGCTCAACCGCCCCTTACCCGTCGTCCCCGATTCGGAGTAATCCGGCGAGAGATCGTCGCCCCGTCGGGTGAACCTGGGTGGACCACCTTCTGACCGGCGGGCGAAGGCCTGCCGGAAGGCGAAAGCAGGGACGGCTCATGGCTACTTTGTGCAGACCCTCGGTGTCCGTACCAGAACACGTGATCACGATGGAGGACACGCTGGAGCTGGCGCGCGAGCGCCATGCGGACCACCCCCAGCTCCCGCTGGCCCTCCGGCTGATCGAGAACACTGGCGTCCGCACCCGGCACATCGTCCAGCCCATCGAGGAGACCCTGAAGCACCCCGGCTTCCAGGAGCGCAACAAGCTCTACGAGAGCGAGGCGAAGGCCCGGGTCCCCGCGGTCATCCAGCGAGCGCTCGACGACGCCGAGCTCCTGACCTCTGACATCGATGTCATCATCTACGTGTCGTGCACGGGCTTCATGATGCCCTCGCTGACCGCGTGGCTGATCAACGAGATGGACTTCCCGAGCACCACCCGGCAGCTGCCGATAGCCCAGCTGGGCTGCGCGGCCGGCGGTGCCGCCATCAACCGGGCGCACGACTTCTGCACGGCCTACCCCGGGGCCAACGCACTCATCGTGGCCTGCGAGTTCTGCTCGCTGTGCTACCAGCCCACCGACCTCGGCGTCGGCTCGCTGCTCTCCAACGGCCTGTTCGGCGACGGCGTCGCCGCGGCCGTGGTGCGCGGCAACGGCGGGACCGGCGTCCGGCTCGAACGCAACGGCTCGTACCTGATCCCCAAGACCGAGGACTGGATCGCGTACGACGTCCGGGCCACCGGCTTCCACTTCCTGCTGGACAAGCGGGTGCCCACCACCATGGAGCCGCTCGCCCCGGCGCTCCAGGACCTGGCCGGCGAGCACGGCTGGGACGCCTCCGACCTGGACTTCTACATCATCCACGCGGGCGGGCCCCGAATACTCGACGACCTCAGCAAGTTCCTGCAGGTCGACCCGCACGCGTTCCGGTTCAGCCGGGCCACCCTCACCGAGTACGGCAACATCGCCAGCGCGGTCGTGCTGGACGCACTGCGCCGGCTGTTCGACGAGGGCGGCGCCGACGACCGGGCGCGCGGACTGCTCGCCGGGTTCGGTCCCGGCATCACCGCGGAGATGACCGTCGGCCGCTGGGTCGGCACGGACGAAGCGACGCGATGATCGACGAGACGCTCATCGAGGTCCCGCCGCCGGTCCGGCACTGGCCGGCGGCCGACCTGGCCGGGGTGAATTTCGATCCGGTGCTGACCGAGCTGATGCACGAGGGCCCGGTCAGCCGGATCGAACTGCCCAACGGCGAGGGCTGGGCCTGGCTGCTCACCCGCTACGACGACGTGCGCATGGTGACCAACGATCCCCGGTTCAGCCGCGAGGCGGTCATGGACCACCCCGTCACCCGGCTCGCCCCGCACTTCATCCCGACCCGTGGCGCGGTCGGGTTCCTGGATCCGCCGGACCACACCCGGCTGCGCCGCGCGGTCGCGCCCGCGTTCACCGCGAAGGGTGTGGAACGGCTCCGCGCGAGGTCCCGGGTCCTGCTCGAGGAACTGGTCGACGAGCTCCTCCAGGACGGACCGCCCGCCGACCTCACCAGTGCCGTGCTCAGCCCCTTCCCCATCGCGGTGATCTGCGAGCTGATGGGCGTGCCGGCGGCCGACCGGCACAGCATGCACACCTGGACTCAGCTCATCCTGTCCTCCTCGCGGGGCAAGCGGGTCAGCGAGAGGGCCAGGAACGAGATGAGCGGCTACTTCCGCGACCTCATCCACCTGCGCATGGGCAGTTCGGCCGAGGACGTCACCTCACTGCTCGGCGCCGCCGTGGACCGCGGCGAGGTGACCTCGGAGGAGGCCACGGGGCTCGCGGTGCTGCTGCAGATCGGCGGCGAGGCGGTCACCAACAACAGCGGGCAGCTGTTCTACCTGCTGATGATCCGGCCCGATCTGGTGGAACAGCTGCGCACCCAGCCGGAGATCAGGCCGAAGGCCATCGACGAGCTGCTGCGGTACATCCCGCACCGCAACGCGGTCGGGCTGTCCCGGATCGCCACGCAGGACGTGGAGATCAGGGGCGCACGGATCCGGGCCGGCGACCCGGTGTACGTCTCCTACCTGGCCGCCAACCGCGACCCGGAGGTCTTCCCGGACCCGGAGACGATCGACTTCGCCCGCAGCCCCAACCCGCATCTGTCGTTCGGCTTCGGCCCGCACTACTGCCCCGGGGCCCAACTCGCCCGGCTGGAGTCCGAGCTGCTGGTCGACACACTGCTGAACCGGGTGCCCGGGCTGCGGCCGGCCGTGCCGCCCGACCAGGTGCCCTTCAAGAAGGGCGCGTTGATCCGTGGGCCCGAGGCCCTTCCCGTGACGTGGTGATTGGCGATGACGACGACCGAAGGACTGGCGGTACCCGAAGGACCCACGACCCGGACGGACGCGCCACCCCAGCAGGTGGCGCAGTCCGAGGGTCTGCTCGTGCCTCCGGGTCACGGCCGCGTCGTGCACACGCCCGCCCAGCGCGTGACGTTCAAGGTGACCGGCACGCACTCGCGGACGTCCTCCACCTTCGAGGTGGAGGTCCCACCGGGCTTCGACGTCGGCGCCCATGTGCACACGCGCAGCGAGGAGCTGTTCTACGTGCTGGACGGTGAGCTCGATGTGCTCGCCTTCGAGCCGCGTGTCCGCACACCCGACAACTGGCAGAAGTGGGAGTCGAGTTCGGGCAACCGCGTGGTCCGGGCAACCCCGGGCACGGTCATCGTCGTACCTCCCGGCTGTCCCCATGCCTTCGCCAACCCGACGGACACCCCCGCGAAGGTCTTCTTCCAGGCGTCCCCGCCCCCGGATCACGAGCGCTACTTCGAGGAGCTGCTGGAGATCCTGGGGAACGGGGGGCCACCCGACCACGAGGCGATCGAAGACCTGCGCCGGCGCTACGACATCGAACAGCTCACGCCGCTGAAGCACCGGTGACCGCCTGAAGCACCGGTGATGCCGCTACCGGATCGGCATCCCCGACAACGTACGGGCGATCACCAGCCGCTGGATCTCACTCGTCCCCTCGAAGATCGTGTAGATCGCGGCATCCCGGTGCATCCGCTCGACCGGATACTCCCGTGTGTAGCCGTTGCCGCCCAGGATCTGGATCGCCTGGGCGGTGACCTTCTTCGCGGTCTCGCTGGCGAACAGCTTGGACATCGAGCCCTCTGCCGCGGTGAACGGCTTGCCGTTCACCGCCATCCAGGAGGCACGCCACACGAGAAGACGCGCGGCGTCGATCTGCGTGCGCATGTCCGCGAGCTGGAAGGCGACACCCTGGTTGTCGATGACCGGCCGCCCGAACTGCTCACGGGTCATGGCGTAGTCGAGGGCCACCTCGTACGCGGCGCGGGCCGTGCCGACGGCCATCGCGCCGACCGCCGGCCGTGAAGCCTCGAACGTGGCCATCGCAGCGTTCTTCACCCTCTGGCCGCCCGCCTTGGCCTTCTCACGGGCCCGCGCGAGCCGCTCGTCCAGCTTCTCCTTGCCGCCGAGCAGGCAGGAGCCGGGGACGCGGACGTTCTCCAGAACGACCTCGGCGGTGTGCGAGGCGCGGATGCCGTGCTTCTTGAACTTCTGGCCCTGGGAGAGGCCGGGCGTGTTCGGCGGGACGATGAAGGAGGCGTGGCCCTTGGAGCCGAGGTGGGGGTCGACCACGGCGACGACCACATGGACGTTGGCGATGCCGCCGTTGGTCGCCCAGGTCTTCGTGCCGTTGATCACCCACTCGTCCTTGGCCTCGTCGTACACGGCACGCGTCCGCATGGAGCCCACGTCGGAGCCGGCGTCGGGCTCGGAGGAGCAGAAGGCCGCGACCTTGACCTCGTCGGGGTCGCCGTACATCTGGGGGATCCAGGTGCCGATCTGCTCCTCGGTGCCGTTGGCGAGGACGCCCACGGCGGCGAGACCGGTGCCGACGATCGAGAGCGCGATGCCCGCGTCCCCCCAGAACAGCTCCTCCATGGCCATCGGGATCCCGAGGCCGGTGGGGTCGAAGTACTGCTGGGCATAGAAGTCGAGAGAGTAGATACCGACCTTGGCGGCCTCCTGGATGACCGGCCAGGGAGTCTCCTCACGCTCGTCCCATTCGGCGGCCGCGGGGCGGATGACGTCGGCGGCGAAGCCGTGCAGCCAGTCCCGGACCTCCTTCTGTTCGTCGTTGAGCTCCATGGTGAACTCGGCCATGTCCCCTCCAGCGGCGGTACTTGCATGTTACTAGCGGTAACTTGAGTCTGTTACTGACGGGTAGGAAAAGTCAACTCCCGATGGCCTGTCGGCATCCCGTTCGATGTCAGGGGCTCGGTCAGTGTTAGTTTGCGCAGGCGTCACCGAAACAGCACGGGTGGGGAGAGCTCATGGACACCACACAGCGGACCGATCAGCAGAGGTCCGCCGACCGACGACGGCGCGAGCTGCTGGAGGCCGCCGACCGGGTGGTGCTGCGCGACGGCCCGCAGGCCTCGATGAACGCCATCGCCGCCGAGGCCGGCATCACCAAGCCCATCCTTTACCGCCACTTCGGCGACAAGGGCGGACTTTACGCCGCTCTCGCCACGCGGCACACCGACGCGCTGCTGGACTCGCTGCGGGCGGCGCTCGACGCCCCCGCCGAGCGGCGCGAGCGGGTCGAGGCCACGCTGGACACCTACCTCGCGGCGATCGAGGCACGGCCCCAGGTCTACCGCTTCCTGATGCACCCCGCGGACGGCGGCCAGGGCGGCGACCAGGGCTTCGACGTCGGCAAGCACTCCGCGCCACTGCTGCGCAGGATGGGCGAGGAGCTGGCCCAGGTCATCGAGGACCGGCTGGACCTCGGACCGGGAAGCCAGCAGCTGGCCCGGGTGTGGGGGCACGGGATCGTCGGCATGATGCACGCGGCGGGCGACTGGTGGCTGGGCGAACGGCCCTGCTCCCGCACGGAATTGGTGAAGAGCCTGGCCGACCTGCTGTGGGGACGGCTGGCGGCGGCGGGGGACAGGATGGGCGGCCCCGGGTTCTGACCCTCACCGGTGCCAGGAGGCCCGGCGCACCTGCCTCATCAGCCGGCGGTGGCGCCGGCCGGTGAGGCGCTCCGCGTACACCTGGCCCTCGAGGTGGTCGCACTCGTGCTGCAGGCACCTGGCGAAGAACCCCGTGCCATGAACGGTGACCGGCTCCCCGGTCACCGTGAAGCCCTCGACGACCGCATGGTCGTAGCGCTCGGTCCCCGCCTCCAGGCCCGGCAGGGACAGACAGCCCTCCGGCCCGCGGATCACCACACCGTCCGCCTCCACCAGCCGTGGATTCACCACATGTCCGAGATGTCGCACATCCTCGTCGTCCGGGCAGTCGTACACGAACACCCGCAAGGACTCCCCCACCTGGTTCGCGGCCAGGCCCACGCCCTGGGCCGCGTACATCGTGGCGAACAAGTCCTCCACCAGCCGGGAGAGTTCGGGACCGAAGTCGGTGACCTCCGCGCAGGGTGCGTGCAGCACCGGGTCGCCGAGCAGGGTGAGAGGCCGGACGCGCCCGCGGGCGCCCGGGATCGAGCCGTGTCGCATGGCGGCAAGGGTACGGTTCCCTCGGCGCATGTCCGCCGCGCAGGCGTGGGCCGGGATTCGGGTGTGCGAATGGATCTCGATAGGCTGAGGCCCACGCCACGTTGCCGAATGGCTGAGGCGCGGCGCGTACGCAAGGAGGATCGAGAACTGATGGCAGGCAACTCGGACCCGCTCACGCCGCGGGCCAAGCTCGCCGTGACCGCGGGCAAGGCGGTCGCGGCGGCGTCTCGCGCCGCGGGTCGCGGCAGCGGATCGGTGATCGGCGGCCGGGTCGCACTCAAACTCGACCCCGACCTGCTCGGCCGACTCGCCCAGAACCTGGACTGCGTCCTCGTCTCGGCGACCAACGGCAAGACCACGACCACCCGCCTCATCGCCGAGGCGCTGCGCGCCGCCGGCCCGGTCGTCTCCAACGCGCTCGGCGCCAACATGCCGGCCGGCATCACCTCGGCGCTCGCCGGCGGCTCGGACGCGAAGTTCGGCGTGATCGAGGTCGACGAGAAGTACCTCGCGGGCGTCGCCCGGGACACCTCCCCGAAGTGCATCGCGCTGCTCAACCTCTCCCGTGACCAGCTTGACCGCGCGGCCGAGACCCGCATGCTCGCGGAGAACTGGCGCGAGGGCCTGGCCGGCTCCAAGGCCGTGATCGTCGCCAACTGCGACGACCCGCTGGTGGTGTGGGCCGCGTCCTCCTCGCCCAACGTGATCTGGGTCGCAGCCGGCCAGATGTGGAAGGACGACGCCTGGTCCTGCCCGTCCTGCGGCGGCGTGATGCAGCGCCCCGGCGACGACTGGTACTGCGGCGAGTGCGGCTTCCGCCGCCCGGCGCCGAGCTGGGCGCTGTCCGGCGACCATGTCCTCGACCCGCACGGCTCGGCCTGGCCGATCCACCTCCAGCTGCCCGGCCGCGCCAACAAGGCCAACGCCGCGAGCTCCGCGGCCGTCGCCGCCGTCTTCGGCGTCCCGCCGCAGGTGGCCCTGGAGCGCATGTACCAGGTGCAGGCCGTCGCCGGCCGCTATGACGTCGTCCAGTACCAGGGCCGCGATCTGCGTCTGCTGCTGGCGAAGAACCCCGCCGGCTGGCTCGAGACGTTCTCCCTGATCGACCAGCCGCCGGCGCCGGTCGTGCTGTCCGTGAACGCACGCGGCGCCGACGGCACCGACACTTCCTGGCTGTGGGACGTCGACTACACCCGCCTGACCGGCCACCCGATCTTCGTGATCGGCGACCGGAAGCTGGACCTCGCGGTGCGTCTGGAAGTCGCGAACCAGCACTTCCAGGTCTGCGAGAACCTCGACCAGGCCGTTCAGCAGGCGCCGCCGGGCCGGATCGAGGTCATCGCGAACTACACCGCGTTCCAGGACCTGCGCCGGATCGTCGGCAACTGAACAGGGAGGACGATCACTTCATGAGCGACAACCAACTTCGGCTGGTGTGGATCTACCCGGACCTGCTCAGCACCTACGGCGACCAGGGCAACGCGCTGGTCGTGGAGCGGCGGGCGCGGCAGCGCGGCCTGGACGTGGCGCGGCTCGACGTGCGCAGCGACCAGCCGATCCCGACCTCCGGTGACATCTATCTGATCGGCGGCGGCGAGGACCGGCCCCAGCGGCTCGCGGCCGAGCGGCTGCGGCGCGACGGCCATCTGCACCGGGCGGTGGAGAACGGCGCGATCGTCTTCTCCGTCTGCGCCGGCTACCAGATCCTCGGCCACGAGTTCATCAACGACCTCGGACAGCGCGAGCCGGGCCTGGGCCTGCTCGACGTGGTGTCGGTGCGCGGCGAGGGCGAGCGGTGCGTCGGCGACGTCCTCGCGGACATCGACCCGCAGCTCGGCCTGCCCCAGCTGACCGGCTTCGAGAACCACCAGGGCGTCACCCACATCGGCCCCTCGGCCCGCCCCTTCGCCCAGGTCCGCAAGGGCCGGGGCAACGGCACCGGGGACGGCACGGAGGGCGCGTACAACGGGACGGTCTTCGGCACCTACATGCACGGGCCGGTCCTCGCCCGCAATCCGCAGATCGCGGACCTGATGCTGAAGCTGGCACTCGACGTCAACGCGCTGCCGCCGATCGACGACCGCTGGTACGAGGCGCTCCGCAATGAGCGCATCGCGGCTGCGCAGCAGCCTGCGTAGGTACAGCTGCGCAGCAGCCTGCGTAGGTACAGCTGCGCAGCAGCCTGCCTCACCGTTGCGTTCCAGAGGTACTGAAGGCGCCTTTTAGCGTCCTCCGGCATGGTCGTCACAGGGCCCGCCTGACAGGCCGTCCGCTCACATGTGCGGGCGCGTCCAGCAGGCGGACGCCCGCTACGGAGCCACCCCCAGACGCCGGTAGGGTGACCGGGTTCCAGCCGGACAGCGCGGTCCGGTCCCCGGCCCACGTTGAGAAGGTATTTCGGGCTATGCGCATTGGTGTCCTCACGTCCGGCGGCGACTGCCCCGGCCTGAACGCCGTCATCCGGTCCGTCGTGCACCGTGCCGTCGCCGACCACGGCGACGAGGTCATCGGTTTCAGGGACGGCTGGAAAGGCCTCCTGGAGTGCGACTACCTCAAGCTGGACCTGGACGCCGTGGGCGGCATCCTGGCCCGCGGCGGCACCATCCTCGGTTCCTCCCGGGTCCGCCCCGAGCACCTGCGGGACGGCGTGGCCCGGGCCAAGGGCCATCTCCGGGACCTGGGCCTGGACGCGATCATCCCGATCGGCGGCGAGGGCACGCTGAAGGCGGCCCGCCTCCTGTCGGACAACGGCCTGCCCATCGTGGGCGTGCCGAAGACCATCGACAACGACATCGCGGTCACGGACGTCACCTTCGGCTTCGACACGGCCGTGGGCGTCGCCACCGAGGCCCTGGACCGGCTCAAGACCACCGCCGAGTCCCACCAGCGCGTGCTGATCGTGGAGGTCATGGGCCGCCACACCGGCTGGATCGCGCTGCACTCCGGCATGGCGGCCGGCGCCCACGCCATCGTCGTGCCGGAACGCCCCTTCGACATCGAGGAATTGGCGAAGCGGGTCGGCGAGCGGTTCGAGGCGGGCAAGCGGTTCGCCATCGTCGTCGCCGCGGAGGGGGCCAAGCCGAAGGCCGGCAGCATGGAGTTCGATGAGGGCGGCAAGGACATCTACGGCCACGAGCGCTTCGCCGGGATCGCCCGCCAGCTCTCCGTCGAGCTGGAGGAGCGGCTGGGCAAGGAGGCGCGGCCGGTGATCCTCGGCCACGTGCAGCGCGGCGGGACGCCGACGGCGTACGACCGCGTACTGGCGACGCGCTTCGGCTGGCACGCGGTGGAGGCCGTGCACCGGGGCGAGTTCGGCCACATGACCGCGCTGCGGGGTACCGACATCGTGATGGTGCCGCTGGCGGAGGCCGTGGAGACGCTGAAGACGGTTCCTCAGGAGCGCTACGAAGAGGCCGAGTGCGTTCTGTAGGCCGGTAGGCCGCCTGTGCGCAAAACCGCCCCCGGTCACTGCAGTGACCGGGGGCGGTTCTAGTGTGGGTGCGGACAGACAGCTGTGGACAGACAGCGCACAACCCCACGAATCAGGAGCCGGCGGATGGATCACGGCGGGCACGGCATGACGATGGATCTGCCGCCGTTCACGCTGGGACGGGGTCTCGAGTGGTCGGCGGACCCGTTCTTCCTCATCGCCTGCCTGCTGGGCCTCGGGCTGTACGGCTGGGGTGTGGTGCGGCTGCGGCGGCGCGGTGACGCGTGGCCGGTGGGGCGGACCGTGTCCTATGCCCTCGGTGTGCTGACCATCATGCTGGTGATGTGCACCGGGCTGAACGACTACGGCATGGTGATGTTCAGCGTGCACATGGTGCAGCACATGGTGATCAGCATGCTGTCGCCGATCCTGATCCTGCTGGGCGCCCCGGTCACACTGGCGCTGCGCGCGCTGCCGGTCGCGGGCAGGGGCCGCAAGGGCCCCCGCGAACTGCTGCTGGCGCTGCTGCACAGCCGCTACATGCGGGTCGTCACGCACCCGGGGTTCACGATCCCGATGTTCATCGCGAGCCTGTACGCGCTGTACTTCACACCGCTCTTCGACTTCCTGATGGGGTCGAAGGCGGGGCACATCGCGATGATGGTGCACTTCCTGGCCGTGGGCGTGGCGTTCTTCTGGCCGATCATCGGCGTGGACCCGGGCCCGCACCGGCCCGGCCATCTGATGCGGATGCTGGAGCTGTTCGCGGGCATGCCGTTCCACGCCTTCTTCGGAATCGCGCTGATGATGGCGTCGACCCCGATGGTCGAGACGTTCAAGAACCCGCCCGCCTCGCTCGGCATCGAGGCCCTCTCCGACCAGAGCGCGGCCGGCGGCATCGCCTGGGCCTTCAGCGAGATCCCGTCCGTCCTGGTGCTGATCGCGCTGCTCTTCCAGTGGTACAGCTCCGAGCAGCGGCAGGCCAAGCGCAAGGACCGCGCGGCCGACCGGGACGGGGACAAGGAACTCGAGGCGTACAACGCCTATTTGGCCTCATTGAACGCACGTGAGAGCTGACGCGACCCGAAGGGGTTTTCCTTCAGTAGCATAAAGTGCGATGGGGGAACCGCCCCGGGGGGAGCGGTAATGACAATTCGCGCTTTTTTGCACAAGGGCTGCGCGCTGCTGGTTTTCCTGCTGGTCCTCAGCGGGTGCGGCCGGGGCGCACAGCTTTCCGTGGTGAAGGCCGTCGCCACCGGGGTTCCGGCACTGGCGCCGTTCTTCACCGAGGGCCAGGGCCTCGGCCATGACGCCGAAGTGCGCTCGCTGCCGGTGCACGGCACGCTGCAGCAGGGGGACACGCCCGGTCTGTACGGGGGTTCGCGGCAGCCGACGGTCTGTGACGTGGAGAAGCTGAAGAAATTCCTCACGGCTCCCGGTAATCACCGGAAGGCACAGGCGTGGGGCGGTGTCCTGGGAATCCGCACGGAAGAGATTCCGGATTATCTGGACCGGCTCACACCCGTTCTGCTGCGTCACGACACCCTCGTGCGGAACCACGATTACAAGAAGGGGAATGCAGCCCCCTTCAACTCCCTTCTCCAGGCGGGAATCGCGATTCTCGTGGACGCGCAGGGGCAACCCGCGGTGAAGTGCTCATGCGGAAACCCACTGCGCCCCTTCGCGGGGGACGCGGGGCGGATCAGGGTCGACTTCGAGCACGGCAACAGGAAGTGGCGGGGGTACGACCCGTCCGAGGTGACCGCCGTACGGGCCGCGCCCCGCAGGCTGGAGCGGCTCGCCCTCGTCGACGTCGACGATCCCGACCGGGGCATCCGGCGGCCGGTCGGCACGGCGGGCACGGACGACACCGCGTTCGACACACGCGAGCGGCACACGGTCCCGGACCTCGTCGGGGCGGACTTCGCAAAGGCGAGCCGGCTGCTGTCCGACGCCGAACTGGCGGCCGCGTACGACGGGCAGGGGCTGCCGCCGGACGACGCCCGGGTCACGGCATCGGATCCACCGGCCGGGACCGAGCTGCGGTTCGGCCAGTACGTGACGGTGCAGGTGGCCGGAGGGACGAGCGACGGCCGGACCGTGCCGGTCACTCCGGCGGGCGGGCCGGGCTCGGAGCCCAACGGGACACCGCCGTCGCCGTCGTCGTCGGGGGGCTCGCCTCCGGCGTCCTCGGGCTCGTCGAGCGGTGGTCCGGGACCGTCGCCCTCCGCGCCTTCCTCGCCCCCGTCGTCGCCGGCCCCATCGTCGTCGCCGCCGGCCCCATCGTCCTCACCGCTGTCACCGTCGTCACCGCTGTCGCCGTCGTCGCCTCCATCGGTCTCCTCGCCCGCGTCGAGAACATCGCCCGCCACCGGCCCGACGAGCGGCAGCGCTCCGCCGCCGGGCGACTCGGTCACCAGCGCCGGGCCCGCCACGAGCGGCCCGGCCACCGGCGGGCCCACCGCGAGCGCGACGTAACGCCGAACCCGGGAGTCACCGGATGCCACAAGGATCACCGACGTCGGGAGTGGGCCGGGTCGTCGCCGGCCGGTATCTGCTGCTGAACCGGCTCGGCAGCGGCGGCATGGGACATGTGTGGCTCGCCCACGACCGGAGACTGGACTGCGAGATCGCCCTCAAGGAGATCGTGTTCCGGGAGCCGGGAGAGCCCGAGCGGGAGCGGACGGCCCGGGTCGCACGGGCCCGTGCGGAGGCCCGGCACGCGGCCGGGCTGCGCGGCCACCCGCATGTGGTGACCGTGCACGACGTGCTGGAGCACGAGGGGCTGCCGTGGATCGTCATGGAGTATGTGGCGTGCGCGGTCGACCTGCGTGAGCTGGTGGGCCGACGCGGCCCGCTGCCGCCGGCCGAGTGCGCGCGCGTCGGGCTGGCCGTGCTCGACGCGCTGACCGCGGGGCACGAGCGGGGCGTCATGCACCGGGACGTGAAGCCGGCGAACATCCTGCTCGCCCCGGACCGCACGGGAGCGCCGCACGCCCGGGTGCTGCTCACGGACTACGGGATATCGGTGCAGCCGGACGCCGGTGAGACGCGGTACACGCTGGCGTCGGTGCTGGTGGGCACGGCGGGCTATCTGGCCCCCGAGCGCGCGACGGGCGGGCCTCCGGCACCGGCCGCCGATCTGTTCTCGCTGGGCTGCACGCTCTACCACGCGGTGGAGGGGCGGAGGCCGTTCGAGCGGGCCTCGCACCTCGCGGAGATCACCGCGGTGGTGATGGAGGAACCGCCGGCGCCGGTGCGGGCGGGCGCGCTGGGGCCGGTGCTGCTGAAGATGCTCACGAAGGATCCGGCGGTGCGGATCCCGGCGGCGGAGGCGGAGGCCGCGCTGTCCCTGATCGTGGCCCCGCAGTCGGAGCCGTACGCCCGGACACGGACCGATCCTGGCTCGGTACCGCCGTGGGGCGGGGCTCCGGGCCGGCACGAGGACCCGGCCGCCCTCGCGCCCGGACACGCCCCCGGCCGACCCGACGCGGGACCGGTGCCACCCCCGAACCCCTGGCCCAGCCCCGAGCCCCGGCCCGCACCCGCACCCGCACCCGCACCCGCACCACCCGTACTCGCACCGGATCTCCGGCCCGCCTCCGCTCCCCCGCCCGGCCCCCGCCCCCACGGGCTCCCCCGCCCCGTGCGTGCCGCGATCGCCTCCGGGCTCGGGCTGGTGCTCGCCCTGGCCGGTGTCTGGTGGGCCGTGGCCCAGCGGGCGGCCGACAGGACGGGGCCCCCGTACGGCACGGCCGTCGGGCTTGCGCATCCACTCAAGGACGGGGACTGCGTCCTCGCCGACTGGCCCGGCGCGGCGCGCTTCCAGGGCACTCCGCACCTGACCGTCGATCCGACGTGCCACGACAAGGCGCCCGACGGGCAGGTGATGGGGTTCGTGCCGGCCTCGTCCGCGGCCGAGGCGCGCGGCGCGGGTCCCGCCGGGTGCGCGGAACGGACCCGGGAACTGCGCGGGAAGCTCGCCGATGTGCGTGAGCTGGCCGTCGTACCGACCGAGGCGGGGTTCGAGGCGTCCGGGCGGCGCACCGCGTGCCTGCTGCTCGGCGCGCACGGGCCGGTGTACGGGCCGCTCGGCGGTCGTCGCAGGCAGGGTGAGGCCTTCACGGACACCGCCACCATGCAGAGACGGGACTGTCTGCGGGCGCCCTCACCACGAGACGCCCGGCTGGTCCCCTGCTCGGGCCCGCACGACCAGGAAGTGCTCGGGTTCACCCGGCTCGGGGCCGGTGTCACGCTCGCCCGGGCGCGTACCGCCTCGGACCCGGCCTGCGCACGGGACGTACCCCCGGGCGACTACGGATTCGATCCCTCCGTGTACCGGGCCGCTTCCTGGACGAGCGAGGGTCCCTGGAAGTCGGGCACGCATTTCGTCGTCTGCACCGTGCGGAAGCAGAACGGGGGCACCATGGAGGGAGCCGAACCATGAGGAGGGTGTCGCGATGCCCGGTTCTACGAACGGTTCCACGAAGGCGATGGGGGTGCTCACCGTCGGCGGACTCGTCGTGGTGACGGCGTACACGGTGGCGCTGGGGAGCAATGGCTGGCTGTGGTTCGGATGGGTGGTGCTGGGGCTGCTCACGCTCGCGATGATCGCCACCCAGAGCACCTGAGACCCACTCGCGGAGCACCTGAGACTCACTCGGCGGCGAGGCGGCCCGCCGAGTGCACTCCCGGCTGGTACTTCGGCAGCCGGGCGGTGATCTTCATGCCCGCTCCGGCCGCGGTCTCGATGACGAGGCCGTGGTCGTCGCCGTACACCTGGCGGAGCCGGTCGTCGACGTTGGACAGGCCGATGCCGCCGGAGGGGCTGATCTCGCCGGCGAGGATGCGGCGCAGCAGCTCGGGGTCCATGCCGACGCCGTCGTCCTCGATGACGACGAGTGCCTCGGCGCCGGCGTCCTGCGCGGTGATCTGGATGTGGCAGGCGTCGGCCTTGCCCTCCAGGCCGTGCTTGACGGCGTTCTCGACGAGCGGCTGCAGACACAGGAACGGCAGCGTGACCGGCAGTACCTCCGGCGCGATCTGCAGGGTGACGGAGAGTCGGTCGCCGAAGCGGGCCCGCACGAGCGCCAAGTAGTGGTCGATGGCGTGGAGTTCGTCGGCGAGAGTGGTGAAGTCGCCGTGCCTGCGGAACGAGTAGCGGGTGAAGTCGGCGAACTCCAGCAGGAGTTCGCGGGCCCGCTCGGGGTCGGTGCGGACGAACGAAGCGATCACCGCGAGCGAGTTGAACACGAAGTGCGGTGATATCTGGGCACGCAGGGCCTTGATCTCGGCCTCGATGAGCTTGGTCCGGGACTGGTCGAGGTCGGCGAGCTCCAGCTGGACGCTCACCCAGCGGGCCACCTCGCCGGCCGCCCGTACCAGCACGGCGGACTCGCGCGGCGCGCAGGCCACGAGCGCGCCGTGTACCCGGTCGTCGACGGTGAGCGGGGCGACCACGGCCCAGCGGGCCGGGCAGTCGGGGGTCTCGCAGGTCAGCCGGAAGGCCTCGCCGCGGCCGCTCTCCAGCGGTCCGGCCAGCCGTTCCATGATTTCGGTGCGGTGATGGCCGCCCACCCCGTCCCAGACCAGCACCCGCTCCCGGTCGGTGAGGCACAGCGCGTCCGTGCCGAGCAGCGAGCGCAGTCTGCGGGCCGATCTGCGCGCGGTCTCCTCCGTGAGGCCCGCCCGCAGCGGGGGCGCGGCGAGCGAGGCGGTGTGCAGGGTCTGGAAGGTGGCGTGCTCGACGGGCGTGCCGAGGCCGCCGAGGCTCTCCGGCCGTGCCGTGCGCCGCCCGAGCCAGAAGCCGGCGGCCAGCAGCGGGAGCACGGCGACACACAGACCCGCGAGGAAGCCGCTCACGCCTTTGCCTCCGCCCACAGTTCCTCGGGCAGGTGGAAGCGCGCCAGGATCGCCGCCGTCCCGGCCGGCACCCGTGCCGCGGTGGCCAGGGACACCAGCACCATGGTGAGGAAGCCCAGCGGGACCGACCACAGCGCGGGCCAGGCGAGCAGGGCGTGCAGCGCGCCGGTGCCGGGGACGCCCGCCATGGTGACGGCCACGGCGAGGAACGCGGAGCCGCCGCCCGCCAGCATGCCCGCGGCCGCGCCGGGCGGGGTCAGCCGCCGCCACCAGATGCCGAGGACGAGCAGCGGGCAGAAGGAGGAGGCCGAGACGGCGAAGGCCAGCCCGACCGCGTCCGCGACCGGCAGACCGCCGACCAGCACGCTCGCGGCCAGCGGTACGGCCATGGCGAGCACGGTGCCGAGCCGGAAGTGCCGCACCCCGCGCGACGGGAGGACGTCCTGGGTGAGCACTCCGGCGACCGCCATGGTCAGCCCGGAGGCGGTGGACAGGAACGCGGCGAAGGCACCGCCGGCCACCAGTGCGCCGAGCAGGTCACCGCCGAGTCCCCCGATCATCCGGTCGGGCAGCAGGAGCACGGCGGCGTCCGCGTCACCGGTGATCGTGAGTTCGGGGGCGTAGATCCTGCCCAGGGCGCCGTACAGGGGCGGGAGCAGGTAGAAGCCGCCGATCAGCGCCAGCACGGCCACCGTGGTGCGGCGGGCGGCGACGCCGTGCGGGCTGGTGTAGAAGCGGACGACGACGTGGGGCAGGCCCATGGTGCCGAGGAAGGTGGCGAGGATGAGTCCGTAGGTGGCGTAGAGCGGGCGTTCCTGGCGGCTCTCGGCGAGCGAGGTGGACATGCCGCCGTTGGTGCCGCGGCCGGCCACGGGGACCGGGGTGCCCCGGGCGAAGGTCAGTCGGGTGCCGGCGGCGATGCGGTGGGTGCCCTCGGGGAGGGTGAGCCGGGTGCCGTCCTGCGGCCGGCCGTCGACCGTGCCGGTGACCGTGGCCGTGAGCGGGCGGTGGAGTTCGAGTTCGAGGCTGTCCTGGACGCGGACGGTGCGCTGTTCGCGGAAGGCCGCGGGTTCGTCGAAGGTGTGGTGGGGTGCGCCGTCGCTCTGCCAGGCGAGGACCAGGAAGAGTGCGGGGACGAGGAGGGCGGTGAGCTTGAGCCAGTACTGGAAGGCCTGGACGAAGGTGATGCTGCGCATGCCGCCCGCGGCGACGGTCGCCACGACGACCACGGCCACGATGAGTCCGCCGAGCGGGTCGGGCGCGCCGGTGAGCACCGCCAAGGTGAGCCCGGCGCCCTGGAGCTGGGGCAGCAGATAGAGCCAGCCGACCCCGACGACGAAGGCTCCCGCGAGCCGCCGCACCGCCTGCGAGGCGAGCCGGGCCTCCGCGAAGTCGGGCAGGGTGTAGGCGCCGGAGCGGCGCAGCGGGGCGGCGACGAACAGAAGCAGCACCAGATAACCGGCGGTGTAGCCGACCGGATACCAGAGCATGTCCGGGCCTTGGACCAGGACGAGTCCCGCGATGCCCAGGAAGGAGGCGGCGGACAGGTACTCGCCGCTGATCGCGGCCGCGTTGAGGCGGGGGCCGACGGTGCGCGAGGCGACGTAGAAGTCTGAGGTGGTGCGCGAGACCCGCAGGCCGAAGGCGCCGACGAGGACGGTGGCCACGACGACCAGGGCGACGGCGGGCACCGCATAGCTCGAGTTCATCGGTCCTCGACGAGGCGGACGAGGTCCCGTTCGTTGCGTTCGGCGCGGCGCACGTACCAGCGGGCGAGCAGGATCAGCGGGGCGTACAGGCAGAAGCCGAGCACCAGCCATTCGAGGCGGCGCCGGTCGGGGGCGGCCGCGAAGACCAGCGGGAGCGGGCCGATGAGCAGCACGAGGACCGCGAACACCGCGAGGGCGGCGCGCAGTTGAGTGCGCATCAGCGAGCGGACGTAGGTGTGGCCGAGGGTGGTCTGCTCGTCGATCTCGGTGCGCGGCCGGTAGTAGCCGGAGGCATGGGGGTACCGCCCGCGCGAGCGTGGCCGAGCGTGGGCGAGGGTGCGGCGGGGCGGTCCGGTGACGACGACTCGGCGCTCGGTGGGCTCCACGTCGGCCTCCTCTATCCCGCGGTCCGGCGCATCAGCAGGTCCCGCAGTTCGCGCGCGTGCCGACGGCTGACCTGGAGCTCCTCGGTGCCGACCAGCACGCTCACCGTGCCCGCGTCCAGGCGGAGTTCGCCGATGTGGCGCAGGGCGACGAGATGGCGGCGGTGGATGCGGACGAAGCCGCGTGAGTGCCAGCGGTCCTCCAGGGTGGACAGCGGGATGCGGACGAGGTGGCTGCCGCGGCCGGTGTGCAGACGGGCGTAGTCGCCCTGGGCCTCGACATGGGTGATGTCGTCGACGGCGACGAAGCGGGTCACGCCGCCGAGTTCCACGGGTATGTGGTCGGGGTCGGGTTCGTGGACGGTGATCCGCGCGGCGGCACCGCGCAGCTCGGCGGCCCGGCGTACGGCCTCCGCGAGCCGTTCCTTGCGTACGGGTTTGAGGACGTAGTCGACGGCCTTGAGGTCGAAGGCGCGTACGGCGAAGTCCTCGTGCGCGGTGACGAAGACGACCAGCGGCGGGCGGGCGAAGCCGGTGAGCAGCCGAGCCATCTCCAGGCCGTCGAGGCCGGGCATCTGGATGTCGAGGAAGACGACGTCGATGGCCTCGGGGCCGTGCGGTCCGGACTCCAGGGCGCGGGTGATGCGGCGCAGCGCCTCGGTCGCGTCGCCGGCGCCCTCGACGCTGCTGATCCGCGGGTCGGCGCGCAGCAGGTAGAGGAGTTCCTCCAGTGAGGGGCGTTCGTCGTCGACGGCGAGGGCGCGCAGCATGAACGTGGAGTGTAGGAGCAATCCGCACGGCAGGACATGTGCCGGGCGTGGACGTTCGCGCTGGATACAGTGCCGACATGAACAGCACGACCGCCGCGTTCGACGAGCTCGACCGGAAGATCATCACAGCGCTGATGGCGAACGCCAGGACGAGCTTCGCCGAGATCGGGGCGGCCGTCGGTCTGTCGGCGACCGCCGTCAAGCGGCGGGTCGACCGGCTCCGCGAGACGGGTGTGATCACCGGGTTCACGGCGACGGTGAAGCCGTCGGCGCTCGGCTGGCGCACGGAGGCGTACGTCGAGGTGTACTGCGAGGGCGCGGCCCCGCCCCGGCGCCTCGCGGAGGTGGTCCGCAATTATCCGGAGATCACGGCCGCGATGACGGTGACCGGCGGCGCGGACGCTCTGCTGCATGTGCGGGCGCGGGACGTGGAGCACTTCGAGGAGGTGCTGGAACGGATCCGGGTGGAGCCGTTCATCCGGAAGACGATCAGCGTGATGGTCCTCTCCCACCTGCTGCCCGAGAGCCCGGAGGCGGGCGCCACCCACGCGGTTCCGGAATAAACCTCACGGCACGCAGCAGTCGTGCGTCCTGCCCCGACACAACGCAGCATTCCTGCGCACATAAGCAGCTGTCGTTTCTTGTCGTCCTTCCCCGTCACTTCCTACCTTGGTGTCAACCCCCAGTCGACACCGCAGGAAAGCGGAGGAACACCTCTGTGCCCGAAAGCCGTGTGCCGCGCTCCCGGCGCTTCCTCGTCTGCGAACCCAGACACTTCGCCGTGCAGTACGCGATCAACCCTTGGATGCAGCCCGATTCCCAGGTCGACGTGGACCTGGCCCAGGAGCAGTGGCAGGCACTGATCAGCGCCTACCGTGCACACGGGCACTGCGTCGACACCGTGGAGCCGGTCGCCGGTCTCCCCGACATGGTCTTCGCCGCGAACTCCGCGGTCGTCGTCGGCGGCCGCGTCTTCGGCTCCCTCTTCCACGCGGCCGAGCGCCGTCCGGAGTCGAGCCACTACGACACGTGGTTCAAGGCGGCCGGTTTCGACGTCTACCGTCCCGAAGCGGTGTGCGAGGGCGAGGGCGATCTGGTCCCGACCGGCCGGTACGTGCTGGCCGGCACCGGGTTCCGGACGACCCGCGAGGCGCACCGCGAGGTGCAGGAGTTCTTCGGCGTGCCGGTGATCAGCCTGACGCTGGTGGACCCGTACTTCTACCACCTGGACACGGCGCTGTTCGCCCTCGACGACGACAACATCGCGTACTACCCGGAGGCCTTCTCGCCGGGCAGCCGCGAGGTACTGGCGCGCCTGTACCCCGACGCGGTGCTGGCCACCCGCGAGGACGCGATGACGTTCGGTCTGAACTCCGTCTCCGACGGACGTCACGTCTTCATCGCGCCGCGGGCCGAGCATCTGGCCTCGCGGCTGGCCGACCACGGCTATGTTCCCGTCCCCGTCGACCTGTCGGAGTTCCACAAGGCCGGCGGCGGCATCAAGTGCTGCACCCAGGAGATCCGCTCATGACCGCCCCCACCGGGACGACCGCCCGCACCCGTACCTCCGCCGACCTGATCCGCGCGGAGGAGCCGGTTCTCGCGCACAACTACCACCCCCTGCCGGTGGTCGTCGCCCGTGCCGAGGGCACCTGGGTGGAAGACGTCGAGGGCCGCCGCTACCTCGACATGCTGGCCGGCTACTCGGCCCTCAACTTCGGCCACCGCCATCCGGCCCTGGTGGAGGCGGCCCACCGCCAGCTCGACCGGCTGACCCTCACCTCGCGTGCCTTCCACAACGACCAGCTCGCCGAATTCGCCGAGCGGCTGTCCGAGTTGACCGGTCTCGACATGGTGCTGCCGATGAACACCGGCGCCGAGGCGGTGGAGAGCGGTATCAAGGTGGCCCGCAAGTGGGCGTACGAGGTCAAGGGCGTCCCCGCCGACCGGGCCACGATCGTGGTCGCGGCGGAGAACTTCCACGGCCGTACCACGACGATCGTCAGCTTCTCCACCGACGAGACGGCCCGCGCGGGCTTCGGCCCCTTCACGCCCGGCTTCCGGGTCGTGCCCTACAACGACCTCGCCGCGCTGGAGGCGGCCGTCGACGAGACGACGGCCGCGGTGCTGATCGAGCCGATCCAGGGCGAGGCCGGGGTGATCATCCCGGACGAGGGCTACCTCGCCGGTGTGCGCGAGCTGACCCGCCGCAAGGGCTGTCTGTTCATCGCGGACGAGATCCAGTCCGGCCTGGGCCGCACCGGCCGTACCCTCGCCGTCGAGCACGAGCAGGTCGTGCCGGACGTGCTGCTGCTCGGCAAGGCGCTGGGCGGCGGCATCGTGCCGGTGTCGGCGGTGGTGGCCCGGCGTGACGTGCTGGGCGTGCTGCGGCCGGGCGAGCACGGCTCGACGTTCGGCGGCAACCCGCTCGCGGCCGCGGTAGGCACGGCGGTGGTCGAGCTGCTGGAGTCGGGTGAGTTCCAGCGCCGGGCCGCCGAGCTGGGTGTGATCCTGCGGGACGGGCTGTCGACGCTGGTCGGCAAGGGCGTGGTCGGCTTCCGCTCGCGCGGGCTGTGGGCGGGCGTCGACGTCGACCCGGCCATCGGCACCGGTCGTGAGGTGAGCGAGGGCCTGATGCGGGAGGGCGTCCTGGTCAAGGACACCCATGGCTCCACCATCCGGCTGGCCCCGCCGCTGACCATCACCGGCGAGGAGCTGCGGTCCGCGCTGGACGCGCTGGAGAAGGTCCTGACCCAGGGCCGCTGAACCCCGGGGCAGGGGCCGGCGTGGCGCCGGCCCCTGCCCGTCCGGCTCAGCTCTTGCCGAGAAGCCGGTTCATCTCCTTGATCTCCGCGTTCTGCGCGGTGACGATGTCGTCGGCCATGCCGGTGGCGGGGCCGTACTCGCCCTTGGTCTTCTCGGTGGTGGCCATCTCGACGGCGCCCTTGTGGTGGTCGACCATCATGGTCAGGAACATCGTGTCGAAGTCCTTGCCGGTGGCCTTCTTCAGCGCGGTCATGTCCTCGGTGCTCATCATCCCGGCCATGCCGGAGTGACGGGAGTGGTCCATCCCGGACATGGGCATCTCCTCGCCCCAGGCCTTCAGCCAGCCGGTCATGCTGCTGATCTCCGGGTCCTGCGCCTTCTCGATGCGGGCCGCGAGGTCCTTGACCCGGGCGGACGAGGCGCGAGAGGAGGCGAGGCGGGCCATCTCCAGGGCCTGCTGGTGGTGCGGGATCATGCCCTGCGTGAAGGAGACGTCCTGGGCGTTGTGGGCACTGGCGCCGGCCTGCCCGCCCGGGGTCGCCGAGGCGCCGTGACCGGTGTGGCCGGCGCTGTCGCCGCCATCACCGCCACAGGCGGCGAGGACGAACGCGGCGGTGGCGGTGGCCGCGACGAGGGCGGCACGGCGCGCGAGGGTACGAGTGGTCATGCGTGAACTCCTGCTGTGCAAAAGGGATGAGGGCACGTCGTGGACCGCTCCCGGCCGATCGCCGGTGCGGTCTTCGCGGCCTCTAGATCCGCAGGAGTTGGAGTTCCGCCAGGGACGGTGGCGCCCGGGCGCCGTCCGGCGCCTTCGCGGCACGGAAGCACACGGAGTCGGCCCGCACGGGCGCGGTCACCGGGTCGGGAACGAGCGCGGGCGGCTCCGGTCCCCCGCTCACGGCGCCGGAGGCGCAGGTCGCGTCGGCGTGCTTGAGATGGTGTCCGCCGCAGTGGCCGTCGCCGGGGCAGTCGTCGGCCGCGGTGGCCTCGGCCGTCATGTGCACGGCGTGAGCCCGCTCCGCGTGGCCCGTGGCACCGCCGGGGGCCAGGGCGTGCATGCCGAGGAGACCGGCCAGCAGCCCCAGCACGAGCAGCGCCCGCCATCGCCCCAGAGGCGATCGCACGGAGGACTGCTCGGCTCGGTTCATCGGGCTCATCCTAAGCAGAGCCACGCCGTCGCGTTCGGCGGGGTGCATCCGCACGGGAAGCGGAGGACCACGATCGGGTGATAAGCGCCGTCGGACGCCTTCCCTCGCGCGCCGCACGGGAACACCTTGGAGTGGCTTGCACTTTGCCGACCATCCTCGTCGCCCGAGCGGGTACGGCGCTCACGCCCGGTCGTCGGGACCGAGGAGCTCGCTTCCTGGGAGAGCCATGGCCGAGCGGTCCGTACAGGACGAGGAGCGCCGTGGGACGGCCACGTCTTCGCACAGCGAGGGGCCGTCGCCCGGCGCAGGGTCCGCCCGCGGCGCAGGTTCCGCCCGCGGCGCGGGAACCAGGCTCGGACCCGGCACTCAGGAGCTGAGGATCGCCACGGCCATGACCGGTGGCGTGAGCCTGGCGGTCTGGATGGGCGGTGTGGCCCGCGAGCTGAACCTGCTGCAGCAGGCGGCGTGGTGGCGCAACGCCCTCCCCGAGAGCGCCCGCCTTCCCGCACCGACGGCCACGGCAGGGGCCGACGAGCGGGCCAAGGTCCTGTACCTGCGGCTCCTCGACCTGCTGGACACCACCGTCTCCATCGACATCCTCTCCGGCACCAGCGCGGGCGGCATCAACGCCGCGCTGCTGGGACTGGCCCGCGCGAGATCCTGGGACCTCGGACCACTGCGCGACTTCTGGCTGAAGTCCGGCGCGTTCGAGACATTGCTGCGCGACCCCACGGAGAAACAGCCGCCGTCGCTGCTGCAGGGCGACGGCGTCCTGTTCCAGGAACTCGTCCACGGCATCGACGAGTTGGACCTCGCGGCCCGCTCCGGCCCGCCGCCGCCCGGCACCGTGTCCCACGACGTCACCGGCGAGACGCAGGTCTTCATCACCACCACACTGCTCACCGGGGAGACCGGACGGTTCACCGACTCCTACGGCACCCAGGTCCAGGACGAGGACCACCGGGGCCTGTTCGTCTTCGACGAGGACAGCCTGCGCAGCTGGGACGGCACACAGGCCGTGGCGCTGGCGGCGCGCAGCAGCGCCTCCTACCCCGGCGCGTTCGAACCCTCGTACCTGCCGTACGAGAACCCGGTCGCGGGGAAGCCGGGCGCCCCGGCGCGTCCCTCGATGAAGAAGTACGCCAACATCACCCGCCCGCACTGGGCCGCCGACGGCGGGCTGCTGGCGAACCGCCCGATCAGGCCGCTGCTGCGGGCCGTCTTCGACCGCCCGGCCGAACGTCAGGTGCGGCGCGTCATGCTCTACGTGGTCCCCACCTCGGGCGGCGCACCCGACCCCCGTGCCACGCCGGCCCCGGAGACCTTCGCGCAGCCGTGGCCCCTGGGCGCGGCCCTCATGAAGGACCTCGGCGCCGCGCTCAGCCAGTCCATCAGCGCCGAGCTGACCGAACTGCGCGACCACAACGACCGTATGGACGCCCTCCGCGACACCCGGCGCCGCATGGCCGAGCTGGGCGGCCAGGGCCGCAGGGCCGTCGCGGCGCTGACCGGCTGCCGGGAGCGGCTCGCCGCGGCGGGTGGGTCCGCCGTCGAGGACGGTGCGCCGGACTCCGCCGTGTTCGCGTTGCTGACCGGGCCGATGCGCGACGACTTCCGCACCCGTGAGGGCGCCTTTCTGGCCCGGCCGGTGATCACCGCTCTCATGCGCGCCCTGACCACCCGCCCGGCCGAGGCGCTCGCCCCCGAATGGCTGAGCGCGCTGGCGCCGGGACGCGGCACCGAACAGGACTGCCGGGACGCCGCGGTGGCCGCGGTGACGGCGGACTGGACCTTCCCGAAACCGGGTGACGCGGGCGACACGCTGTACGAACGGCTGGCCCGATTCGGTGTGGCCCCGTTCAACGGCGCCAAGGCGACGGTGCTCGGCATGCTCCGGGAGGCGTACGTCTGCTGCCGGGAGCAGCGCCCGGCGCTCGCCGCGGTCGTACGCCAGGTGCACCAGGCGTTCGAACCGGCCGAGCCGCCGGACGTGGAGGACCTCGTCGAGAAGACGCTGGACAAGGGGCAGGCCACCCATGCCGCCCTCGGCACGGTGGCGGCCGGGGCTATGACGGCGTACTGGAACCGGCGCAACGAACCGGCTCCGGCCACGCTGCCCGGCGGCACGGACGATCCCTCCCTCAAGGGCGGCTGGGCCCGGCTCGCGGCCGCCGTGGTCGGGCTGCGGGAGCTGATCCCGGCACCGGTCCTCGCGCCGCCGTCCATCGGTGCGCTGCCCCCGCCCACCACGTCCGAGGGGCGACGGCAGCGAGCGGCCGAGGAGCTCCGCGCCTACTTCGGCTTCCTGCCCGAGGATCCCGACGGCATCGCTCTCGGCCTGTTCGACCTGCACGTGGCGACGCGTTCCGTGCTGCCCGTGGGCACGGAGGTCGAGCAGCCCATCGAGCTGGTCCTGGTCAGCGCGGACACTCGGTGTGCGCTCGCGCCCCGCCGCACGACCGCCGCATCGAAGCTCACCGGGCTGCAGCTGCACCACTTCGGCGCCTTCTACAAGTCCTCCTGGCGGGCCAACGACTGGACCTGGGGGCGGCTGGACGGCGCCGGCTGGCTGGTGCACCTGCTGCTGGACCCGCGGCGCATCCTCACCGTCGTGCAGGACGCCGAGGTCGGCGGCAGCCGACGGGCGTGGTTCTACGATCGGCTGCGCGAGCTGTTCGGCGGCGGTGCGGACCCGGACGAGGTCATCGGGGTGGCCGCCGACGGCAGCGACATCCGGCTGACCCGGCAGGCGGTCTTCACCGAGCTGCGCTTCCTGGACGACATCACGGCGCGCGTCCCGACGAGCCTGCCGCTGACCTCGATGTGGGTGGCGCGGAGCTGGCAGAAGTGCATCACCGAGGTCGAACTGCCGGTGCTCGCACGGGAGATGCTCAGCACGCCGTCCACCCGCGCGCACCCGTGGGCGGCCCAGGTGCTCGACGCGGCGGGCAGCCCCGCAAGGGCCCAGGCGGCGGCCCGGGCCGCCGTGGCCGCGGTCATGGACGGCAACTGGACGGCCGAGCAGCGCCGGCTGATCGAAAGCGAGCGGCGGGCCGCGGAGGCCGATCACCGCGCCGCCGAACCGACGCAGCCGGCCGCCGAAGCCGAACGCCGGACGGCGGGAGCTGCGCAGCGGACCGCCGGACCGGAACGGGAGACGGGTGGACCGGAGCAGCCACCCGGTGGACCGGCGCAGCCACCCGGTGGACCGGCGCAGCAAGCCGACGGACCCGTGGGGCACGCCGGTGTACGAGCGCACCTGGCCGGTGTATCGGTGCAGCGAACCGACGGCCGCAAACCGCCGACCGGCGGATCGGCGCGGCCGGTCGACGGTGCGGTCACCGCCGCCGCCCCGGACGCCCTCGCCGCCCTGCTCGCGACCTGCCCCGTGCCCGACGAGACGTTCGACGGCGAGCTGGGGCAGCCGTTGCTGACCCGTACGGCCGGAAAGGCGGCCGCCGTGGCCGCCTCGGCGGTGTCCGGTTTCCCCCGGATCCCCGCGCCGCTGAAACCCTTCCTCGCCTCGGCCCGTACCGTCACCCTCGCCGGCTACCGCGCCTCCTCCCTCACCCGCGGCCGCGCCCGCACGCTGATCCTCACCGGCCTCGCGGCGCTGGCGGTGGGTGTCCTCTCGATGATCCAGCGGGCCACCTGGCTCGGCCTCACCGGCACGGTCGTCGCCCTCATCGGCGGCTATCTCGTCGCCCTCGGTACCTACTCCCACTGGCGCAAGGTGCTGGTCGCCACGGGAGCCATCACCGTCGTCGTGGCGGTGTTCCTCCTCGGCTGCCCGGTCGGCCGCCGAGTGCTGTTCGGCACCGGGGGCCAGGACATCGGCGTGGTCGGCCGGGACGTACTGCCCTGGCTGCGCGCACCGTGGTGGCACCCGCTCGTCGCCCTGGGCGCGATCGCGGTCCTGGCCGTCCTGATCAGCGGCCTGGTCCAAGCCGCCTGGCGGAGCATCAGGGGCCGTGCGGACAGGACGAATGCCCGCCCGGTGCCCCCGGCGGAGACACGATGAGCACCGGACGCCACGGCGGCAAGACCGGCGCGTCTGCCAGTCCCCGCAATGATCACGCCAGGCTGCGGCATCGGGTTGCCGCACCACCGCCCGAGCCAGCAGTGTGGTCCGGCGGCGGGCGTCCGCGACTGTTCCGGCTCACTGCGCCTGCACATACACTGGCACCCCATCACATGCCGGTTGACCTGCGAGAACTCGGTGACCCAGGCGATCCGCCGGAGTGAGGAGCTACCCCCTTTGTTCTACTACCTGCTGAAATATGTACTGTTGGGGCCTTTGCTGAGACTGGTCTTCCGACCCCGAATAGAGGGGCTGGAGAACGTACCGGCGTCGGGCCCGGCCATCGTCGCCGGCAATCACCTGTCCTTCTCCGACCACTTCCTGATGCCCGCGATACTGAAGCGCCGCATCACATTCCTGGCCAAGGCCGAGTACTTCACGGGTCCGGGCATCAAGGGCCGGCTGACCGCGGCCTTCTTCCGCAGCGCGGGCCAGATCCCGGTGGACCGCTCCGGCAAGGACGCGGGCCAGGCCGCGATCCGCGAGGGGCTCGGCGTGCTGCGCAAGGGCGAGTTGCTCGGCATCTACCCGGAGGGCACGCGCTCCCACGACGGCCGCCTCTACAAGGGCAAGGTCGGGGTCGCCGTGATGGCGCTGAAGGCGGGCGTGCCGGTCGTCCCGTGCGCGATGATCGGCACCTTCGAGGCACAGCCGCCGGGCAAGGTCATCCCGAACATCCACCCGGTCGTCATCCGCTTCGGCAAGCCCCTCGACTTCTCCCGCTATGCGGGTATGGAGGACGAGAAGGCCATCCTGCGCGCCGTGACCGACGAGATCATGTACGCCATCCTGTCGCTGTCCGAGCAGGAGTACGTCGACCAGTACGCGGCCGTCGTCAAGGCGGACGAGGCCGCGGCGAAGGGCGAACGGGAGCGCAAGTTCCCACGGGCACCGCTCGGTTGACCTCTGCTGTCGGCAGAGCGGCCCGGGCCGGGAGTGCCCGGGCCCGTACGGTCGCCCCATGAGACGTGCGGTGGTGATCGGGGCGACGGGCCAGATCGGCCGTCCCGCGGTGGATGCGCTGGTGCGGGACGGCTGGG
Organism: Streptomyces herbicida; assembly: GCF_032656585.1. Classification (NCBI taxonomy): domain Bacteria; kingdom Bacillati; phylum Actinomycetota; class Actinomycetes; order Kitasatosporales; family Streptomycetaceae; genus Streptomyces; species Streptomyces herbicida. The sequence goes on from NZ_JAUYWJ010000021.1 coordinate 103,229, forward strand.
AGGTCACTGCCGCCTCACGGGGCGGCGGCCGGGACGGGGCGTGGCCGGACGACGTCCGGACGGTGCGGCTGGACCGGGAGGACGGCGCGGCGCTCGCCGCCGTCGTCGGCGAGCGCTGTGACCTGGTGGTCGACGTGGTCGCCTACGGAGCCCAGCACGCACGGCAGTTGACGGCGCTGGCCGGCCGTGTCGGCGCGGCCGTGGTCGTCTCCAGTGTGTCGGTGTACGTGGACGACAGGGGGCGGGGTTTCGACACCCAGAGCGAGCCGGACGGGTTCCCCGAGTATCCGCTGCCGCTCCCGGAGACCCGGCCGACGGTGGCGCCCGGCGAGGCGTCGTACAGCACCCGCAAGGTGGCGCTTGAGCGTGAACTTCTCGCGATGGGCGACCGGTTGCCGACGACCGTGCTGCGGCCGAGCGCCGTACACGGACCACACAGCCCGCTGCCCCGCGAGTTGTACTTTGTCAAGCGCAACCTCGACGGCCGGGGCGTCCGGGTGCTGGCCCACCGCGGCGAGAGCCGCTTCCACACCTCGAGCGCCCGCAACATCGCGGAGTTGATCCGTCTGGCGGCGGCTCGACCCGCATCCCGTGTGCTCAACGCGTGTGATCCACAGGCGCCGACGGCGGCGGAGATCGGTGCGGCGGTCGACGAGGTGATGGGGGCGAGGACGGAGACGATACTGGTGGACGGCCCGCCTCCTGCCCCGGCCGTGGGCGGATCGCCCTGGTCGGTGCCCAGCCCGCTCGTGTGCGACATGGCCGCCGCCGAACGGGAGTTGGGCTACCGACCGGCGGTGTCGTACGCGCGCAGCCTGCCGGAGACGGTGGAATGGCTGTGCGGCGAGGCGACCCAGGACTGGCGGGCCCGCTTCCCGCTACTGGCACGGGCGTACCCCGACCTCTTCGACTACGCGGCGGAGGACGCCTGGCTGCGATCACGGTGAGACGGGAAAGGGGGAAGGGGCGGCCGGATCAACTCCGGCCGCCCCGCCCTCGTATCGAATTCCCGCTCCGCGGTTACGGCTTGGGCGTCGCGTGCGGCGTGCAGGTCACATCCGCGGCGTCCAGCTTGCCGGTGAGCAGATAGTCGTCCACCCGCTGGTTGATGCACGGGTTGACCAGGCCGGTCACACCGTGCGAGCCCGCGTCCTTCTCGGTGATCAGACGGGAGCCCTTGAAGCGCTGGTGCAGTTCGACCGCGCCCGGGTAGGGGGTGGCGGCGTCACGCGTGGACTGCACGATCAGCACCGGCGGCAGACCCTTGTGGGTCTTGACGTTCACCGGGGTCTGCTGCTTGACCGGCCAGGTGGCGCACGGCAGGTTCATCCATGCGTTGGCCCAGGTCATGAACGGGTAGTCCTTGTTGAGCCGGGTGTTGTCCCGGTCCCACTTCTGCCAGCTGGTGGGCCACTTGGCGTCAGTGCACTCGACGGCCGTGTAGACGGCGTTGCCGTTCTCCGCGGAGATGTTGCCCGCGGTGTCGGACAGGTCCGGGGCGGCCGCGTCGACGAGCGCCTGGGTGTCACCGGCGACGTACTTGCTGAAGACCGTGGCGACCGGAACCCACGAGGAGTCGTAGTACGGGGCGCTCTGGAAGAAGGAGATCAGCTCGGCCGGGCCGACGACCCCGCCGATCGGGTTCTTCTTGGCGGTGGCGCGCAGCTGGAGCCACTTGGCCTGGACGGCGTCGCGGGTCGTCCCCAGGTGGAAGGTGGCGTCGTTGGCGGCGACCCAGTCCTCCCAGTCCTTCCAGCGGCCCTCGAAGGCGATGTCCTGCTCCAGGTTGGCCTGGTACCAGATGTTCTTGCGCGAGGGGTCGACAACGCTGTCGACGACCATCCGGCGCAGGTGGCCCGGGAACAGCGTGCCGTAGACGGCGCCGAGGTAGGTGCCGTAGGAGACACCGAGGTAGTTGAGCTTCTTCTCACCGAGGGCGGCCCGGATGACGTCGAGGTCGCGGGCGGTGTTCGCCGTGGTCATGTACGGCAGCATCTCGCCGCTGCGCTTGTAGCAGCCGTCCGCGTACTCGCGGGCCAGCTTCCGCTGCGCGGTCTTGTCGGCCTCGGTGTCCGGCACCGGGTCGGCCTTGGGCGCCTTGACGAACTCCTGCGGGTCGATGCAGGAGATGGGCGCGGAGTGGCCGACGCCACGCGGGTCGAAGCCCACGAAGTCGTACGCCTTGGCGGTGTTGGCCCACAGCGGGTTCTTGGTGGTGACCCGGCGTGGGAAGCGCATGCCGGAGCCGCCCGGACCGCCGGGGTTGTAGACGAGGGCGCCCTGGCGGTCCTTCTTCGTCCCCGTGTTGCCGATGCGGTCGACGGCGAGCTTGATCTGCTTGCCGTACGGCTTGGCGTAGTTGAGCGGCACGCTGACCCAGCCGCACTGGATCGGCTTCTCGAGCCCCCAGTCGGCGGAGCAGTCCTGCCAGTCGATGCCCGCCTTCGCGGCCCGCTCCGCGGCGATCGCGGCGCCGCGGGCCTCGCGGTCCTGGCCGTGGCGGTTCTCGGCACCGGCCGCGGGCGCCGCGAGGGCGCCGGTTATCAGGGTCGCCGTGACGAGCGCTCCGGCCGAACCGAGCGCCAGGGCGCGGTTCTTCGGTCTGATGTCCCTCAAGTGGGCTCCTCCCCGTGCATGTCTGCGAATGGACACGGGGGATCCTCGCCGCTGTGAGAAGTCTGAGAACAGGGGTCGTAGACCTTCTTTACCAATCCGATAACCGGACGATCATGTCCCGCTGAGCGGAGGGCTACCCGAGGAGGCCACGAGCCTCGTCCAGCACCTGCCGTAGCCGCAGGCCATCGGCGGCCACGGCGGTCACCAGTACGGCGGGACCGGCGAGCGGAGTCAGCGCCGCACACTCCCCCAGCACCCGGGCCGCAGGCCGTTCCCGCCGGAACTCGGGCCGCACGATGACGAGTTGACCCACGGCACGATGTCCCGCCAGCACGGCGGGCCCGTCCCAGCCTCCCGGCGCACCGGGCCCGCACGCCAACTCCTGGTCGAGCAGGGTCCGCCCCGCCACCCGCACTGTCAGACGGCTGGCAAGCCGTCCGGGTTCCTCGCCGACCCGTCCGAGTATCTGCTCCTCCCGCAGCAGCAGCCGCGCCTCGCCCCCGAGCTCGACCCGGGTGGTGACACACAGATCGCTCCCACCGGCACAGATCAACGGCTCGGGCAACCAGCACAGTTCACCCCGGTCGCCGACGCGCAGCCGCACGTCGTACGTCGCCTGGCCCTTCCCCTGCCCGGGCAGCGCGATGGTGGCGGCGGCCGAGCGCACATCCAGCCGCGCCCCTTCCTCCACTTCGGCCTCCACGGCGAACCGGTCACCGCCGAGCGGCCCGCTCATCGCCCCCACGAGCATGACCCTCGCCTCGTCCCCACTCGCCCGAGTGCGGCGCACGGCGAGCGGCCCTTCACCCTCCAGCACGGGCAGGGACGTACCACCCCGACCGTCCTCCCGGGCGACGATCCGCGCGACCGCCCGCACCCCGCTCCCGGTCACGCGGCCCACGCCACAACCCGCTCGCGCACCCATGCAGCCACGTCGGCAACCCCCGCCTCGCTCCTCAACGACTGGAACACAACGGGAAGTTCGGCCCGCTGAACCTTCGCGTCGGCGGCCATCCGACCGAGATCGGAACCAACATGGGGCGCGAGGTCGGTCTTGTTCACGACGAGCAGGTCGGCGGTGGTGACACCGGGCCCGCCCTTACGAGGGATGTCGTCCCCACCCGCCACATCGATCACAAAGATCTGCGCGTCGACGAGCCCCCTGGAGAAGGTGGCGGTGAGGTTGTCCCCACCGGACTCGACAAGGATCAGGTCCAACGGCCCGACCTCGTCCTCCAGATCCTCCACCGCTTCGAGATTGGCGGAGATGTCGTCCCGGATCGCCGTGTGCGGACAGGCGCCCGTCTCCACGGCCGCAATCCGCTCGGGCGGCAACACAGCCTCACGAAGCAGAAATTCGGCATCCTCGCGCGTGTAGATGTCATTGGTGACGACGGCGATCGACAGCTCGTCCCGCAACACCCGACACAGCGCGGCAACGGTAGCGGTCTTCCCGGATCCAACGGGCCCACCGAGCCCAATCCGAAGCGCCCGCCGCCTCCCGTCCGCCCGTCGGGCATCGGCACTTACGGCGGCGGACCCGTGGTGGTGGGTGTGATCGAGATGCATGACAGCGGCTCCACTCCAGCCGGTCCGAACACCGTTCAGCCGGCCTGACATTCGAGGACGGGGCCCTTCGGGCCGGGGGGGTGATTGACGGGGGTACGGGACGGGGGCCTCCGGGGTACATGGGCAGGGCCCTGCGGGGGCCGGGGGCAGGGCTCTGCGGGGGGGCGGCCGGGGCAGGGCCCCTGGGCGGGATGCGGGGGCGGATCTCCGCGAGGTGTGCAGAGGGCCAGGCCTCCGGCCGGGTGCGGGGCGAAGCCCCGCAAGGGGTGAAGGGGACGTAGCCCCCGCCGGGGCCTGGGGCAGAGCCCCAGGGTGAGGGGCACTTTCCGACCCACCGAGCCGGGTGGGCAGGTGGGCGGAACGGGCCGGGGCGGAGCCCCGGGGACGGTCGCTTCTCGGCCCACCGAGCCGGGTGCGCGGGTGGGCAGGGCTCACGACGCAAACAACCGCACAGCCCAAGCGGCATGCGCCTCCGCCCCGACCTCCAACAACGGCGCAGCCCCCGCAGGCAACGCATCAACCCCGCCCTCGACCACTCCCCGCCCCGCCTCAACAGCCGCATCCACAACCCGGTCCAGCTCCGGCGCCAGCCGGGCCAACACCCCCGTGGCATCGAACGGATCCAGACTCAGCAACCGCACGGTGGCCGTAGCCGCCCCGCTCACGCTCTCGTACGCCGCGCAGTACGCCGCATCGTCCGCCCCCAGCCCGGCCGCCCGCGCCACGACACCAAGCACCACCGGCTGATGCGCCCCCTTGGGAAACTCCCGCGCGAGCGCATCGAGCTCCCCGGAGGGCCACGTCGCCCGCCCCGCCCGCATCAGCTGCCGCCCGAGCCGCCGCGCAGCGACCCGCAACGCGACCGAAGGCGTCCGCGCATCGGCCGCCGCGTCCAACTCCCGGGGATCCACACCGAGCACCGCCGCCGCGGCCAGCGCACCGGCCACCAGCCCCACGGTGTGCAACCGCCCCCGGCAGAATTCCTCCAGGCTCGCCGCCCCGGTGATCCGCCCGGCCCTGACGGCCGCCTCCGCCCCGCCGGAGTGCGCGTGCCCCCCGGCGGGAAACCGGCCGTCGGCCAGTACGAGTAGCGTTGCCCTGGACATCAGAACAGGAAGTAACGCTGGGCCATGGGCAGTTCGGCGGCCGGAGTCGCCTCGACCAGCTCCCCGTCGATGTGCACGGCAAAGCTGTCGGGATCGACCTGCACCCGGGGCCGCGCGTCGTTCTCCCGCATGTCCGCCTTGGTCACCCCACGCGTCGAGTCGATGGCGACGAACCGCTTCCCCAGCTGCAGCCGCTCCGGCAGTCCGTCCTCGACGGCGAGCGGCGCCACGAAGTTGAACGAGTTGCCGGCCGGCGCCCGCCCGATCGCCCCGTACATCGGACGCGGAAGGATCGGCTGCGGTGTCGGAATCGAGGCGTTCGCGTCGCCCATCTGCGCATATGCGATCTGCCCGCCCTTGACGACGAGATACGGCTTGACCCCGAAGAACGCGGGCTCCCACAGCACGAGGTCGGCCAGCTTGCCGCTCTCCACGGAGCCGACCTCCCGGGCGAGGCCCTGCGCGAGTGCCGGGTTGATCGTGTACTTGGCGACGTAGCGCCGTACCCGCAGGTTGTCCGCCCGCCCGTCACCGGGCAGCGCACCCCGCCGCCGCTTCATCACATGGGCCGTCTGCCAGGTCCGCATGATGACCTCGCCGACCCGCCCCATCGCCTGCGAGTCGGAGGAAATGATCGAAATCGCGCCCAGATCGTGGAGTATGTCCTCCGCCCCGATCGTCGACGGCCGGATCCGGGACTCGGCGAACGCCAGATCCTCCGGCACCGCCGGGTTCAGGTGGTGGCACACCATCAGCATGTCGAGGTGTTCCTCGGCGGTGTTGACCGTGAACGGACGCGTCGGATTGGTCGAACTCGGCAGCACGTGCGGCTCGGACACGACGGTCATGATGTCCGGCGCATGCCCGCCGCCCGCACCCTCCGTGTGGTACGCGTGGATGCCGCGCCCGCCGATCGCGGCGAGCGTGTCGCCCACGAACCCGGCCTCGTTCAGCGTGTCCGTGTGAATGGCGACCTGGATCCCGGTCCGTTCGGCGACGGTGAGGGAGGCGTCGATGACGGCGGGCGTCGACCCCCAGTCCTCGTGCAGCTTGAGTCCGAGCGCTCCCCCACGGATCTGCGACAGCATCGCCTCGTGCGAGACGGTGTTGCCCTTGCCGAGCAGACCGATGTTGAGCGGGTAGGCCTCCATCGACTCCAGCATGCGGGCGAGGTGCCAGGGCCCGGGGGTCACCGTCGTCGCCTTCGAGCCCTCGGCCGGCCCGGTACCGCCGCCGACCAGGGTGGTGATTCCCGCGGAGAGCGCCTCGTCGGCGATCTGCGGGCAGATGAAGTGCACGTGCGCGTCGATCGCACCGGCCGTCAGGATCCGCCCGTTGCCCGCGATCACCTCGGTCTCCGGACCGATGACCAGATCGCGGTGCACCCCGTCCATCGTGTCCGGGTTGCCCGCCTTGCCGATCCCGGTGATCCGGCCGTCGCGGATACCGACGTCGGCCTTGACGATCCCCCAGTGGTCGACGATGACGACACCGGTGATGACGGTGTCGGGGGTGCCCTCCGCACGCGTGGCACGCGACTGGCCCATGGACTCACGGATGACCTTGCCACCGCCGAAGACCGCCTCGTCACCGGCGAGTCCTGGGCCGCCGGAGCGGTCCTCCTCGATCTCGATCAGCAGGTCGGTGTCGGCGAGCCGGATCCGGTCACCGGTGGTCGGGCCGAACAGGTCCGCATAGGCGGCGCGGGAAATCTCACGCATCGAGGGCGCCTCCGGTCTCCCCGCGCAGTCCGGGCACGACCCGGGCACCGGCGAGCGGAACGAGTTCGACGCCGACGGGGATCCCGGGCTCGAAGCGGACGGCGGTGCCGGCGGCGACGTTCAACCGCTTGCCGCGCGCGGCGGCGCGGTCGAACTCCAGGCCCGGGTTGGCCTCGGCGAAGTGATAGTGGGAGCCGACCTGGACGGGCCGGTCGGCGGCGTTGAGGACGGTGAGGCGGGTGACCTCGCGGCCTTCGTTGTAGACGATCGGGTCCTCGGCGAAGAGGATCTCTCCGGGAATCACGGCGGCCTCCCCCGTCAGACGATCGGGTCGTGGACGGTGACGAGTTTGGTGCCGTCCGGGAAGGTCGCCTCCACCTGGACGTCGTGGATCATCTCGGGCACGCCCTCCATGACGTCGTCCCGGGTGAGCAACTTGCGCCCGGAGGCCATCAGTTCGGCGACGGTACGGCCGTCACGCGCGCCTTCGAGGATGTGCGACGTGATGAGCGCGACCGTCTCGGGGTGGTTGAGCCTCAGCCCACGGGCCCGGCGCTTCTCGGCGACGTCGGCCGCCACATGGATCAGCAGCCTCTCTTGCTCGTGCGGGGTCAGTTGCACGTCCCACCTCACAGTCCTCGCTCCGGACCGTGCGGGGTCCGGTTGCCGCGGCCACGGGGCAAAGTGCCTGGTGGCGTGGAGGGGCAGGCTAGTTGGACCGGATTTCGGGCACGTTAAGCAAACTGTGATCGTCACACGACCGAGCGCGGGCCCCGCATGTTCATCGACGCCCGCACTCCTTCCGTCGGCGTCCGCCGAGATCAGTCCCGCGGACTTGTAGTTCTCCGCGCCCCTCGTCCAGACACGCCCCTTCCTGGGTCTAACGAGCGCGTCGAGGACCTCGCCGACGATCGCCCCGATCAGCTCGTCCTTACCGCAAACCGTTGCGGGCGAAGCAGAGGGCGGCGCCGCCCAAAAAACAAACGATCATTCTTTTGGGGCGACAGGGCAGCCCTCGGCAGCCGCGCCGCCCCACCGAGGACCCTCGCGACGCGGCCCTGACCGCGAGCGTGCTGCCGCTCTGGTGGGCGTGGCCGCCGCCGGGATCGCGGGCAGCCGGCTTGGGGTGATCACGGGCGGCTGGTGGACGGAGGCGGCGGCGTCCGGATTGTCGACGCCGGCCGTGAGCAGTGTTCTTCGACGGCACGGCGGCGACCGTCCCCGCCCTCACCCTGGGCCGGTGGGCCGCGCTGGACCTGGGCGCGGTGCTGCTCGGCAGCGCGCTCAAGCCGCGTACCCACAACGGCGAACCGGCGCCCGAGCCGGAGCTCGCACCCATCGGCCGACCGGCACTCGCACAAGCGACCGTACATCCCCGCCGACGCGGTAGCGGACGGGGGGCGCACGGTCATTTCGGTCTGCTCATTGGGATCTTCGACCTTGCCGTCACACCGGCGACGGCCCCGCCCGGCCCGGCCCCCAATCACCGCACGGCCGGGGCCCGTCCGGCCGATCCCGGCGAAGATCGACCGGAGGTCCTACGCGCCGCCCGCCCCCCTGTGCTCCGCCGCGATGCCGAATCGCCGACGGTCATGGTTCGCCGCTGCGGCCGCGGACTCGTGGACGCCGGCGACCGAGGTGATCACCGGGTCCTCCGCGGACTCGTGGAGCTCCTCCAGCCGTTCGAGGTCGGCGGCGGAGACGAGGGCGACGAGAGGCTTTCCGTGCCGCGTCACGACGACGCGCTCACCGCCGTACACCACCCGGTTGATCAGGTCGGCGAGCTCAGCCCTGGCTTGCGTCACCGGAATCTCGTAGGCCATACCCCCAGCTTACGGGGACCCCTCCGGCGCTCCGCAGGTTCTGCGTCGCGAGCAGACACTTGCACCGGCGCTCTGTACGTCCTGTACATTTTATACGGAGAGCTCTGCCGGAGACGGCTCTGCCGCAAGGAGGGGTACGCCATGTCCCGACCGTCCGCCCGCTATGTCCTGCCCGAGTTCACCGAGCGCACCAGCACGGGTCACCGCACGCTGGATCCGTACTCGAAGCTGCTGGAGGAGCGGATCGTCTTCCTGGGCACGCCGATCGACGACACGTCGGCGAACGACGTGATGGCGCAGTTCATGCATCTCGAGCACGACAACCCGGACCGGGACATCTCGCTGTATCTGAACTCGCCCGGCGGCTCGTTCAGCGCGATGGCGGCCGTCTACGACACGATGCGGTACGTCGGCTGCGACGTGGAGACGATCTGCCTGGGACAGGCCGGCTCGTCCGCCGCGGTGCTGCTCGCCGCCGGTACGCCGGGCAAGCGGTTCGCGCTGCCCGGCGCGCGTGTGCTGCTCGGGCAGCCCTCGCTGCCCGAGCCGGTGGAGGGCCAGCCGAGTGACCTCGTCATCCAGGCCGAGGAGTTGGCCAGGACCCGGACCCTCCTCGAAGAAATGCTCGTTCGGCACACCGGACGCAGCCCGGAGCAGGTCCACGAGGACCTGGAGCGGGATCTGATCCTGGACGCGCCGGGCGCGCTGGAGCACGGGCTGGTGGACGGGATCATCCCCAGCCGCAAGGCCTCCCGCGCCGCTCGGGACGCGGGGTGAGCCGGCGGATGCTGCCTCCGGAGCTGCCTCCGCTGCCTGCCCTGACGCGGGCCGAGGGTGAGTTGATCGACCGTTACCTCGATGTGGTCGACCTCCTGGGCCGGATCAATCCGGCCCAGCACGAGGACACCTACCGCGGGCTGCGGGCCGCCCAGGCGCTGGTCCGTGCGGCGGTGGAGCTGCGCGACGCGCTGACCCTCATGCACCAGCGCGGCGAGACGGAGTTGCACGCGGCCACGTTGGCGCGCGCACTGCGGGTGCTGGACGGCGAACGCCGGACGGCGAGGGTCACCGTCCCACCCGACGCCGCCGATTGACGCACTGCCGTCCGGAACGGAGTTGAAACGACCCAAAAGGTGTACCGCTGTTTGGAGTAGTCGCGGGTCCGTTTCCAAGGCCGTGGAGGTTGCGCAACACGCTTGCCCGAGGGGGACGGTGAGACGCTTCCGCGCTGGTCCGGGGGTCCCCGACCCCCTCGACCTTGACTCGAACACAGCGGTGTCCACCCGAACGGCTGAGTGGTGAGTAACGCCACAAATCCCCGATTCCATTGGGATTTTCGGACACCTGTGAGTGAAGATCCCTGTCTGACGACAAGCCCCCGCCACAGCGGCGGGGCGGTCCGGGCGGACGCCGAGTCCTGCCGCCGCCCGGATGACCGGTCGACAGGAGTGGATCGGCAGGAGTGGAGGACCCAAGCAAGACGGGTCGCCGGAACGGATGTTCGTTCGTCTGTTTGTTCGTTCCGAGCAGCCCTTGGGGTGAAGCCGCGGCAACGCGGCCGGGCTACTTCGCCAGCCCGAATCCGACAGGTCATCCTTCACAGGCGGCTGACGAAGGGTTGCGCATGACTGCGCTCAATCGTGTCCCGTCGCTCATGGCCCGGGCCGGTACGGCCTCGGCCCTCACCATCGCCGCCGTGGGCGGCTCGATCGTGGTTCCGGGTGTCGCCGCCGACGCATCGGCCGCGACGATGGCGACGAAGGCACTCCAGGTCGCGGCTTCCAAGAAGGGGTCCCCCTACAGGTGGGGCGCCACCGGGCCGCGGAGGTTCGACTGCTCCGGGCTGACGCTGTACTCGTACAAGAAGGCGGGCAAGACCCTGCCCCGTACGGCCGCCCAGCAGTACAACAAGACCCACCACATCTCGGCCAAGCACCGCAAGGCCGGTGACCTGGTCTTCTTCCACTCGGGCTCCAGCGTGTACCACGTGGGGATCTACGCCGGGAAGGGGAAGATCTGGCACGCCCCGAAGACCGGGGACGTGGTGAAGCTGCAGAAGATCTGGACGAGGAGCGTCTGGTACGGCCGGGTCAGCTGACCCGCCCGAGGGGGTGGCAGGCCTGTGGCGCCGTCACCCCCTCGGGTCCCGCTCCGGCCTGACCTGGTGTCACGTCAGGAACGGTTCGAGGAGCAGGGCCGCGCCCAGAACCGTCAGCGCCACACCGGTCGCCGACCGAAGAGCCATGGCGGCCCGCGGCCGGCGCAGCCACCGGCCGAGCCGGTCCACCAGCAGCGCCACCGTCGGGAACCACACCAGGGTCAGCCCGATCACGATCAGTGCGAGCAGCAGGGTCCTGGGCAGCGCGGAGCTGCCCGCCGGTACGAACTGGGGCAGCAGGCTGAGAAAGGTCAGCGAGGCCTTGGGGTTGAGGGCATTGGTCATGAACCCCTGACGCAGCGGGTGCGCGGCCGACGGAGTGCCGCTGTCCGTGTCGCCGCTCTGCGGCTGCCGCAGCGACCACAGCGTCCGTCCGCCCAGATACAGCACATACGCGCCGCCGAGCAGTTGCAGGGCGCGGAACAGCGGGGGCACGGCGACCAGGACCGCGGCGACCCCCGCGGCCACCAGAGCCGTGTGGACGAGCAGCCCGCCCGCGATGCCGAGCGCACAGGCGATGCCCGCCCGGCGGGAGACCAGTGCGTTGCGTACGACGACCGTGAAGTCGGCGCCGGGCATGGCGACCATGCCGGCGGCGATCCCGGTGAAGGCGATGAGCTGTCCGTCCATGGCCCCCAGCCTCCCGCGGACGGGCCTTCAGCAGGTATTTCGGATATCCTGGGTGAACCTTAAGCATTCCTTTGGGCGGGCAACCGGTATGTACGACCCCATCCGACTCGCCGCCCTCGTCGCGGTGGCGGAGGCGGGGTCCATCACCCGTGCCGCCGAGCGGCTCGGCTACACACCCCCGGCGCTCTCCCAGCAGCTGGCCAAGCTGGAGCGGGAGGCGGGGACGGCGTTGCTGGTCCGGCACCACCGCGGGGCGCGGCTGACGGACGCGGGCGAGCTGCTGGTGGCCCGGGCCCGCCGGGTGCTCGACGAGTTGGAGCAGGCCCGGCACGAACTGGCCCGGCTGGCCGGTCTGTCGGGCGGCACACTCCGGCTCGGTACGTTTCCGACGGCCGGGACCCATCTGCTGCCGCCGGTGCTGAGCGCGTTCCACCGGGCGCATCCTGATGTGGAGCTGTCGGTGGCCGACTACGATCCGCCGACCGGCGTGGCGGCGGTGGCGGCCGGGGAGGTGGACCTGGCGCTGACGCACGCGTATCACCCGGCGGAGCCGGTTCCGGTGCCGTCCTCGGTGGGTCTGGAGCCGGTGCTGGTCGAGGAGCTGGTCCTGGTGACCGCCCCGGGGCATGCGCTGAGCAGTGACTCCTCCCGGCTGCCGCTGTCGGGGCTGGCGGGTCAGCCGCTGGTCAGCATGGCGCCGGAACTGCCCGCCCGGCAGGGAGTGGAGGCGCTTCTGGCCCGGGCGGGGGCAACGCCGTCCGTGCTGGTGCCGACCCCGGGGTACGCCGTGGTGTGCGCGCTGGTGAGTGCCGGGCTCGGCGTGGCCGTCGTACCGGAGATGGTGGCGCGGACGGCGGTCACTCCGGTCGGGGTGCGCCCGCTGGGAGCGGGAGAACTGCGCCGGACGATCTCGGTCGCGTTCCGGGCCGACGAGGTGGCTCCGGCCGCCGACACCTTCCGGGCCCTGCTGCGCGGGGCGTTCGGGCGTGCGTATCGGACGCCGGGGGCCTGAGTGCTACGGCTCCTGCTGTCCCGCCGCCGTGACCGGCTGGGCGGGTACCGTCCAGGGAAGTTCGATGGAGACGGTCTTGCCGCCCTCGCGGGTGGGCCTGACCCGTAGCTTGCCGCCGCATTCGGCGGTGAGCCAGCGGATGATCACCATGCCTCGGCCGTTGTCCTGCTGGACGGCGGCGGGCAGTCTCTTCGGGAAGCGCGGATGGCTGTCGGTGACGCCGATGCGCAGGTGTTCGTCACGATCGAGCACGAGGTCCACCGTGAAGGTGGGTGACTGACCGAAGGTGTGCTGTACGGCATTGGTGGCGAGTTCGGAGACGATGAGCCGGACCGTGTCGGCCACTTCCGTGTCCGGTGGCAGGCCCCATTCCGCGAGAGTGGCCAGCGCGTAGGAACGGGCCGCGGAGACCGAGGCGGGATCGCTCGGCAGAGTGACGGATGCTTCCAGATGGTCTGCCATGACGACGTCGTCCCTTTCCCACGGGACCGCAGTCCGGCACGGAGCCGGATGGTTCGAGTACGGTCCCGGACTGGTGCTTCGTCGTCAGACTGCCATTACGGCACGTGTCACGGGGGCGATCCACCAAGATATGCATATATCTGTCGCTCGAAGCGGTGAACTCTGCGACGGCAGACCGTATTTGGGCGGCTCGAAGGGAGTAGGGAGTAGCCCATGCAGAACGGTCCCGCGGTACGCCGCCGGAAACTGGGCGCCGAACTGCGCGCGCTGCGCACCGGCGCGAGCCTCACGAGTGGTGAGGCGGCCCGGCTGGTGGGCTGGCACCAGTCGAAGGTGAGCCGAATCGAGACGGGCACCAGTGGGGTGAAACCGGCCGATGTGCGTTTACTCCTGGACGCGTACGGCGTGGTGGACGGCCAACTGCGCGAGTTGCTGATGGTGTTGGCGGGCTCGGACGACGTCGGCGGCCGACACCACTGGTGGCACGCGTACCGCGGGGTGCTGCCGCCCGCCTACCGGGACTTCATCAGCCTGGAGTCGCAGGCGCGCGGGATGCGCACGCTGGAGACATCGGTGGTCCCGGGGCTGCTGCAGACGCCGGAGTACGCCCGCGCGGTGACCCGGGCGGCCGTGAGCGGCTTCGACGACGCCGAGGAGCGGCTGGACGCGCTGGTCAAGGTGCGGCTGGCCCGGCAGGACGTGCTGCGGTCACAGCCGCCGCTGGAGCTGAGTGCCGTCCTGGACGAGGCGGTGCTGCGGCGGGAGGTGGGCGGCCCTGGCGTCATGGCGCGGCAGCTGGAACGGCTGGTAGAGGCGGCGCGACTGCCCCAAGTGAGGCTTCAGGTTCTCCCGTTCGCCGCCGGCGCTCACATCGGCATCACGGGCCCTTTCGTTATCTTCTCATTTCCGAGCACGGCTGATCTGGATGTGGTTGTTCTCGACCACTTGACGAGTAGCCTCTATCTCGAACGGAAAGAAGACCTCCAGGCCTACTCCGAGGCCTTCAACACCCTTCGGATCCACGCCCTTTCGCCCGAGGAATCGTTGGATTACATCGCCGGGATAGCTGACGGCGCGTAAGGAGGCACCATGTCTGCACTGCCTCGGAACGTACCTTCCAGTACCGATCTGCACGGCGTGCGGTGGCTGCGCAGCAGCTACAGCACGGGAGCGAACAACTGCGTGGAGGCGGCACGGCCGCGCTCCGGTCCGCTGACCGGACTGCTCGCCGTGCGCGACTCCAAGGCACCGGCCGGACCCGCGCTGCTCTTCTCCCCCGAGAGCTGGGCGGGGTTCCTGGCCACGTTCCGCTGATCCCCGTACGACCCGATCCGACCGATCGCTATTGATCGGTTCCGCCCAGGCGGCGCACGGCCGTGTCACGCCGACTCATGGTCGCGCCTCGCCGATCACACGTACAGCGCGTTCGATCTCGGCCTCGGAGAGGTCCGCGCGGGCGGTCAGCCTCAGCCGTGAGATGCCGTCGGGCACGGAAGGAGGACGGAAACAGCCCACGGCCAGGCCTGCCGTTCGGCAGTCGGCCGCCCAGCGCACCGCCTCCTCGGGCGACGGCGCACGCACGGAGACGACCGCGGCGTCCGGGCGTACCGCCTCCAGACCCATGGCGGTCAGGCGTGCGTGCAGTTCGGCGGCCACCTCGCGGGCCCGCTCCGCCCGGGCCGGCTCACGGCGCAGCAGCCGGAGGGCGGCCAGGGCCGCGCCGGCCGCGGCGGGGGCCAGGCCCGTGTCGAAGATGAACGTCCGTGCCGCGTTGACCAGGTGGTCGATCACCCGGGCGGGACCGAGCACGGCGCCGCCCTGGCTGCCCAGCGACTTCGACAGGGTGACGGTCACGACGACGTCCTCGGCGCCCGCGAGTCCGGCCGCGTTTGGGGCTCCCCGCCCGCCGTCGCCCAGGACGCCGAGTCCGTGGGCGTCGTCGACGACCAGCCCGGCGCCGTGCTCCCGGCTCGCCGCCGCGAGCGCGGCCAGTGGCGCGGCGTCCCCGTCGACCGAGAACACCGTGTCCGAGACGACGATCGCCGGCCCCTCGTGCGTGCCGAGCGCCTTGCGCACCGCGTCCGGGTCGGCGTGCCCCACGACCTGCCTGGCACCACGGGCGAGCCGGCAGCCGTCGATCAGGGAGGCGTGGTTGCCCGCGTCGGAGACGATCAGGGAGCCGTGCGGGCCCAGTGCCGTGACGGCGGCGAGGTTGGCGGCGTAGCCGGAGGAGAAGACCAGGGCCGCCTCGAAGCCGCAGAACCCGGCCAGCTCGCGCTCGAGCTCGGTGTGCAGCTCGGTCGTACCGGTGACCAGCCGTGACCCGGTGGCACCGCCGCCCCAGGTGCGCGCGGCGGCCGCGGCTCCCTCGGTGACCTCGGGGTGGTGGGCCAGTCCCAGGTAGTCATTGCTGGCCAGATCCAACAGGGGCGAGTCGGCGGGGCGGGGGCGCAGCGTCCGTACGAGTCCGGCGCGGCGGCGCTGCTCCACCTGGTCGTCGATCCAGCCGAACGCCATGGGTCCTCCGGGGCTTTTGTAGGTAGCGGACAGACACTAGCCGGACGCCCAGCCGCCCAGGGTGTGGCAATACCCACACGGTGATCCGTCTCCGTTGTGCAAACTCTCCTTGGCCCGGGGCGGTCCCGTAGGACAGGATCGGACCTCATGGACCTGCTGAACACGCTGGTGGACAAGGGGCTTCGGCGCGAGCTGCCGACCCGCGACGAAGCACTCGCCGTGCTCGCCACCTCCGACGACGACCTGCTCGATGTGGTGGCCGCGGCCGGCAAGGTGCGCCGGCACTGGTTCGGCCGGCGCGTAAAACTTAACTACCTGGTCAACCTCAAGTCCGGCTTGTGCCCCGAGGACTGCTCCTACTGCTCGCAGCGGCTCGGCTCCACCGCCGGCATCCTGAAGTACACCTGGCTCAAGCCCGACGAGGCCTCCCAGGCCGCCGCCGCGGGCCTGGCCGGGGGTGCCAAGCGGGTCTGTCTGGTGGCCAGCGGACGCGGCCCGACGGACCGGGACGTGGACCGGGTGTCGGACACCATCAAGGCGATCAAGGAGCAGAACGACGGCGTCGAGGTGTGCGCCTGTCTCGGTCTGCTCTCCGACGGCCAGGCCGAGCGGCTGCGCGACGCGGGCGCGGACGCGTACAACCACAACCTCAACACCTCCGAGGGAACATACGCGGACATCACGACCACGCACACGTACGCCGACCGGGTGGACACGGTGCAAAAGGCGCACTCGGCCGGCCTGTCCGCGTGTTCCGGTCTGATCGCGGGCATGGGCGAGAGCGACGAGGACCTGGTGGACGTGGTCTTCTCGCTGCGCGAGCTCGACCCGGACTCGGTGCCGGTGAACTTCCTGATCCCGTTCGAGGGCACCCCGCTCGCCAAGGAGTGGAACCTCACCCCGCAGCGGTGTCTGCGCATCCTGGCGATGGTCCGGTTCGTCTGCCCGGACGTCGAGGTGCGGATCGCGGGCGGCCGCGAGGTGCACCTGCGCACCATGCAGCCCCTCGCGCTGAACCTGGCCAACTCGATCTTCCTCGGTGACTACCTCACCAGCGAGGGCCAGGCCGGCAAGGCGGACCTGGAGATGATCGCGGACGCCGGGTTCGAGGTCGAGGGCTCCGACCAGGTGACGCTTCCGGAGCACCGCGCGGCTGTCGCGGGCGGCTGCGGTTCGCACGCCGAGGCGGGCTGCGGGTCGCACGAGGGCGACGGCTGCGGTTCGCACGAGAGTGCCGGCTGCGGCTCCCACGAAGGCGGCGGGGTCTGCGGTTCCGTCGCCGCCGCGCCGGCGGACGCCACCGCACAGGTGAACGAGCCGCGACCCGATCTGGTCGCCGTGCGCCGCCGGGGTGCCGGAACGGATCTCGCTCCCAATGCCTGACCTCAGCGTGCCCGAGCTGCTCGAGCTCGACCGACGGCACGTGTGGCACCCGTACGGTCCGATGCCCGGGCGCGCCGAACCGCTCGTCGTGGAGTCGGCGAGCGGGGTGCGGCTGAAGCTCGCGGACGGCTCGGGCGAACTCGTCGACGGCATGTCTTCCTGGTGGTCGGCGATCCACGGCTACAACCACCCGGTGCTCAACGAGGCGGCACAGGGGCAGCTCGGGCGGATGAGCCATGTGATGTTCGGCGGGCTCACGCACGAGCCCGCCGTCCGGCTCGCGAAGCTCCTTGTCGACATGTCACCAGACGGTCTGGAGCATGTCTTCCTGGCCGACTCCGGCTCGGTGTCGGTCGAGGTCGCGGTCAAGATGTGCCTGCAGTACTGGCGTTCGCTGGGCCGACCGGAGAAGCAACGTCTGCTGACCTGGCGGGGCGGCTACCACGGGGACACCTGGCAGCCGATGGCCGTGTGCGATCCCGACGGCGGCATGCACCAGCTGTGGTCCGGCATCCTGCCGCGCCAGGTGTTCACGGACGCGCCGCCCGCCGAGTACGAGGAGTCGTACGCCGAGCAGCTGCGCGCGGCGATCGAGCGGCACGCCGGCGAACTGGCCGCCGTGATCGTCGAGCCGGTGGTGCAGGGTGCGGGCGGGATGCGCTTCCACTCCCCCGCCTATCTGCGGGTGCTGCGCGAGGCTTGCGACGCGCACGACGTGCTGCTGGTGTTCGACGAGATCGCGACCGGTTTCGGCCGCACGGGCGCGCTGTTCGCGGCGGACCACGCGGCCGTGACACCGGACGTGATGTGCGTGGGCAAGGCGCTGACCGGCGGCTATCTGACCATGGCGGCCACCCTGTGCACCCCGCGGGTGGCCGACGGCATCTCGCAGGGCGAGGTGCCGGTGCTGGCCCACGGTCCGACGTTCATGGGCAATCCGCTGGCGGCCGCCGTGGCCTGTGCCTCGATCGGGCTGCTGCTCGGACAGGACTGGCAGGCCGAGGTCAAGCGGATCGGGACGGGCCTGCGGGAGGGACTTGCCCCGGCCGCGGACCTGCCCGGGGTGAAGGACGTCCGGGTTCTGGGCGCGATCGGGGTCGTACAGCTCGACCACGAGGTGGACATGGCGGCGGCCACGCGGGCCGCCGTGCGGGAGGGCGTGTGGCTGCGGCCGTTCCGCGATCTGATCTACACGATGCCGCCGTACGTGACGGGTGACGCGGACGTGGCGCGGATCGCGCGCGCGGTGTGCGCGGCGGCGCGGGAGGGATGAGATGCCGGTACTGGTGATCACAGGCACGGGCACGGAGGTCGGCAAGACGGTCACGACCGCCGCGGTGGCCGCCGCGGCGCTCGCGGCCGGTCGGTCGGTGGCCGTGCTGAAGGCCGCGCAGACCGGGGTGGGGCCGGACGAGCGCGGGGACGCCGACGAGGTCGCGCGTCTCGCGGGCGCGATGACCGTGACCGAACTGGCGCGCTACCCGGACCCGTTGGCCCCGGGCACGGCGGCGCGGCGGGCGGGGCTCGCACCCGTGCACCCGCACGAGGTGGCCGAGGCGGCCGCCAAGCTGGCCACCGACCACGACCTCGTGCTGGTCGAGGGGGCGGGCGGGCTGCTCGTACGGTTCGACGCGGCGGGCGGCACGCTGGCGGACGCGGCGCGGCTGCTGAACGCGCCCGTGCTGATCGTCGCCAGCGCCGGGCTCGGCACCCTGAACACCACCGAGCTGACGGCGCGTGAACTGCGGTCCCGGGAGATCGGGCTGCTCGGCGTGGTGATCGGCAGCTGGCCGGAGGAGCCCGACCTCGCCTCGCGCTGCAACCTCGCGGACCTGCCGGAGGTGGCGGCCGCTCCGCTGCTGGGCGCGCTGCCCGCCGGGGCCGGGGCACTGGCGCCCGCCGACTTCCGCGGTGCGGCTCCGGGCTGGCTGTCACCTCGGCTGGACGGCAGCTGGGACGCGGAGGCGTTCCGGGTGCGAGAGGCCCCGTAGGGACGGCAGTCCCGTGGCTCGGACGTGGGGCCGCTTCTGTCGGGGCGGCCCCGCGCCTGTGTCCGGAGCGCCTCAGCCGGCTCCCTGCGCGAGCAGCCGTACCAGCTCGATCCTTGACCGGATGCCCAACCGGGCGAAGACGCCGCGCAGATGGTGGTCGACCGTGCGGGGGCTGAGGGCGAGGCGGTCGGCGATCTCGCGGTTGGTGGCGCCCTCGGCGGCCATGCGGGCGACCATCAGCTGCTGGGCGGTGAGGAGGGCGGCCGGATCCCTGGCGGCGGGCGCCTGTACCGGGGTGCCCAGGACCCGCAGTTCGGCGCGGGCCTGTGCGGCGCAGTGCGGGGCGCCGAAGGACTCGAAGGCCTCCAGGGCGCTGGCCCGCGAACAGCAGTTCCGTGCGGGCGCGTTCGAAGTCGCGGGTGCCACGGGCGTGCAGGTCGAGGGCCGTGCGGTAGTGCTCCACGGCCGTGGCGCCGGGCGCGAGCAGGGCCCGGCAGCGGGCGCCGAACGCCGCGTCGTCGGGGCTGCGGACGGCGCTCGCCCAGCGCTGGTAGTCGGCGTGGGCGGCGCGCGCGACCCGGGTGTCCCCGGTGCGTGCGGCGGCCTCCACGTAGTGCGGGGTGGCCAGGTGCCGGATGGCACGGTGACCGTGACCGGGCCCGAATTGGGCGATTGCACGCAGCCGGGCCGCGGCGGCGGGGTACCGGCCGCTGCCGAGGTCCAGGAAGGCGAGCGCCCACTGGGCCAGCGCGGCGGGCAGGCCCAGGCCGCGGGCGAGGGCGTGCGAGCGGGCGGCCCGGCGCGCTCCCGGCAGGCGTCCTCGTCACCGGTGACCGCCGCGAACGTGGCGAGGGCGGCCCGCAGATGACAGGCCCCGTTGTCCTGCCCGGTGGCGTACGCCTGGCCCAGCGCGTCCTGTGCGGCGGCCTCGGCGGCGCGGGTCCGTCCGGTCCAGAAGTCGGCGTACGCGCGGAACTCCATCGCCTGTACGGCGGTGACGGGGGTGCCCCGCGCCCGGGCGGAGGCGGCGGCCCGGAGGGTGGCGGTCGCGGCGCGGGTGTGGTCGCCGAGCATCAGGGCGGCGATACCGGAGTGGATCAGCAAGGTGGGGTCGCCGCCGGGCCCGCACCGGCCCGCTGACGCTTTCAGTACGGCACGGGCGTCCTCGTAGCGGCCCTCGACGGCGGCACAGAGGCCGGCGAGGGCGCCGGGCGGTGCGACGCCCAGCCAGTGGGCGACGACGAACGCCTCCCGGCATCTCCTCAGGTCCCCGGTGTAGACGGCGGCTTCGATGGCCAGTGCGAGCACCATCAACGACCACGGCATATACGAACAGGTGCGCGACTTCATCGCATGAGCCCAACGGCGGGGGTGTGACGGGCCCGCACGGGGGACAATCCCCGTAGGCCCGACCTGGCCGTCCTGTCTGGGAGGTTGCCATGGGGATACGACCCGCGGACTCCGGCAAGCTGGCGCGGGATCCCGTCCACCACCCGCTGTTCGCCCGCTGCTACGCCCGCGTCAGTACACGGGCCGAGACCAGACTCGGCATGGCCCGGGTGCGTGACCGGCTGCTCGCCGGACTGTCCGGGCGTGTGATCGAGATCGGCGCGGGCAACGGACTGAACTTCGCGCACTACCCGGGCACGGTGTCGGAGGTGGTCGCGATCGAACCGGAGCGCCTGCTGCGGCAGTTGGCCCTGCAGGCCGCCCGGCGCTGCGAGGTGCCGGTGGACGTGGTGCCGGGTGCGGCGGAGGCGCTGCCGGTGAAGAGCGAGGCGTACGACGCGGCCGTGCTGTCCCTGGTGCTGTGCAGCGTCCGTGACGTGCCGCGTGCCCTCGGGGAGCTGCGGCGCGTGCTGCGGCCCGGCGGCGAGGTGCGGTTCTTCGAGCACGGCCGGGGCGGCGGCCGGGCGATGGCCTTCACCCAGCGCGCCCTGGACCGCACACTGTGGCCCGGGCTGAGCGGCGGCTGCCACCTGGCCCGCGAACCGGTCGCCGCACTGCGCGAGGCCGGGTTCGAACTCGGCCCCTACCGGCAGGTGCTGATGCCGGAGAAGGGGCCGAAGCTGCCCACGTCGTACTGCGTCCTGGGCTCGGCCCGGCGCCCCGCCCTCGGCGAGGGGGCCGCCGATCGCGAATCCGGCGCGGCGGAGAGCTGATCCGGCGACGGCGCAGAAAGCCGGTCCCGCGGCGCCCACTGTCCGCCCACGGGTGGAGGTTGCCCCTTACACCGGTATCAGGGACCCTTCCTGGGGCGGAGACCGCCTCGGCCACAGGGGGGATACCGGCTGTGCCCACCGTCACACTAGGCTCGGCCGCGGCAAGGGAGTGCTGAAGTCCAGGCGAGCGAGGAGGCGGCCTTGTCCACACCTGCTGCGGAGCACCCGCCGGGGCGGTCGGCCGACGGGATCGCCGCCCGCGCGCGCGGTCTGACGAAGGCGTACGGCTCGGGCGAGACCACGGTGCGCGCCCTCGACTCGGTGGACGTGGACATAGCCCGTGGCCGCTTCACCGCGGTCATGGGGCCCTCGGGCTCCGGGAAGTCCACCCTCATGCACTGTCTGGCGGGGCTCGACAGCGTCTCCGCCGGTCAGGTGTGGCTCGGCGACACCGAGATCACGGGTCTGAAGGAGCGGGAGCTGACCCGGCTGCGCCGGGACCGGATCGGCTTCATGTTCCAGTCGTTCAACCTCATTCCGACGCTGAACGCGGCCGAGAACATCACCCTGCCCATGGACATCGCGGGCAAGAAGCCCGACGAGAAGTGGCTGGACCAGGTCATCGACACCCTCGGGCTGCGCGACCGGCTGAGGCACCGGCCCACGCAGTTGTCCGGCGGGCAGCAGCAGCGGGTCGCCTGTGCGCGGGCGCTGGCCTCCCGGCCCGAGCTGATCTTCGCCGACGAGCCGACCGGCAACCTCGACTCGCGCGCCGGCCTCGAAGTCCTGGGGTTCCTTCGGGACGCCGTGGACGACCTCGGCCAGACCGTCGTCATGGTGACCCACGACCCGGGCGCGGCCGCCCACTCCGACCTGGTTCTCTTCCTCGCCGACGGGCGGATCGTGGACCGGATGGAGCAGCCGACGGCGGAGGCGGTGCTGGAGCGGATGAAGCGGTTCGACGTGGCGCGCGGCTCGTTCGACGGCGACAGCGCCGCCGAGGAGGACTGACCCCGTGCTGAAGGCAACCCTCAGAAGCTTCCTCGCCCACAAGGGACGGCTGCTGCTGTCCGCGCTGGCCGTCGTCCTGTCCGTGGCGTTCGTCGCGGGCAGCCTGATCTTCTCCGACACGGTCAGCCGCACCTTCGACCGGCTCTTCGCCTCCACCGCCGCCGATGTGACGGTGGGACCGAAGGAGGACCTCAAGTCGTCCGTGCCGACCGGCGCCGTGCAGACGGTCCCCGCGGCCCTCGCGGACCAGGTCGCAAAGGTGGACGGGGTCGCGACGACCCACGCGGACGTGTCCGTGCAGAACATCGTGGTGGTCGACAGCAGGAACAAGTCCGTCGGCCCGACCACGGGCGCCCCGACCATCGCCACCGACTGGTACGTCACCGACCGCAGTCCGGTGAAGCTGACCTCCGGCCACGCCCCGGGCGGCGCGGGAGAGGCGCTGCTCGACGCGGACACCGCCGACAAGAAGCACGTACGGATCGGCGACTCGCTGACCGTGCAGGCGCAACCGGGCACCTTCAAGGTGCGGGTCGTCGGCATCGCCACCTTCACCACCACCAACCCGGGCGCGGCGCTGGTCTTCCTCGACCCCGCGGTCGCCGCCCGCGAACTGCTCGGCTCCGCCGACCGGGCCACCGCCATCTCGGTGGACGCGGCGAAGGGCGTGACCGACGACGTGCTCAAGCAGCGCGTCGGACAGGCGGTCGGCACCGGCAGCTACGACCTGAAGACCGCCGACGAGCAGGCCAAGTCGGACGCCGCCGACCTCGGCGGATTCCTCGACGTGATCAAGTACGTGATGCTCGGCTTCGCCGGGATCGCGGTCCTGGTCGGCATCTTCCTGATCGTCAACACCTTCTCCATGCTGATCGCCCAGCGCACCCGCGAACTGGGCCTGCTGCGTGCCCTGGGCGCCGACCGGCGCCAGGTGCGGCGGTCCGTGCTGACCGAGGCGGTGCTGCTCGGCGTGGTCGGCTCCACGCTGGGTCTGGCCGCCGGGATCGGGCTCGCGTTCGGGCTGATCAAGCTGATGAGCGCGTTCGGCATGAATCTCAAGGCCACCGAGATGGTCGTCGGATGGCCGACCCCCGTCGCGGCGTACGTCGTCGGTGTCGGTGTCACCTTCGTCGCGGCGTATCTGCCCGCCCGTCGCGCGGCGACCGTGTCGCCGATGGCCGCGCTCGCGGACGCCGAGATCGCCGGTGTGGGACGGCCGTTGCGCACGCGGGCGATCGTCGGATCCGTCGTCGGGGCGGCCGGCGCAGCCGCGCTCGCCGGCTGCGCGGGCGCGAGCAGGACGAGTTCGGCGGCCTCGTTCCTCGGCCTCGGTGTCGTCCTGACGCTCATCGCGACCGTGATCGCCGGACCGCTGCTCGTCCGGCCGGTGATCCGCGTCCTCGGCGGGGCCTTCCCCGCGCTGTTCGGTTCGATCGGCCGGATGAGCCAGCGCAACGCCCTGCGCAACCCGCGCCGCACCGGCGCCACCGCGGCCGCCCTGATGGTCGGACTGGCCCTGGTCGGCGGGATGTCGGTGGCGAGCGCCTCCATGTCCAAGTCGTTCGACCAGCAGATCGACAAGACGCTCGGCGCCGACTTCGTCGTGCAGAACAGCAACTTCCTGCCGTTCACACAGGAGATCACCGACAAGGTGCGCGGCACGGAGGGTGTGGGCCTGGTCGTACGGCAGCGGTTCGCGCCAGTGGCGGTGCGGCTGCCGGACGGCAAGCGGATCGAGACGACCGCCGCCGGATACGACTCCCAGGTCGACGACGTCGCCCACGTCACCTATGCGAGCGGCAACACCGCGGCCGCGTTGGCGGACGGCAGCCTCGGCATGGACTCCGACTTCGCCAAGGACCACAAGGTGCGCCTCGGCAGTGTGATCCCGGTCGAGTTCCCGGGCGGCCGGACGACCGGGATGAAGGTCGGCGCCCTCACCGACCAGGCCGGCTCCGGCGGGTTCGGCATGCAGGGCGGGCTCTTCTTCGGCATCGGCACGGTCAAGAAGTACGTGCCCGGCGGCCAGGACGCGTCCCTGTACGTCAACAAGTCCCCCGGCACCTCCGCCGACCAGCTGCGCTCGCGCCTGGAGAAGACGCTCGCCGAGTATCCGCAGGTGCAGGTGCGCGACCAGGCCGACTACAAGAAGCTGGTCCACGACCAGATCGCGGTGCTGCTCTACCTGGTGTACGCGCTGCTCGGGCTGGCGATCGTCATCGCGGTACTGGGTGTCGTCAACACCCTCGCCCTGTCGGTCGTGGAACGCACGCGGGAGATCGGCCTGCTGCGCGCGATCGGGCTCGCCCGGCGGCAGCTGCGCCGGATGATCCGGCTGGAGTCGGTGGTGATCGCGGTGTTCGGCGCGGTCCTGGGGCTGGCGCTGGGGCTGGTGTGGGGCGTGTGCACCCAGCAGGTGCTGGCGCTGCAGGGCATGACGGCGCTCGCGATCCCCTGGGGCACGATCGTCGCGGTCGTCATCGGCTCCGCGGTCGTGGGCATCGTGGCGGCGCTGCTGCCGGCGTTGCGTGCCTCCCGCATGAATGTGCTGGCGGCCATCGCGCACGAGTGATGAAAGTGCCGGCCGCCATCGTCCATGACTGACGGAATCGCGGCGGAATCCCAAGTCGCGTGCCGTTGAGGAGAGTTCATGCCGCGTCCGTTCCGCTTCGGGGTCAACCTGCTCACTCCCGCGCCCACCGCGCAGTGGCGCGCGAAGTGCCGGCGCGCCGAGGAGCTCGGGTACGACGTGATCCTCGTCCCCGACCACCTCGGCATGCCCGCGCCATTCCCGGCGCTGGTGGCGGCCGCCGAGGCGACCGAGCGGCCGCGCCTGGGCACGTTCGTGCTCAACGCGGGCTTCTGGAACCCGGCTCTGCTGGCACGTGAGGTGGCGACGACCGACGCGCTGACCGGCGGCCGCCTGGAACTCGGGCTCGGCACCGGCTATGTCCGGGCGGAGCACGACACGGCGGGTCTGCCCTACGGCTCGCCGCGCGAGCGGGTGGACCATCTCCGGCGCACGGTCGAGGAACTGGACCGGCTGCTCGGTTCCGCGGACCACCGGCCCCGCCCGGCGCAGTCACGGGTCCCGCTGCTGGTCGGCGGCAACGGCGACCGCGTACTGCGGCTGGCCGCCGCGCACGCCGACATCGCCGGCTTCACGGGGGTCGGGCTGGTGCCGGGGAGCACGACGGGACGGCTGCGGCCCATGCCACCCGAGGAGCTGGACGAGCGCGTGGGCCGCTACCGGGAACTCGCGGCCGGACGCACGGAGCCCGCCGAGCTGAACCTGCTCCTCCAGACGGTGGCCCTCACCGACGACCCCGAGTCCGCGCTCAAGCCACTGCTGGAACGCCAGCCGCAGCTCACCGCCGAACAGGCGCTGGAGCTGCCCGTCGTGCTGGCCGGTCCGCCGGAGCGGGTCGTGGAGCAGGTGCGGGCGCGGCGCGAGCGGTACGGGTTCTCGTATCTGACCGTGCTGGAGCCGTACATGGAGGAGTTCGCGCCGGTGATCGCGGAGTTGCGCGGCGCATAGCCGTCCGCATGCCGGAATTCCGCGTCGGGTTCCGTGGCCCGTGGTGTGATCGCCCGCATGACGGAACTGCGCATACGGGCCGCCGGACCCGACGACCTCGACGCCGTGCTGGCCTTCTGGAAGTCGGCCGCGGAGGGTACGAGCATCAGCGACGACCGCGACGGCTTGGAGCGGCTCATCGGACGCGACCCCGAGGCACTCATCCTGGCGATGAGGGTCCCCACTCGTGGAGCGGAGTCGAGAGCCCGGGGGAGGGAAGGGGAGCTGGTCGGCACGGTGATCGCGGGCTTCGACGGCTGGCGCTGTCATCTGTACCGGCTCGCCGTGCATCCCGAGCGGCGGCGGCAGGGCATCGGCTCGGCGCTGCTGGCCGCCGCCGATGAACGGTTCGTACGGCTGGGCGGCCGGCGTGCGGACGCCATGGTGCTGGTCCGCAACGAGACGGCTCAGCACGCCTGGCGGGCGGCCGGTTACGCGCCGGAGGAGCAGTGGCGGCGCTGGGTGAAACCGCTGACCGACTGAGCGACTTTGCCCATCCTTTACTATTGAGGGAAACGGTTCCGGCCACTCGGCCCTCCGACGAAAGGTGTGAGCGTCCGCCCATGGGCGAGCCTCCCGGTCAACGACATCGCGCGCTCCCCCCTGCCCTGGCCGACGATGGGACGGAGGTGACCCGATGACCGAAGTGCTCCTCCTGCTCGTGGCGGTGCTGCTCTCGCTCGCCTGTGGCGCCTTCGTCGCGGCCGAGTTCTCGCTGACCACGGTCGAGCGCGGCGAGCTGGAGCGGGCCGCCGAGCGCGGCGAGCGCGGCGCGGCGGGCGCCCTCAAGGCCGTACGGAGTCTGACGTTCCAGCTGTCCGGCGCGCAGCTCGGCATCACCGTCACCAACCTGGTGGTCGGCATGCTCTCCGAACCGTCGATCGCCAGACTGATCGCGGGCCCGCTGGAGGCGCTCGGACTCTCCTCGACCACGGCGAGCTCGGTCGCGCTGGTGCTGGGCACGGCTCTGTCGACCGTGTTCCTGATGGTCGTCGGCGAGCTGGTGCCCAAGAACTGGGCGATCTCCTCGCCGCTGGCCGTGGCGAAAAGGGTGGGCAATCCGCAGCGCCTGTTCAGCGCCGCCTTCCGCCCCTTCATCACCCACCTCAACAGCACGGCCAACCACGTGGTGCGCCGTTTGGGCGTCGAGCCCGCCGAGGAGCTGGCCTCCGCGCGCGGACCCCAGGAGCTGGTGGCGCTGGCCCGGCACTCCGCCAAGGAGGGCGCCCTGGAGGCCGACACCGCCGAACTGTTCGTACGGACCCTGAACCTCGCCGACCTCAGCTCGGAGAACGTGATGACGCCGCGCGTCCAGGTCGTCGCCCTGGACGTCCAGGCCACCTGCGAGGACGTGGCGAACGCGACCCGGGCGACCGGACTGTCCCGGTTCCCCGTCTACCGCGGCAGCCTCGACTCGGTCGTCGGCATCGCCCACATCAAGGACGTCCTGGCCCTGCCCGCCGACGAGCGGCCGCACCGGCCCGTCTCCCAGGTGATGCGCGAGCCTTTGCTGGTCCCCGAGTCGCTCACCGTCGACCGGCTGCTCGACCGGCTTTCCGGCAAGCGCACGATGGCCGTCGTCATCGACGAGTACGGCGGTACGGCGGGCGTCGCGACCCTGGAGGACATCGTCGAGGAGGTCGTCGGCGAGGTGCGGGACGAGCACGACCCGCACGAGACCCCCGATCTCGCCCCCGCCGGGGCCGACGAGGAGGGCCGGACGCTGTACTCGGCGGACGGTGCCGCCCGCATGGACCAGCTCGCGCGCGTGGGTCTCCGCGCGCCCGAGGGGCCGTACGAGACGCTGGCCGGCCTCGTCGCGACGGCGCTGGGCCGCATACCGCGGACCGGTGATCGCGTCGAGGTCGCCGGATGGCGGCTGGACGTGGTGGACGCCTCGGGGCGCCGGGCGGCCCGGGTGCTGCTGCACGCGCCGCTCGACGACGAGCAGAGGGCGCAGGGGGAGGACGCGAAGTGACCGCCGTACAGTTGCTGATCGGTCTGCTGACGCTGATCGCCAACGCCTTCTTCGTCGGAGCCGAGTTCGCGCTGATCTCGGTACGCCGCAGCCAGATCGAGCCGCACGCCGAGCAGGGCGAACGGCGCGCGAAGGCCGTGCTGTGGGGCCTGGAGCATGTGTCGGCGCTGCTGGCGGCCGCCCAGCTCGGTATCACTCTGTGCACGCTGGTGCTGGGTGTGGTCGCCGAACCGGCGATCGCGCATCTGCTGGAGCCCGTGTTCCATGCGCTGGGCGTGCCCAAGGGCGCGGGTCACGTCGTGTCCTTCGTGATCGCGCTGACGCTGGCGACGTATCTGCACATGCTGCTCGGCGAGATGGTGCCGAAGAACATCGCGCTCGCCGAACCGGTGCGCAGCGCGCTGCTGCTCGGCCCGCCCCTGGTTGCCCTGTCCCGTGCGCTGCGTCCGGTGATCTTCACGGTCAACGCCTGCGCGAACGGGCTGCTGAAGCTGCTCGGGGTGGAGACCAAGGACGAGGTGACGGCGAGCTTCTCGGACGCGGAACTGGCCCAGATCGTCAGGGCCGCGGGCGAGGCGGGTCTGATCGACGACCGGGCGCGGGAGCGGCTGCACGACGCCCTGGAACTGGGCAGCCGGCCGGTGCAGGACGTGGTGGTCCCGCTGGAACGCGTCGTCTACGCGCGCGTGGGTGTCACACCGGAGCAGGTGGAGCGGCTCTCGGCGGAATCCGGCTTCTCCCGGTTCCCCGTGGTGGACGAGGGCCGCCGGATCGTGGGCTACCTGCACGTCAAGGACGCGCTGGACGCCTCACCGCGCGACGAGGCGTTCCGGCTGCGGGACATGCGGCCGATCGCGCGTGTGCGGGAGAACACCCCGCTGGACGACGTGCTCACGGCGATGCGGGGCAGCCGTACGCACCTGGCGGGCGTGATCGGCTCGGACGGACGGCTCGCGGGGCTGGTGACGATGGAGGACGTGCTGCGGGAGCTCTTCGGGCAGCACGCCTGACCGGCCCACGCGGGCGGTCCGGGGCCGACCGACCGATGGGTATGGAGCCGGGATACCATCGCTGTCGCCATGCAGACGAATCCCACGCACCCCACGCACACCAGCCTGGTCGCGGTCGGCGACTCCTTCACCGAGGGCATGTCGGACCTGCTGCCGGACGGCTCCTACCGAGGCTGGGCCGACCTCCTCGCGACGCGAATGGCCGCCCGCAGCCCCGGCTTCCGGTACGCCAACCTGGCGGTGCGGGGCAAGCTGATCGGGCAGATCGTCGACGAGCAGGTCGACGTGGCGGCGGCGATGAACCCCGATGTGATCACGCTGGTCGGCGGGCTCAACGACACGCTGCGGCCCAAGTGCGACATGGAACGGGTACGGGGCCTGCTGACGGAGGCCGTGGAGCGTCTGGCGCCCGCCTGCGGGCAACTGGTGCTGATGCGCAGCCCCGGCCGCCAGGGCCCGGTCCTGGAGCGGTTCCGGCCGCGCATGGAAGAGCTGTTCGCCTGCGTCGACGAGCTGGCGCAGCGGCACGGCGCTCTGGTGGTGGACCTCTACGGGGCGCCCTCGCTGGCCGACCCCCGGATGTGGGACGTGGACCGGCTGCATCTGACGGCCGAGGGGCACCGGCGGGTCGCCGAGGCGGTCTGGCAGACGCTCGGCTACGCACCCGAGGACACCGAGTGGCACACGCCGATGGAAGCCACTCTGCCGCCGGGCTGGGTCACCCGGCGGGTCGCGGACGCGCGGTTCGCCAAGCGGCACCTGCTGCCGTGGATCGGCCGCCGCCTGACCGGCCGCTCGTCCGGGGACGGCCGCCCGGCGAAGCGGCCGGAGCTGCTGCCCTACGAGGGTCCGGCGGCGTAGCGGCCGTGACCACACGGGTGATCAACGTCCGGGGCCGGATCCACGAGTTCGGCCCCCGGCTGGAGTACGCCCCCGAGGACGTGGTCTACGTCGGCCGGCGCTGGACGATGGGCGGCTGGGACCTGCCCCGGCACCCGCTGTACAACCCCTTCGCCTACGACACCCCGAAGAAGAAGCGGGACGGCACCCGGGCCGAGGTCATGGCGATGTACCGGGCGTATCTGCTGGAGCGGCCCGAGCTGCTGGACCTGGTGCCGGAGCTGCGCGGGAAGACGCTGGCCTGCTGGTGCGCACCCGAGCCGTGCCATGCGGACGTGCTGGCGGAACTGGCCGACACGGACGCCCTGTCCTAGGTCCTGTCGCCGGGCAGGCGGGGATTTGACGACAGGGCCCAGGCCTCGGGGACGACGTGCCCTGGGCCTCATCGGCCCCTTGTAGGTTCCGCCGAACGGCCCCGTGGCGCTGGCCTGCACGAATCGCCAGTAGAATCCGTACACGTGACTCCAGCGCCCGCCAAGCCCCGCATCCCGAACGTCCTCGCCGGACGTTACGCCTCCGCCGAGCTCGCCACGCTCTGGTCCCCCGAGCAGAAGGTGAAGCTGGAGCGGCAGCTCTGGCTCGCCGTGCTGCGGGCCCAGAAGGACCTCGGCATCGAGGTGCCGGACGAGGCGATCGCCGACTACGAGCGCGTCCTCGACACCGTCGACCTGGCCTCGATCGCCGAGCGCGAGAAGGTCACCCGGCACGACGTGAAGGCCCGTATCGAGGAGTTCAACGACCTCGCCGGGCACGAGCACGTGCACAAGGGCATGACGTCCCGCGACCTGACGGAGAACGTCGAGCAGCTGCAGATCCGGCTCTCGCTGGAGCTGATGCGCGACCGTACGGTGGCCGTCCTGGCGCGGCTGGGCAAGCTGGCCGGCGAGTACGCCGAGCTGGTCATGGCCGGCCGGTCCCACAACGTCGCCGCCCAGGCCACGACCCTCGGCAAGCGCTTCGCGACCACGGCCGACGAGCTGCTCGTCGCCCACGGCCGGGTCGAGGAACTCCTGTCCCGCTACCCGCTGCGCGGCATCAAGGGCCCGGTCGGTACGGCGCAGGACATGCTGGACCTGCTGGGCGGTGACGCGACGAAGCTCGCCGAGCTGGAGGACCGGATCGCGGCGCACCTCGGCTTCTCGCGGGCGTTCACCTCGGTCGGGCAGGTCTACCCGCGCTCCCTGGACTACGACGTCGTCACCGCTCTGGTGCAGCTGGCGGCCGCGCCGTCCTCGCTGGCCAAGACGATCCGGCTGATGGCCGGGCACGAGCTGGTGACCGAGGGCTTCAAGCCCGGCCAGGTCGGCTCGTCCGCGATGCCGCACAAGATGAACACCCGCTCCTGCGAGCGCGTCAACGGCCTCATGGTCATCCTGCGCGGCTACGCCTCGATGACCGGCGAGCTGGCGGGCGACCAGTGGAACGAGGGCGACGTGTCCTGCTCGGTGGTGCGCCGAGTCGCGCTGCCGGACGCGTTCTTCGCGCTCGACGGTCTGCTGGAGACCTTCCTGACCGTGCTCGACGAGTTCGGTGCCTTCCCGGCGGTCGTCGCCCGTGAGCTCGACCGCTACCTGCCGTTCCTCGCCACGACCAAGGTGCTGATGGGCGCGGTGCGCGCGGGCGTCGGCCGCGAGGTCGCGCACGAGGCGATCAAGGAGAACGCGGTCGCCACCGCGCTGGCGATGCGCGAGCAGGGCGCCGAGCGCAACGACCTGCTCGACAAGCTGGCCGCCGACGAGCGCCTCCCGCTCGACCGCGCGCAGCTCGCCGAGCTGATGGCCGACAAGCTGTCCTTCACCGGCGCCGCCGCCGACCAGGTGGGTGTCGTCGTCGGCCGCATCCAGGAGATCGTCAAGCAGCACCCGGAGGCCGCCGGGTACACCCCGGGAGCGATCCTCTGACCCGCTTCACCCAGGCGGAACTGGAGGCCGCCCGCGACCGTCTCGTCCCTGACGTGGTCGCGGCCGGTCTCCGGGTGCTGTTCTGCGGGATCAATCCCGGATTGATGACGGCGGCGACGGGACACCACTTCGCCCGTCCCGGAAACCGGTTCTGGCCGGTCCTGCACCTGTCCGGGTTCACCCCGAGGCTGGTGAAGCCCGCGGAGCAGCGGGAGTTGCTGTCGTACGGTCTCGGCATCACCAACGTCGTGGCGCGGGCGACCGCCCGGGCCGACGAGCTGACGGCGGAGGAGTACGCGGAGGGCGGGCGACTGCTGTCGGCGAAGGTGACGCGACTGCGGCCGACGTGGCTGGCCGTGGTCGGGGTGACCGCCTACCGGGCCGCCTTCGGGGACCGCGGGGCCCAGGTGGGGCCTCAGGAGCGGACGATCGGGGACACGCGTGTGTGGGTGCTGCCCAATCCCAGCGGGCTGAACGCCCATTGGACGGCGGCGACGATGGCGGAGGAGTTCGGGCGGTTGCGGGAGGCCGCGCGGACCTGACGGGTCAGGGCGGGTCGGTCTCGGTGACCACCGCCAGCAGCTGGAAGGGCAGTTCGGTGTCCCACTGGGACACGCCCAGCGCGACCCAGCGGCCGGACTCCGTCCGCCACGCATGCACATCGGGGACGTGCGAGGCGAGAGTGTCCCAAGGCTCCGCCGGCTCCTCCCCCTCAAGGCCGCGCCGGAACACGCTGTCCAGGCTGAACACGTCCGCCGGTCCCCACCGCTCGGCGAGCCGCTCCGCCAACGCGTCCCGGTCGGCCTCGTACTGCGCCTCCGTCTCCTCCCGCTCGGTGCCGTCGTCCTCGTAGAAGTCGCCGCTGGTCTGTAACTCGGCTATCAGGTACCCCGGCCCGCCCGTGCCCACATCGGTCCTGCCGTCCGCCGCGGGGAACTCCCGGGCGCACAGCCGCTCGATCACAGCAAGGCAGTTCACGATGTCCATGTGATCCAGTAAAGCGGGCCCCACTGACAATTGGCGGGCTGTCAGGCGTCCCTGCGCTGGATGCTCCAGGCTCCCGCGCACAGGGCGGCCGCCGTCCACAGCGCGGTCACCGCGAGGCCGGTCCAGGGGCCGAGGGAGCCGTCCCACGTGCTGTGCAGGGCCACTTGGCCGGCCCGGTCCGGCAGGTAGTCGGCGACACCCGCGGACAGGTCGCCGATGACGAAGGACACGATCAGCAGGAACGGGATCAGAATGGAGAGGGTGGCGACGCCGCTGCGCAGTACGGCCGCGAGTCCGGCGGCGAACAGCGCCATCAGCGTGAGGTGCAGGCCACAACCGAGCACGCCGCGCATTCCCTCGGTCCAGGTCGGCCCGGAAGCGCCGAGGACGGCCTTGCCCACCAGCAGGGTCACCACCCCGGTGACGAGCCCGACGGCGAGGACGGGCAGTGCGATCGCCGTGGCCTTCGCGGCGAACCAGCGCCGCCGGTCGGGCACGGCCGACAGGGTCAGCCGCAGCGCGCCGCCCCGGAATTCCGAGGACAGGGCCGTCGTACCGAAGGCGATCGCGGCGATCTGCCCGAAACTGATGCCGAAGAAGACCGAGAACAGCGGGTCCACGTCGTCGGTGCCCGCGTCCGCGGAGGAGGAGGCCAGCGCGGAGAACGCAGCGGTGGCGACGAGGATCGCCGCCAGGCTGCCGACGAGCGAGCGCAGCGTCCGGATCTTGATCCACTCCGCGTGCAGAACGGGTGCGAAGGGCATGGTCAGGCCTCCTGGGGCTGGGTGGTGAACTCGGCCTCGGTCGCGGTCAGATCGAAGTAGGCCTGCTCCAAGGTGGCCTCCCGGGCGGCCAGTTCCAGTACGGGCACGCCCGCCTCGGACATGAGGCGGCCGAGGTCGTCCACGCGCGCGTGCCGTACGGTCCACGTCCCGTCCTCGCCCCGGGAGGTGTCGTGACCGTGCCGGGTGAGCAGGTCACCGAGCGCGGCATCGTCGCTGGTGCGGATCCTGACCTCGGGTCGTACGCGTGCGTGGATGAAGTCCTGGACGGGAGTGTCGGCGAGGAGGCGGCCGCGACCGAGGATCACGAGGTGGTCGGCGAAGGCGGCGGTCTCGTGCATCAGGTGGCTGGAGACCAGGACGGTCCTGCCGTCCGCCGCCAGTGCGCGCAGCAGGGTGCGGATCCAGACGATGCCTTCGGGGTCGAGGCCGTTGGCGGGCTCGTCCAGCAGGATCACCTCGGGGTCGCCGAGCAGGGCGGCGGCGATGCCGAGCCGCTGGCGCATACCGAGCGAGTACGTCTTCACCCGGCGCCGGGCCACGGCGGCGAGTCCGGTCTGTTCCAGCACGGCGTCGATCCTGCGGTCCGGGATGCGGTTGCCGGCCGCGAGGGCGCGCAGATGGTCGCGTGCCGTGCGGGAGCCGTGCGCGGCCCGCGCGTCGAGCAGGGCGCCCACCGTGCGCAGTGGCTCGCGGAGTTCACCGTAGGCGTGGCCGCCGATCGTGGCGGTGCCGGAGGTCGGCCGGTCCAGGCCGAGGACGAGCCGCATGGTGGTCGATTTCCCGGCGCCGTTGGGGCCGAGAAAGCCCGTGACGCGACCGGGGCGGACGCTGAAGGTGAGCTGGTCCACGGCCCGTCGGCTGCGGTACTCCTTGGTGAGGTCTCGTACGTCGATGCTGGTCATGGCAACACCCTGACGCCTCACGGGCGTTGGTTCCTCCCTCGCCGGTGGAGATCGTCTCCCCCGCCCGGGGGAGGCCTGTTGTCGGCGCCACCTGCCACGATGGTCCGATGGCCCGCTTTCTGCGCCCGCTGACGCGGGGGACGACGTACACGCGACTGCTGCATCTGTGGCTGCCGGTGCTGATCTTCAGCGTGTGGATGTTCATCGACTCGTCGAAGCCGTGGGTGCCCGCGCTCGTGCTCGTTCCGATCGGGCTCCTCGCCGTCGTGCGGATGGGCGAGGGCGTACAGGCTCGGCTGCTGCTCACGCCCGGCGTGGAGGAGCCGGGGATCTCCGCGACGCCGTCGGCGACCTGGCCGGACCGACTGCGCACGGTGCTGTGGATGGAGGTGCGGCTGATCCTGGGCGTGGCCACCTCGATGGTCTCGGTGTGGCTGCCGTTGCTCGCGTACGAACTCGGCAGCATGGCGTGGGGACAGGTTCCCGCCGACATCCCGGTGCTGAACCGGGCGGAGCCGCACTGGGCCTACGCCTTGCTGATCCCGCTGCCCCTGGTCGCGCTCTACGGCGCCCTCGTGGGGCTCGGCGAGCTCGTCACCGCCGTGGCGCGGCGACTGCTCGGTACGTCCGCCTCCGAGCGGCTCGCCGCCCTGGAGGAACGGACCGAGCAGCTCCTGGAGCGCACTCGCATCGCCCGTGAGCTGCACGACTCGATCGGGCATGCGCTGACGGTGGCGGTGGTGCAGGCGGGCGCGGCGCGGACGGCCGACGACCCGGAGTTCACCGACCGCGCCCTGGGCGCCATCGAGGAGACGGGGCGGGCGGCGCTGGAGGACCTGGAGCGGGTGCTGGGTGTCCTGCGGGAGTCGGAACGGCCGGTGAGCAGCCGGCCCACCCTGGCCGACGCCGACCGGCTCCTGGACTCCGCGCGCGCTTCCGGCGCCAAGGTCGACGCCGAGGTGACCGGTCCCGTGGAGACGGTGCCCGGACCGGTCTCCCGCGAGGGCTACCGCATCCTCCAAGAGGCTCTCACCAATGTGCTGCGCCATGCGGGGGCCGTGCCCGTGCGGGTCCGTGTCACGGTCGCCGGGGGCACCCTCGCGCTGGAGGTGCGCAATCCGCTCACGGCCCCGGTGCCCGGACCCGGCCGGGGCAGCGGGCTGCGGGGCATACGCGAGCGCGCGGCCCTGCTCGGCGGCCGCGCGCACACCGGACCGCACGAGGGCGACTGGCAGGTGCACGCCGAACTGCCCTTGCGGTGATCTAGGCTTGGCGGATGCCGGTCACCGTTCTTCTCGTCGACGACGAACCCCTGGTCCGCGCCGGTCTGCGAGCCGTGCTGGAGGCGCAGCCCGACATCGAAGTGGTCGGCGAGGCGGCCGACGGGGCGGCGGTGATCCCGTTGGTCCGGCAGCTGCGGCCCGATGTGGTCGCCATGGACGTGCGGATGCCGCTGCTCGACGGGATCGAGGCCACGCGCGTGGTGCTGCGCACCGTCGACGATCCGCCGAAGATCCTCGTGGTGACCACGTTCGAGAACGACGAGTACGTGTACGAGGCACTGCGCGCGGGCGCCGACGGGTTCCTGCTGAAGCGGGCCCGGCCCGCCGAGATCGTGCACGCCGTGCGGCTGGTCGCCGCGGGCGAGTCGCTGCTGTTCCCCGCGTCGGTGCGCCAACTTGCCGCACAGTACGGCGACGGCGGTGGAAACCGGGCGGCGCGCGCCGCGCTGGAGCGGGCCCGGCTGACCGAGCGGGAGGCCGAGGTGCTGCGGCTGATGACCCGGGGGCTGTCGAACGCGGAGATCGCGGAACGCCTGGTCGTCGGCACCGAGACGGTCAAGTCGCATGTCAGCGCCGTACTGGCGAAGCTCGGCGCCCGGGACCGCACCCAGGCGGTGATCACGGCGTACGAGTCGGGTTTCGTGGCCCCCGGCTGATCCGGTGCGCCCACGGGTCCGGGGCGGCCCGGCACTCGCCGGGCTCCGCCGTGCCGAGTACGATCCGCCCAACACGCGCACGAGCTGGGAGGACGGACGTTGGGGCGGCTGACCGGCGGCGATCCCTCGCTGCTGCGAAGGATCAATTCCGCGGTGGTGCTGCACGCACTGCGTGCCACGGACTGTGCGACGCTCACCGAGATCACCCGGGTGACCGGACTGTCCCGGCCGACCGTCGAGGGCGTCGTCGAGGGGCTCATCGAGGGCGGTCTCGTCGTCGAGAAGGCCGCAGAAGAGGGCGTCACCCGGCGTCAGGGGCGGCCGGCGCGGCGGTTCCGGTTCCGGGCCGAGGCCGGACATCTGCTGGGCCTGGAGATCGGGGCGCACCGCGTCACCGCGCTCCTCGCCGACCTGGACGGCCGGGTGCTGGGCGCCCAGGCCAAGGACGTCGACGAGACGGCCGACGCGGACGAGCGCCTGGAGCGCCTGCGTACGGCCGTCGCCGAGCTGCTGCGCCGGGCCGGGGTCGCGCGCGGCTCGCTGCGTGCGGTGGGTGTCGGCACACCGGGGATCGTCGAGGCCGACGGCACCGTGCGGCTCGGCACCGCGCTGCCCCAGTGGACGGGCCTGCGGCTCGGCGAACGGCTCAGCCGCTCCTTCAAGTGCCCGGTCCTGGTCGAGAACGACGCCAACGCCGCGGCCGTCGCCGAGCACTGGAAGGGCGCCGCGACCGAGTCGGACGACATCGTGTTCGTCCTGGCGGGACTGAGCCCGGGCGCCGGTTCGCTGATCGGCGGGCGGCTGCACCGCGGGTACGGCGGGGCTGCCGGCGAGATCGGCGCGCTGCACCTGCTGGGCCGGGAGGCGACCCCGGAGACGCTCCTGTCCACCACGGACGAGCCGCTGCACCCGCTGGACGAGCAGGCGGTGGCGGAGGTTTTCGCGCTCGCGCGCGAGGGCGACAAGCGGGCCCGCGCGGCCGTCGACCGTTTCATCCAGCGGCTGGTCCACGACGTGGCGGCGCTCGTCCTGGCCCTCGACCCGGAGCTGGTCGTCGTCGGCGGGTGGGCGGCAGGTCTGGACGGCGTGCTGGAGCCGTTGCGCCATGAACTGGCCCGCTACTGTCTGCGGCCCCCCAAGGTGACGCTCTCCCTCCTGGGCGAGGCGGCCGTGGCCACGGGCGCCCTGCGGCTCGCCCTGGACCATGTGGAGGAACAGCTGTTCGCGGTGGAGGGCACGGTGACCGCGCGGCGCTGACTCCGGGCGACGTGCGCGGCCGGGTCCCGGCCGGTACCGCCGAGGACGTCGACACCGCCGTACGGGCCGCCCGCGCTGCGTACGGCTGCTGCGGAGCGCCGGGGGCTGCCACCGGTGAAGCGCGCCGCCCGCGACATCGGCCAACCGGCGGCGACCCGAGCACCGACGAGGCACCGCTGTCGGCTTAGGGAGCAACGCCCCAGGCCCGACGGCTGCCGGGCGGCGTCGGTCCCAGGGCCCACCAACACCCTCGGCGGCTCCGCGTCCGACGCGCCCCGCCCCGACAGCGCTGCGGTGGATTGCGAGCCGGCGGCAGGGAAGCGCGCCGGGCCCCGGTGGGGTTCCGGGGCCCGGTCGGTGCGGTTCTGGGGGCTTGTGCCGGGGCGGAGGCGGCGCGGGGTTACGAGGCCTGCCGCTCGGGTCCGTGGTGGATCTCCACGCCGCCGGAGTCGCCGAAGGTGAGCCGGCAGGTGTCCGCGCGGTAGGTGGCGACGGAGAGCGCGGCGGTGCGGCCCTCGGCGAAGAAGCGGGTGGTGACGACGAGGACGGGCGCGCCGGGTAGCCGGTCGAGTTCCTTGGCGTCGTCGGCGCGGGCCGAGCCGAGCTCCACGGAGCGGTCCTGGCTCTCCAGCTCGAGGCGCTGCAGTTCGCGCAGGACGGCACGCGCGCGTGCGGTGCCGTTCGGTGCGTCGATCGCCGACAGATCGGGCACCGAGGAGGCCGGGATGTAGAGCAGTTCGGCGGCGACCGGCTGGCCGTGGGAGACACGGGAGCGGCGCACGGTGTGCACGGGCTCCTCGGGGCCGGTCCCCAGGGCGGTGGCGACGGC
Source organism: Streptomyces herbicida (assembly GCF_032656585.1). NCBI lineage: Bacteria > Bacillati > Actinomycetota > Actinomycetes > Kitasatosporales > Streptomycetaceae > Streptomyces > Streptomyces herbicida. The sequence goes on from NZ_JAUYWJ010000021.1 coordinate 141,455, forward strand.
GGCGGGCGGCGCCGCCCGCGTGCTGTCGACGGGCTGCCAGGCGTCACCGGCGGCGCCCGGCCAGACGTGCTGCTCGGCGCCGACGGACACGCCGACGCGCGGCGGTGCGACGGTCGTCCCGACGCCGCGGCGGCGCTGCAGCCGGCCTTCCAGCTCGAGCTGTTCGAGGGCCTGGCGGAGCGTGGCGCGGGCGACGCCGAAGCGGGCTGCGAGATCGCGCTCGTTGGGCAGGATCTCGCCGACCGAGAACTCGGAGTCGAGTGCCTCACTGAGCACGGTCTTGAGGTGCCAGTACTTCGGTTCCGGCACCGGTTCCAGCTGCGTGGTCCCCACCCTGTCCTCCGCAATCGCCGTGGTCCGGCGGCGTTTTTGGCGCCCTTGTTTATTAAAGGTTGTTGCACTTATCTGCGACCATAGGGCGGCCCCCACCCTTGGTCAAGACCAATCCTCGATCCCTTACGCAGCGCACAGGACCGGCGCCGCGGAGCGTTCATGAGGCGTTCTCACGGGGCCGTGTTCGTGACATCGCGGCAAAGCCTCCGTCACGTGACGGAGGCCTCGGGCGGTACGGCTCAGCGGGCCGCCAGGGACTGCAGCTTGTCGGGGTTGCGGATGATGTACACCGCGCGGACGACGCCGTCGGCGGCGTCGATCTGCAGCACGCTGTCGGGCTTGTCCCCGGACAGGGCCAGCACCGCGAGGCCGCCGTTGACCTCCAGGAGGCGGAAGGACAGTCCGGCTCCGTCCTTGCGCGCGGCGCCGATGACGAACCGGCCCACCTTGTCGGCGCTCTCCAGGACCCGCAGCGGTGCCTTCGCCTTGCCGCCGCTGTCGCCGACCAGGCGCACATCGGGGGCCAGCAGCGACATCAGGCCCTCGATGTCGCCCTCGGCCGCCGCGGTGAGGAAACGCTCGGTCAGGTCCCGGCGCTGGGCCGGGTCGACCACGTAGCGCGGCCGCCGCTCGTCGACATGCCGGCGGGCCCGCCCGGCGAGTTGACGCACCGCCGGCTCACCGCGGTCGAGCATGGCCGCGATGTCGGCGTACGGATAGGCGAACGCCTCCCGAAGGACGAACACGGCGCGCTCCAGCGGGGACAGCGACTCCAGCACGACGAGCACGGCGAGGGAGACGGAATCGGCCAGCACGGCGCGCTCCGCCGTGTCCGGGACGGTGTCGCCGAAGTCGGTGACGTACGGCTCCGGGAGCCAGGGGCCGACGTAAGCCTCGTCCCGCGCCCGGATCTGCCGCAGCCGGTCGATGGCCAGCCGGGTGGTGACGCGCACCAGATAACCACGCGGTTCGCGCACGTCGCCGCGGTCCGCGCCGGACCAGCGCAGCCAGGCGTCCTGGACGACGTCCTCCGCGTCGGCCACACGTCCGAGCATGCGGTAGGCGACGCCCATGAGAACGGGACGGTGCTCTTCGAAGACGTCGGTCACTGTGTCGGCGCTCACGCCTCCATCCCATCCGACACAACCCGCGCTGTCCAGGCGGAATCGACCCGTCCAGGGCGCGCCCGGACCACAATGATCGGCGGACCGTCGGCGGTCGGCGGACGGGGCACGGGAGGTGGCCGATGCGGTACGCGGTGCTGGGTACGGGCGAGGTGGGCCGCACACTCGGCGGCAAGCTGGTGCGGTTGGGGCACGAGGTGACCCTGGGTTCGCGCACGAAGGACAATCCGGCCGCTCTGAAGTGGGCGCGGGACGCGGGCGCCGGGGCGAGTGCCGGGACGTTCGCGGAGGCGGCCGCGGCCGCCGAGGTGATCGTGAACGCCGTGGGCGGCCGGGTGGCGCAGGCGGCTCTGGAGGCGGCCGGCGCGGCGAATCTCGAGGGCAAGGTGGTCGTCGACGTCTCCAACCCGCTGGCCTTCGAGGAGGGCCGGTTGCGGCTGGACCCCGTCGAGTCGGACAGCGTGGGCGAGCGGATCCAGCGGGCCTTCCCTCACGCGCGCGTGGTGAAGACGCTCAACACCGTCAACTGCCAGGTGATGGTGGATCCGGCGCGGGTGCCGGGCGAGCACCAGATGTTCCTCTGTGGTGAGGACGCCGACGCCAAGGAACAGGTGACGGCCCTGCTCGGCGAGTTCGGCTGGCCGGCCCAACGAGTGCTGGACCTGGGCGGTATCCAGGCGGCGCGTTCCCTGGAGATGTATCTGCCTCTGTGGATGAATCTGCTTCAGAGCCTCGGCCACGCCGACTTCAACGTGCAGGTCCGCACAGCGCGTTGAGGCCAGTACCGCGGCGCGACACGCCGCGACTGGGGGCTACCCGCCGGTAGCAATTGCTGACAAGCTGTCTACGGCGTCCATCGGCCAGTCCAGACGAGGAGCACCCCCATGTCCGCCACCGTCTCCTTCACGGTCCCCTCCCCGCACGGCCAGCAGCCGGTGACCGTCTCCTACGCGCGCGTGGGGACCGGTGACCCGCTGGTTCTGCTGCACGGCATCGGCCACCACCGGCAGGCGTGGGACCCCGTGGTGGACATCCTCGCGACCGAGCGCGATGTGATCGCCGTGGACCTGCCCGGCTTCGGCGCGTCCCCGGGTCTGCCGGACGGCCTCACCTACGACCTGCCCACCACCAACGCCGTACTCGCCGCCCTGTTCGAGGCACTGGAGCTGGACCGCCCGCACGTGGCGGGCAACTCGCTGGGCGGGCTGCTGGCCCTGGAGCTGGGCCGCGAGAAGCTCGTACGGTCCGTCACCGCCCTCTCCCCCGCCGGGTTCTGGTCGCAGGCCGAGCGGCTGTACGCCTTCGGCGTCCTCATCACGATGCGGCGGATCTCCCAGCAGCTCCCAGTGCCGCTCGTCGAGCGGCTGGCCCGCACGGCGGCCGGCCGGACGGCCCTGACGAGCACCATCTACGCCCGTCCGGCCCGCCGTTCACCCGAGGCCGTGGTCGCCGAGACACTCGCGCTTGCCCGGGCCACCGGATTCGACGCGACGCTGCGCGCCGGTGCCTCCATCCAGTTCACCGACGACCTCCCGGGGATCCCGGTCACCGTGGGCTGGGGCACCAGGGACTGGCTGCTGGTGCGCCGCCAGGGCGTCCGCGCCAAGCAGGTCATCCCCCGGGCCCGGCTGGTGCGGCTGCCCGGCTGCGGGCACTGCCCGATGAACGACGACCCGGCGCTCGTCGCCCGCGTGATCCTCGACGGCAGCCACTGACCGGCGCCGGACCCCGGTCAACGCCCCGGATCCCAGGGCGACTCCGGCGCCCACCAGGGCGCTGCCCGCGGCCTGGGCCGGACCGTAGGAGCCGGTTCCGGCGAAGGGGGCGGTGCAGGCGGCCGCCACCGGGATGAGCCCGGAGAAGAGCGTGGCGCGCTCCGCGCCGATCCGCTGCATGCCCATGTACCAGCACACGAAGCCGACGACCGTGACGACCGCCGCCTGCCACAGCAGCGCGGCGGCCTCGGTGGCATCGGGGCGCCGCAGCCACCCGTCCCCGTCGAGGACGACACCGGCGACCGCCGACTCGGCTGCGGCGACTGCGCTCACCGTGGCGGACAGCAGCCGCGGTCCCAGCGGCCGCAGCACGGGGACCGCGAGAACCGCGAACCCGACCTCACCGGCCAGGGCACAGGCGGAGAAGACGATCCCGGCCGCGTCGGTACGGCCCCACCCCTGCACGGTGAACGCGCCGACGGCGACCAGCAGCGCCCCATACAGCACGACGCGCCGCGGACGGCGGCCGTGGAGGAACGGGACGACGACCGCCACCACCACGGGAGCGCAGCCCACGAAGACGCCCGGTACCGCCGGCTCGGCGGTGCGCCCGGCGGCGAGGACGGCCAGGTTGAAGCCGACCATGCCAAGGGCCGCGAGCAGGGCGAGGCGGGCCCACTGGCGGGGTGCGAGCCCGCGCAGGCGTTTGGTCGACCCCCGGCCGGCGAGCGGGAGCAGCAGGAGACAGGCCAGTCCGTAGCGCAGGCACTGGCCGCCCGCATACGGGTAGTCACCGAGCAGGCTGTTGGCGGTGAAGGAGCCGCCGACGAGCACGCAGGCGAACGCGGCGAGCAGGGCGCCGCGACGGGTCGCGTTCATGACGGCGACGTTAGGGAGCGCGGCGGCCCGGTTTAAGGTCCACTTCCATGACGTCATCGGGGACCAATCCGGGCGGCCTGACGGGCACCGCCGCGTGGGAACTGCTGCTCCCGGCAGCGTCGGCGCCGGCACGCGCGCGTGGCCGCGCCCTCCAGGCAGCCCTGCGCGAGGCGATCCGCTCGGGACGGCTCGCGCCGGGCACACGGCTGCCGTCCAGCCGGGACCTCGCGGCCGATCTCGGGGTGTCGCGCGGGCTGGTCACCGAGGCGTACGAGCAGCTGACGGCCGAGGGCTATCTGCGCAGCGACCGGGGAGCGGGGACGTGGGTGGGCGGCAGCGTTCGTGCGGCCTCGCCCCGTGCGCGCGACCTCGCGCCCCGCTCCCCCGGTGCACGCGCCGACTTCGTCCCGGGGACACCGGACCTGTCGCTGTTCCCGCGCGCCGCCTGGGCCGCGGCGCAGCGCGCGGTGCTGGCGGACCTGCCGCACCACGACCTCGGCTACCCCGACCCACGCGGACTGCCCCGGCTGCGCACCGCCCTCGCCGAACTGCTGGTCCGTCGCCGGGGCGTGGCCGCCGACCCGGAGCGGATCGTGGTCGTATCGGGGGTCGCGCAGGCCACGACCCTGCTGGGATTCGTGCTCCACGCGCGCGGGATGCGCACGGTCGGCGTCGAGGACCCGGGGAGCCCGCAGCACGAGGCCCTCTACGCCGCGGCCGGCATGGGCACCGTACCCCTGCCCCTGGACGGCGAGGGCCTGGCCCTGAACCCGCTGCGCGTCTCGGGTGTCAGCGCCGTGGTGACGACGCCGGCCCACCAGTTCCCCACCGGTATCGCGTACTCGGCGCGGCGGCGCACCGCATTGCTCGACTGGGCCCGGTCGGTGGACGGGCTCGTCCTGGAGGACGACTACGACGGCGACTTCCGGTACGACCGTGCCCCCGTGGGCGCGCTCCAGGGACTGGACCCGGAGCGGGTGGCCTACACGGGGTCGGTCAGCAAGTCCCTCGCCCCGGGCCTGAGGCTGGGCTGGCTGCTCGTGCCCGAGTGGCTGGCCGACGAGGTGGTCGAGCGCAAACGGACCATGGATCTCGGGCATCCGTCGCTGGACCAGGCGCTGTTCGCGCGGTTCCTGGAGCACGGCGACTACGACCGGCAGTTGCGGCGCTGTCAGCGCGCCTACCGCGAGCGGCGCGACGTCCTGGTCGCGGCGCTGGAGACGCACTTCCCTGAGGCCAGGGTCTCGGGGATCGCCGCAGGTCTGCACGCCATCGCCGAACTGCCGCGGCGGTACGGGCCCGAGGAGCGCTTCCTGGAGCGGATGGCCGCGGCCGGTGTCGCGGTGCGGCCGCTCAGCGCCTGCACACACACGCGTGCCGACGTCTCCGGCGTACGGCTGGTCCTGGGGTACGCGCATCTGTCGCCGGCGCGGATCAGGGCGGGCGTGCAGCTGATGGCCGAGGCGCTCGCCGGGTGACGGCCCGGGCTCCCGGTTCCCTCCGAATCGCACACCGGTTCCCTTGCCGATGGGGCCAGTTGTTCACTTGTGGTTTCCGTGTGCGCTGCGGCGCACCAGTAGTTGTGACAGTGCACATTGGCCGGATCCCGTTCAGGAGGCCCTTCCATGTCACATCGTCCGTTCCCCGGCCGCCGCAGCGTCCTGCGCGGCTCCCTGGCCGCGTCGGCGGCCCTGGCCCTGCCCACTGCCCTGGGCGCGGCACCGGCATTCGCCCTGTCCGGGCGCCCCAAGGCGGGCTGGGGCGTGCAGACGGGCGACGTGACCTGCGACTCCGGTCTCGTGTGGGTGCGTTCGGACCGGCCGGCCCGGATGATCGTGGAGACGTCGGCCACCGACTCGTTCCGCAAGCCGCACAGATGGCACGGTCCGCTGCTGGGCCCGGACACCGACTTCACCGGCACCACCCGGCTGCGCGGCCTGCCGTCCGGCGAGCAGATCCACTACCGCGTGCTGCTCGCCGACCCGGACGACCCGCGGCGCACCGGCGAGCCGGTGACGGGCACCTTCCGCACCGTGTCCGCGCACCGGCGCGACGGCGTGCGGTTCCTGTGGTCCGGCGACCTGGCCGGCCAGGGCTGGGGCATCAACCCCGACCTCGGCGGCTACCGGATCTACGACGCGATGGCGAAGCTCGACCCCGACTTCTTCATCTGCAGCGGCGACAACATCTACGCCGACGGGCCGATCTCGGCCACCCAGGCCCTGCCGGACGGCAGCGCATGGCGGAACATCACCACCGAGGAGAAGTCCAAGGTCGCCGAGACCCTCGCCGAGTACCGCGGCAACTTCCGCTACAACCTGCTCGACGAGAACCTCAAGCGGTTCAATGCGCAGGTCCCCTCGATCATCCAGTGGGACGACCACGAGGTGCGCAACAACTGGTACCCGGGCGAGGTGATCGCCGCCTCGGACACCCGCTACACCGAGAAGAGCATCGACGTCCTGGCCGCGCGCGCCCGGCGGGCGTTCAGCGAGTACTTCCCCGTCTCGACACTGCGGCCGGGCGCGAAGGAAGGCCGGGTGAACCGCGTCCTGCGGCAGGGGCCGCTGCTCGACGTGTTCGTCCTCGACATGCGGACGTACCGCAACGCCAACTCCCCCGACAACCAGACCGTGGACCCGCAGGGCATCCTGGGCCGGGAGCAGCTGGAGTGGCTCAAGCGGGAGCTGTCCCGGTCGCGGGCGGTGTGGAAGGTGATCGCGGCCGACATGCCGCTCGGGCTGGTCGTGCCCGACCCGATGGAGGGCCTGCCGAACATCGAGGCGGTGGCCCAGGGCGATCCCGGCATGCCGCTGGGCCGTGAGCTGCAGATCGCCGAGCTCCTGCGGTTCATCAAGCACGCGCGGATCACCGGCACGCTGTGGCTGACGGCGGACGTGCACCACACCTCGGCCCAGCACTACCAGCCGTCACGGGCCGCCTTCACCGACTTCGAACCGTTCTGGGAGTTCGTCTCGGGTCCGCTGAACGCGGGCGCCTTCCCGGCCAACGCCCTCGACAACACCTTCGGTCCGGAGCGGGTGTTCGTGAAGGCGCCGACCGCCTCGAACGTCTCGCCCGCCGGCGGCTACCAGTTCTTCGGCGAGGTCGACATCGACGGCCACAGCGGGGAGCTGACGGTGCGGCTGCGCGAGCAGGACGGCTCCGTGCTGTTCACCCAGACGCTCCAGCCGGGCCTGGTCGGCCAGTAACTCCCGTACTCTTTTCGCTGTGCCGCGCACCGGCGTCATCCCCCGGCGCGCGGCACCGCACCGCCCCTCCCAACTCAGCGCCGGGAGGGGCTTTTTCGCAGGTCAGGACCGATTGTCAGTGGTCGCCTCTACGGTTTTTCCATGACGCGATCCGTACAGGCCGTGGCCTATCGCCAACCCTCCGTGCTGGAATCCGCAACGGACGGACGACGCCTCGGACTCGAGACCTCCCGGGGCGCGACACCGACCGGTGTCGAGGACCATCCGCGGTTCTTCGCGGGCTTTCTGACCTCGCCTCAGGTCGCCGCCGCCGGACTGCTCGCGGTGGCCGACGTGGCGGCCGCGCGCTACTACCAGCCGCAGCTGCGCGCCTCGCTCGACCCGGTGGTGACCGGCAACGGCGACCGGCTGCGTTTCGAGTCCTTCTCCGGCTGCGGCGGGGTGTACGCGCGCCTGGACGTCCTCGGCCCGGGCCTCGACGGCGGCGAGGTGGGCCATGGGACGACGAACGTCGACGTCAACAACCCGCTGCGCGAGGCCCTGTCCCGGATCGGCACGGCCGACCCGCTCCATCTCCGCGTGGGCCCCGAGGAACTGGCCGTCACCACGCTGGACGGGCCGGTGGTGGAGAAGAAGGTGCCGCTCCCGGACCGCTGGCTGCGCGGATTCGCCGAGGCCCAGGTGACAGCGGCAGGTTTCGACCTGCGGGCCGAGCTGCCGGCCGACGAGGCGGTGCGGTTCCTGCGCGGGCTGCCCCGGGCCGCCGGAACAGGGCGTGCCGTGGGCGGTCCCCGCTGGGTGGTACCGGTGGGCCGCGGGCTGCGGCCGACGACCCGGCCGGTGCCGGGCGCGGTGTGCCTGCCCGGCCCCGAGCGGCTGGCCGCGCTCCAGCGGGTGCTGCGGCACGCGACGGCCCTGCGCGTGTACGGCCCGGCCGCCGCCGGTGCCGGCGCCACGGCGGCCGCCTGGGAGGTGGTCCTGCCGGGCATGCGGCTCACGCTCACGCTGTCGCCCGACGCCTCGCGCGGATTCTCCGGCGAGGGCGGCGTCCTGGACGCGCTCGCCACCGACGAGGCCGCCGAGGACGCGGAGCTGATCGAGGTGCTGCTGGCCTGGGAGCCCCGCGTCGACGTCGCCGGCCTCGCCGACTCCGCCGGGCTCACGCCGGAGCGGGTCCACGCGGCCCTGGTCCGGCTCGGCACCTCCGGACGCGTCGGCTACGACACGGCGGAGGCGGCCTACTTCCACCGGGAACTGCCGTACGACGCCGGGCGCGTGGAGCGCCACAACCCGCGGCTTCGGTCGGCCCGGGCGCTGGTGGACGCGGGTGCGGTCGCCCTGGACGGGCCGCTGGGGACCGTGACCGCCGAGGACGGCCATGTGCACCGGGTGCGTGACGAGGCCGGGGTGCTCAGCTGCAGCTGTCTGTGGTGGGCGAAGTACCGCGGTGGGCGCGGGCCGTGCAAGCACGCGCTGGCGGTGCGGATGGTGCGGCGGGGTGCCGTGGTGGGACAGGAGTTCGCGGGAGTCGACGGGGGTGCGCGATGAGTGCGGTGCTGGAGGCGGTGCGGGCGGGGCGGACGTCCGAGACGCTGCGCCTGCTCAAGGGGATGACGGACGCAGAACGGCGGGCGCTGCTGCCCGAGTTGAAGGCGGTCCGCAAGGAGCTGCGGAACGATCCCCTGGGCGACTCGTCCCGCGACGCCCACCCGGCGCTGCACGCGGCCGGGGCGGCCTGTCACACGGGAGCGGCGGCCGCCGCGAGCTGGCTGTCGGGCTCGGACATGCGCTGGTGGCAGGCGTCGCCCAAGCTGCTGCTGCAGGCGCTGGAGGGCCGTGGCGGCGCATGGCTGGCCGATGTGGCGCACCGGCTCGCGCAGCGGCCGGTGTCCGCGGACGTGCCGTACGAGCTGATGTCCGGGCTGGTGCACCGGGCGGGCTGCGACGTTCCGGTGACGGAGGCCTATGTGGTCGGCTGGATCCGGCACATCGGCGGCTCCTGGGGGCAGGGCTCGATCCTCGACCGGCTGCGCGGTGAGCCGGATCTGGCCCGGCTCGTGGCCGGCCTCTTCGAGCTCACGGACCTCAGGGAGGTCCGGTGGCTGTTCGGCGACGGACCGAACTCCTGGCAGAGCGCCCTCGCCGAGCTCACCCGGAAGGGATCGCTGGACCGCAAGACCATGGTCGACGCCTGTGTCGCCCGCCTCCTGCGCGGCGGCGGCCCCACCGACCACCGGGTCTTCCTCCCCCTGCTCGAAATGCTCGGCCTCACCCGGGAGGAGGAGCGGGAGCGGACGGCCGACTGGATCGCCCTGGCTCGCGACGCCGCCTCCCCCGTCGCCGCCCACGCCCAGTCGGTCCTGGCCTCCCTCGCGCTGGTCGGCGAGCTGACCACACGCCTGCTGGCCGAGGCCTCCGAAGCTCTGCTGTTCCGCAGCGAGAAGAAGCTGGTGCGGGCCCAGCTCGTGCTGCTCGGCAAGGTGCTCTCCCTCGATCCGTCCACGGCGCCCGAGCTGCTCCCCGTCGCGGCCCAGGCGTTCGGGCACGAGGACACCCAGATGCAGGAGCGGGCACTCAAACTGGTCGAGCGCCACATGAAGAAACTCGACTCCGACGCCCTGCGCACCGAACTGACCTTCGCGGTGGAACAGTTGACGCCTTCCCTGCGCACCCGCGCGGTGGACACCCTGGGCATCACGGCCGTGGACCCGGAGCCGGCGGTGTACGAGGAGGTGCTGCCGCCCGCCCCGGAGCCGGTGCGCCTCGCGGCGGCGCCCGAGACGGCGGTCGAACTGGCCGAAGAGGTGAGCGCCCTGCTGGCCGCCGGCGGTGACGTTGCCGCGTTCGAGCGGGCCCTGGACGGCCTGGTGCGCCAGGCCCATCGGAACCTCGACGCCCTGCTGGACGCGCTCGAGCCGGTGATCGGCCGACGCCACTGGCACACCGCGGAACCGGGCCAGTGGCGGCACGCGGACTCTTACTTCAACCCGCACAACGACTTCCACAGCGCCCAGGACGCTCTCGACCTCCTTCTAGCGACGCTGCGCGGAGGAGTGAAGACCAGCACCCTCCACCGTGCGCTCCGGAACGGCTCGACCGGCACCGGCTGCATACACGCCGGCCTCTCCCAGGTGTTCGAAGCCCGGCTGCGGGAGGTGGCGTACCGGTTTCGCACCGACCCGCTGCCGTTGCTGCTGTCGACGCCCACCTGGAGCACGGGACTCCTGGAGCCGGACGAGCTGGTGGACCGCCTCGACACCTACCGGCGCCTGGGCGCCCGCGTCGCGGCGGCCGACTTCGCGCAGGCTCTCCTGCGGGTGCGGCGCACGGACCGGACGGCGGCCGCCGCGGCGGCCCGGCGGGCGGCGGCGCTCGGCACGGCGGAGGGAGACCGGCTCGCCCGCCGGCTGTCCGCGGGGGGTCCCGCCCTGCCCCGGGCCAGTCGGCGGACCTCGGCGACACGGATCGTGGTCGAGCTCGGCGAACTGCTGGAACTGCAGGAGGACTTCCCGGCGGAGTTCCAGCGGCTCGGGCGTCCGCTCGCCGCCTACGGGGACCGCTGGTACTGCTCTCACTGGAGCGACGAGCTACGGCAGCACTGGCTGGCCGCCCTCCCGGAGCAGCGCGAACTGGTGGCGGCACGGATGGTGCACGACCTCTCCAGGGCGACGCTGAACGACACCCGGGGCCCCGTCGGCGTCCTCCCGCTGCTGGCCGAGTCCGGCGGCGAGGCAGGCGAGAGCGTGCATCTGTGCGTGGCGTACGGGCTGGGCGCCCGGCATGCGGAGGACCGGCTCGCCGCGGTGGACGCGCTGCTGGTGCTCGCCGCGCGCGGACAGCTCGACGCACAGCGGCTGGGTTCGGATCTCGGACTGCTGGTGCAGAACGGCACGGTGAAGCCGCTCCGGCTCGCCGAGTCGGCCCGGACGGCGGCGGCCACGGGGGCGAACGCCACGATATGGGAGATGCTCCGCCACACGTTGCCCGTGCTGCTCGCGGACCTCGGGACCACGTCCGCCCGTGGAGTCGGGGACCTGCTGGCCGTGGCCGCCGAGTGCGCCGAGCGGTCCGGGGCACGCGGCGAGCTGCCGCACCTCGCCGCGACCGCCGCCCGGCGCGGTTCGTCGCGGTTGGTGACCCAGGCCCGGCGGCTCCAGGAAGCCCTGGCCGCTCCTGCCCGGTATTGGAAAGAACAATAAAAGGGGCAGAAACATGCTTTACCCATCGGTCACAAGTCGTTCGTGATCACGCAACACCGTTCCTTCACAGTGGTTGCATGAATCGAGGAATGTCTGATGTGACGCGGGCAAAGCACGGGCGTCCCGTGCACCACTGGCGACGGGACGTCGTCGAACTCGCCGCTCTGTTCACGGCCGTCGCGGTGGCGGACGTGGTGGCGAACCTGATCGGGCACGGGCCCGACGGCCCGGCACTGCTGCTGATCTCGGCGGTGGCGCTGGCCGCGACGGCAGGGTTCCACATCTGGTGGTCACGGCGCCATGGTCACGCACCGCCGACGAGCGATACCGGTGCCCGGCCGATCACCCAGGCCGGGCCGTCCGACGAGCGCGCGGCGACGCCCCAGGCGGTGGCCGGGGCAAGCGCGCTGTGGCGGATGCGGACGACGGTGAAGGACGAACCGGGCTCGCTGGCCGCGCTGTGCACGGCTCTCGCCGGGCAGCGGGTCGACATCCTGAGCCTGCAGGCGCATCCGCTCGCCGAGGGCACGGTGGACGAGTTCCTGCTGCGCGCCCCGGGTGTGCTCCCGGCTGCCGAGATCAGCCGTGCGGTCGCGAAGGCGGGGGGCACGAGCACCTGGATCGAGCGGGCCGACGCGCACGACCTGGTGGACGCCCCGACCCGGGTCCTGGGCCTGGCGGCGCGCACCGCGCTGGACGCGGCGGAACTTCCGCTGGCACTGCGGCAGTTGCTGGGACGGTGCACCATCCGTTCGCTGCCCGCCACGCCGTTCGGCGGCCGCCGCGCGCCGGAGGAGGTGCCGGCCGAGGGAGCGCTCGAGGACACCGTGATGCGGTTGCGGGCACCGGAAGGCGGAGTCATCACCGTGGAGCGGCCCTATCTGCCGTTCACGCCGACCGAGTTCGCGCGGGCGCGGGCACTGGTGGAGCTGGACGCCCGGCTCGGCCCGCGCATCCCGCGCAGCCAGGACGTGCTGACGCTGCCCGAGGGCAACGCGATCACCGTGCGCCGGGCCGACACGCGGGACGTCGAGGCGGCGAAGGCGATGCACGAGCGGTGCTCGGCGCGGACACTCGCGATGCGCTACCACGGGCCGATCGGTGACGCGGACCGCTATCTGAACCACCTGCTGAGCCCGCGTTTCGGGCGCACGCTGGCTGTGCAGACGGCGTCGGGCCGTATCGTCGGCCTCGGTCATCTGCTGTGGGACGGCGACGAGACGGAGGTCGCGCTGCTCGTCGAGGACGAGTGGCAGCAGCGCGGCATCGGCGGCGAACTGCTGAGCCGCCTGGTGGCGCTGGCGGTCGAGGCCGGCTGCGAGAGCGTGTACGCCGTGACGCAGGCGTCCAACACCGGCATGGTCACCGCGATGCGCGGTCTGGGGCTGCCCCTCGACTACCAGATCGAGGAGGGCACGCTGGTCATCACGGCCCGCTTGGGCACCGGCCCGGTCACCTCGCTGCTGTCGTACGAGGGCAGGCAGGAGCAGTTCGGCGGGCCGGCCCGCCGGGACTGAGAGAGGCAGGGCCGAGCTCCCGCTCGGCGAACGGCGAGCGGCCCGGCGGAACCCCGCCGGGCCGTTCACCCGTCGACCTGCCCCGTGTCAGGCCTCAGCTCACGGCCGCCTGAAGTTCCGCCGTCGACGACGCCTCACCGTGCTCCCCCAGCGCGGAGTCCAGATCCGTCCACAGATCCTCGACGTCCTCCAGCCCGACCGACATCCGCAGCAGCCGGTCGCTCACTCCGGCTCCGCGCCGGTCCTCCGCGTCCACGATGCGGTGGCTGATCGACGCCGGATGCTGGATCAGGGTGTCGACGCTGCCCAGGCTCACGGCCGGGGTGATCAGCCCGACCCGGGCGATGACCTCGTGCGGGTCACCTTGGACCTCGAAGGCGATCATCGCCCCGCCGATCCGCGGATAGTGGACCCGCGCGACACGCGGGTCGGCGGCGAGGCGCCGGGCCAGCTCGGCGGCGCTCGCGGAGGCGGCCCGCACCCGCACCGGCAGCGTGGACAGTCCCCTCAGCAGCAGATAGCCGGCCAGCGGATGCAGCACGCCGCCCGTGGCGAACCGTATCTGCCGCAGCTGCCGCGCGAACTCCTCGTCACAGGCCACCACACCCGCGAGCACGTCGCCGTGCCCGCCGAGGTACTTGGTGGCGCTGTGCAGCACGAGCCGGGCGCCCTGCTCGGCCGGGCGCTGGAGCACGGGTGTGGCGAAGGTGTTGTCGGCGAGCAGCGGCACAGTGCCGCAGGCGTGGGCGACCGCGCGCAGATCGACCTCGGCCAGTGTCGGATTCGCCGGGGTCTCGACCATGACGAGGCCGGTGTCCGGGCGCAGCGCGTCCGCGATCCCGGCCGGATCGGTCCAGGTCACCTCCGTACCCAGCAGTCCGGCGGTCAGCAGGTGGTCGCTGCAGCCGTACAGGGGACGTACGGCGACGACGTGGCGCAGGCCCGTCGAGGAGCGGGCGAGGAGAACCGCGCTCAGCGCCGCCATCCCGCTGGCGAACGCGACCGCGGACTCGGTGCCCTCCAGCCGGGCCAGCGCGGTCTCGAAGCGGGCCACGGTCGGATTGCCCAGCCGCCCGTACACCGGCATCCCGTCCAGGGCGGCGCCGGTGGCGGCGAAGGCGTCGATGCGGGCGGCCTCGCCCCTGCTGTCGTAGGAGGGGTAGGTGGTGGACAGGTCGATGGGCGGCGCGTGCAGGCCCTGCCGGGCGAGGTCGTCGCGGCCGGCGTGCACGGCCTCGGTGGCCAGTGCTCTCGATGCGGTGCTTACGGCGTCGTAGGCACCCGTGCTCGCTGAGTCCATGGGCAGAGGGTGAACACCGAGCGGGCCACAGGAATCGAACACCGTGCTACGTTCGGCCAATGGCCGAATCTGTCGTACTGGATCCGGTGGACCTGCATCTGCTGCGCCTGCTGCAGAACGACGCCCGGATCACCTATCGCGACCTCGCCACCCAGGTGGGCGTGGCGCCGTCGACGTGTCTGGACCGGGTTGCCCGGCTGCGCCGCTCGGGCGTGATCCTCGGGCATCAGCTCAGGCTCGATCCGGCCAAGCTGGGGCGCGGTCTGGAGGCGCTGCTCTCGGTGCAGGTGCGGCCGCACCGGCGGGAGCTGGTGGGCCCCTTCGTGGAGCGGATCCGCGCCCTGCCGGAGTCACGGACGGTGTTCCATCTGACCGGACCCGACGACTATCTGGTGCATGTGGCCGTGGCGGACATGGCGGACCTGCAGCGGCTGGTCCTCGACGAGTTCACGGCCCGGCGCGAGGTGGCTCGGGTGGAGACCCGGTTGATCTTCCAGCAGTGGGAGTGCGGCCCCCTGCTGCCCCCGGCCACGCCCACAGCTGAATCAGCAATACATGGGTGACGCAGACATCGTCGCCGTATGAGGATGGGCGGCATGTCTGAGACCAAGAGCCCGCTGCCCCGTGAGGTCGCCGACGCCTACGTCGACGAACTCGTCGCCCTCGACCCGGTCACCGGCACGTACCTCGGAGTGAAGGAGAGTGCGAGCAGGCTGCCCGACTTCTCTCCCGCGGGCCAGCAGGCCCTGGCGGAGCTGGCGCGGACCACCCTCGCGAAGCTGGACGAGGCCGAGCGGCAGCCCGGGGCGGACAGCGACGTGGAGCGCCGCTGCGGGCGTCTGCTGCGCGAGCGGCTCAGCGCCGAACTCGCGGTGCACGAGGCCGAGGAGAGCCTGCGCGCGATCGGCAACCTGCACACGCCCGGACATGTGGTGCGCGACGTGTTCACCGTGATGCCGACGCAGACGGACGAGGACTGGTCGGCGATCGCCGAGCGGCTGCGCGCGGTCCCGGCCGCGCTGGCCGGCTATCGCGAGTCCCTGGCGCTCGGTCTGGAGCGCAAGCTGTACGCGGCGCCACGTCCGACCGCCACCTTCGTCGACCAGCTCACGGAGTGGTCGGACACCGACGGCCAGGGCCGCGGCTGGTTCGAGGACTTCGTCTCGGCCGGGCCCCAGGCGCTGCGCGCGGAGCTGGACGAGGCCGCCCGCGGGGCGACCGCGGCCGTCGTGGAGCTGCGGGACTGGCTGCGGGACGTCTACGCACCGGCCATCGAGGGCTCTGCGAACACGGTGGGCCGCGAGCGGTACGCGCGCTGGTCGCGCTACTTCAACGGCACGGACCTGGACCTGGACGAGGCGTACGCGTACGGCTGGTCGGAGTTCCACCGCATCCTCGGCGAGATGAAGCAGGAGGCCGAGAAGATCCTGCCGGGTGCCGAGACGCCGTGGGTGGCGCTCGCGCACCTCGACGAGCACGGCACGCACATCGAGGGCGTCGACGAGGTCCGCGAGTGGCTGCAGGGGCTGATGGACCGTGCGATCGCCGACCTGGACGGCACGCACTTCGAACTCGCCGAGCGGGTGCGGAAGGTCGAGTCGCGCATCGCACCGCCCGGCGGCGCGGCAGCCCCGTACTACACGGCCCCCTCGGAGGACTTCTCGCGCCCCGGCCGCACCTGGCTGCCGACGATGGGCCAGACCCGGTTCCCGGCGTACGACCTGGTGTCGACCTGGTACCACGAGGGCGTGCCCGGTCACCATCTACAGCTGGCGCAGTGGGCGCACGTGGCCAAGGACCTCTCCCGCTACCAGGCCACGATCGGCGGGGTGAGCGCCAATGCGGAGGGCTGGGCGCTGTACGCGGAGCGTCTGATGGACGAGCTGGGCTATCTCACGGACCCGGAGCACCGCCTCGGCTACCTCGACGCGCAGATGATGCGCGCGGCCCGCGTGATCGTGGACATCGGCATGCACCTGGAGCTGGAGATCCCGGCGGACTCGCCCTTCCACCCGGGTGAGCGCTGGACGCCGGAGCTGGCCCAGGAGTTCTTCGGCGCGCACAGCAGCCGCCCGGCGGACTTCGTGGAGAGCGAGCTGACCCGCTATCTGACCATCCCGGGCCAGGCGATCGGCTACAAGCTCGGCGAGCGGGCCTGGCTGCTGGGCCGGGAGAACGCGCGCAAGCGGCACGGCGACGCCTTCGACCTGAAGGCCTGGCACATGGCGGCCCTCTCCCAGGGCTCACTGGGCCTGGACGACCTGGTGGACGAGCTGTCCCAGCTCTGATCGAGAGCGGGACCGGCGACGCCCTCGTGGGCGCCGCCGGTCACCGGCCGCCCCTTGGGACCTGTCCGGCCGATCATGCCGCAGACGCGAGCTACCCGGCCACCGTTGGTTTCCTGCGACTTGATCGGCCGGGCAGGTCCTAGTGCGGAAGCCGCCGCAGCTGTACGAGTCCGACCCAGGTCTCCGGTCCCGGCTGGGCGTAAGCGGCACGCACCGCGTACCGGCCCGGTGCCAGCGGCACCCTCAGGTGCTCCTGGTGGGCGGTGTCCGTGCCGGACCAGGCCGAGTCGAACAGGACGACGGGACCGGGCACGTCCCAGCCGACCTCGTCCTCCCATGCGGCCGCGTGGAGGGCGGCGGGAATTCCGGCCAGCAGATCGTCCTCGGAGTTCGCCGCACTCCACCGTACGAAGGTGCCGTGGTCGGCCAGGAAGGAGGTGGCGGCCGGTTCGTCGCCGAGCACCAGGGCCGCGCTGTCGCCGACGGGGAGCAGACCGACGTACCCGTCGACCTCGCACGCACGGTCGTAGTCGGTGTCCATCTCCTCGCCGTCGGCCCCGGACCAGAACGGCAGCACCGCCTCCGGGACGGCTATGAGCGGGCCGCCGCCCGACTCCACCCACTCCAGTACGCCTGGATCCGCGTATCGAGCCATGGGCAGAACCTACACGGGTGGGTGTCAGCAGCCGCACTCGCCCGCCACGGGTGCCGTCAGCGGGTCGGCGTCCCGGTTCGCCGGCCCCTGCCAGGTCTCGTAGGCGAAACCTTCCCGCGCCCAGTATTCGAATCCGCCGAGCATCTCCTTGACCCGGTAGCCGAGTTCGGCCAGGGCGAGGGCGGCCCGGGTGGCGCCGTTGCAGCCGGGACCCCAGCAGTACGTCACCACCGGCACGGACTTGTCGAGGAGCTGCTCGGCCTGCTCGGGGATGAGAGCGGTCGGCAGATGGACGGCGCCGGGGATGTGGCCCTGGTCCCAGGACTCGGTGGAGCGGGAGTCGAGGACGACGAAGCCGGGATCGCCGTCCCCCGCGAGCGCGGCGGCCACGTCGGAGACGTCGGCGTGGAAGGCGAGGCTCGCCCGGAAATGGGCGGCGGCCTCGGCGGGGGCGGCGGGGGCGACCCGCAGGACGGGGTTCACGGTGTTGGTGCTCATGGCAAAAAATCTATGGCCCCCGGCCCGCTCCCTGAAGCGGGGATCCCCGGGGTTCTGCTTGATCGGCCGGGGATTCCCCTGCTATTTCTCGGGGATGACCGCTTATTCCCCGGACGCCACCGACTGGCACATCCTCGACGTCCTGCAACGCGAGGGCCGCGCCAGCTTCGCGGAACTCGCCCGTGCCGTCTCGATGTCCTCCAGTGCCGTCACCGAGCGGGTCCGCCGGCTGGAGGAGGCCGGCGTCATCCAGGGGTACGCGGCGGTCGTCGACCTCGAGCGCCTGGGCCTGCCGATTCTCGCGTTCGTGCGGCTCAGGTACCCGAACGGCAACTACAAGCCTTTTCACGACCTGGTGGCCGCGACGCCCGAGATCCTGGAGGCGCACCATGTGACCGGCGACGACTGCTTCGTCATCAAGGTCGCCGCGCGGTCCATGTCCCATCTGGAAGCGATCTCGGGGAAGATCGGCGCCCTCGGCTCGGTCACCACGAGCGTCGTGTACTCGTCACCCCTGCCCCGGCGCCCGCTGGGGCGCTGAGTTCAGTCGGCACCCCGCTGCCGCAGCACCGATCCCGTTCTCCCCTTCACGACCTCCAGCTGCGCGTGGATCCGGCGCCGCAGATCGGCGACATGGCTGACGATGCCGACACTGCGGTCCCGTTCGCGCAGGGAGTCGAGCACGTCGAGGACCTCGTCCAGGGTCTGGTCGTCCAGGCTGCCGAAGCCCTCGTCGATGAAGAGCGTGTCCAGGCGGACCCCGCCGGCCTCGTCCGTCACGACGTCCGCGAGGCCGAGGGCGAGCGCGAGGGAGGCGAAGAACGTCTCGCCGCCCGACAGCGTGGCCGTGTCCCGCTCGCGCCCGGTCCAGGCGTCGACCACATGCAGCCCGAGCCCGCTGCGGCCACGGCCGGTGCGGTCGTCGGAGTGGACGAGGGTGTAGCGGCCGGAGGACATGCGCCGCAGCCGCACAGTGGCGGCGGCGGCGACCTGTTCGAGTCGGGCCGCAAGGACATACGACTCCAGGCGCATCTTGCGTTCGTTGTCCGCCGAGGTGCCCGCGGTGAGGGCGGCCAGACGGGCCACCCGGTCGTACTCCTCGCGCAACGGCGCCAGCCGTCGTACGCCGTCGGTCGCCCGGGCGGAGAGCCGGTCGAGTTCGGCGCAGCAGCGGGCGGCCCAGTCGCGGGCGGAGGCCGCGTCGCGCAGCCGCTGGGCGGCCGCGGCCGCTTCCCGCTCGGCCGCCTCGAGGTCGGCCGGCGGCTGCTGGGCGGCGGCCGCGGTGTCGGCCTCGGCCAGGACCGAGCGTACGGCTGCCTCCTCGGCGTGCCAGGCGTCCAGGCGCCGCTGGAGCTCGCGGTGCTCCGCGTCGTCGAGGAGCGCCGCGGCCGCTGCCTGCGGGGTCTCGAAGCCGGCCCGGTAGGCGGCGTCGGCGAGGCGGGCGTCGGCGTCCTTGAGCCGCTGGGCGGTGTCCTCGGCGGCGCGCGCGGTATCGGCCGCGTCGGTCAGCAGCGCGACCTGACGCTCCAGCTGCGCGGCCCGCGCGGCCACGCTGCCGGCGGTGCCCCGTGCCTGCGCCAACTCCTCTTCCAGGGCGACTCGTTCGCGCTCCAGGGTGTCCCGCCGGGCGATCCGGGAGGCGGTGCCGACCTCGGCCTGCCGTAGCTCGGTCTGGCGACGCTCGCGTTCGCGCTCGGCCCGCCGCAGCTCCTCGTGTGCGGGGTGCAGCCCGGAGGCGTCCCGGCGGGCCTGTGTGTAGGCACGTTCCAGCTCGTCCGCCTCGGCGGCGAGCCGGGCCGTGGGCGCGTCGCCCGCCTCGGCGGTGGCGGCGGCCAGGGCTTCCCGTACGACGCCCAGGCGCCGCTCGGCTTCGGCGCGCTGCTCGTCGGCCTGCCGGGAGGCGGCCAGGGCGCGCTCCTCGGCCTCGCGGTCGACGTGCCCGGCGACCCTGCGGGCGGGCGCGGGGTGTTCGGTGGCCCCGCAGACGGCGCACGGTTCGCCGTCGGTGAGGTTCGCGGCGAGTTCGGCGGCGATGCCGTTCAGGCGCTGTTCCTTGAGGTCGAGCCAGTGGGCCCGGGTCTCCAGGGCCTGCCGCTCGGCGGCGAGCGTCCGCTTCTGGGCGGCCTCGGTGTCACCGGCCAGCTGGTCGCGCATCCGGGCCGCGTTGAGCCGCCGCCGCGCGGGCTCGCGCTGTACGGCGAGCTGCTCGGACCGGGTGGCGGCCTCCTGCGCGGAGTCGATCCGGGCCTGCAGTCCCGCGCGCGTGACATCCCATTCGGCGAGCCAGCCCGCGGCGTCCCGCAGCACGTCCTCGTCGGCGCGCTCCTGACGGTCCAGTCCGGCGCGTTCCTCGGCGATCTCGGCGAGCCGCTGTTCCGCGCGGCGGGCCGATTCCAGGCCGCCCAGCTCCTCGGCGGCCCGGCGGGCGGCGGCGGCCAGCCCGGCGGGTCCGGCGTCGGTGAAGGTCTCGGGCAGCGGTCCACGCGCGCGTGCCTCGGCGGCGGCCGCTGCCCGGTGTTCGGCGTCGGCGGCCTCCCGCAGTTCCAGGGCCGGTGCCACCGTCTCCGCCTTACGGCCCCGCTCCATCCGCGTCTGCGTCTCGCGGTGGGCCCCGGACCGCCCCTCGAGCTGCGCCGCCCGCTGCCGCGCCTCGGCGAACCTGCCTTGCAGCCGCGCCAGTTCGCGTACGTCGGCCAGCACACGGTCCGCGGCGGCCTGGGCGGACTCGGCAGCGGTGAGGCGGCAGTGGGCGAGGGTGAGCCGTTCCCGGGCGGTGCTGCGGGCGACGGCCGCGGCGCCCAGCACGGCGTCGGCCAGGCCCGGCTCCCCCGGGGCCAGCTCGGGCAGCGGCATGGCGTCGCCCGCCTCCTGCTGCATGCGGTGCGCGTCGGCCAGCAGCGCGGCGTCGCCGTCCCTCACCCGTGCCTCCGTGGCGCGCCTGCGCTCGGCGAGGCGCTTTTCCACCTCGGCGAAGCGCCGGGTGTCGAAGAGGCGGCCCAGCAGTCTGCCGCGGGCCTCGGCGTCGGCCCGCAGGAAGCGCGCGAAGTCGCCCTGGGGCAGCAGGACGACCTGGCAGAACTGTTCACGGCTCATGCCGAGAAGCTGCTCGAACTCCGTCCCGATCTCCTGGTGCGAGCGGCTGAGGTCCTTCCAGGCGCGGGCCGCCGCGTCGTACTCGCGCAGCCGGCTCTGGGCCTTGTCCAGCGTCGTACCGGAGCCGCGCTTCTTGGGCCGCTCCCAGGGTGGCTGCCGGCTGACCTCCAACCGCCGTCCGGCGACGGTCAGTTCGAGGCGGACCTCGGTGCGGGTGCCCGCGTCGGCGTGGTCGCTGCGCAGGGAGAGGCCCTGGCCGGTCTGCCGGGCCCCGGGCACGGAGCCGTAGAGCGCGTAGCACACGGCGTCCAGGACGGAGGTCTTTCCGGCGCCCGTCGGTCCGTGCAGCAGGAAGAGCCCGGCGGCTGAGAGGGCGTCGAAGTCGACCAGCTGGCTGCCTCCGAAGGGACCGAAGGCGGTCACATCGAGCCGGTGCAGCCTCACCGCGCCACCTCCCGTACGACGTCGTCCGCGCGCACCGCGTCGAACGCGTCTCGGAGCACCGCCTGCTCCCGCCCGTCGGGACCGGCACCCCGTACATGGGCCACGAAGTCCTGGGCGATCTCCTGGTCGCTGCGGCCCGCGAGGCGTCCGGCGTACGACACGTCGGGGTCGTCCGGGGCGCGCTCCGGGGCGAACACGAGGCTGAGCGTGTGCGGGAAACGCTCGGTGAGCCGGGCCATGGGGTCGGCGGGGCGGACCGGGTCGGTGAGCGTCGCCTCCACCCAGGCGTCCTCGTGGCGGGCGAGGGCGGGGTCGGCGAGGAGTTCCTCCAGCGTCCCGCGGATCCGGGCCAGCGGCCGCGGGACCGGGCAGTCGACGCGCTCGGCGCCGACCGGGCCGTCGGTGCCGAGGTCGACGAGCCACATGCTCTTGCGGTGATCCGTCTCCGAGAAGGAGTAGGCCAGCGGGGAGCCCGAGTAGCGCACCCGCTCGGTGATGGTCTGGCAGCCGTGCAGATGCCCCAGGGCGACGTAGTCCACGCCGTCGAAGACCCCGGCCGGTACAGCGGCAACTCCGCCGACGGTGATGTCCCGTTCGCTGTCGCTGGCCTCGCCCCCGGTGACGAAGGCGTGCGCGAGGACCACGGAGCGGGTGCCGCGCGGACGTGCGGCGAGGTCGGCGCGGACGCGGTCCATGGCGGCCGCGAGCACGCTCTCGTGGCCTGCCTTCTCGACCCCGAACTCGTCCTTCACCAGGGCCGGTTCGAGGTACGGCAGCCCGTAGAAGGCCACGTCCCCGAAGGCGTCCGCCAGCACGACCGGCGTACCGCAGGCGGTCGGTTCGGTCCGCAGGTGGATACCGGCGCGCCCGATGAGACCGGCGCCGACGCCGAGCCGGCGGGCCGAGTCGTGGTTGCCGGAGATCATCACCGTGGGCACGCCCAGCGCAGCGAGCCGGTGCAGGGCGTCGTCGAAGAGCTCGACGGCGGCGAGCGGGGGCACCGCGCGGTCGTACACGTCTCCCGACACGACCACCGCGTCCACCTCGCGCTCGCGCACGGTGGTGACGAGGTGACCGATGAACTCTGCCTGGGCGCCCAGCATGTTCACGCGGTGGAACGCCCGGCCCAGATGCCAGTCGGACGTGTGCAGCAATCTCAAGAAACCGCTCCGCCCCGCACGCTTCCCCCTCCGACGCCCCCCGGACCAGCACCGACCGGCAACAGACTCGCGGTCAGCACCCACCACGCTAACGCCTCTGGGTGCCTGATCCATCACGGACCTCGATGTGTCACTCACATCCGGTGGCACATGACTCGATACATCCGGGATCATCCAAGTAGGCATGACATAACCAGAAAATTGATATTTGCACCTTTTACGCCTCTCGGATGAGACGCTGTATGAGCGGATCCGTGGGCTGGAGGCGACCGAGACCGATGGCACGAGACAAGGAAGGGAAACGACCCCGGCAGCCACACCTTCCCGACCTGCAGTTGCGTCTGCGTGCCGAGCTGGGCCGGATCGACGAGCAGCTGCGTTCCCTGCTGGACGCCATGGACCGGCTGCAGGGCCTGCTGGACGCGGTGGTGGCCATCAGCCGGGAGGTGGAGCTGCCCGCGGTGCTGGACCGCATCGTGACCACCGCCATGGACCTGGTCGGCGCCCGCTACGGAGCACTCGGCGTACTCGGCGAGTCCGGAGAGCGCTTGACGCGGTTCATCGCCGCCGGTCTGTCCGAGCAGGAACGCGCCGACCTGGCCGGGACCGACCCGCCTCGCGGTATGGGTGTCCTCGGCCACCTGATCCGCCATCCCGGGCCCCTGCGGGTCGACGACATCCGGGCCCATCCGGCCTCCGTCGGATTCCCGCCCGGCCACCCCGGTCTGCGCACCCTGCTCGGCGTCGCCATCACCGTCCGCGGCGAGATCTACGGTGACCTCTATCTCTCGGAGCGACTCGACGGACTGCCCTTCGACGCCCACGACGAGAACGTCCTCGTCGCCCTCGCCAGCGCCGCCGGTATCGCCATCGAAAACGTCCGCCTGTTTGAACAGGTTCGCGTCGGAGCCGAGCAGTTCCAGCGGCTTCTGCTGCCGACCCTCCCCGACCTGCGCCCCTTCACCGCCGCGGCCATCTACCGGCCCGCCGCCGAGCCCAGTCAGCTCGGCGGGGACTGGTACGACGCCGTCCCGCTGCCCGACGACGTCGTGGCGGTCGTCATCGGTGACGTGGTCGGCCACGATCTGCGGGCCGCCGCCGCCATGGCCTCCACCCGCAACATGCTGCGTGCCCTGCTGTTCGACCGGGGCAATACGCCCGGCGCGGTCCTCGCCCGGCTCGACCGCACCCTGCAGGCCATCACGAACAATCCCGTCACCACCACCACACTGGCGCGGATCGAGCCGGAGGGACCGGGCTGGCGGCTGCACTGGAGCACCGCGGGCCATGTCCCGCCCCTGCTGATCACCCCGGAGCAGAAATCCGAATATCTGTTCGCCGAGCCCGGGCTGCCGCTGGGGGTAGACCCCGAGCAACCGCGCCCCGACCACTCACGCTTCCTGCCCCCGGACGCCACCGTGGTCTTCTTCACCGACGGGCTGGTCGAGGACCCCCACCGTTCCATCGACGCGAGCCTGAACGCGCTCGGCACTCTCGCCGGCGCGCATGCCCATCTGCCCCTGCACGAGTTCGTCCAGGTGCTGGCCGATCAGCACCCCAGTGACGGACACGACGACATGGCCATTCTCGCCCTGCGCACCCCGCCCGTCTGACCCCCGGGCCTCCCGCCGGTGGCCGATGCCGACCCGGCCGTCTCTGCTGTGAGCGTCATGCCTGCCATGGAGGATCCGACGGATCGGACGGATGATGGACCTCGTGGCGATGTCGATGCGGAGGTCGCCCGATGAGTGTCGAGCGGCGTGAACGGCTCCGGCGCGGCAGTCTGGCTGTCCTGGAGATCTGCGTGGTCGCCGGGCTGTATTTCGGCTCGGCCAAGATGGGGCTGCTCCAGCAGCTGGTGCGCAGCCAGATCACCCCTCTGTGGCCGCCGACCGGTATCGCCCTGGCGAGCCTGCTCCTGCGTGGCCCCCGGGTCTGGCCCGGGATCGCGCTCGGCGCCTTCCTCGTCAACGTCACGCTCGGGCCGACCACCCTGGCCGTGCTCGCGATCGCGTCGGGCAACACCCTCGCGCCCATCTGCTCGTACGTGCTGCTCCGTCGTGCGGATTTCCATGTCGAACTGGACCGTCTGCGGGATGCGCTGGCGCTCATCTTCCTCGGTGCGTTCGCCGGGATGCTGGTCAGCTCGACGATCGGCTGCGGGACCCTGCGCCTGGCCGGTGTGCTGAGCCCCGACGACTTCTGGCCGGCGTGGTCGGTCTGGTGGACCGGCGACGCGATGGGCGTCCTGGTGGTGGCGCCGGTCCTGCTCGTACTCCGCTCGGCACGCCTGCCGAGGGACGTGCCACCGGCCCGTTGGGGGGAGGCGCTGCTCCTTGTCGCGGCCACGGTCGGCATCGGTCTCCTCGAGACCAGTCGCGCGCCGCTGCTGTTCCTCGGCTTCCCCCTGCTGATCTGGGCGGCCTTCCGCTTCCAGCTGGCCGGGGCCGCGCCCTGCGCACTGGCGGTCTCGACCTTCGCGATCATCTCCGCCAGCCGGGCATCGGGGCCGTTCGCCGGTCACGACCTGCTCACCAACATGATCACCCTGCAGGCGTTCAATGGTTCCGCCGCGCTGACCGCGCTTCTGCTCGCGGCAGCCGTCACCGAGCGCAACCAGATCCAGGTGGAGATCGCGCGCGCCTGCGGGCAGCTGGCCGACATGGTGGCCAAGATCGCCACCGGTGATCACCACCCGATGC
Source organism: Streptomyces herbicida (assembly GCF_032656585.1). Lineage (NCBI taxonomy): Bacteria > Bacillati > Actinomycetota > Actinomycetes > Kitasatosporales > Streptomycetaceae > Streptomyces > Streptomyces herbicida. The sequence goes on from NZ_JAUYWJ010000021.1 coordinate 166,574, forward strand.
TTCCCGACGGCCAGGGCCAGGAGGAGGAACACGGCGGACGGACCGCGAAACCGGTGTGATCACGCATCACGCATCACGCATCACGCATCACGCATCACCCGTCACGCATCACCCGTCACGCATCACCCGTCACGCATCACGCATCACGCGTCACGCGTCACGCGTCCCCGTAGGCCTCCCCGCCCAGTTCGAACCCGGCCGTCCCGGCAGTGATGTCGGCCAGCCAGGCGCGAAAGGCGTCCACGTCGGCGTCCGGCAGGCCGATCTCGATGGTGACCGCCTCGCCGTAGCGGACGTCGCGCACCTCGCGTCCGGTCGAGCGCAGGTCGTTCTGCACCTTGCCCGCGCGCTGGTGGTCCACGGTCACCGTGGCCAGCCTGAAACGGCGCCGGGTGAGTGTGCCGAGCGCGTCCAGGGCCTCACCGACCGCCCCGCCGTACGCCCGGATGAGGCCGCCCGCGCCGAGCTTGACCCCGCCGTAGTAGCGCGTGACGACGGCGACGACGTACCGCATGTCGCGGCGCAGCAGCATCTGGAGCATCGGGACGCCGGCCGTGCCGCCCGGTTCGCCGTCGTCACCGGCCTTCTGGGTCGAGGCGTCGGCGCCGATGACGTACGCCCAGCAGTTGTGGGTGGCGTCCGCGTGCTCCTTGCGGATCGCGGCGATGAAGTCCTGGGCCTCCTGCTCGGTGGCCGCCGGGGCGAGGGCGCACAGGAAGCGGGAGCGGTTGACCTCGGTCTCGTGCACGCCCGCGTGGGCGACTGTGCGGTACTCGTCCTGCATCCGGACAGCCTATGCGGACTGCCGCGGTGGCCCCGGCGGCCCCCGCTCCCGGGCCTACTCCTTCTTCCCTCGCGGCACGATCACCGACGTCAGCAGCGCCGTGCCCGGGCCGAGTGCCTCCCAGCCGGTGCCGTGCCAGGCCAGGACGGCGATCGCGGAGGTCGGGAACTTCGTCCGCACCTGGTCCAGCGCGTCGTCCAGGGCGTCGCCCGCGAGGTCGAGGACCAGGTCCTCCAGGCCGGGGTTGTGCCCGACCAGCAGGAGCGTCTCCACCTCGGGCGGGACCTCCCGTACGACGTCCAGCAGGTCCTCCGCGTCGGCCGCGTACAGCCGCCGGTCGTGCCGCACCGGAGGGGGCGTTCCCCATTGGCCCGAGGCCAGTTCCCAGGTCTGGCGGGCGCGTACGGCCGTGGAGCACAGGGCGAGGTCGGGGAGGCAGTCGGACTCGACGAGGGCGCGGCCGGCGGCCGGGGCGTCCCGGCGCCCGCGCGGTGCGAGCGGACGCTGGTGGTCGGGGACACCCTCGGGCCAGGCGGACTTGGCGTGCCGCAGGACGACCAGCCGACGCAGCGGGCCCGCTCCCGCGCGAGCGATCACGCGAGGGTCCCGAGGTCGCGGGCGAGGTCGAGGCCCAGCAGGCGGTCGGTGTAGGCGTAGGTCTCGAAGCGGGCGCCGTCCGGCAGGTCGGGGGCGGTCTCCACCCACCGCAGCACATTCAGTACCTCGGGCACGTCCAGATCGTCCTCCCATGCGGCCCGCAGCCGCCCTCGTACCTCGTCGGGAATCGGCCGCGACGGCCGACGCGCCCAGGTGGCCACGGCCTGCCGCCAGCGCGCGAGCGTCCGCCCGGCCTCCTCGAGCGCGGCAGCGTCGAGTCGCACAGGGGTGGTGCGCGGGCCGGCCAGCAGGGCGAAGCGCAGGGCGGAGGGGTCGGAGAGCAGGCTCGGGAGATCGCCGGAAGCAGCCGGGGACGGCTCCCCGGCCCGGGCCGCGGCGGCGTTCCCGGACGGCTCCCCCGCCCCGACGGCGGGAGCGACCCCGACCACGACCCCGTTCACGGGCGCGCCACCGCCGTCCCCCATCACGTGGACGATCTGCGCCTCGCCGAGCCCGGAAGCAAGGTCGTGGGCGTCCTCGAAGGGGCGGATGCCCAAGGTCGCGGCCGCCCCGCGGAGCTCGGCCTGGCGGCGGTGGCCGGTCAGCATCGCCCAGACGGGGGTGCCGCCGAGCTCCAGGGCCCGGACGAGGAGGTCGGCGACCAGGAGCACACGCAGGGACGAGGGGTCGAGGGCCGACGCGTGCGCCTCGACCCGGGTAAGGCCCCGGCGGGCGGGAGCGGCGTCGACGGTCGCGCCGGTTCGGGCGTCGGTGATGCGCAGCACGGGGCGAGCGTAGGCGGACGGAGGGCCGTACGCAGGCACTTGGTGCCGAATCCGGACACCGTGCCGCAAGATCGGGTACTCCTCCCGGCCGGGGGGAATCGCGTTCCGGCCCACGCTGTTGCCGGGAGGACACTTCCCCGGAGCCCAAGGAGGCCGACCGTGTACGGCGACGAAGCGACGATCCGCAGGATCCTGACCGAGCTCGGTGACACCTGGGCGGTGGTCGGCCTGTCCTCGAACCGCCGGCGCGCGGCGTACGGCGTGGCCGAGGTGCTGCAGCGGTTCGGCAAGCGTGTCGTTCCCGTGCACCCGAAGGCGGAGACGGTCCACGGCGAGCCCGGCTACGCCTCGCTGGAGGACATCCCCTTCGAGGTGGACGTCGTCGATGTCTTCGTCAACAGCGACCTCGCCGGGCTCGTCGCCGACCAGGCGGTCGCCAAGGGCGCGAAGGCCGTCTGGTTCCAGCTCGGAGTGATCGACGAAGACGCGTACAAAAGGACCCGAAACGCCGGGCTGGACATGGTCATGGACCGCTGCCCGGCGATCGAAATTCCTACTCTTCAGTAGTTGTCGCGCGATCTTCGCGCAATACGCAACTGAATACCCGCATTCGTTACCAGGCCCTGACCTGTGTAAAGCCCACCCCAACAGATGCCCAAGTGATGGGTCAAAATTTGGGAAACGGTCTTTTGCGGCTCGCGAACGCATCCCTAATGTGTGGCCTCTTGTCCGTTAAACCTGCGCACAGATCTGAGAGGCCACTTGACATGGTGAATGTCGACCATGCCGTGCCCCAAGCCAAAACGGAGTCCGGCGGCCTGCGGCGCGACGTCGGGCTGATCGGCCTGATGTGGGCCTCCGTGGGCTCCATCATCGGCTCCGGCTGGCTCTACGGCGCCGAGAAGGCGGTCGTCGTGGCCGGTCCCGCGGCGATCATCTCGTGGGTGATCGGCGCGGTCGCGATCGTGCTGCTCGCCCTGGTACACGCCGAACTCGGCGGCATGTTCCCGGTCGCGGGCGGCACGGCCCGCTACCCGCACTACGCGTTCGGCGGCCTGGCCGGCATGTCGTTCGGCTGGTTCGCCTGGCTGCAGGCGGCGACCGTGGCCCCGATCGAGGTCGAGGCCATGATCGGTTACGCCGGTCACTGGAAGTTCGCCCAGGGCCTCCAGCACACCGACGGAACGCTGACGACCGGCGGTTTCGTCGTCGCCGTCGCCCTCATGGCCGTCTTCGTCGGAGTCAACTTCTTCGGCGTCCGGGCCCTGGCGCACACCAACAGCGCCGCCACCTGGTGGAAGATCGCCGTCCCGCTCGCCGCGATCTTCATCATCGCGATCGGCAACTTCCACGCGTCGAACTTCACGTCCGAGGGCTTCGCGCCGTTCGGCGCCAAGGGCGTGCTCGGCGCCATCAGCTCCAGCGGCATCATCTTCGCGCTGCTGGGCTTCGAGCAGGCGATCCAGCTGGCGGGCGAGAGCCGCAACCCGAAGCGTGACCTGCCGCGGGCGACCCTCGGCTCGGTCGCGATCGGCGCCGTGATCTACGTCCTGCTCCAGGTCGTGTTCATCGCCGCGCTGCCGCACACCTCGTTCGCGCACGGCTGGGCCAAGCTCGACTTCCCCGGCATCAGCGGCCCCTGGGCGGGCCTGGCGACCCTGGTGGGCCTGGGCTGGCTGGGCTTCGTCCTCTACGTCGACGCGATCATCTCCCCCGGCGGCACCGGCCTGATCTACACCACCGCCACCTCGCGCGTCTCCTACGGCCTCGCCAAGAACGGCTACGCGCCGAAGGTGTTCGCCAAGACCGACGCCCGCGGCGTGCCGTGGTTCGGCCTCATCATGTCCTTCGTGACCGGCGTGGTCTGCTTCCTTCCGTTCCCGAGCTGGCAGGAGCTGGTCGGCTTCATCACCTCGGCGAGCGTGCTGATGTACGCGGGCGCGCCGCTGGCGTACGGCGTCTTCTCCGACCGTCTGCCGCACCACGAGCGCCCCTACCGCCTGCCCCTCGGCAGGCTCGTCTCCCCGCTGTCGTTCGTGGTGGCCAACCTGATCATCTACTGGGCCGGCTGGGACACCCTGTGGCGGCTGGGCTTCGCCATCGTCCTCGGCTACGTGCTGCTCGGCAGCTACGCCTGGTACGCCACCAGCAAGGGACTGCCGGACGCTCCCCGGATGAACTTCAGGTCCGCACAGTGGCTGCCCGGCTACCTGGTGGGCATGGGCGTGATCTCCTGGCTGGGCGGCTTCGGCGGCAAGGGCACCATTCCACTGTGGTGGGACATCCTCGTCGTCACCGCCTTCTCCCTGCTGATCTACTACTGGGCCAAGGCGACCGCGGCGCGGCCCGAGGAGATCGAGCGGAGCATCGACGAGGTCGTGGTCACCGACGCTCCGGCGCACTGACCGACACACCGTCGACGGTGTCCCGTCCGCCCCGGCTGACCTGCCGCGGCTGACGGGACACCGTCATGCTGGGCCGTACCTCTGCCCGTTGAGGGGGCAACGCCACCTGCTCCACTGCGACTTAGTCGCACGACCGGGCCGGGGACGGAGGCACCCCTCGGCCCGGCGCTGACCAGCGCCACCAGCGATCCGGACGAAGCGCTCGTCCTGCCGGAGCGGCTCAACGCCCCGCTTCGCCGAGGCGGTGGTCCGCGACCTTCAGTGCCTCGTCGACCAGGCGGCGCAGATGGCCGTCGCGGAGCGAGTAGACCACCCGGCGGCCCTCCTTGCGCGCATTCACGAGCCCCGCGAGCCGCAGCCGGGCCAGGTGCTGGCTCACGGCGGGCCGGGCCGCGCCGCACGCCTGCGTGAGCGTGGTGACATCGGCCTCCCCGGCCGTGAGCGCGTGCAGGAGGGTGAGCCGGGTGCGGTCACCCAGCAGAGCCAGGAGATCGGCGGCGAGCGCGAACTGCTCGCCGCCGGGGGTGCGCGGATGCGCATGATGCGCAGGTGATAGGTGCATGCGTGCGCTCATACGCACATAATGGGTTCTGTGGGCCCTGCACGTCCACTCCCGCGCACCGGAAGGTGATCGATGTGAGCGACCGGCACCACTCCCACGACCATGGCCATGTGCACGCGAACGCCCACGGGCACGGTCATGACCATGGGCACGACCACGACCACACCCACCCCTCGACCGGTCTCCGCCACCGCCTCACCCATCTGCTCACCCCCCACTCCCACGAGACCGCCGACAAGCTCGACCCGGCCCTGGAGTCCTCGGCCCGGGGCATGCGCGCACTCTGGGTCTCGCTGGCGGTGCTGGGCGCGACGGCGCTGGTGCAGGCGGTCGTGGTGGTGGTGTCCGGGTCGGTGGCCCTGCTCGGCGACACGGTGCACAACGCCGCGGACGCGCTGACCGCCGTACCCCTGGGCATCGCCTTCGTGCTCGGCCGCCGCGCCGCGACCCGGCGCTTCACCTACGGCTACGGGCGCGCGGAGGACCTCGCGGGCATCGCGATCGTGCTGACGATCGCCGGGTCCGCGGCCTTCGCGGCCTGGGCGGCGGTGGATCGGCTGCTCGATCCCCGCCCCGTGGCGCAGGTCCCGGCCGTGGCCATGGCCGCCCTGGTCGGGTTCGCGGGCAACGAGTGGGTGGCCCGGTACCGGATCCGGGTGGGCCGGTCGATCGGCTCGGCCGCCCTGGTCGCCGACGGTCTGCACGCCCGAACGGACGGATTCACCTCGCTGGCCGTGCTGCTGGGCGCCGCGGGTTCGGCGCTGGGCCTGCAACTGGCCGACCCGCTCGTGGGGTTGGCGATCACCGCCGCCATCGCGCTGGTGCTGCGGGACGCGGCGCGCGAGGTGTTCCGGCGACTGATGGACGCCGTCGACCCGGCGCTGGTGGACCGGGCGGAACGGGCGTTGCGGGAGGTGCCGGGCGTACGCGAGGTGGGCGAACTGCGGCTGCGCTGGATCGGGCACCGGCTGCGGGCCGAGGTCGCGGTCGTGGTGGACGGCGAGGCGACGGTACGGCAGGCGCACGCCGTCGCCGTCGAGGCCGAACACGCCCTGTTGCACGCCGTCCCGAGGCTCACCGCGGCCCTGGTCCACGCCGATCCGGCACCCGTAGCGGGCGAGGCGGACCCGCATCTGGCCCTGGCCCACCACCTGACGGGCTGAGGCTCGGCCCGCCCGCGGTGCGGCGTCAGGCGATCCCCAGCCCCTCCAGCACCACCGCTCCCGGCAGCTCGGCGAACGCCTTGCCGGGCACGAGCAGCTTGCCGCGCCGGCGTCCGCTGCCGACCAGGACGTAGGGCAGATCGACGACGGCGGAGTCCACCAGCACGGGCCAGCCGTCGGGCAGTCCGACCGGGGTGATGCCGCCGTACTCCATGCCGGTCTCCCCCGTCGCGGTGTCCATCGCGGCGAACGAGGCCTTGCGTGCGCCGAGCTGCCGGCGCACGACCCCGTTGACGTCGACCCGGGTGGTGGAGAGCACGACGCATGCGGCCAGGGTGGTCTCGTCGCCCCGCTTGCCCGCGACCACCACGCAGTTGGCCGACTGCTCCAGCAGCTCGCGGCCGTAGTGCTCGACGAAGACGGCGGTGTCGGCCCACTGCGGATCGGTCTCGACGTAGACGATCTGGTCGGCGGGGACGCTGCCGCGCCACCGGCGTACGGCGTCGGCGACCGGGCGGATCAGCTCGTCCAGGCAGTCGGGGGCCGGTGCGGCGGTGTCGAAGTGTCCGATGGGTGCGCGCATGGCCGCACGCTAACAGCCGTAGGGCGGCCGGCGGCCGGGCATCTCAGGGGACGGGCGGCACCGAGACCGCCATCACCATCTCCATCGGTACGTCGCCGGTGTTGCCGTACGTGTGGGGGGTGTTGGCCTCGAAGGAGGCGCTCGCGCCGGCCGGGACGTGGTAGTCCGTGCCGTCGACGGTGAGCGTCAGCTCCCCGGCCGTGACGTGGACGAGTTCGACCGTGCCGGTGGGGTGCGGGTCGGAGGAGCTGTGCTCGCCGGGCATCAGGCGCCAGTCCCACATCTCCAGCGGGCCGGGGGCCTCGGTGCCCGCGAGGAGCCGGTTGTAGCTGCCGGCGTCCGTGTGCCAGAGCCGTACCGCCTGCTCGGCGGGGACGATCCGGACCTTCGGGCCCTGCTCGTAGTCGAGCAGCGTGGTGATGCTGATGCCGAGCGCGTCGCCGATCTTGACGACGGTGCCGAGGCTGGGGTTGGTGCGGGCCTGCTCGATCTGGATGAGCATGCCGCGGCTGACTCCGGACCGGGCGGCCAGCACGTCCAGGGTGAAGCCGCGCACCGCGCGCCAGTGCTTGACGGTGCGCGCCAGGGACTGGGTCAGCAGATCGAGGTCCGACACTTTCCGTCCAATATTCTGAATGACATAGTTTAATTGAATGAACTACGGTGGGGTGCACCTGATCGTTCACCGAACTGTACTGCGAGGCGACCCGTGACAGCATTCTTCGCCCTGGCCACCAGTCTCCTGTGGGGCCTGGCCGACTTCGGCGGCGGGCTGCTGACACGGCGTACTCCGGCCCTGACGGTGGTGGTCGTCTCCCAGGGGATCGCGGCGGCCGTCCTCGGTGCGATCGTCGTGGCGACCGGTGGCTGGGCCGAGGCCGGTCCCCGGCTGTGGTTCGCCTTCGCGGCGGGCCTGGTGGGCCCGGTCGCCCTGTTCGCCTTCTACAAGGCGCTGGCCCTGGGCCCGATGGGCGTGGTCTCCCCGCTCGCCACACTCAGCGTGGGTGTCCCCGTGGGCGTCGGCCTGTGCCTCGGCGAGCGTCCGGGGCTGCTGCAGGTCGCGGGCATCGCCGTCGCCGTGACCGGTGTGGTCCTCGCGGGCGGGCCCCAGCTCAGGGGCGCGCCCGTGCAGCGGCAGACGATCGTGCTGACGCTCGTCGCGGCGCTCGGCTTCGGCACCGTGTTCGCGCTCATCACCGAGGCCTCGACCACCGTCACCGGCCTGTTCCTGGCCCTGTTCGTGCAGCGGCTGACCAATGTCGCGGTCGGCGGCGCCGCGCTGTACGTGTCGGTCCGGCGCGGCGGCGCCGCCCTTCCCGAGGGCGGCTTCCCGTGGCCCTCGCTGCCCGCGCTCGCCTTCGTCGGCCTCGCCGACGTCGCGGCCAACGGCACCTACTCGGTCGCCGCCCAGCACGGCCCGGTCACGGTGGCGGCGGTCCTCGCCTCGCTCTACCCGGTGGTGACCGCCCTGGCCGCGCGCGGCTTCCTCAGCGAACGACTGCGGGCCGTCCAGGCCGCGGGCGCCGGACTCGCCCTGCTGGGGACGCTCCTGCTGGCGACCGGCTGAGTCAGCCGTCGGCCTCCAGCCGGGCCAGCCGCTCGGCGCCCTCCTCGTCCAGGTCCGCGAGGGCCCGCAGCTGATCCGGGGTGACACCGTCCGGGATCGGTACCGGCGCGGGTGTGCGCAGCGGCGGCTGCCAGCCGTCGTCGGGAGTCCAGCGCCGTACGACCCGGGCCGGCGCCCCGGCGACCACGGCGTGGTCGGGCACCGTCCCGCGCACCACCGCACCGGCCGCCACCACCACGTTCCGCCCGATCCGCGCGCCCGGCAGGATCACCGCGCCCGTGCCGATCCAGCAGCCCGGCCCGATCTCCACCGGCTCCATCCGCGGCCACTGCCTGCCGATGGGCTCGTGCGGATCGTCGTACGAGTGGTTCGTGGACGTGACGTAGACGTACGGACCGAAGTAGCAGTCGCTGCCGATGGTCACCGTGGTGTCGGCGATGACATGGCTGCCGCGGCCCAGGACGACCCCGTCGCCGATGCGCAGGATCGGGTCGGGGCCGAGGTCGAGGTCGGGCATCAGGCCCGCGGTCAGGGTGACCTGCTCGGCGATGATGCAGTGGGAGCCCAGACGGATCCAGGGTTCGCCGAAGACCGTGCCGAGCGGGAAGGCGAGTCTGGTACCTGTTCCCATCGCGCCGAAGCGGAGACGCCCCGGGTGCTCGGCGGTGACGGATCCTGTGCGCTGCACCCAGGCCCAGCCGGCGTGGACCGCCCGCTGGGCGATGCGGCGCCGCCAGGATGAGAACGTGTTCTTGGGCTTGGGCACCCGCTCACGGTACTCAGCGCCGGCTGTGCCCATGAGGCCGGACCGCTGTGATCTTCGCCCCACCGTTTGGCGTACGGTGCGGGGGTACCGAACACGACGGGAGACGGTGATGACGCACAAGGCGCTGATCGTGGGCATCGGCGGCAAGGACCCCGAGATCGACCCGGAGGCGTTCGTCGCGCCCACGGCCTCCGTGATCGGCGACGTGGTCCTGCACGCGGGGGCGAGTGTCTGGTACGGCGCGGTGGTGCGCGGTGACGCCGAGCGGATCACCGTCGGAGCGAGTGCCAATGTCCAGGACAATGTGACCCTGCACGCGGACCCGGGCTTTCCGGTGACGGTCGGCGAGCGGGTCTCCATCGGGCACAACGCCGTGGTGCACGGGGCGACCGTCGGGGACGACTGTCTGATCGGCATGGGGGCGACCGTGCTCAACGGGGCGGTGATCGGCGCGGGTTCCCTGGTCGCCGCGCAGGCGCTGGTGCCGCAGGGGATGGTCGTGCCGCCTGGGTCGCTGGTGGCCGGGGTGCCGGCCAAGGTGAAGCGGGAACTGACCGCCGAGGAGCGGGAGGGCGTCACCCTGAACGGCACGCTGTACGCGGACCTGGCGAAGGCGCACCAGGACGTGCACGGCAAGCCGTGACTCCCTGACGGCGTAGCCCTGGTCGGCGGCCGGGAGGCCCTAGTCGGCGGCCGGGACGGGTTCCTGTTCCGCGGCCCGCTCGGCCGCCGCCTTCTTCGCCTTCCGCTTCAGCACCAGCATCGACGTCAGGCCGATCAGCGCGGCGGCCACCAGGCCCAGATACGAGAAGCGCTTGAGCCAGTCCTCGGCGACCACGCCGACGTAGTAGATGACCGCCGTGGTGCCGCCCGCCCAGCAGATGCCGCCGAGGACGTTGGCGATCAGGAACTTCCAGTACGGCATGTGCAGGACACCCGCGAGCGGGCCGGCGAAGATCCGGAGCAGGGCGACGAAGCGGCCGAAGAAGACGGCCCACATGCCCCACTTCTCGAAGGACCGCTCGGCGGTGGCGATATGGCCCTCGCTGAAGTGCCTGGGGAACTTCTTGCCCAGCCAGCCCAGCAGCGGGCGCCCGCCCTTACGGCCGATCGCGTAGCCGATGGAGTCGCCGACGACGGCACCCAGGGTCGCGCAGGCACCGAGCACGATCGGGTTGATGCCCGAGTGCTGCGAGGAGAGCAGGGCGGCAGACACCAGGACGATCTCGCCCGGCAGCGGGATACCCAGGCTCTCCAGACCGATGACCAGCGCCACCACGGCGTAGACGGCGGCCGCGGGCACGGTGTCGAGCCATTCCTGGACGTGCAACGCCGGTTCCTCCCCTGTCGCGTCCTTGCTTTCCGGGACGTCACCCGTAAGACGCGCCCACAGGAAGGCTACCTGCTCGCCGAGCGACGGCGGCCGGGCAAGCATCCGCACCACGGCACCGTCCCGCCGACGGTCCTTCGGTTCTCGGACATCCGCGTGTCACACGGAACGGGAAAGCTCCCCCGCGGTTCCCCCCGCCGCCTCGCATCTCCCGGTCCCGCCGTGCGGCCCGATGCGGAAGGACGACGTGCCCGTGTCTTCGCTGTCCTCACCGTCCTCGCTCTCCTCGACGTCCCCACTCCGCTCCGACGCGCCCGCGCACCCGATGGCCGCCCGTCCCGTCCGGCTGGCGCTGTGCCTGAGTCCTCTCCTGCTGGCCGGGATCTGGGGACTGACCAACCGTGCCCTCGTCCACGAGGGTGCCGCGCGACTGGTCGCGGCCGACCCCTGGTGGCTGCTGGCCGGCGGGGGCTTCACCTGCCTGGGCTGGGTCGCGGCCTCATGCGTGCGACAGGGCGCCGTGCCGGACCGGCTGCCGCCGGGACTGCTGCTGGCCTCGCAGTTCGCCGCCGGGGCCGCGAACCACGCGCTGCCCGGGGGCATCGGCGCGCACGCCGTCACCGTGCGCTTCCTGCGCGGCCGCGGCGTACCGCTCGACCGCGCCACCGCCTCGATCGCCCTGTACTCCCTGGCCAAGTCCGTCGCCAAGGCGATCGTGCTCGTGGTGTTCCTGGCAACCTCCCCGGCCTGGCGGCGGCTGGGCGAACTGATCCCGGACGGGCGCACGCTCGTGCCGGTGCTGGCCGTCGCCGGCACCGGTGCAGCCCTGGCCGGGGTGGCCCTGACCGTCGTACGTCCGCTGCGCCGCCCGGTGACGGGACTGCTGCGCACCGCACTGGCCGACGCGCGGCTCCTGCACACCCGGCCCTGCCGGGTGCTCGCCCTGTGGGGCGGGGCGGCCGCGATGCCGCTGCTCCAGGGGTGCGTGATCGCCTCGGTCGGGGCCGCGCTGGAGCTGCCGGTCCCCTGGGCGCACGTGGTCCTCGCCTACCTCGCCGCGGGCACCGCAGTGGGGGCGGTGCCCGCGCCCGGCGGCCTCGCGGTGGACGCGGCGCTGGTGTTCACGCTGGCCGCCTTCGGCTCCCCGGTGGCCCTGGCCACGGCGACCGTGATCGGCTTCCGGGTCCTGACGGACTGGCTGCCGCTGCTGCCGGGGGCCCTCGTGCTGTCCGCACTGATCCGCGCCAAGGTGCTCTGAGCCCCGGCTCAGTCGCGCCGGGCCACGAGCCGGTAGGCGTTGGACAGCCCCAGACGGTGCGCGAGGGGCCGTACCGCGAACCGGTCGAGGAGCGTGCCGAGGGCGAGGACGGGCACCCCCGCGAGGACCACGGCGGCGCGCAGCCCGCGCCGGAGCGCGCCCGGCGGTTGCGCCAGCCACGGCGCGTCCTCGCGCGGGGCGGTGTGGTCCAGGGCCAGCCAGACCGCGGCGAGCAGATCCACCGGGTCGTGCGGCTCCGTGTGCTGCTCCGCGACCACTGTGAACCCCAGGTCGGTGAGGCGGCGGCGCAGATTGGCGACGGGCACGAAATGCAGGTGCTGCGGCTGGAGCCAGGGCAGCCACCAGCGGCCCAGGAGGCGGGCGTAGCGGCTCTCCGGGTCCGGGACCTCGATGAGCAGATGCCCGCCGGGCCGTACGACGTCGTACGCGGCACGCAGTTCACGGTCGGGCTCGGTGCTGTGCTCCAGGTAGTGGAACATGCTGACCACGTCGTAGCGGGCGGTGAATTCCGGGGCGAGCTCCGGGAAGGAACCGCGGTAGCCGTGCTCCACCCTTCCCTCGCGTTCGGCGAGCCCGACGCCGTCCGTGAAGTCCAGGCCGTCGAAGACCGTGCCGGGCAGCACCTCGCGGGCGGCCGCGCAGAAGTGGCCGTGACCGGTGCCGATGTCCAGCCAGTTCTTCGGGGTGGGGTCGTGCGGCAGCATGGATTCGGCGCGGCCGCGGTACATCTTGGTCCGCCCGCCGAACGTGCCGCCCATCTTCTGCTCGCCGAGACCGTCGTAGAAGTCGCGGTAGTAGAACTCGAGACCGGCCTCGTTCAGCCGCGGGTTCTGGAAGGTGTGCCCGCAGTCCTCGCACCGGTCGAGCTCGAAGCGGCCCGGCTTGTGCTGGAGCAGATCGGTGGTGCGCAGCCGGGTGGTCAGCCGCTCCGAGCCGCACCAGGGGCAGCTGGTGCGCCGCGGCTCGAAGAACCGGGCCACGCCGTCGGCAAGATCCGCCCGGTATCCGGGGCGCAGGGCGGCGACGCGCGCGGCACGGTCGGTGAGTCGGGCGGACTCGGTGTCGTCCACGGGATCGCTCCCGCCGTTCGGCTGTGTCTTGTCGCTCATCGCGTCTCCGCTCATGGCTGTCGGCTCAGGGCTGTCGACCTGCTCCCGGCTCGTCGGCTCCCGGTCGGTCGTGCTCTCGGCTTGCCCCGAGCCGTTCGAGGTGGGTCGCCGCCGCCCGCGCGCCGCCCGCGGCGCGGAACGCCGTGCGCAGACGGGCGGCCGCCTCGCGGTGGGCGGGTTCGCGCAGAACGGTGTCGAGGGCCGCGCCCAGCCCCGGTGCGGTGACCCGGCCGAACCTGACCCTGATGCCGGCTCCCGCGTCGACCACCTGCGCGGCCACCACGGGCTGGTCGTCGCGGATGGGGGCGACGACCAGCGGAACCCCGTGCCAGAGGGCCTCGCACACCGTGTTGTGCCCGGCGTGGCAGATCACCGCGTCGGCCTTTGCCAGGAGCGGGAGTTGGGGCACGACGGGCAGGATCAGTACGTCGTTGTCGTTGTCGTTGTCGTTGTCGGCGGCGGCGGCGGCGGCCAAGGTACCGCCCGGATCGACGAGCACCGCCTGAACCCGGCCGGCCCGTTCGCGCAGCGCGGTCAGGCACTCGGCGAGAAAGCGGCCCCCGGCGTCGGCGTTGGCGGTTCCGAGGGTCACCAGGACCTTCGCCCGGCCCGGGTCGAGCCACTCCCAGGGAAAGCCGGGCTCGGCCGGACGGTCCGCGATGGAGGGGCCGACGTAGCGGATCGCCTCCCCATTCTCGCCCGTGGGGCCGACGAGTTCGGGCGTGGTGAAGGCGAGGACCAGGTGGGGCGAGAACCGCGGGTCGGCGGTGCCGGAGGGGTCGCCGATCCGTCCCCGCAGTTCGGTCATCCGCTCCCGCAGCCAGGCGGCGACCCTCGGCATGCCGTCGTACGCGCCGGTGAACTCGGCCGACGTGGTCGCGGAGGTGGCCCAGCGCAGACGAAGGCACTCGGCCACCAGGGCGCCGGCGAAGGCCTGTTGGTCGGCGACGACCACGTCCGGCCGGAAGTCCTGCGCTGCCGACCGCACGCCGGGGGCCATCGCGTCGGCGAGCGGCACCAGATACCCCTCCCACAGGAATTTCAGCGCCTCCGGGCCCCGCAGGTCGGGCGGCCGCTCCACGCCGGCGATGCCGTCGCACGGGAACACGTCGGCCTCCGCTCCCGCGAGCCGGCGCACGAGCCCGGGATCTGCGCACGCCCACGCCACCCGGTGCCCGCGCGCGGTGAGTTCGGCCGCGACGCCGACGGTCGGGTTGATGTGTCCGACGAGGGGCGGTACGACGAAGAGGAACGCGCTCACCCGGCCTCGTCCTCCACCGGGCGGATCCCGCTCACCGAGCGGATCAGCTCCAGGACGTGACCTTCGACGGCTCGCGGCGCCTCCACCAACACGGAGTGCTCGTGTCCCGGCAGCACCACGGACCGGTAGTCCGCGACCAGCGTCTTCATCCAGGGAATCAGTTCCACCATGGACGAGTCCCCGCCGTAGATGCCGAGGACCGGGCAGCGTACGGAGCTGATCTGGTCCTCGGTCAGCACCCGGCTGGCCGGGATGTCCCGGCTGAGCGTGGTGTCCCGGGCGAGTTGCGCGGCGCCCTTGGCCAGCCGGGCGAGGTTGCCGTTGTGGTTGGCGGCGATCCAGGCGAGGGCGACGGGCTCGTTGTGTGCCAGCTCGGTCACGAGCCGGCCCAGGAGGCGGTCCAGCTTCGCCGCCCAGGCCGTGGTCGCGGGCTCGGACTCGATCAGGGTCAGGCTGGCCGCTCGCTCGGGGTGGCGGGCCGCCCAGCCGAACGCGACGGTGCCGCCGTAGGAGTTCCCGAGCAGGTGGACGGGGCCGGTGACGTCCAGCCGGTCGAGGATCGTCTCCAGGTCGTCGATGTTGTGGTCGAGGGTGTAGCCGCTCGGCGGGCGTTCGCTGCGGCCGTGGCCGCGGAGGTCGTGCATGACGACGTCGATGCCCGCCGCGGCGAAGGCCGGGGCCACGGTGAAGTAGTAGCTGGCCAGACTGTCGGTGAGTATCCCGTGCACAAGCACGAGGGTCGCGACCGGCGTGCTCCCCTGCCGGGGAAGCATCCTCTGTACGTGCAGCCGGACGTCGCCGGTGTCGATGAACGCCATGGGTCAGCCCGCCTCCGTGGCCTTCAGGCTCTGCACGACGTGCTCGACGAGCCTGCCGACGGTGAGTTCGATGATCTCGTCGAACTCCATGCCGGCCAGGAACTCGGCGAAGTTGACCCTGTCTCCGTACCGCTGCTCCAGAAGGCCGGCCAGGGTGACCAGGTCGATGCTCTCCAGTTCCAGGTCGCGGTTGAACATGGTGGTCATGCCGATCTCGACGTCGTCCTCGCCGCACTCCTCGTCGTACTCCTCCAGGACGATCAGGAGCATGCTCCTGATGTCGGCGAGCACGGCCTCCTCGTCGGCGTGTTCGCTGGTCGGCTGGGTGGGGTTCATCGGCCGTGTTCCTCTCCGGCTTCCGCCGCTTCTTTCGCCTCTTTCGCCTCTTTCGCCTCTGCCGCTTCGGCCGCTTCTGGTACCGGTCCCGTCGTCCAGGCCACGACGTAGTACCGGTCCGGCAGCGTGGAGGGATTGCGGACGGATCGGCAGTGCACCGAGTACACGCGTTCCAGGCGGCCCGAGACCAGCAGGCTGCCGCCGTCCGGGGCCGCGTCGAACACCGCGAAGTCCCGGGGACGTCCGCCGAATCCGGTGCCCTCCGCCTTGGCCACCGCCTCCTTCGCGGCCCAGAACCGGGTGAACCACAGCGGCTCCAGGTCCTCGCCGTCCGCGCACCGGGCGCGCAGCAGCCGGAGTTCGTCGGCGCCCAGGGCGGCGGAAAGGGCCGCCGGATCGCGTTCGGTGACCTCTTCGATGTCGATTCCGGGGCCGGGGCCGGGGGTGAGCGGCCGTACGATCGCCACCGCGGCCTCGGCGCGGTGCGCGAGGGAGACGTCCAGCGCGGGCAGGGCGCGGCCGTGCACACCGGTGACGTACGGGCGGCCCAGGTCGTCGTTGCGGACCCACAGTTCGGCCGGGAAGACGGGCCCCTCGCCGTGTTCCCACAGCCACCGGCGGACCGCGTCCTTGGCGGCGATCCGGCCGAGCAGCCACTGCCGTCGGCCGCGCGGAGCCTGCGCGGCGTACTCGGAACGCTCAGCTCCGCCGAGTGAGTTGCGCATGATCAGCTCGCGCGACGCGAGGTCCGGCCACCGCTCGTGGAGCAGCGACCAGCCGCCGGGGCGCGGTTCGGAGAGGGTGTTGCGCTCGGGGAAGCGTTCGACCGGGCGGGTCTGCGGGTCGTTGTCGAAGCGTCGGTCCTGCCAGCCGGTGAGCTCCGCCCACACCCGGCCCGCGACGGTCAGCTCGACGTCCGCCTCGACGAGGGTGTCGGTGAGCGAGGTGATCCGCACCAGGCACTCGACCTCCGTGCCCGGAACCGGATGCGGCCCGTAGAACCGCATGTGCCGCATCTGCACGGGGAAGACCACGGTGCGCTCGGTGCGCGTCGCCATGATCCAGTAGCCGAGGATCTGGCCGACGTTGTCGAGCAGGGCGCCGGGGGCGGCGGGTGTGGTGATGAGCCCGCGTATGTGTTCCGCGCCGATCGCGGTGAGTTCGGTGACGCCCTGGAAGGCCGGGCCGTGGAACATCCAGCGCTCTTCGTAGAGCTGGGCGGCGGTGTGGCCGGGGGTGCGTTCGGGGCCGCGCGGATCCGTGCGGACCTGGGGCGGGGTGGGGTGGGTCGCGGCCAGTTCGACGACCGCGCGGGCGGTGGGACCGAAGGTCACGGTGAGCTGGTTCGGGTCATGGGGGGTTCGGGTGACGGTGACCGGGACGTCGACGGCGGGCGTCGCGGTGAGCCAGCGGTCGAAGCGCGCCCCGTGCACGGCGACCGCCCGCATGCCGGGGGCGGCCCGTTCCGCCGCGTCCATCATGTGCCGCACGATCGTGGTCGCCGGGACGACGGGCCAGCGGTCGGCCACGTCCGGCCAGCCGGGGCGCTGCGGGAAGAAGCAGTGGTCGAGGAGGTGCGGCATGGTCTGCGGGGACACGTGGAGGGTGGTCTGCCAGGTGTCGGGGGCCGGGGTGGCGACCGACCGGTCCGCAGCCTTGGTGGGCGCCCCGGGCCGGACCGCGGCCGGAACGTGGACCCTGCTCGGTGAGCGATCGGTCGCGCCGATCAGCGCGGCAGCCGTGTCCGCGGTGTCGCGCAGCAGCGCGCTCAGCTCGGCCGCCACGGGGAAGCGTCCGGCCAGGGCGTCGAGGGGGGACGGGCTGGGATCGGCCGCGCCGACGCGTGCGGCTGCTGCCGTCGCCGGGGATGCCGCGCGCAGCTCGGCACGGAGCCCGGCGAGGACCCGGCTCTCCAGGGAGACCAGGGCTCCCCCGAGATCGAGCCGGACCGGTGGGCGCTCCGGGTCGCCTCGGCCGGCCGCCCGGGCGGGAGCGGCGGAGCGGGCGGTGGCGATTGCCGGGGCGGCGAACGACTCGTCGGCCGGGATCGGCAGTGCCGGTGCCACGCTCGCCCCCGCCGTCCACAACGCCGTCGCCACGCAACGGAGTTGGGACAGGCCCGGGCGGTGTGGTGAGTTCGCGGCGACGGCCAGGTGGTCACGGTCGCCCAGGGTGTCGCCGATGAGGGAGGCGAGCCGGCCGGGGCCGGTCTGGACGAAGGCGCGGTGGCCGGCCGCGTACAGTGCCTCGACGAGTTGCCGGAAGCGGACGGGTTCCAGCAGATGCCGGACGAACAGCTCACGGACCGCGGCCTCCCCCTCGGGGAAGGGCGCCGCGGTCGTCCCGGACCACACGGGCACGGTCGGCGGATGGAGCCGGAACCGGCCCGCCGCCTCCTTGATGGGTGACAGGTACGGCTCCAGCATCGGCGTGTGGAACCCGGACCGGAACGGCAGCACCTGGCAGATCACGCCCCGGGCCCGGAAGGACCGTACGAACTCCTCCACCGCACCGTCCGGCCCGCACACCATCGACTGGTTGGGGGCGTTGTCGTGGGAGAGCACGATCCCGGCGCCCGCCCAGTCCTCGCGCAGGGCTTGTTGGACGCGCTCGGCGGACGCTCCGACCGCACCGAAGGTGAGGCCCGGCACGCTCACCGTGTCCGGGTCGAAGTCCGCCATGAACGCATCGACCTGGTCACCGGAGTACAGCCCGGCCACGGCCATCGCCGTCCACTCGCCGACGCTGTGCCCGGCCACCGCGTCCGGAACGACCCCCGTGCGGCGCAGCGCGGCGTCGAGGAGCCGTCCGACGCTGACGACACCGAATCCGTGCCGGCCCACGTCCCCGACCCGCACCTCCTCGTCGGCGGGAGCGAGCGCGGCGAGGCCGAAGTGGTCGGCGATGTCGTCGACGCGGGGCGCGAAGTCGCCTTCGAGGCCGGGGAAGACGAAGGCGAGCCTGCCGTCCGCGCCGCCCAGGAGCGGCCGGGGGCGGAACCACACGTCGCTGCGGCCCTGCCAGATGCGGCCCTTGGCGACCGCCCGGCGGGCCAGGGCGAGCCGCTTGGCGGTCGGTTCGACGATACCGAGGCGGGCCGGGCCCGCGTCCGGGTGCGTGCGGGCGGCGTCGAGCCCGGAGGCGAGGACGGCGGAGTCGTCGGTGTCCAGGGCGGCGGCCAGCCGCTCGGGACTGTGGGCGGCGAGCAGGAGGACGCGCTCGGGTTCGGCGACGGCGACCGTGGCGCGAGGCCCCCGGCTCCGCGTGGACCGCGCGGCCGCGCCGGGTGCTTCCTCCAGCACCACGTGGGCGTTGATCCCCCCGAACCCGAAAGCGTTCACCGCCGCCCTCCGTACCCGCTGCTCCGGGCCGGTCTCCCAGGCAGCCGCCTTCTCCAGCGGGCGAAAGCGGGTGCCCGCGAGGGCGGGGTGCGGGGTGTCGCAGTGGAGCGTGGGCAGCAGGGTGCGGTGGTGGAGGGCCAGCGCGGCCTTGACCAGTCCCGCCACTCCGGCGGCCGGCATGGTGTGGCCGATCATCGACTTCACCGAACCGATCACCGCGCGCTCGTCGCCGAACGCCTCGCCCGGCCCGAACACCGCGGTGAGGGTGGCGAGTTCGGCCGCGTCCCCGGCAGGCGTCGCGGTGCCGTGCGCCTCCAGGAGGCCGACCGAGCCGGGGGCGGCGGGGTCGAGTCCGGCGGCCCGCCACGCCTGGCGCACGGCGTGTGCCTGACCGCCGGGGTCGGGGTTGACGAGTCCGGCCGTACGCCCGTCGCTGGCCACCCCGGTGCCCCGGATCACCGCGTAGACACGGTCGCCGTCGCGCTCGGCGTCCGCGAGGCGCTTGAGTACGACGATGCCGGTGCCCTCGCCGATGAGGATGCCGTCGGCGTCGCGGTGGAAGGGGCGGATGCGCTGGCTCGGGGAGAGCGCGCGCAGTTGGGAGAAGACGCTCCAGAGGGTGATGTCGTGGCAGTGGTGCACTCCCCCGGCCAGCATCAGATCGCAGCGCCCGGAGACGAGTTCGCCGACGGCCTGGTCGACGGCGACCAGCGAGGAGGCGCAGGCCGCGTCGACGGTGTAGGCCGGGCCGCGCAGGTCGAGCCGGTTGGCGATCCGGGACGCGGCCAGGTTGGGGACCAGACCGATCGCGGACTCGGGGCTCGCCGGCCCCAGACGGTCGGTGAACGCCGCACGCACCCGCGCCAGTTGGCCCGGTGTCAGGTCGGGCAGCAGCTCGCCCAGGGTGCGCACGAGCTGGCCCGCGGTGCGGACCCGCTGGTCGAGCCGGACCAGGCCGGGGGTGAGGTAGCCGCCGCGGCCCAGGACGACGCCGACGCGGTGCCGGTCGGGCAGCCGCTCCCCGGCCCCCGCGTCGGCGAGGGCCGCGGCGGCCACGTTCAGCGCGATCAGCTGGTCGGGCTCGGTGCCGGGCACCGAGGCGGGCATGATGCCGTAGCGGGTGACCTCCACCTCGGCCAGGCCGTCCACGAATCCGCCGCGCCGGCAGTACACCTGGTCGGCGACGGCGGGCCCGGTCGCGGAGCCGGGACGGTAGTAGTCGGTGTCCCAGCGGCCCTCGGGCACGTCCCCGATCGCGTCCACGCCGTCCCGCAGATTGCGCCAGTAGGCGTCGAGGCCGGCGGCGCCGGGCAGCAGCACCGCCATCCCCACGATGGCGACCGCCTCCTGACGCATGTCACCACCCCGAGGCGGTGTAGACGACCGCGCGGGCCGACTCCTCGCCCCAGGCGAGCTCCCGCAGCAGAGCCGCGGTGCCCTCTTCGGGGTCGATCAGCCGGATGCCGCGCCGGGCGTACTCCCGGCCCAGCTCCGGACCGACCATGCCGGCGTGCGAGCCGGTGGGTGCCCACGGTCCCCAGTGCACGGTGAGCGCGCGGTGTCCGGTGCGGGCGGCCCAGGCGGCGCCCAGGGTCTCCAGGGCGTCGTTGGCGGCCGCGTAGTCGGCCTGGCCGCGATTGCCGAGGACGGCGGAGATGCTGCCGAACAGGACCGTGAACCCGGCCCCGTTGGGCAGTTCCTCCAGCGCGGTGAGCAGGGTGGCGGCCCCGGCCGCCTTGGTGCCGTACACCCGCTGGAAGGACTCGGCGGTCTTCTCGGCGATCAGCCGGTCCTCGATCACTCCGGCCGCGAACACCACGCCGTCGAGACGGCCGTGCTCGGCATGGATCTCCTTGACCGCCTGGAGCGCGGCGTCCTGCTCTCGGAAGTCCACGGCGTGGTAGCGGACCCGGCTGCCGAGCGCGGTGAGTTCCGCCAGCGTCGCGGCGATCTCCCGCTGGGCGAGGATCAGTTCGGCGGCCCGGTTGACCTCGGAGGGTCTGAGCGAGCCACCGGCGGCGAGGACCGCCCGCAGTTCGGCCGGGGTGCGCGCGGCGGCGGTCCGCGGGTCCTCGGGGCCGGTGGCCGCGGGCGTTCTGCCCAGCAGCTCGATGCGGCAGCGGCAGGCCGCGGCGAGCGAGGCCGCGAACTTCGCGGTGATCCCGCGGGCACCGCCCACGAGCAGCACGACGGAGTCCCGGTCCAGGCCGAGCGCGGCGGCCTCGGCGGCACCGTCACCGGCCGGTCCCGCGCCGGTGCTGCCGAGCGTGCCGAGGGGAGCCTCGACGAGCTCGTATCCGTGCCGGCCGGAGGCAGTGCGCAGGACGACGGGTGCCGGGTCGGGTGCGAGCAGTTCGGCGAGCAGCGCGTCCGCGACGGCGGAGCCGCCCGTGTCGGCAAGGGCGACGGTCCGGGCGACCGTCTCCGGGTATTCGCGGACGACGGTGCGGAACAGACCGTCCAGCCCCGCCGCCCGCAGCGCGTCCTCACCGTCGGCCGGCCGTACGGCCAGCAGCCAGCGCGGCCCACGCGCCAGGGCGGCCTTCAGCACGGGGAAGGCGTCGGGCAGGACCGGCAGCTCGGCACCCGGCAACGCCCCCATGTACAGCACGCCGTCCACCACGCCGTCCGCCTCGGTCAGCAGGTGCTCCGCTTCGAAGCTCACCGCCTCGGCGCCGTGGGGAGCGAGCCGCACCGCGATCTCCGGCGCCGCGCCGCCTCCGTCACCGAGCACGACGAACCGCTTCCCGGACAGGACGGAGGCCGGATCCACCGGGCCGTCCGGCTGTCCCAGCGGCACCGGGCGGAGCTGAAGTCTCTTCGGCGCGACCCCGACGACCTCCTCGGTCAACACTCCTCCGGGGCTGGGCACTTCGGACCGGACGGCCCTCCGCTGCCCGGCCCCGCCCAGCCGCGCCGCGAGCCAGCCCGTCACGGCCGCCGCCGTACGCGCCTTGGCCAGCTGCTCCAACTCCGCGTCGTCCAGGGCCATGGCATCCGCCCCGGCACCGATGCCCAGCCGCTTGGCGAGTTCGCCCGCTATCTCGGCCCGCTTGATCGAGTCGATGCTCAGGTCCGCCTCCAGGTCGAGGTCGGGCTCGATCATGTCGACGGGGTAGCCGGTGCGCTCACTGATGATCTCCAGGACGACGCGTTCCACATCGGCTTCCCGGTCGGCCGCCGGGTCCGCGCCGGTGCCGGTGGCGGCCGGGGCGGGCTCAGGGACCGGCTGTGGGACCACGTGTGGGACCGGCTGTGGGGCGGCGCCGAGCTCGGCGGGCTGGATCTGGGGCGCCGCCAGGGGGCCGGGCACCGCGGATGCCGGCACGGACCGGCCCGGCACCGCGCCCAGATAGGTGAGCAGCACATCGCGCTGGGCGGCGATCATCTCCCGGCTCGTGCGCAGGAATTCGGAGATCAGCGCGTCCTGGCCGGCCGGGACGCCGTACGGGTGGTTCGTCGTCACAGTCGTCTCCACGACTCGTCGGGCCGGCGCCAGGGCACCGGGAAGGAGTTCTCCGGCGGCGGTGCGGACCAGGTGTCCGTCCACCGTCCAGCCGGGTCGCTTCGGTGCCGGGGTGCGGACGGCGTCGACGGCATCACGCCCCCGGAAGAGCCGGCCGGTGCCCACCGGCCGTCCCGCGACGGCCAGTTGGGCGAGTGCGTCGAGCCAGCCGCGCAGCCCGCTGCCCTCGCGGGGCTCGCAGGCGACGGTGCGATGCGGCCGCTCGCCCAGGATCTGCTCGACCAGCCGGGTGAGGACCGTGCCGGGTCCCGCCTCGACGAAGATCCGTGCCCCCGCTTCGTACATCGCCTCGATCTGGGCGGCGAAGGCGACCGGCGCCCCGATCTGGGCGGCCAGCTCCGCGCGCACCGCGTCGGGGTCCGACGCGTAGGGGGCGGCCGTACGGTTGGACCAGACCGGGAACTCCGGCGGGCGTACGGTCCAGTCCCGGAGGACCTCGGCGAACCGCTCGCCCGCACCCGCCACCAGCGGGCTGTGGAAGGCGCAGGCGACCGGGATGCGCTTGGCGCCGAACCCGGCCTCGCGCAACAGCCGTACGGCGAGGGCGACTTCCTCGGCCGGGCCGGAAATCACCGTCTGCTGGGGTGAGTTGCGGTTGGCGAGGACGACCGATGCGGGCGCTCCGGCCGTGTGCAGAGCTGCTTCGACGTCCGCGGCGCCGGCGGAGACGGCGGCCATGGTGCCGGGGTCGTCGCCTGCCGCCGCGAGGATGGCCGAGGCCCGCTCGGCGCTCAGTTCCAGGAGCGTCTCGGGGTCGAGGGCGCCGGCCGCGCACAGGGCGACCAGTTCGCCGTAGCTGTGCCCGGCGGACATGTCCGGCCTCACACCCGCCGCGGTGAGGAAGGCATGGGCGGCGAGGCCGGTGATGCCGAGGGCGGGCTGGGCGGCCCGGGTGTCGGTGAGCTCGGCCCGCCGGCGCTCACGGGCCGCGTCGTCGAAGGCGGCGGGCGGGTAGAGCCGGTCGGCGTGAGCCCGGCCGAGCTCAAGGTAGTGCTGCAGTTCGGGGAAGGCGATGAAGAGGTCGGCGAGCATGCCGGGGCGCTGGCTGCCCTGGCCCGGGAAGAGGAAGGCGACCTTGCCCTCGTCGTCCGCCGCCGCGTCGGCCAGATGGATGCCCGCGGCCGGGTCGTGCTCCCCGGCCAGAGCCCTGCGCAGCTGCCGGATCAGACCGTCCACGTCCGTCGCCACGACCGCCGCCCGCACCGGATCCGGCGAGGCGTCGGAACGCCGGGCCGCGCTCAGCGCGAGATCACGCAGCCGCCAGGGACGGCCTTCGGACTCGGCGGCCCGCAGGACCGCCTCGATCGCACGGCCGGCACTCGCCGCGTCCCTCCCGCGGAAGGTGAACAGCTCGGCCGGCCATTCGTCCAGGCCCTGCTCCGGAGGCACGGCATCGGCGTAAGCCCCGAGCACCACGTGGAAGTTGGTCCCGCCGAAGCCGAACGCGCTCACTCCGGCGACGCGTTCGCCCGCCGGAGCCGCCCACGGTTGGGCCCGCGTGTGGAAGGCGAAGGGGCTCGTGCCCTCCTCCCACGCCGCATTGGGGCTCTCCAGGTGCAGGGTGGGCGGCCGCACGCCGGTGTAGAGCGCCAGGGTGGTCTTGATCAGACCCGCGAGACCGGCGGCGCACTTGGTGTGCCCGATCTGCGACTTGACCGAGCCCAGTGCACATCCGCCGGGCTGAGCCCCGGCCTTGGCGAACACCTCGCCGAGAACGGTGAGTTCGGTTCGGTCGCCGACGACGGTCCCGGTGCCGTGGGCCTCCACCAGACCGACCGCGGCGGGCGAGACACCTGCGTTGCGGTACGCCCGTTCCAGCGCGGCCCGCTGTCCCTCGGGCCGGGGCGCGGTCAGGCCGAGGTAGCGGCCGTCGCTGGACGAGCCCAGCCCCTTGATCACGCCGTAGATCCGGTCGCCGTCGCGTTCGGCGTCCGCCAGCCGCTTGAGGACGACGCAGGCGACGCCCTCGCCGAGCGCGATCCCGTCGGCCGACCCGTCGAAGGCCCGCGACCGGCCCGTCGGGGAGAGCGCGTGCACCGACGAGAACAGGACGTAGTCGTTGATGCCGTTGTGCAAGTCGGCGCCGCCGCACAGGACGACGTCGCTGGTGCCCGCCGTGAGTTCCTTGCACGCGACGTCCACCGCGGCCAGCGAGGAGGCGCAGGCCGCGTCCACGGTGTAGTTGGCCCCGCCGAGGTCCAGCCGGTTGGCGATCCGGCCCGAGACGACGTTGGCGAGCATGCCGGGGAAGGAGTCCTCGGTCAGCCGGGGCAGCTGCTCCTCGAGCCCGTCGGGCACCTTGCCGTAGTACGACGGCAGTACGGCACGCAGGGTGACGGCGTTGGACAGGTCGCTGCCCGCCTCGGCCCCGAACACGACAGAGGTGCGCGAGCGGTCGAACCCCCGCCCCCGGTCGCCGTATCCGGCGTCCTCCAGGGCGCGCCGGGCGGCCTCCAGCGACAGCAGCTGGACGGGCTCGATGCTGCCGAGCGAGGCGGGCGGGATGCCGTAGGCGAGCGGATCGAAGGGGATGCGCGGCAGGAAGCCGCCCCACTTGGACGTCGTGGTGCCGTCGGCGTGGTGCAGGTCGGGATCCCAGCGGTCGTGCGGGACCTCGGTGACGGAGTCGTGGCCCGCGACGACGTTCGCCCAGAAGGAGGCCAGATCGGGGGCCTGCGGGAACATACAGGCCATGCCGATGACAGCGATGTCGAGCGGTGCGGGCTCGGCCGCTCCCGCGGTCCGGTCGGCTCCCAGCCGTCGGCCCAGCTCCTGCGTACGGGAGGCGAGGAAGTCGGCCGCGCCGTCGGTCACCGAATGGTGCAGCGCCTGGATGGTGGTCGTCGCGGAGCGCAGCACGGCCACCTCCCCGGCCATGAACATGCCTTCGTCCAGCTGGCGTTGCTCAGCCACGGGCGCGAGCTCGCCGCCGTCGGTCCGGTCGACGCCCTTGCTGGCGATGCGCAGCCGTCCGACATTGAGCCGCTCCAGCTCCTCCCACACGCGCCGGTCCGGCACGCCCTGAGCGCGCAACTCGGCTTCGCGCTCCTGGTAGTTCAGGGTGAACGGGCTGGGGACGCAGCGGGTGGCGTGGCCGGGAGCCGTCTCCAGCAGAGCGGTGGCCCCGGCCGCCACGACCTGTCTCTGGAAGAGGGGCTGTATCGCGCCTCGGTCCACCACCTCCTCGGTGAACAGATAGGCGGTGCCCATCAGGACGCCCACGGCGGCTCCGCGGTCGGTGAGCGGTGCGGCGAGCGCCGCGACCATCGCCGCGGAGCGCTCGTCGTGGACGCCACCCGCGAAGAACACCTCGATCCGCCGGACCGCGTCGTCGTCGGCGTCGGCCAGGAAGTCCTCCAGTACGGCGACTTGGGCTTCCCACAGCGGGAAACTGGCCCGCGGTCCGACGTGTCCGCCGCACTCGGAGCCCTCGAAGACGAATCTGCGGGCTCCGGCCTCGAGGAACTGCCGTAGCAGCCCGGGCGAGGGCACATGCAGGAAGGTATTGATTCCGGCCCGCTCCAGCGCCTCGGCCTGGGCGGGCCGGCCGCCCGCGATGATCGCGTGGCTGGGCCGCAGCTCCCGTACGGCCTCGAGCTGGGCGCTGCGGATCTCCTCGGGCGCGAACCCGAGCACGCCGACGCCCCAGGGTCGCCCGTCCAGCGCGACGCGCGTCTCCTCCAGCATCGCCCGCGCCTGCGCTCCGTCGGCCAAGGCCAACGCCAGGAAGGGCAGCGCACCGTGCTCGGCGACGGCGGCGGCGAACCCCGACCGATCACTGACCCGGGTCATCGGCCCCTGCGCCACGGGCAGCCGTGTCCCGAGGGCCCGGCTCATGTCCGAGCCGGGCCGCAGCGCGCGGGCGGGCGCGGGGTCGGCGGACCGAAGGGGCAGGGTCTGCCTGATCGCGGTCGTCAGTCCGCGCAGCGTCCGCCCCACGTCCTGCCAACGCTCCGCGAAGCGTGCCGCGAGGAAGCCGTCCTGGCCCACCGGCAGCAGCCGGGTGTGCGGGTCCTGGGCGCCCAGCAGCGCGGCGACGGCGGCGGGGTCGTCGGCGGGCGGGTGTGGCGCGTCGGGGCCGCGGCGGTGCAGTACCCGGTGACCGGCGATAACGACGGTCTCCGAGCCGTCGAGGGAGCGAAGTGCGGCCGCGGTCGCCTCGGGCAGCGTCGACTCGGCCAGCAGGGCCAGTTGCGTGTCGAGGACGACTCCGGCCGCCCCACCGGCCACGGCGGCGGCCGCCGTACGTGGTCCGATGCCGCCGCACGCCCAGACCGGCACGTCCAACTCCGGCTCGGCGAGCAGCTGTTGCAGCAGTACGAAGGTGCTGAGCTGCCCGATCCGGCCGCCGCTCTCGCTGCCGCGGGCGATGAGCCCGTGCGCTCCCGCACGGACCGCGTCCCGCGCCTCGTCCAGGTCGGTGACCTCGGCCAACACCCGGTGGCCTGCGGCGACTTCGGCGAGCGGCCACGGGGCGTCGGTCGTGCGGACCACGGTGTCGACCGTCGCGATGTCCTCGGGCCGGATCCCGCACCGGCCCGTGACCCGCACCCCGAACGGGCCCGGCGCCATTCGTCTCAGGCGCCCGAGGGCTTCACGTGATCTTCGGTCGCCGTTCCCGAGGTCGAGGATCCCGAGTCCGCCGGCCCGGCAGACCGCCGCGGTGAGCCTGGCATCGGGTTCTCCGAAAGGGGTGATGCAGATGATCAGGTCCAGAGCGCGCGCAGCAGACGTCATGATGCTCCGAATAATCGGTAAGACAGCACGGTGGGGGGTTTGTGCGACGTGGAAACGCTGGTGCGGGGCCACCGGAAACTAGCGACTCATTACTGACGGGTCAATAACGATGCAGCCATTCCGCTTGCGGTGGAATCAATTCGGCCAGGGGACGAGAGTCGACGCAAGAGCCGAAAATCCGAGCAATCCCCATCCACCGTCCGGCCGTCCGCACCACGAGCCCCAGGCACCACAACGCCACAAGCCCGTCAAAGCGTCCGGCGGATTCACCCGCCACTCACCCGTCCGCAACACGGCGGGCAGCCGGACCGAGCTCTGTTAATTCCGCATGACTTCGGGCTCGTGGCTCGATCGATGCGCCCCGAAACCACGGCCGCACGAGCACACCCCGACCTCATGGCAGCCTGACAGAAACCTGTCGGCGGCTGAATTCCATTCAGTCAAACGTGAATCATGGAAAAATCTTGTAAATCCTTGAAGAAACGGCCGGGGAACGCCCGTCCCCCGGCCGCCGCGCCGACGGTACGGGCGTCAGGGCATCGAGGAGGGGCGCGACCACGTCCTTGACCGGCGCCGGCCGCTCCGGCGCCGGTCCGCCGTTGTCGCAGCAGCCGACCTGCGCGATCCCTGCGCCGTACCGCTCCTGAGTCTGCCCGGACTTGCCGTGCGGGGTACCCGCCGTCGGCGGCTCGGGGGTGGCTGGCTCCTTCGGCCGCGGCTGCTCGGGGCGGCTCTGCGCGGGCGCCTTCCGCTCCGTCCGGTCGGCTCCGGGCTCCAGCATCCACCGCTGCCTCTGGGCACCGTCCCGCTTCGTCACGACCACATGGGTGCCCGCCTTGCCCGAGCCCGGGGCGACGAGGAGTCGCTCGTGCCGGCGCAGGAGGAGTTCACCGCGCTCGGTCAGGTCGTAGGACGCCTCGTCCTCGTGCTCAGCGCAGCCGGACAGAAGGACCTTCCGGGCTTGGGGGTCGGCAGCGAGGCAGAGGGTGGGGTCGGCGGCGCTGCGCAGCATTCCGTCGCGCTGGTAAGACCACTGCTGGGACCCCGCGGACGAGCACGCCGCGAGCACGGCCCCCGTCCCCGCCACGACCCGACCGCCCTCGACGTCGAGGCAAAGTCCGGTGGCGGGGCTGCGCAATCCGCCGTGGGCGACCTCGACGGGCTCACTCGCGGAGGCGGCGGACGGGGAGGCGACGACGGACGGCGCGCGGGTGGTGCCGGACCGGGCGGAGCCGCCGCCGGAGGCTCCCCAGGTGTCGCCGGGTCCGGAGACACCGTTGAGGCCGTCGGACCAGCCCTTGACCACCAGCACGGTCGCGAGCAGCACAAGGCAGGTGAGACCGACGCCGACGGCCACCGCCATCCGTCGCGTCCGGTTTCGGCCCCCGGACGCCGGCCGTACGACCTCCGGGTGCACGACCTCTGGGCGTGCGGCCTCCGGCGCGGGCGGCAGCTCCTCGACGGCGCCGCGTCCCGGGCGCGAGTCGAGATAGCGGCGGGCGCCCCAGCCGAGCACCGTCTCGGCGAGCAGGATCTCCAGTCCGCCCTCGAAACGGCCGAGCTGTTCCGCGGCTTGGCGGCAGTACCGGCACACCGTCAGATGCTGTTGCACATCGGGCAACAACGAGCCGTCGCGGCGAATGGAGATGTCCAGGAGGCGGTTGTAGTAACGGCATTCCACGGTGGGCGCGAGTTCCCGGTGGGCGCGCACCAGTCCCGTCCGGAATTGTTCACGCGCCTGCTCCAGCGTGGCCGCGGCGGCAGAGCTGTCCACACCCAACAGGCCGGCGGGAATGGATATCGGCTCCGCCTCGACCTCGCTGTGCCACAGCAGACATTGGGCCGCTGCGGGAAGGGCCCGGAAAGCGCGCTCCGCGAGTTGCCGCCTTTCGGGGGTGCCCGACATCACCGCGCGTAGACCGCGACCGCCGGTGGGTTTGCGCAGTTCGGGCAGGACCACGCAGATGCCCTCGTCGGCGGCCCACTCCCGGACGGTCTCCCGCACGGCCACGAGGAGCTGCGGGCGCAGCGCGCCGCCGGTCGTCCCGCCCGCCAGCCGACCGAGCACACGGTTGAAGGCCGTGGTGGCGACGAACTGGGCAGCACCGGTGGCGGAGGCGAGGCAGACGACCGCGTAGTCGCAGGTCGCCCGCCAGTGCCGGGCCAGCAGTAGGGCGACGGCACGATGGCTGCCGTCGCCCTGGGCGCCGAGTTGCGCGACGAGGTTGCGATCGGACCGGGACTGCACGGAACCATTTCCTTCCAAGCCGAAGGACGACACAAGGAATGGCGCCCCGTCGGAAAGCAGTGCCTGTTCGGTGCGTACCTTTTGGTGCGTACCTTTAAGGGCGGGCCTTCCCGTCCGGGCCCGGCCCCTGCCCTCCCAAGCGGAGGCTCACCTTCGCACACCCGACTCGCAGGTAACAAGAAGTTCGAGTGGCCCAAGTGCAGGGTCCGGGGAATTCAAGATGAGTTACCGGCGGTATCCGTACCGGTATTCGAAGAGTTGGTTACTCAAGGCTCAACTTGTGTGCACGGAAAGCCAGATGGCGCACCAAATCTTCAACGGTCCGACCGGAAGCGGAACACACTCTTCCACAGCGGACCCCCAGGTTTCTCCCCGCGTTCTCTCATCCCCGTGCGCCAGCATGGGCCGCATGATCGCCCCGCGCTCCTCAACCGCCCCCACGCCCCCGCCTACCGTCCGCAAGGCGGTCGTCCCGGCCGCCGGACTCGGCACCCGCTTCCTGCCCGCGACGAAGGCGACGCCGAAGGAGATGCTCCCGGTCGTCGACAAGCCGGCCATCCAGTACGTCGTCGAGGAGGCCGCCGCGGCCGGGCTCGACGACATCCTGATGGTCACAGGACGCCACAAGCGCGCCATCGAGGACCACTTCGACAACGCCTTCGAGCTGGAGCAGGCGCTCGCGGCGAAGGGCGACACGGTGCGGCTGGACGCCGTGCGGGACCCCGCGCGCCTGGCCGACATCCACCACATCCGCCAGGGCGACCCGCTCGGCCTCGGCCACGCCGTGCTCTGCGCCCGCCATCACGTGGGGAACCAGCCCTTCGCCGTCCTCCTCGGCGACGATCTGATCCACCCGCGCGAGACCCTGCTCAGCCGGATGCTGGACGTGCGCGACCGGCACGCAGGCAGTGTGGTCGCACTGATGGAGGTCGACCCGTCGCAGATCCACCTCTACGGCTGCGCGGCCGTGGAACCGACCGGCGAGGCGGACGTGGTTCGCGTGACGGGCCTCGTGGAGAAACCCGCACCCGAGGCCGCCCCCAGCACCTACGCGGTGATCGGCCGCTATGTCCTCGACCCGGCCGTCTTCGACGCCCTGGAACGCACCCCGCCCGGCCGCGGCGGCGAGATCCAGCTGACCGACGCCCTCCAGGAACTCGCCTCGGGCGGCACGGTCCACGGCGTGGTCTTCGACGGCCTGCGCTACGACACCGGCGACAAGGCCGACTACCTGCGCACGGTGGTCCGCCTGGCCTGCGACCGCCCGGACCTGGGTCCTGGATTCGTGGCCTGGCTCAAGGAGTTCGTCGGCAGCCTGGAGGACACCGGCCCGCAACGGGAGGAGGAGCGGCGTCAGGCCGCCTGAGAGTTCATCGCGCGGGGGTGTTGCCGACGCCGTACACGCGCAGGCCCCGGCCGAATCGGCGCTTTCTAGGGGTCGTTGCAACACGTGGTCGTGTTGATCAGGCCGCGAGCAGTTTATGCAGGCGCTCGGCTGGGGTTTCCCAGCCGAGCGTTTTGCGTGGGCGGCCGTTCAGCTCGGCGGCCAC
>NZ_JAUYWJ010000022.1:0-195638 GCF_032656585.1 Streptomyces herbicida
CATTCGCCGTCCTGTCCGACGGCAGCAAGATCGTCAGCCCCCGCTTCCTACGCCGGGCCGAGAAGAAACTCAAGCGCCTTCAGCGGGAGCTGTCCCGCAAGGCCAAGGGATCGAAGAACCGGGCCAAGGCCCGCATCAAGGTCGCACGCCAGCACGCCAAGGCGGCGGACCGGCGCCGGGACTGGCACCACAAGGCTTCCACACAGATCATCCGCGACAACCAAGCGGTGTACGTGGAAGACCTCGCGGTGTCCGGCCTCGGGCGCACCCGGCTCGCCAAGTCCGTGCACGACGCAGGATGGTCCGCGTTCATCGGCATGCTGGAGTACAAGGCGGCTCTGCACGGCCGCGTCTTCGCCAAGGTGGACCGCGCTTTTCCGTCCTCGCAGGTCTGCTCGGCCTGCGGATTCCGGGACGGCCCCAAGCCCCTGCACGTCCGCGAGTGGACATGCGGCGAATGCGGCACCGTGCACGACCGCGACCACAACGCAGCACGTAACGTCCTCTTCGAAGGACGCCGAAAAGTCGCCGCCGGACGGGTGGAGACGCTAAACGCCTCGTGGAGCGCCGGTAAGACCAGGACGAAAGTCCCGGCACAGCGCGGTGAAGCAGGAAGCCCCCGGAAGGGTCAGCCGACCCAGGCCGGAATCCCTGGACTTTAGGCCAGGGAGCACGTCAACGCTCAGGGTGTCGCGCGTCTGTAGCGCCGTCTCATCCCGGCACGGGCGCTCGTGGCGGACAGGGGGCCCACCGTCGTTAGCGGGTCATGCCTTCGGGCCGACGACCCACTGTGACTCCCAGCGAGAGGTGGCCACACATGGCTGCAACCCTTCTGACCAGTGGGTGACGCTCAAGGGCAACTGGCCATGCCTTGCCGAGGGCCATCTACCGCTGAACGTCACACCCGCTGTGACTTCGAGTGACAGGTGGCCGGGGGCGCTCGGATCCGCCCTGGCCATCCGTCCCTGACGATTCGTAGTTGGCCACTGCGTCGACCGATAGCCGGCCATCGGGGATCCGAACTGCATGGCCGAGTCTGATTCGAGAGACGGACCTGCTGCGGCCCCGTGCTGCTGTGCAACGCGGGGGCCGAAGGGGCGCCGTCCTCCTTCCGACTCAGGTCACTGGATTCCGATGGCTCTGGTCACCATGCGTTGATGACTGCCGCGTCGGGTGTGTGCTGGCGCCAGATCTCATTGAGGCGCGTGAGCCGGTCCGCGGCGGCGATGCCACGCAGGGACGCGACCTTGCCGTCGCTGACTTCGAACGCCACGGTGCCGACGACCCGGTCGTCGACCACGGCGAGGACGGCCGGGGAGCCGTTGACCAGCGCGATGTGGAACGTGGGGGAGCCGCCGGCCAGCCGCCGCTTCGCCGGAGTGGGCTTGAAGCCGGCCCGCACGTAGGAGGCGACGCGCTCGCGTGTCGTGCACCGCAGCAGCCGCCTGGCCAGTCCGGCGCCGTCCGAGACCGCGGTCGCGTCGGCGGTGAGCATCGCCACCAGCCGTTCGGTGCGCCCCGACGCGGCGGCGGCGAGGAACTCCTCGACGATCCGGCGCGCGGACGCCGGGTCCACCTCGCCGCCGCGACGCTCGGCGACGACCCGGCGTCGGGCCCGGTGGACGTGCTGCTGACTCGCGGACTCGGTGATGTCGAGGATCCCGGCGATCTCGGTGTGGGGGTACGAGAAGGCCTCGCGCAGGACGTAAGCGGCCCGCTCGACCGGCGAGAGGCGTTCCATGAGGGTCAGTACGGCCAAGGACACCGATTCGCGCTGCTCGAAGGTCTCGGCGGGGCCGAGCATCGGGTCGCCCTCGAGGAGCGGCTCGGGCAGCCAGTCGCCGACTGCGCGCTCTTGGCGTGCCTGCGCCGAGCGGAGCCGGTCGAGGCAGAGATTGGTGACGACCTTGGTCAGCCACGCATTCGGCAACTCGATACGTTCCCGGTCCGCGGCCTGCCAGCGCAGGAATGCGTCCTGCACGGCGTCCTCGGCGTCGGCAGCCGAGCCGAGCAGACGGTACGCGAGCGAGGCCAGCCGGCCGCGGCTGGCCTCGAACCGATCGATGGCTGCGCTGTCCATGTGGAAGAGCCTATGCGGCGACCCTCACACCGCCCCGGTCAGGTGCGGTGGCCAGGCGGCGCTTGCGCTTCGGCATGCCGAATGTCGGGTGGGCGATGCCCCACCTGGCCCCCTTGAGCACCGCCGACTTGAGCCGCGCGGCGGTCCGGCCGCCCAGGTACCAGGACTTCGACCGGACGTTCCCGTCCACCATCTGGAAGATCGCGTCCCGCCGACCGAGGCTGATGTGGTTGCCGTGGTACTTCAGCCCGATGCTCGGGACCTCGCTGCCCGTCAGGCGCGCGATGATCGCGGCGGTCGCCTGCATGTTGGTCAAGCCGGCCGAGGCGCAGGACATCGGCAGCGGCCGACCGTTCTCGCCGATCGCGTAGGCGCAGTCACCGGCGGCGTAGACGTCCGGGTGCGAGACCGAGCGCATGGTGCGGTCGACGATGATCTGGCCGGTCTCGGCGACCTCCAGGCCGCTCTCGGCCGCGAGGGAGGGCACGGCGAAGCCGGCCGACCACACGGTCACGTCGGCCGGGAGGGTTGTGCCGTCGGCGGCGATCGCCCGTGTCGGCTCGACGGCTTCGATGGAGGTGTGCTCGTGGACGGTGATGCCGAGCCGGTCGAAGGCCTGGTGCAGGTGACGGCGGGCCTTCGCGGAGAGCCAGGCGCCCAGCTCGCCGCGGGCGGCGAGCGCGACCGAGAGGTCGGGCCGGGACTCGGCGAACTCGGTGGCGGTCTCGATGCCGGTCAGTCCCTCACCCACGACCAGCACGCTGTCGCCCTCGCCCAGACCGGCCAGGCGCTCGCGCAGACACAGCGCCGAGGACCGGCCGGTCACATCGAAGGCGTACTCGGCCACGCCGGGGACTCCATGGTGGGCTATGGAGCTGCCGAGCGTATAGAGAAGCGTGTCGTACGCGAGCTCGCCGTCGCCGTCCTCGCCGGTCACGGCGACGGTCCTGCGCTCGGGGTCGACGCCGGTGACGAGCGCCAGGCGCAGCCGCACCCCGGTGCCCGCGAATACGTCGGCGAGCCTGTGGAACGCGAGGTCCTGGCCGATTGCGAACTGGTGGAGCCGCATCCGCTCAACGAAGTCGGGCGCGGCGTTGACGACGGTGATCACGGTGTCGGCGGGAGAGAGCCGCCGGGCCAGGTTTCCGGCGGCGAAGGCCCCGGCGTATCCAGCGCCGAGTACGACGATGCGGTGCTTCATGGCGTTGCTCCTGTCTCGTTCGCGTGCCCCTTGAACGAGATGGAGCCCCGATTGCTGACAGGAGCCGGGTGTGACGCGGGTCACCGAACCAAGACGAGCGGCCCAGTCTCCGACAGGCGCTTGGTCCTGTCTTGGGCAGTCGAAACGGGGCGATGGTCAACTGCGGCTCGAGAGGGCCAACTGTCGATCGGCGTAACACCCACCCCCTCAGAGACTCCGACGGGGTTAAAAGAACATGGCGCTCTCGCCCGGTCGTCCTGCGGAGACGCCTGGATGGGGTCCATCTCCACCTGTGCGAGGAGCGCACTGGCTGACCTGCATATATACCGTCAGGTCAGCCTGCACTTCAGCGCCTTCACCGAGTCAGAATGTCGCCCGTGACGTCCCTGCGGAAGCGACCTCCGGCTGCTGGCCAGCGCACCGGCGTCTGGCCCGGACATGGCGCCCATGACTGCGATGATTCGGCCGGATACGCTGACCTGCCATGATCAGGTGAAAGGCGCTGCGATGAGCCAGTACTTCGACATGGGCGACGTGACCCTCTGGAACCCATCCAATGGGGCCTCCCGTATGTTCCGACGCCAAGTAGCGGTTTTCGAGGCGGAGCTGGGACTTTCGTCGGGCATCGGGCCGATGGAGAACGACGAGTGCCAGATCAACCCGGTCACCTTCGAGTCCTTCGTCAATGCGCTGCTGGCGCAGCACCGACGAGCGAACCACGCCATAGTGATCGCACTTTCCGAAGGCTTCACCGCCACAGCGCTGGTTCTTGCGGAGCGTGCCGGCATCAGAGTGGATTGGGCACTGCTCGGAGCCGCCCCGGAAGGGCAGCTCGAAGATGTGCAGGTTTCCGCCATTACGGGGATGTCCGCCTTGGCGGAAGGTGAGGCCTGGGCTGCGGGACTGCGTGAGAAGGCGCTGGAGCTGGGGCGGCGAATGCCCCGCTGACCAGGCAAACGCGTACGAGGAAGCGATTGGTGGACCCCCACGTGCGGCCATGAGAGGAATGGTCCCGTGGGTCTGGCAGCGCTGTTTGAGCGGGAACGGACTGCCGCCGGGGGCGAAAGCGGCACAGCTGCTGTGCCGGCTGGGCGGCGGTGACCTGGCGCAGCCGTCGGCGCTGTGGGAGCTGGCTGAAGTCCGCTCGCCTCAGATGGTCGACGTCGGCGGCGACCAGGTCGTGCACCGGCAGCCCGTTGCCCGGTTCGGCGTCGAGGGACGGCACCCGCCCGTGCCGGGTACGCCGCCGCACCGGCACCAGCCCATCGAGCCACCGGAGCCACAGCGATCCGGCGCACCTTCGGTGCGCGCCGGAGGCGTGGTAAATGCCGTGGCGCACGCCGAAGATGCTTCTTGTCTGCTGCCGGTCGGCCGGTGGCGAATCAGTACGGCAGGAGCGGAGATGGCTAGGGCTTCCGGGTCGGCGGCAAGCCCCCTCGTCTCCAGTGTGCCGCCGACGAGGCGCAGCGTCAGCGCACGCCCGAGGTGCCACCGTGGCCCGCCATGGGCCGCCATGGGCCGCTCCTCAGCGGTGTAGGAGAGCTTGCAGCCGCTGCATCCTCCGGTGCGAAGCAGGAGGCACTCGCCGCGCCGAAGCCCTGTCAGACTGAACGCGCCCGCCCGGCGGACTCCAACACCGAGGTCAGAAAGCGACGCACCGTCTCCAACTCGCCCGCCTCGAAACCTTCCGCGGCCACCACTACCTCGCCGATCACCGGCCCGAAGAAGGTCCACCCGAGTTCCATGGCCTTCTCCTCCACCTCGAGCAGCACGCGTCGCCGATCGGTCGTGTCCCTGCTGCGCCGGACCAGTCCGAGCCGCTCCAGCCGATCCACCAGGGCGGTGGTTCCGGCCGAGTTCAGGCGCAGTTGCTCGCCGAGCCACCCGGGCGTGGCACGGGTACCGGCCCGCGCCGCGTCCAGCAGGTGGATCAGCGCGCGCACATCGGTGGGATGCAGCCTGTGGCGCGCCGCGAACTCGGCGCCGAGCAGGTCGAACTCCACGGTCACCGCGCGCAGCAGGTGAACCAGCCCCATCACCGGGCTCTGATCGTCCATGCACACTCCCTTGGACTCCTGGATAGTATCTCGCTGATCGAGATTATCGCTGAGCGAGAGGAATACTCCGTGTCCCTGTCCGCTTTCGACCTTGTCTACGACGAACTCCGCGCCCGCTGGCCCGAGTCCACCGAGGAGCGCGACGTCGCCACGCCGTACGGGCACACCCGGGTCCATGTGTACGGTCCGGCGGACGGCAGCCCGCTGGTGCTGCTGCCCGGCGGCTCGGCCACCGGCCTGGTCTGGT
Organism: Streptomyces herbicida; assembly: GCF_032656585.1. Taxonomy (NCBI): domain Bacteria; kingdom Bacillati; phylum Actinomycetota; class Actinomycetes; order Kitasatosporales; family Streptomycetaceae; genus Streptomyces; species Streptomyces herbicida. The sequence goes on from NZ_JAUYWJ010000022.1 coordinate 5,586, forward strand.
TCGCCAACGCATCGGCTCTCGGTGAGCGGTACCGGGTCCATGCGGTTGACCTGGTGGGCGACGCAGGCCGCACCGAACGCCGGGGCACACCGTTGAAAAGCGCAGACGATCTGACGGCCTGGCTGGACGCGCTGCTCGACGGGCTCGGGCTCGACCGCACTCACCTGTGCGGTCACTCGTATGGCGCCTGGCTGGCCGTCAGGTACGCACTGCATGCACCGAAGCGGGTCGATCGCCTCGCCCTCGTCGATCCCACCCAGGTCTTCGCCGGGTTCCGCCCCGGCTACCTGCTGCGCGCGCTGCCCACCTTGATCCGCCCGAGCGAGGGCCGTGCCCGCGCCTTCCTGGCCTGGGAGACTGCAGATGTCCACCCGGACGAGACCTGGCAGCGCCTCTACGCGCTCGCCACCACTGTTCCCGGCCGCAAGCTCGTCGCCGGCGGCCGCCCCCGGGCCGCCGCACTCCGCATGCCGGTGCTGGTCCTGCTCGCGGAGCACAGCCGCGCCCACCACGCCGTCAAGGTCGCCGACAGGGCCCGCCGGATGCTCTCGCAGGGCGAGGTGGCAGTGCTGCCCGGAGCCACCCACCACTCCCTGCCACTCACCGCGCCGAAGCAGTTGAACGCCCGGCTGATGGATTTCCTGGGCTGACAGCCCCAACGTCTCGTCCATTGCTCGTCGTCCGATGGGCGCGGGAAGGGCGATGAGAAATGAGAGCACCTGAAGCGGTGCGGGGCCCATGGTGGCTGTGCGCGCAGGCAGTCGGGTCCGTGGCAGGATGGCGGCATGTTGATCCGAAAGGCCGATGCCGCGTAGGCGTCCGAAGGGGCTGCGTGCGAAGCGTTGGCGGCCCAGAAGAGGTGTTCCAGTTCGCCGGATCGCCGGTGTGTCCGCGGCGACTCGCGCTTCGATCCGCAAGTTGGAAGAGGACCGGTTGTGGCCGGGGGCTGTTGCCGCTGCCCTGGCTGAGTGCCAGTGGTATCTGGGGCAGCCAGGGCGCGTGCTGCCGGATCCGGTGATGGCCTGCGAATGCTGTGATCCACTCGTGGCGCGAGACCGGCTGGAGGACGTGTTGTTGTGGCTTCCCCGCGGTGCTCGTATCGATCTGGGCAGGCTCGTGGCCAGGCTCGATGCCGAATTCGACCGCCGGATGGCTCCCCTGAGTCCCCACCTGACGCCGGCAAGTTCGTGGGGGGCGTGTGGCTGGTGGCGCTGGCGCTTCCTGAACAACTGAGGGGCTGGCCCCCTCAGCTCTCTGTGGGTGAGCGGGGGCTCGCCCACGTCCGTACGGTTGTGGGCGAGCCCGACAGGTTCAGCTCGGCACGGGAACGGCGCCGGTGGGTCAGTGGATGACGTGGAGGGTGACCTGAGTCTCGGTGGAGCTCGTGTTCACGGCCTGGACGTAGCCCCGTGCGGTGCGATACACACCCGTGCCTCCCGTGATCGCCAGGGTGATGTCGCCGGGGCCGGTACTGGTGATGGGGAAAGCTCCCTGCACGGTGATCTTCCCCTTGGGAAGCGTGAGGGTGACCACGCACTGCACGGTGCTCGAATCGCCGCTGCCGGTACGGGTCGTCGTGCAGGTCTCGTCGTATGTGCCCACCGTGGTGCTGTTTTGCAGGACGCTTCCCGCGACGATGAGTTCGTCTCCCTGACTGGGCCCGGCAGCGGGGAAATCGAGGGAGGTGGCCTGCGTCGCCACCGCCGTCAGGCGAATGACCTCTTCCTTGTCGCCGGTCGGCTGGGGGTCGGTGGCGGATACGGCGGCCGACGCCAGGGGGGCGCAGCAGAGAGCGGCGGCCAGGCCGGTGGCCGCGCTCAGACCCAGACGGTTGATGTGGCGCATGGTGCGTCTCCAGGGTCAGCGTCCGATCACGGGCACGCCACAACCACTGCAATCCAGCAATAGGGTGAGCGTCATACCCGGGTGGTCCTGGTACGGCGTGTCGCTCACCGCCCCCACCGCAGCTTCTGCTCGCACCCGGCCGTGCCACCGCCTACGCCTGCGGCACGATGGGACCAGTGGTTCGCGGCGCGCGTCCCCCGCATCCCGGCCGGCACCTCGGCATATTGGACGGGTCTCGCCGCCGCCCGGGACCGGCGGCCTCAGTTCCGGCACGGCGGGGACGAATCGGCTCACGGGTTCCAGAAGAACGAAACGTGCACGCGGTCGAATCGTCGCTCGGCCAGGTCCTGTCGTGGGATCACCCAGTGCAGGGTCGAGCCCTCCCGTCCGTCGACGACAGGGTCGGTTTCCGTGCACTCGTGGGAGGCGTAGCCGCCGATGCGCAGCGGACCGTTGATGATGATGCCGTAGGACATGGTTCCACGCATCGGCCAGTTCCTCTTGCCAGGGCCCCGGTGGGCGGCTACAGGGCTCCGAGCGCCACCGCCTCGTCGCGGAGGCCGATCGCCGTCCACGGCTCGCACGTCCTGCCTTTCGGCGTCATCGTCGATGCCGCCGGCTGACCGGGGCGCGCGCAGCGGCCGCAGCTACGGCAAGCCCGGCATCGTCCTCTCGTACTGGGGCGTGTATCGAAAGTGCCTGGTGAGGATGGCGGAGAGCCCATGTGTAATCCAGAATGATCGGATGGTCATGCTTGAGACACCCCGTCTGATCCTGCGTCGCTGGCACGAGGAAGACGTTGCGCCCATGGCTGCCATCAATGCCGACCCCGAGGTCATGCGGTGGATCCGTGACGGCAGCGTCCGTGACGAACAGCAGACTCGCGGCGGGGTCCAGGCATGGGAAAGCGAGTGGGAGTCACAGGGCTTCGGTCTGTTCGCCGTGGAGATCCGGTCCACTGGCGAGCTGGCCGGGTTCACCGGCCTTTCGGTACCCGCCTTCTTGCCGGAGGTACTGCCGGCCGTTGAGGTCGGCTGGCGGCTGGGGCGTTCACACTGGGGGCAGGGCTTGGCCACCGAGGCCGCTGCGGCCGCTGTACGGTTCGGATTCGAAGAGCGAGGGCTGGAGCGGATCGTCAGCATCGCTCAAGTGGGCAACGACGCCTCCGAACGGATCATGACCAAACTGGGGATGCATCCGGTCCGTGAGACCGTGAATCCCACCTGCGGTCGGCAAGTACGGGTGTTCGAGTTGTCGTCGGACCAGTACGTCACAACCACTCGTTGATGGCGGCACCGAGGACGGTGGCCTCGTAGCGGACCGCGAGTTTGTCGCACCTGGTGGCCACGGCTCGATGTCTCCTGAGGTGATTGATGCCGCACTCGACCGCTTGCCGGGCCTTGTAGTTCTCTGGGTCGAATTTCGGTGGCCGACCACCGCTGGACCCGCGCTTCTTGCGGTTGCGGACGTGGTCGGTCTTGTCCGGAATGGTGCAGCGGATACCGCGACGCCGCAGGTAGGCGCGGTTCTTGCGGGACGCACGCCTTGTCCGCCCGCACCCGTCGCGGGCGCACGCGGGGCCTGCCGCACCCCAGTCGGGGCACCCGGATGCGGCCCAGCACGACCTCGAACTGCGGAGAATCCTCGCGCTGCCCGGCCGTGATCACGATGGATATGGGCCTCTGCCTCTGTTCGACGGCCAGGTGCAGCTTGGTGGTGAGACCGCCGCGGGAGCGTTCTAGCCCGTGGTCGTCCGGCACGCGGGCGACACCGCCAGGCGGTTCCTGTCGGAACTCCCCTTCTTACACGCACCGGCGGCGTGCTGGTGGGCGCGCACGATCGTGGAGTCTACGTTTTGGTCCCAGGTGATCAGCTCCTTGGCATCCGCCCGGGCCTGCAACGCGGTGAAGGTCCGATGCCAGGTGCCGTTCCGCTGCCGTCGACGGAACGGGTCGTACACGCGACCCAGAGTCCGTACTCGGCGGGCATGTCCCGCCACGGGACACCGGTGCGGACCCGGAACCGTATGCCGTCGATCAGCTGTCGCCGGGCCCACGTCAGCGGGCGGCCGGGCTTCTTGCCCCTCGGCAACAACGGCTCCAGCACCGCCCATTGCTCGTCCGTCAGATCTCCACGTGCCACGAACCAAGATCATCCCACGACTCACGACCTGGGAGCGATTACCGGTGACGGTTGGTGGGTCAGGGCCGCGAGACGTTGAGCGACAGATCTCGGTGGAAGACGGCCATAGCCCGGCCGGGGCCGTTGTAGTCGTCGACGATCTTCGTGTCGAAGCCGAGGCTGCGATGAAAGGCGATCGAGCCGGTGTTCTCAACTGACGTGATCGCCTTCAACTTCCGTGCACCGTGACGTTCCGCTGCCTCGGCGAACGCCATGTACAGACGACGCCCGAGACCGGTGCCACGGGCATCATCCCGCGTGGCGATCAGATGCACGTACCCGGTGCCGTCTGGGGTGACGAACCCGAAGATGTACCCGCGGATTCCGTCCTCGGCCCGGGCAACCAAGCAGGTGGAACCGAACTCCTGCACCAGGGCCAGAAGGTGCAGCGACCGAAGGTCGCGTTCGCCCCAGTAACGGGAGTGATCAGTCAGGACCTGGTGGAAGTCGGCCACCGCGGCCGGTGCGATGTGTATCCCCATGATGACGATCATGGCAGGCGCCCTGGCCGTCACAGGCGAAGGTCCGTACGTGTTGGGCAGGTTGTGACGCAAGCCTGGGCCCGTGCGGCCCGTTCCCACCCTGCCCTATCCGGGTGGCGGGGACCGCAGGACGGCTGTTGGTGGCGGGCCCAAGCAACGCCTGGTCTTCGTCGACCGGCTCCTCGTCACGCTGGTGCACCTGCGGATGGGGCTGCCGCCCGCCGCTGCACCAGCCGACCAGCCAGGCCAACACGTCCCGAACTCAATCGCTCCCAAAGCCGTAAGATCAACTTTCGATACACGCCCTGGTGGCCGAGAGCGGCAGGGGAAGGGGCGCTGCCGATCTCTGGGTGCTGCTGGCGGGTGATGTGGGGTGGACCTGGTCCGTGCTCATGGGACGAGGGAGCGTCTGGTGAGGCTGCGCGAGATCGCGCGAGGGAGCTGATCATCTCGCCGGTCGTTGTGGAACCTCGGCGCGCCTGCCCGCATCTGGTTGTCCGGTGAGGCAGGAGCGGCGGCACTCGGCCCCGCGGGAGTGGCGTCATCCAGGGGAGAACTCATGTCACGGGGGACAGCGGTGCTCTGCACGGTCGGCCTGGTGATGCTGCTGGGTGCCGTCGCCTGCGGCCAGAGCGGCAGCGTCTCGGGAACCCGGATTGCCGCATGCGGAACGCCCCAGCTGAGCTGGAAGATGACCCTGCTCCCGGGTAAGTCCCACAACACACCGACGGCGACGCTCAGCGCCGTGCACAAGGGCTCCAAGCCTTGCGCCTTCGACGGATACCCGGCTCTCAGCGTGTACGTCGGCAAGGGGCCGTCGGCCGACTCCAAGCCGAAGGAGTCCACGCCGGTCCATCTGGTGCTGAAGCCGGGCCACAGCATCGCGATCCCGGTCTTCTACGACGCGATCGGCGCGCCGTCCGGGTCCTGTGAGGTCATGGCCGAATACAACCCTCGCGTCGACGTACGGCCCCCGCACCCCACGGCGCACGACTACGGCTCTCGTGTGCAGCTGAACGATGCGAAGGGGGGCCACCGGCGGGCACAGGTGTGTGACCTCGACATGCTGCTGGGGGTACCCCAACTGCACTGACACAAAGCCGGGGTAAAGCGTGTGCATGGGCGCGCCCACCATGGTCGAAGCGCCGGCGGAGCCCCACGTCCTGGGCGTTCTCCCGGCGGATCACCTTCAGAGCGACCGGCTGGTTGCCGCGCGTACAAGAGAGGTAGACGGAGCCCATGCGGCCCGCGCCGAACCTGGCGAGCAACCCGTAACCGGCTATTTCCCGCGGGCCTCGGGACCCAGTGGTCTCAACTGGCACCGGTTCCAGCATTGTTCAAGACGTCATCCTTCTCCCCGCCGGCGTGATCAGATCCGCATGGCCCGGTCAGCGGGAAGTATTCGAGAAGACCAAGGCACTAGAAGAGGAGTGAGCCCAGCCCTCCCACCAGCGCACCGATACCCGCGCCGACAATGGCCCCAAGCGGGCCACCAGCCAGACCCCCAACCACCGCCCCGGCTCCTGCTCCGCCAAGCACGCCAATGACTGCTTTCTCTCCTTTGGTAAGGCCCCAATTGAAGGTCCAGCCCGGGAACTCCGACGCCAGGATGCTCCGATGTGCCGCCGTACTCGTGGACTGTGGATTCCGCGTCGTCACAGAGCCCGCGCTGTCTCGCGAGAAACCGTATGTCAGAGCGTCATAGGCGGTGACCGTCTTGGTCGTTTCGTTGACGCCATTGAGCGTGAGTGTGGCGTCCCAGTCAGTCGTGCCGGCTGCAGGCGCGGGCCGCGCTGGAGAGTCGCGGAACGTCGTGGGATTGGCCGCCTGCTCCGCATCGGTCCAGTAGAACGGCTTGGCATCGTCGTTGGGATGCGGATCCACATACGGTGAGGCTGCGCCACCGAGCGGGGCGGTGGTGTCGATTGTCTGGGTGAACTTGAAGCCGTCGGGGTGTTCCGTCGTGGGGGACACACCGTTCGCTTCGACCACAATGCTGACGCCCGCGGCGGTTTTCGTGAAGGAGGTGAGCGAAGTGTTCTGGTCCTGGAACTCGCTGAGTTCAGCGATGCTCTTGTCCGACCTGACAGGAGGGTCGGGTTGAGGAGAGGCACGGTGATGAGGCTGCGGGCTTTCAACGGCGAAGTGCTTGATCCTGAGGCGTGGTGGAAGGGGCTCTTGCGCAGCGAAGGCGACAGATCCCCTGATCTCCTCCCCGTCAGGCCGCGTGGCAGCCCGCTCATCCGAGTGTATGGGCACACTGCCGAGGTCGTTGCCGAGGTGGGCTTCGGTGAAGGCAGGCCTGGCAGCGTTTGGCAACTGGCCTGGCGCCGACGGAAAGGCGCGCGTCGGCCAGAGGGGCTTTGCCCCAGTCAGAGGCTCCTGGCCAGAAGCTGCCTGAAGTGCTCTCGCGCGTGACGCCACGGCATGCATGCTCCCGTCCTTGCTTGAGTTCGTCATGGACCGCCACTACGAGGATTCCATTCCTGCTCTGCCTCGTCGACCCCGACATCCTGGAGAACGAGGAGACGAAGGAGCAGCCGAGTGAGTGAACGGCTGCTGGCCACACTCGTCGAAGCTCTCCACATCGCCGATGGCACTCCTGCTCGGCCCCTGGGCAGTGACGCTGATCGCCACGGAGGCGTGGACGGGAGCATGTGCGACCTCCCCGGCCCGGGCCGGAAGCCCGCGGACGAGGATCCTGGAGCGCGTGTAGGGCCACGGCGGTGCGACACCGCAACGCCGGTCCACGGTTCTGAAGCACATTCTGTTCCCGCACTGTGTGGCGTAGATCACGGCGGAGCGCGCAACCCATGCTCGTGGCCAGACGTAAGTAGTCGAACTGCCTCACATCTGAGGCTTCCCCTCAGCAAAGGATTCGTCGTGACACGCCTCCAAGGACACCGAACGCGAGGACGCTCGCTCCTGCCCCTCACCGCGGTCTCGGCGCTCGCCGCTGTGGTTGCGGCCGGCCTGTTACCGTCCGCCACGGCTGCGGCAGCCTCTCCGCAACGCCAGGAACTCACCGCGTCCCGGCCGACCTGGACCGCCGCCGGGCATGACAGGGGCGCCCTGGCCGCCACCGCTCCGGTGGACGCACGCGTCTACCTTGCCGGGCGCGATCCCGCCGCGCTCACTGCCTACGCCCGTGCCGTGTCGGATCCGCACAGTCCCACGCACGGGAAGTTCCTGACGCCCCAGCAGGCGGCCGAGCGGTTCGGAGCCACCGCGTCGCAGATCTCGGCGGTGCGGAACTGGCTGAGCCGCTCGGCCCTGACCGTGACCGAGTCCACCACCCACTACCTCGCTGTGCACGGCACGGTCGCCGAGATGAACGTGGCGTTCGGTACGTCACTGCACTTGTACGCCAGCAGCGACGGAACCTACCGGGCGCCGAGCACGTCCCTCAGCGTCCCCACGGCGGTGCGGGCCGCCGTGCTGGGCGTCATCGGCCTGGATGATCGCCCTGTCAAGGTCCGCACGCCCGGCACCGCCGCTCGGCAGTCGTCCGCCCCGCGGACGCCCGCCACGCATCCGTCCGCCACGCCGACGTCCGCCCCGCCGCCCCCCACGCCGCACTCCACGCCTGCTTCCCCGTGCTCGGCGTACTTCGGGGAGAAGAAGGCAACCGATCTCCCGTCCCTGTTCGGGCACCCGGCCAGCTACGCCCCGTGCGGCTACAGCCTCGCCCAGATCCGGGATGTCTACGGCGTCACCGGCAGCGGCCTCACAGGCAAGGGTGAGACGGTCGCCGTCATCGCCGCCCATGCCTCGCCCACCATCGAGTCCGACCTGAACCGGTGGTCGACCGACGTCGGAATACCGCCCCTGGCAGCGGGGCAGTTGACCCAGGACCTGCCTGCCGGCGGCACCACCCCCGACGCCGGCTGGTCCTTCGAGGAGACCATGGACCTGGAGGCCCTCCACGGCATGGCCCCCGACGCCCGCCTGAAGTACGTCGCAGCCGCCGACTACTCCTCCACCGCGTTGCTGGACGCGGTGACCCGGGTGGTCGACCGGCACCTGGCGAGCATCGTCAGCAACTCCTGGACCCTCTACGCCGATGACGAACTTCCTGCCGCCACCCTCGCAGCCTTCGACCAGCAATTCGAACTGGGCGCGGTCGAAGGCATCGGGTTCTACGTTGCCTCAGGCGACGAGAGCGACGAGCCGTCCTGTCCGGGAGAAGTGGGCGGGTTCGCGCGACGGCCCGCAACCGCGGCCACGTCGGCCCCGGCCGACTCCTGTCACACCACGGTGGAGTTCCCCGCCTCCGATCCCTGGGTCACGGCGGTCGGGGCCACCAGCCTCGGCATCAACTCGCACGGCCGCTACGCCTTCGAGACGTCCTGGGGAGACCGGAACGGGACACTCTCGGCCGACGGCCGGAGCTGGCAGGTCGTCGACGAGGCCGCGTGGGGGTCGGCCGGCGGCGCCAGCGCCGCCTTCGCGCAGCCGTTCTACCAGGTCGGCGTGGTGCCCGACGCGCTCAGCAAGCCCACCGGGGCCTCGGCGGCCAAGCGGGTGGTGCCGGACATCGCCGCGTTCGGGGACTGGGACATCGGTTTCACCGTGGGCCTGACCTACCAGGTCTCACCTGGCCGGATCGCGTACGCCCCCTACAAGAACGGTGGAACCAGCCTGTCCGCCCCGCTGGTAGCCGGACTGCAGGTACTGGCGCAGCAGGCCCGACGGGGCATACCGATCGGCTTCGCCAACCCCCGGATCTACGCTCGCTACGGCACCGCCGCCTACCACGACGTGACCGACCACCCCTTCGGCGCGGGTACCGAGATCACCATGGTCGACCGGCCTCGGCCCGGCTCACCGCTCACCATCCACGTCCTCGGCCATGACAACAGCCTTCAGGCAGTCCACGGGTTCGACACCGCCACCGGTGTCGGTAGCCCGAGCCGGAGCTATCTGGACTCCTACCGCTGACAGTGGGCACCGAACGGGTGCCGCTTCAGCAGTTCGGGGCTGGTGCCGCAGACGGCAGTAGATCGGGTGCCGCGGTGGAACTCGGCCGGCCGGCGGCATGCGGGGCAAGGTCGATACGGTGGCAACCGATCCGGGCCGGCACCGGTCGCGCCGGGAAGGAAGGCTCGTGACCACCGTAGGCGCCGTGTCATCGTTCACGGCCAGTCGAACCGACAAGGGTGCTGGTCGAACAGGGTCTCGATCGGGTGACTGTGGCGACAGCCGGGCCTGAGAGCAGGGCCTCTTGGTAGCTCGAAGGGTGTCTACGCCAACAAGCTGTCCGGAAGGCCCTAATTCCTTGTTAACAGCTCCAGCTGAGCAGCCTTGGATTCGGCTGAAGGCGGTCGGTTGCGGTGCGGCGATGCACGGTGCCTTGGCGCGAGCGCTAGAGGGCACCGTGCGTCGCTTTGTGGCGTCGGGTCAGGCGGGGGTGATGTTCTCCGCCTGCGGGCCCTTCTGGCCCTGGGTGATGTCGAAGGTGACGGCCTGGCCTTCCTGGAGCTCACGGAAGCCGCTGGCGTTGATGTTGGAGTAGTGCGCGAAGACGTCGGGGCCGCCTCCGTCCTGCGCGATGAAGCCGAAGCCCTTTTCGGCGTTGAACCACTTGACGGTGCCGCTGGCCATGTCTGTGCCTTCCATTCGATGGCGGGTCCGCACCGCGCGGACCCGGAGGTGGTCGTCCTGGTCCTCGGGCACTGCACAGCAAAGCGCCCGCGCCACAGCGCGGGCAGGTACTGCGAACCACGACATCCGGCAGCGAGATTACACTGCGATTCAGCCCGTTACCAGTGAGTAAGGGGCACTGGACCAGACAGTGTTGCGCCGCGGGCTGAGCCGTGCGGCACGGACAGCGGACAGTCCCCCGCCCCGGGTAGTTGACCTTGGTCTCGTCCCACCAGCGGTCCAGCGCCGTCAACTCCGCTTGGGGCATCACCGACGCTCAGGAGAAGGAGACTTTTGCCGTCGAGATCGAGCAGAGCCCCGTCGGAAGCGATGTCCGAGAGTCTTGTTGCAGTGGGACAAGCGCAAGATGCCCGCGGACTACAACCCGTTCGTGGTCGATTGCAAGGACAGGGCTACAGGCCGGCATCACCCGAAGCCGTCCAGCTTTGACGGGGAGGGGGCACCGCCCTGCAGACCAGGCCGTCGTCGGCTCGGCCTTGCCGGTCGGCACTCCTCTACCCGCGGCTGGGTCGCTTCGGTTGCTTGCCTGCCCGGTGAGCTGACCAGTGCCGTGCGGGCGGTGACCGTCGTGTAGGAGTGGTGGCGGAGTTGTCCCACGATGAGTCGGACTGACACCGCCGTCCGGGTCAGCGCCTCGCCGGACCGGGCGATCAGTTTCTTGAACCGCGCACGGAGCACCGGACCGGTCAGGTAGCCCATCTCGCCGCTGACCCTCGCCACCACGCAGCGGCCCCGCCCGATCATGGCTGACCGCCTACCAGCTGCCGCCCTACGCTCCCGAGTTCAACCCCGTCAAGGCGTGTCGTCGCATCTGAAGACGTCACTGGCCAACCTCACGAAACACAGCCTCGACCAGCTCACCGTGTTGGTGAAGACGCGGGTGAGGCGGATGCAGTACCGTCCCCGCCTCATCGAAGGCATCATCGCCAAGACCGGGCTCGACCTCCGACCGCCGTGGTCCCAAGGGCGGGCCTCGGGGATGGGGGATGGGGCGGCTCAGCTGGGCCCTTGGGCGGCGTCGTGGTGAGCGAGCGCCTCTTCGGCGGTCACCGGGGTGAAGGGATCCAGGACAGCGACGTGGAAGTGCTTCAGACGCAGGTAGCGCTCGCCGGTGTCGGTGAGGGTCCAGTCGTGGCGGGTGCGGGCGGTCATCGGCTGGCCGGTGCGGGTGATGCCTTCCCAGGTGAAGTTGACGGTGATGCGGTGGCCACCGTCCTCGCCGTGGGTGATCACCGGTTCGATCAGGTGGTGGGTGCTGAGGTCGACCAGTTCGCCCGCCTGTGCATGCCAGGCGGCGACCTCGTCGAAGGTGTGCAGGACCCGGCCGTCGGAGAGGGTCATGGCCAGCTCGGGGTGCAGCAGTTCCCGCAGCGCGTCGGCGCTGTCTGCGGGCTGCTCTAGGAGGGAGAGCCAGTATGACGAATGCGAGGACCCGGTTCTCGGTGAGCGCGTCGGTGAACGGAGCGTCCCGGTAGGACAGGATCTGTTCGACGAGGGCGGTGATCCTGGGCAGGTGCTCGGCGGCATGCTGGAGGAGCTGGAGGTCGTAGCGCAGCAGGGCGGCGCCGTTCAGGCTTGGGCCGGCGGTCTCGAAGTCGTGGGTGACCGTGACCTGGGCGGTGTCCGGGCCGGTCTGCTCGAGGGTGAGGCTGCACAGGTGGTGGGCGTTGGACTGGCTCGGGAAGGCGGTGGCGAGGCCGTCCAGGTAGGCCTGGCGGCTCTGGACGTCGGGCAGTTGGCCTTCCGGCGGGCGGTGGAGGACGAAGTCCTCGGTGACGAGTTCGCCGTGGTGCTCGAGGTTGCGGTGCTCGGTCTCGTAGCCGGCGTACCAGCGGTTCACCAGGGTGAGGGCGCGGTGCTCGTAGGAGCCGGCGGTGAGGGCGGCGCGGAGCGTGTCGAGTGCGGTGGGCTCGGGTATGAGCGGTGTTCCTGATCTGCGGTGGTTCAGCGGACCCAGGCGCGGGTGAGGGCCTGGACGGCGGAGCCGTCGAGGTCGGCGAGTGTGGTGGAGACGAAGTCGCGGGCCCACTGCGAGGTCTGGATGCGGAAGGGCGGGCGGTCGCCGATCAGAGCGTCGATGATCGGGGCGGCGGCCTCGGTGGGGGTCTGGGCGTTGCCGAAGGACTGCCGGGTGCGGGCGATGTACGCCTCAAGGGCCGGGGCGTAGGGCCCGGCCGCGGCGAGCAGGGCGGGAACGTCCAGGCTGAGGTTGGCGACGAATTCGCTCGCGACCGCGCCCGGTTCGACTACGGTGACGTCGACGCCGACGGTGGTGGCGACGGGAGCGAGGGACTCCATGAAGCCCTCGACGGCGAACTTGGCCGCGCAGTAGGCCTCGTTGAAGGGCTGGCCGACGACGCCGCCGACGCTGGTGACGGTGATCACGCGGCCCTGGGCGGCGCGCAGGTGGGGCATGGCGGCGCGGGTGGTGGCCACCACGCCGAAGAAGTTGACCTCCATGGCGGCGCGGACCTCGTCGAGGCTGCTCTGTTCGATGGTGCCGACCTGGGCGGCGCCGGCGTTGTTGACCAGTGCGTCGAGGCGACCGTGCTCGGCGATCACCTCCTCCACACAGGCGGCGATGCTCTCGGGGTCGACCACGTCCAGGCGCTTGACCTGGATGCGGTCGGCGACGTCGTTCTCGGTGGCGGCGTTGAGGAGGGCCTCGGCCTTGCCCGTGTCGCGCATGGTGGCGATGGTCGCCCAGCCGGCTCGGGCGGCGCCAATGGCGGTGGCCAGGCCGATGCCGGAGGACGTGCCGGTGATCAGGACCGTCTTTTCGCTGGTCATCAAGGGGTCTCCTCGTCAGGAACAACTGGTGTCAGCCAATAACCGGGGAACTCCCCGGTTAGTTGCAACAGTAACCGGGGAACTCCCCGGTTGTCCAGGTAGACTGATCTCCTGACGAAGGGAGCAGCCTTGACCAGCCAGCCGAGCCCGTTGCGCGCCGATGCCCGCCGCAACCGGGAGCGCATCCTCGAAGCGGCCGTGCGCGCCTTCTCCGAGAAAGGCGCGGACGTTCCGATCGACACGATCGCCAAGGCAGCGGGCGTCGGCTCGGCCACGCTCTACCGCCACTTCCCCACGCGCGAGGCACTGGTCGAGGCGGCCTACCGCAACGAGCTGGCCCGGGTCTGCGACAGCGCCGCCGAATTGCTGGCCGACTTCCCGCCGGACCGGGCGATGCGCCTGTGGATGGACAGGTTCATCGACTACCTGGCAGCCAAGCAGGGCATGGCGGACGCCCTGCGGGCCGCGATCGCTTCCGGCGCGGACCCCTTCGCCGAAACCCTCGACAAGCTCGGCAGCGCGATCGGCACCTTGCTGCACGCCGGCACCGAAGCCGGCCTCCTGCGCTCGGACATCGAGCCCATCGACGTCGGCCTCAGCCTCAGCGGCGTCGCACTGATCGCCAGCGCTCCGGCCCAACGCGAACGGGCCGGCCGCCTCCTCGACCTGCTCCTCGACGGGCTCCGCTACGGAGCAGACCGATAGCCCATCCCTTGGGCGCGCGGCCCGGGCCCGGCGGCCGGCAGCAGCCCCGGCATCGCAGAGACCGTCCCGCCGCTGGGGCGCACTCCGGGCCCATACGGCGCACGCGGCCCGACCGCCCGAAACCAACGCCCGCCGCCGGCGTTTCGCCGACATCCGAGTCACAGCAGGGCCGCAGGGGCTACGACAGCCGTCACCGGTCCCGGTCGGAAGGGCTGCGTACTGGCTTCCCCTTTCCGGAGCATCTGTGCCGAGCTTCTGTGACGAGCGGGGGGCTACTTGGGAAGAGCGGCCCAGTGGCCTCGCTGCCGCGGCTGGGATCGCCGCATTGCTGGCAAGGGATCTGCTAGATGTACCTGCATGTGTTCGGATAAACCGATTAGGAGGGCGCCGCCCACGCCCGTCGGGCGGGACCGGCCGTGCACCTCCGCTGAAGTCTCCCGCCCCGAGAGATCATGCTTTTCCGCGGGTCACAGGTCGTGTCTCATGGCCGGATCCTGAGCATCGCGACGATTCACGCCGGGGCTAGCCGACGCTACTACTTCCGCGGGGTCATGGTCGGCGACGGCCAGTGCCCGGCTGGGAAGCCGCTGCGTGCCACGTGGCAGTCCACCCGCCGACGGCAGACCGAGGACGCCTGTGGGAACCAAGGTCAGAAGTACCGCGACGATCACGAGCGCGAGCCGGGGGAGTGGGCCGCCTACAAGCTGGGGCTGATCGCAGCCGACCGGACCCGGCGGCCCAAGGGAAGTCCGCGGCCGCTGTCCGAGCTGCGGGCCCCGTGGCGGGCCTCCGCGATCCGCGCAGTGGGCGTCGACGTCTTCGACCGGCTCCTGCAGGCCGCCGTCGACGGCTACACCCGCTGGATCAAACGGGCGCTCACCGACGAGTTCCGCTTCCTGTACCCGAAGGACATCAACGGCTCCTCGGCCGTACGACCGGTGACCCTCCGCCGCGCAGCTTCCCACTACGAGCGCCCGTCTTGCCGGCGACGCTCTCGCCGCCCGGATGAGGGGCGCTCGCCGCTGTCCGCTCGCGCCGTCTGGTCACCCGCTCCGCGCCGCAAGAAGGTCCCGTCGCGGCCGGGGTCCTGGTCTCGCCGCAACGGGTGCTACAGGCGCACGGCCAGGCCCGCCCGCCCCAGGAGGGCCGCGAGCCCGGCCAGGAGCGGCAGCAGACGACCGGCCTTGCCACGGCCCGGAGCAACCGGCGTTTCATTGAGACGTGCGCCGCCTGGGGGCCAGGACGGCGTCCGGGAGCGCGCGGCTGCGTTCCGCCTGCGCGCCCAGCCCGTTCCGGACCCGAAGACCCCGAACATCCCGCAGCAGTCGCCCCCGCAGTCCGCGCCGGATCGGGGGAGCCAAACAGGAAAGCCGCATCACCGGAACGGACGACCAGAAGATCGAGATCTTCGCCGCCCGGATCCAGGAGGGAATGCGCGAGCGGGCAGCCGCCTACGGTTCGCGCCCGCAGCCCGCTCCGAAAGAAGACCAGGGTGGGCGAGATCTCGAAGAAGGAGGAGGTGGTGCTGCACATGCAGCGGATCCGGCCGCAGAAGGCAGGGCAACGCGGCTTCGCCGCAGGGACCTCCCGTCGGCCCCGTCCCCGGCAGAGCCGCATCCGCAGCGCCGCCGCCCGCGCGCCCTGTCCCGGATGCGGCACTCCGATGCATGGCTGTGGTGACGAGGCAAGGCACCGCACCTGGTGCACTGCACTGTGCACGGCATCCGGGGCGGTGCACTCGGTGCGCGTCCGCGCCCGGTGCGTACCGGCCGCCGGTCGGCCGCTGACAGGGTGTTCTTGAACCAGCAGTGTTCTGCCGGTGTGTGTGGGCGGGCGATCGCGCCTCCGTGGAGCGAAGCTGAGAGCGTGAGTATTAGAAGCGAGCGTCCGGTGAGTGCTGAACAGATCAACGCAGCATTGGTCGCCCTAGGGGCTGAACCGGTGGCGGATGCGGAGGAGCGGTCCGAGGGACCGGAGGAAGCGGACCGCCTGCGGCTGCTGGGCAATCTGCTGGCCAAGGCAGAGCTGGAGATCACCGCCGCGACGCGTCTGTCTGAGGACGGGGAGATCGAGGACGTCCTCGCCACGATGCTCGGTTGGACAGATCAGCTAGGTCCTGATCCTGGCCTTGCGGTCAACGTTCTGACGAACAGACTGCAGCGCACTGCCATGCAGGTCTCGGAATCCGGGGCGGAGGAACCGCCTCCGGGCCGTGAGGCGTCCTTCGCTGCCTCGATGACGGCGTTGTACACCCTCAGCGCCCAGCTGCACGCCGATCGCGGTGATGTGGAGGGAACCCGGCGGGCCCTGGGTGGGGCGGAGGAAGCCCTCATCGACATCATGCAGTGCATGCATGACCTGCGTGTTGCCATCGGCGACACGGCCGGGGAGGAAGAGGCATCAGAGGGCTGACGGCAGTTTCGCCGGCTCGGCGAGCCACACCGCGACCGGCATCATCCAGCTCTGTCGAGCCCTGGCCAGAGTGTAAGAGCGGCCTCTGACCGCCCACGCCGGCTCACCCGCGCGGCGCTTGCGGAGAGCGGGCCCGGAGTTCAGGACGGGCGTAGGGCGCGGGCCCGGCCCTCCGGTGGACCGGAAGGCCGGGTCCGGCTGGAACACGTCGGGCCGGGCGCGAATCGGATCAGTTCAGCTGTGCTGGGACCCAGGCGTGGTGCCGAAGGATCATGCGCGGTGTGGCGCGGGAGGTGCCAGCCGCATCGCCGTGTTCCGCAGGGCGACGGCCAGGGGGTGGGAGAGCTGCTGGCCCATCCGCCCGGCTTGCCGGGCGGCCCGCGCGACGGCCTGGCTGCGCGGTCGGCGCTCGGCGTCGTAGTGGGCGAGCGCGGCTTCGACGGTGGGCTCGGTGGCTAGCGCGGCGGCCAGTGTGACCGCGTCCTCGAGCGCCTGGCAGGCGCACTGTCCGAGGTTGGGGGTCATCGCGTGTGCCGCGTCGCCGAGCAGTGCTATCGGGCCGACCGTGTACGAGTGGACCGGCTTACGGAGTTCGCTGACGGCGTGGTGCAGCACGGCGGTGGGCCGGGTCGCGTCGAGCAGGGCGGGGATCGGGCCGTGGCCGCCGCTCGCTCGCTCGCTCGCTCGCCCGCTACGCCTGCGCCGTCGAGAGCGCACGTGACCCTGACCTGCGCGAGATCCTCGTGCCCCGCGAGAACGTCGGCCGCGAGGCCGTCCGGCTGTTCCTCACCGCGCATGGCGTGACGGACGTCGAGAATCGCACTCACACCCTGCTGACCCGCATCGACGGACTGGTCTTCGACCGACTGGTGAGCGGCGGCGAAGTACCGCGCGAGGCCCTCGAAGGCTTGGCCGCGGCCGCCCTGCGTTAGGACCTGGGCGTCCACGGCCTGCTCGAACTGGCATGCAGCCTCATCTGTCTCCGCTGTCCATGCCCTCATTCTGAAAGGATGAGTCAGGGACGGCCATCAAGCGGTTCTTGCTCGCACGCGCCACAAGGCGTCTGACGGCCCTTCCACCGTTGCGGACCTGCCTGTGCCGGCCGCGTCAGAGCTGACGGATGGGACCGCGGAGCAGCACCGCCGGCGCCGCCAGTTCGGGTGAGGGCTGCTCGGCGTGGTTGGTGAGCAGTCGGCGGGCACGGGCTTGCATCGCGAGTAGCTCGCGGACTGCCGTTTCCGCCACAGCCTTTGAACGTCTAACGTCCTGAAGATCTTCTTCAGCGCTTGGCGCGCAGGGTGAGGCATTTGTTCGTCTCGTCGATGTGGGTGGCGCCCATCGCGGCCACGCCGCTCCGATGGCCGCGCCGACCGCCGCGGCGCCACAGGCATCGCCAGGCGGCCATCGCCACACCTGGGTCGCTCCGCTGCAGTACCGTGCTGCGACGGTCGTCGCGCTCGCGTAGCGGAGCCCCTCCACCTGACCAGCCCATAACAAGAGAATCACATCGGCTCGCCCCTTGTGCTGGTTTCAGCGGACGGCATCTAAGGTCACGCCAGCCGCTGCGCCGGAGGACCCCGGCAACGCGGCATGCGCCTCGAAGGGAAAGGACCGATCGTGCGCAAGCGTTCTCTCATAGCTGTCACCGCCGCGTTCGCCGCTGGAGCTCTCTCGCTCACAGCGTGCGGTTCCCGTGACGCAGGATCAGCCGACGACACCTCCGGCGGTTCCACGGTCGTCACCATCGGTTTCGATGCCCCTCTGACCGGGGACCTGTCGGCTCTCGGCCTCGGCATGAAGAACTCGGTCGACCTCGCCGTCAACCAGGCCAACAAGAACAAGGAGGTGCCGGGCGTCACCTTCAAGGTCGTGGCGCTCGACGACCAGGCCCAGCCGTCCTCCGGCCAGCAGAACGCCACCAAGCTCGTCGCCGAAAAGAGCGTGCTCGGTGTCGTCGGCCCGCTGAACTCCTCCGTGGCCCAGTCCATGCAGCAGGTCTTCGACGCCGCCCAGGTGTCAGAGGTCTCGGTGAACACCAACCCCGCCCTCACCCAGGGTGACAAGTGGAACACGGGTGTGAAGGTCCGGCCGTTCAAGACGTACTTCCGCACCGCGACCACGGACGCCATCCAGGGCCCGTACGCCGCCGAGTACCTGTACAACACCGCCAAGAAGAAGAAGGTCTTCGTCGTCGACGACAAGAAGACCTACGGCGCCGGCCTGGCCGCGACCTTCTCCGCCCACTTCAAGAAGCTCGGCGGCACGGTGGTCGGCAACGACCACGTCAACCCCGACGCCAAGGACTTCTCGGCCGTCGCCACCAAGATCAAGAACTCGGGGGCGGACGTCGTCTACTACGGCGGTGAGTACCCGGCGGCCGGCCCGCTCAGCGCACAGGTCAAGAAGGCGGGCGCCGCGATCCCGCTCATCGGCGGCGACGCGATCTACAGCGACGAGTACCTCAAGCTCACCGGCCCGCGCGGCGACGGCGACCTGGCTACCTCGGTCGGTGCGCCCGTCGAGAGCCTGACCTCCGCGAAGAAGTTCATCGCGGACTACAAGGCGGCCGGGTACAAGGAGGCGTACGGAGCCTACGGCGGCTTCTCCTACGACTCCGCCTGGGCGATCATCCAGGCAGTGAAGGCCGTGGCCAAGGACGGGAAGCTGCCCTCCGACGCCCGCGCCAAGGTCACCGAGGCCCTGCAGAAGGTCTCCTTCGACGGGGTCATGGGCAAGGTCTCCTTCGACGAGTACGGCGACGCCACCAACAAGCAACTCACCGTCTACAAGGTCAAGGGCGGTGCCTGGAAGGCCGAGACCACCGGCACGTTCACCGGCTGACCGGACCCGGTCACTGGGCCAACCGCGGGCGACCGGCACGTCTCGCCACTCCGGGCAGCGGCGGCCGTTCGCCCGCAACGACACGAGGCCGGGGTGCTCCTCCCCATGCGGGACGGGGCAGCCCGCCCTCGCCGGTACTGCGTCGGCGGGCGTCGGCCGCGCCTATGTCACCGACAGGGTGAAGGAGCTGAACGCCATCTCCTACGGCTACACCTGCCGGATGGCAGATGCCGAGTACGGCCACCTGATCAGCCTGCGGCTCGGCGGAGACCCCAATGACCCCCGCAACCCGTGGGTGGAGCCGCCGGACCCGGGCCACAGGATGGGCGGCGGGGTCAACAAGCAGCCTTGGACTCGGCTGAAGCCGGTCGGCTGCGGTGCGGCGATGCACGGTGCCTTGGCGCGAGCGCTAGAGGGCACCGTGCGTCGCTTTGTGGCGTCGGGTCAGGCGGGGGTGATGTTCTCCGCCTGCGGGCCCTTCTGGCCCTGGGTGATGTCGAAGGTGACGGCCTGGCCTTCCTGGAGCTCACGGAAGCCGCTGGCGTTGATGTTGGAGTAGTGCGCGAAGACGTCGGGGCCGCCTCCGTCCTGCGCGATGAAGCCGAAGCCCTTTTCGGCGTTGAACCACTTGACGGTGCCGCTGGCCATGTCTGTGCCTTCCATTCGATGGCGGGTCCGCACCGCGCGGACCCGGAGGTGGTCGTCCTGGTCCTCGGGCACTGCACAGCAAAGCGCCCGCGCCACAGCGCGGGCAGGTACTGCGAACCACGACATCTGGCAGCGAGATTACACTGCGATTCAGCCCGTTACCAGTGAGTAAGGGGCACTGGACCAGACAGTGTTGCGCCGTGGGCTGAGCCACGTGGTTGTCCTGCGGCAGGCCTTCCGGCACCGGAGGTCTGTCGTGGACGGCTCCGGGCGGTTCCTGTCCGCATGCAGCGGCATCTCACTCCACTTCCGGCCTAGCGCCACCTCATGACCGCACCCCACTACCGAGCCGAGATGACCATGCGCTTCGCCATCTCGGACCACAACACCGGCTTCGTCGACCGGTCCACCATGGACTGCAAACACAACCGGTACCCAGCTCCACCATGCCCCGACGCACCGTCAGACACCACACACCCAACAACGTGACAACGTCGTCCTGCCGGCAGCGGTTCGGCAAGGGTGATCTCGGGCATGTTCGTGCCTCCGCGTGATCCGGGAATTGCGGTCGTAGAAGGAACGCGGGGTGTGATCTCGTAGCCCAGCATTGCGCTGCGTTTTACCTCGGCTCTGCGCTGACCGACAACCAGATCCGCTCCGCCAGGATCCCCGCCGCCTCGTCGAGGTCGACGTCGTGGATGCCGGAGAGCCAGCGGCGGGCCATGGCGACGACCGGGCCCAGCACGAGGGACTCGATGAGGGGCTGGGAGAGCGGGGCCAACTCGCCTGATTCCACGCGGGGTTGGATCCAGCGGGCGAGGGCCGACAACCTCGCCCGCTGGGCGTCGCGCTGCTCTTGGCCGCTCCGCGTCGGCTGGCGGTCGCCGTATGGGGAGTGCACGAGCCGCGCGGCGTCCGGGTGTTCCCGGACGAACGCGAAATAGGCGCGTACGACGGCCTCGATGCCGTCACGCGAGGTCGGCGCGGCCTCGAGTGCGGTGAGCAACTCGTCGAGCAGCCTGCCCACCCAGCGCCGCTCCGCCGCGATGACCAGGCCGTCGATGCTGCCGAAGTGGTGATAGAGGCTGCCCAGGCTGACTCCGCTGGCCTTGGTTACGGCGCTGACGGTGAGGCCCTGTTCGCCCGACTCCGCGTAGACGCGCAGCACGGCGTCGAGGAGGCGGTCCACGGTCGCCTCGCCGCGTTGCTGCTTGGGAGTCATGTGGTGCCGCCGATTCCGTTGGTTCCGTTTAGAGAGATCTAGAGTGTTTTTCTAGAAAGTTCTTCCAATTCTACTGCCCGCTGGCCCAGACTTGCCTGTGCGGGACGCGAGTGGCCGCCCGGCCGTGGGGGGAGCGGGCGGACACTCGTCCGCTCCCGCGACGGCCGCGAACGGGGAGACGGGGACGACGTGTCAGAGCTGCGCGGAAGCGGTGCCGAGCCGCTGGAGGACGAGGATCCGCGGTGGATCGGGGGCATCCCCCTGATCGGCCGGCTCGGGGCGGGCGGCATGGGTCGCGTGTATCTCGGCGTCCACGAAGGCCGTTACGCCGCCGTCAAGCAGGTGCTGTCCTCCGTCGTCGCCGAGGACAAGGCCTTCCTGCGCCGCTTCGGGCACGAACTGGACAACCTCGCCAAGCTGCCCGCGCGAGCCACCGCGCCACTGCTTGTCAGCGACCGCACCGCACAGCCGCCGTGGTTCGCCACCGCGTACGTGCCCGGACTCACCCTGCGCGAAGCGGTCGAGCTGAACGGCGCTCCGCTGCCCGCCGACGCGCTGTGGCTGCTGCTGCGGGAGGCGGCCTCGGGACTGGCGGAGGTGCACGCGCTGGACATGGTGCACCGCGACGTCAAGCCGTCCAACGTCATGCTGACCCTCGACGGCGTCACCGTCATCGACTTCGGCGTCGCCAAGGCCGCGGAACAGAGCCAGCTGACCCTGTCCGGCATGGTGGTGGGCACGCCCGCCTACATGTCACCCGAACAGGCCGCGGGGGCAAGGAAGTTGACCGGGGCCGTCGACGTGTTCGCCCTCGGCTCGGTGCTCGCGTACGCGTCCTGCGGGCGCCCGCCCTTCGGCGACGAGTCCGGGCACGGGGTGCTGTACCGCATCGTCCACGAGGAGCCCGACCTCGACCCGGTGCGCCAACTGGCCCCGGAATTCGCCGAGGTCGTCGCGGCTTGCCTCGCCAAGGACCCCGGCGCCCGCCCGACCGCCGCCGAACTCGTCGAACTCGCGGAACAGCACGGGCCGTTCACCGCCCCCCTGTGGCCGGAGGCCATCACCGAGCGACTGTCCGAACGGGCCGCCTTCGCCGCGACACCAGTCCCGGAGATCGAGGAGCCGTCCGTCCCTGTCCCGACCCTGCCGTCCCCCGAGCCGGAGTCAAAGGCGAAGCCCGAGCCGAAGCCGGAGTCCACGCCCCGCCCTGAGCCGCGCGAGCGCCGCCGCCGTACCCGGATCCTGTTCGCCGCCGTCCCCATCGTGGTCGTGGTCACCGGTACGACCCTTGCGATCCAGCTCCTGCCGAACACCTCCGCACCACAGGCCGACACCCGCGCCACGCCGTCGGTCACGGTCTCGGCGTTGCCCCCCACCCAGTCCGCCTCGGGCACGGAGACTCCGCGGAAGTCCCCGTCGGGCAAGGGCAACGGCAAGGGCACGAGCGGCGCGCAGACGAACAGCGGGAGCTTGGGCACCGGCACCGGTACGGGCACGGACGCGAAGCACGGCTCTCGCGGCTCCGGCACCTCGGACGGCTCGGGCGGACGCAGCGGCTCAGGCGGCTCGGGCGGTTCCGGTAGTACGTCGACGGGCGCACCGGGCGAGGACGCCACGGCGGGCAGCTACTTCCACCTCGTGAACGGGGACAACGGCAGCTGCCTGACCCTGACGGCCTACGGCAACGGGCTGATCCACGGGAGCTGCACGGACGACGCGAACAGCTCCTGGGCCTTCCTGAGCACGTCGGACGGCTCGTTCAAGGTCGTCAACCAGGGCAGCAGCCAATGCCTGGTCACCCCCGCCTTCGGCAACGACGCCTCGGTCGGCTCGTGTGAGGCATACGGCCAGTCCTCGATGTTCTGGACCAGGGGCTCCGGCGCGACCCTGCGCAGCGTGCAGAGCGGCCAGTGTCTCGATCTGGCCTCGGGCAGCAGCGTGACGGCGTACGACTGCGCGTCCGGGAAGGCGTCCCAGCGCTGGACGAAGAAGTAGCCGTCCGAACCCGTTCGTGAGCATCCGGGCCGGTTCACGCCGGAACCCTGGGCCGGCTCAAGCCGGAGCACGCTCCCGCGCCTTCCCCCGCTGGGACCACCCAAGACCGGACGCGGGGGCCACCTTCGGGCCGTTGATGCCAGGTGTTGCTGTCGTGGGGGTCGGATAGGTTGCCCGGATGAGACGGACCCGGGTCGGGGGGTGTTCTTGGAGACTTTCCCCTTCGCCTGCGGCCTGGTCGAGGACCAGGAGGACTCAGGCCGAGCCGAATCCTGACCAGGCAGAGGTGCCCGGCTGCAGGCTGTGGGTCTCGCTGCGGCGGATCGGTTCGACGGTCGTGCTCGCCCTGGTGGTCCAGGACCGACAGCAGGTCGCCCTCGGCGAGCGTGGAGCCGCGACGGCACTTCCTCGGCATCCCGCCCGAAACCGCCGACCACGAGCCTCGGCACACCACCCGTGGCAACGCCCCGCCCCTGGCACTCGAACTGCCAAGGGCGGGAGAAGCCGGGCGGTTGGACCTTGCCAACCCGCTCGGGCAATGGGCTCTTTGCCGGGCGACCCGGCTACCACGGCGTCGGTCAGGGCCCGGTGGATGACGGCGGTGACGAACCGCGGAACCGGGTAATCGCCGACTTGGCGGAACTCGGAAACCGCGGCCAGGAACGGCGTCCGTAGCCCGGCAGTCGGGTCGATCAGCTCGGGCATCCCATCATCCTGTCGCCCCTCGGGTCCTGGCCCCGGCTTTTCGGCGGACCGTCAGGTCCGCACAGAAGGCCTGCCGCGGCCGCACGCCTGCACGCGCGGTTTCGCTCCCTTACGCCACTGTGTGCGGCACCCATACGGCGGCGTGGAAGGGGCCGTTGGCAGTGGACGGGTCAGCGGGCGGAAGTGCTGCGCTGCCTGCGAGGACGCCGTGGCGGTTGACCTGTGTCGCGGAGGAGTTGAGGCCGCCGAGGGAGGCCAGGTAGGTGAAGTCGCCGTTGTCGACGCGGGCGACGAAGGCGAACGAGTTGGGGGCGAAGTTGTCACCGACGATGACGTTCCCGGCGATCTGCTTGACCTCGGTGACACCACGCCCGGTGCCGATCATGGCACTCGTGTGTGTCGTGAGGTCGAACGAGCTGGAGAGCAGGCCGTCGCTGCCGACCACAGTGCTCCCGCTGATCAGCTGCGCGGTCAGGAGGTGGGACCCCAGGTCCGTGCGGATGCCGGTGCGGAGGTCGTAGGCGTATCCGGTGAGGCGGTTGTCGGCCGTTCGAGACTGACCGACCACGGTTGAACCGCTGATGTCGTTGGCTGTGCTGGAGCTTCCGCCGAGGGTGCCGAGATCGGTCATCGTCCGGGTGCGCAGGTTGTACGCGAACCCGTGCTTTGTGGTGGCAGGCGTTTTCGGCAGGGAGGAGCTGCCCACGACGATCGCCCCGCTGACGGCCGCCGCGGTGCTGTCGCCCGACGGGCCGGCGAGGCTGCCGAGGTCGGTCATCGTCCGGGTGCGCAGGCTGTACGCGAACGCGTGGGTGACCACGTCGCCGGACAGCGACGACGTCCCCACCACGGTGTCGCCGTTGAGGCCGGTGATGTGCGTTCTGCTGCCGCCGAGAGTGCCGATGTCGACGAGCCGGCGGGTCCGGAGGTTGTAGGCGAATCCATGAGTCGGGCCGTCGGTGGAGAGGTCTGACTCCCCGACGACGTAATGCCCCTCCACGCCGGTCGCCCGGCTGGAGTCCCCCAGCGTGCCGAGATCGGTCATGGTGTGGCTGCGAAGGTCGTATGCGAAGGCGTGTTCGGTGGCGTCGCCGCTCGTCAGTGAGCTCCCGACGACCGTGTTGCCGTCGATGGCGGTCGCCTTGCTGCGGGTACCGCCCAGGGTGCCGAGGTCCTGCACGGTGTATTTCACGGACCTCGCCGCCGACTCGGCCGACGACGTGTCAGCCCCGTACGCCGGACCGGCCCCCACGGCGAGCAGGCCCGCGCCCACCAGAATCCAGGCACGTAAACGTATGCGCATGATGCCCCCTGAAACGATCGATCGAAGCGAGTACGGTTCGGCAGACCGCTGTGCCCTCCCCAGGCACGGGCCGACCGGATGTTGCACGGCCTTCACTTGTACATCAGCTGCGATCGGCCAGGCAGTGGGCGTTCGGCCACAAATAAGACGTTCGTGACTGCCGCCATGACACGGGACGCTGAACCTCGCGCTTTCACGGGCTGGGCTGCCCAGGTCGTGATCAAAGAAGCGAGGAGTGCCGCTGACCCGGGACGATGGGGTGGTCCCCGCCGACGCTCACTGCGGCGGGTGGGTTCCTTCTGGCGCTGTCGGTGAGCAGGTCCTTCCGCCGCTCGGCGCGGCTGGCCGTGCTGGAGGGGGAGTCCGGCACCGCCTTGCACACCACTGCTACGACGAGTTCACCGGTCTCATCAGCGACAGCCGGACTCTCGTGGTCGCCCACTTCGACCAGGAGAGGACCGGCTGCCACCGGATGACTGCCTTCGACCTGCTGACCGGGAACCGGCTGTGGCGCCGCTGCCTCGGGGTGGCGACCCTGGTAGCCCCCGGCCCACCGAGGGCGGCGGACCTGGGCTGGTCTTCGCGCTCACCGACAGGAGCAGCCGGCTGCACCGGCTGTCTCCGGTGACCGGTGAGAAGCTCGACACGGCCCGGTACCGCTGGGGCTTCCATGGGTGTTTCCTGGAGGTCGCCGAGTTCGGGGAGACGGTGTGGCTCGGCCACCGGAGCGGCTTCCTGGTCCGCCGGATGCGGCCTTTCGGGGATCCCGACCGGCCCGAGGTGCACGGGCTGCCGCGCCGCCCGGCCGATCGGGACGGGGCCTTCGCCGTGGCGGACAACTGGCTGTACGCGCAGGGCAACGCGGGATGGCTGCAGACGGCGCACACCGGTGAGGGCCGGGCCCACCGGCTGCGGGTGGATGGCCACCGGGTCCCCGGCATGAGCCAGACGGTGCGCACGAGCCTCACCACGGCGGGCGAGCGCGTCTACGCCGAGTTTCCGCACCGGCAGCACGGGGCTCCTGCGCGTGGAGGGGGAGACGGGGGCGGCCCTGGACCCCGGCTGAGCGGGACTCGGCCCAGCGTCACGACCGGTACCGGACTGCCGGACCTCGAGGCCGCGTTGAAGCCAGGACAAGTGCTCAGCAGAGTGCCACGCAGGCGGCCCAGAGGGACTGCCCATCACGCCTTCTGGTGCACGCAGGCCAAGGACTACCCGCACACAAGGGATGCCCTTGATCGGCTCGCTTTGCAGCAGACTCATCCCCACGGCTGCTGGTCGAGTGCGCCTTGGTCGGAGCACAGGATCAGCCGCAGGCCACCTTCTCGTCCGGCGAATTCCCATCCGGGTGATCACGTCGGCCGACGTTCGAGGCCAACCATGCGGAACAGCTTGAGCGTCTTCTACCGACGACGTCCAGCTCTGAGTCCGCAACGAGTGGACCAGCTGCCAGCCGGTGTCAGCCGCTCTCCGCAGGGCTTCACAACGACGAGCCTGCCGCCCTCGAACCCGATTCGATCACCAGCGGTGAGCAAGAGCGGGCGCGCCAACTCGAAGGCGTAGCCGTTGTCGGCCTCGAGGTCCTCCACCAGCACCGACCGCGAGATCGGCGTGGCTCCGTCAGCTATCAGGCGCATGCCGAGATGGTTCCACGCACTCTGGCCTACCGCGGCCCAATACCGTCATTGACTGCCCAGCAGTACTCCCACGGCGCCATGATCAAGACAAGCCCTAACGGGGTCCTATGAACAGCTCCACCACAGCGACGGTCTTCGCCTCTCCCGGGCAATGCAGCCCGCCGGGCGCCATAGCCGACAGCGCGGGCGGGGTGCCGACAGCGACTGCTTCTCAGTCACACCAGAGGGCACGGCCAGCCGCGGTGACGGCGTCGGGCACCGGAATGCTAGTCATTGGGCAGCAGGCGGAAGTCTTCGAATTGGAAGCCTGGCGAGACCACACAGCTCACCAGCACCTCTTCGTCACTCGCTGGGCTGGCGGCCTGCCAGCACCCCGCCGGGACCAGAACCTGCGGGTGCTGGCCATTCGCGATGTCAGGGCCCAGGATCACGGTCGAAGGATGCTCGTTCGGCTTCTCCCCTGTGCCTCCCAACCGGAGATGCAGCGGACCTCCGCGGTGCCACAGCCACAGCTCCGGCGAGCGCACCACGTGCCAGCGGGACTCCTCGTCGGGAGGCAACAGGAAGTAGATGGCCGTGCAGATGGGCCGACTGCCGGGGTAGTTCTCCGGGTGAACGATGGTCTCACTGCGCCAGGTCTCCTTGTACCAGCCGCCTTCCGGGTGTGCCGTCATATCGAGCAGTCGAGCCGTCTCGGGCGGATGGTGGCTGGTCACTGGGTGTTTCCCTTCTCCTGAGCTGCTTTCTTATTCGTCAGTTCGACAACCTGACGCGACTGCACCAAGCATGCCCGCAGTGAACGCGGGCCGTCCGGCGCGAGACGTGGCCACCGGGTGGTTCGTCGGGTTCGGCCGAGAGCATGTCCGTTGTGTTCCCAGCCGTTCAAGGCGGGGAACACGGGCCTAATGCGTTGGGTGGCGGCGTCCGCTGAGCGCGTGGCTCAATTGGCGATCGTGCCGGGGTTACAACCCAGTTCGCCAGGCGCCCCCATCTGGATGAAGTTGTGCACAAGGGCCCATGCGCGATCGACATTCAACACGAAGTCGCCACTGAACGCAGCCAGGTCATCCATGAGGGGGACCTCGACGACGGCGTTCGCCAGCAGGGGAAACTCACTGCCTGGCAGCCGGACTTCAAGGTACCCCTGGCCACGGGAGCGCAGTTCCTTGAAGTGATCCGCTAGTTCCCTGACGTCCGAACATCTCTCGACTGCAGAGAACCGTCCCGATTCCAGTGCCGTCGCCGCCCATGTCACGCTCATCCCTGCACCGCCGACGTGCATCCCGCTCCCTGGCCATTCCTTGAGGACTCCAAGAATGTCCTGATCGGGGCAAGCGTCGGTAGCGGATCAGGGCACTGCCCAAGCCGACGAAGGCCAGGAAGTGCTCGGCCTTGCGCGCGTAGCGGCGATGTAGCCGGCGGCAGCCGTTCAGCCAGGGCAATGTTCGCTTGACGACCCAGCGGTTGCCGAGGCGACTGGACGTTTCGACGCCTCGGCGGGCGATACGCGGCACGATCTGCCGGCGTCGCAGCCAGTTGCGCAGGTGGTCGAAGTCGTAGCCCTTGTCCGCGTGCAGTTTGGCCGGGCGGCGGCGCCTTGGCCCGTCGCGGGAGCGGATCATGGATCTTCGACCCGAGCTTGCCGCGATCGGTCGGATTCGGGCCGGTTCAAGGGCCCCCTTTGACCGCCCGGACACTGACAGAGTCGATCGCACACCGTGACCAGTCCCACCGCGGCCGCCGTCTTTGCTGCCACCGCACTACGCCGCAGCGGAGACATGCGACTCGCCCCGACCAAGACGAGATCTCTACGGGCAGTCATAGCCCTGCTCCGCACGGTGGCCTGGATCGTCGGCACATGGCTCCCTTGGCAGAAGCAGGTATTCACCGCGACAGCCACGGACGGAACCACCAGTCGCTCACATGCGGGCCGTGCTGCTCCCTCCCCACGAACCTGCGCACTGGGCCGCGCAGGCCATCGTCACGTCCGTAATCATTGCCGCCGTCTGTCTCACAGCTGCTTGCCTGCGCTCTGCCTGCACCGCTTCAGGGATCCTGCTTGCCGCCTGCATCTTCTCCGCCAGCGACGTAATGGGGGTGTTGCGTAGCAAGCCCTGCACCCTCGCAGAGATTGCACCCGGCCTCGGGACGACCGAAACTCGACTGAAACAGGCAAACGCAGTCGTCGTACTGCACCACCTGCCTGCGGTATGTATCACCGCGGCCGCCTCACTGGGATACATGCGTCGCCACGGGAGATCCGGCCCGGCCCCGCCACGACATCACGCAGGCAGACCAGGGTCTGGAACACCACGCCATTCGACATCGACGACCCCATCGCCACATCCCGGCGGATCTGGCACACGGCCAGGCGACGCTGAACGCCCCCGGCTACCGACGAAGTCTTGGGGGTGTCAGGGGCGCAGGCCTTGGACGCCGCGGGGGGCGCCGAGGCCGGTGGGGCCGTCGTAGCCGGGGCGGGCGACGCAGAGGTAGGCGGGGGCGCAGCTTCCGTTGAATCCCGAGACCACGTCGTAGAACGCCCGGGGGCGGACGTAGGGGTAGGAGTTGGGCCGGTCGGTGGGGCCGGGTGTGCCGGCGATGGCGTACATGGCGGCGATCAGCGGGCTGGACTCGCTGGTGCCGCCTCCCACCCCCCATCCGCCCGTGAAGAATGAGTCGTAGATCGCCAGCCCGGTGTTGGGGTCGCTGTCCGCGGAGATGTCGACGGTGGTGCGGCGTGGGCAGCCCGGGTCGTGCTGGAACGACGGTTTGGGCTCGTAGAGGGAACAGGCCGAGCCGCCTTCGGACCACGCGGTCTCGGACCAGCGGTGGCCGTGCTGTGTCGGGATCCGGTGCAGGGTGGTGCCTCCGGCGGCCGTGACGTAGCGGGAGGCGGCGGGCCAGAACTGGTCGGGGTAGCCGCTGTCGCCGCTGGCGGCTACGAAGGCGATGCCCGGGGGGAAGTGGGCGTCGCCGATGGTCGTCTCGGCGGGTTGCTCTGGGGCGGCCCAGCTCATGGAGACGAATTTCGCTCCCTGCGCCACGGCTTGGTCGACCGCCGGGAGCAGGCTGGAGGCAATGAGGTTGTTGTTGGCTTCGACGAGCAGGAGTTTGCATTCGGGGCAGGCTGCACTCACGGCGTCGAGGTCCAAGGAGGTCTCCAGCGCCCAGTTGGGGAAGGTGGGTGGGGATGGTGGGGGTGGTGTGGTGCCGCCGTTCTGGTTGATTTTGCGGAAGCAGCCGTTGGCGGTGGTGCATGGTGGCAGGTGGAAGGTGCGGCGGTAGAGCGCCAGGTCGCTTTCGGCGTTGGGGTTGTCGAAGGCGTTGACGATGGCGACGGTGCGTCCGTCGCCGCCGTGGCGGGGCAGGTCGTAGGCGCTTTGGATGTCTTTGGGGTGGTAGCCGGGGATCTGGCTTTCGTCCTTCGCGTAGTGCAGCGGGGGCATGTCGGTGCGTAGCAGGGCCAGACAGGAGGCCTGATCGGGACCGGGTGAGGGTGCGCACACGCGCTTGTAGTTCGGCTCCCTTCGTCCGCGATCGCCTGTCGGTCCGGGGGCCTGTGGCTGTCGGCCTTGGTGGTCCGGGATGCGGGCCTGGGCACCCTCGGGAACGGCTGCCAGGCTCAGGACCAGGAGCACTGCTCCCAGGAGCAACCGCACAATGTGCACAGGCCGCATGACGCTCCTTCATCGCTTTGAATACGCGGGTTGATGCGTTCAGGCGTCGGCCATGGCGCCCGGTTCGGTTTCCCCGCACGGGCCGCCCGGCCGATGTGGGCGACATCATCCGCATCGCGGATGGCGGGCAGCTCTGTCCGCCACGAGTGGACGCGTCGGATGCAGCAGCGCCCTCACCTTTCCGGCCTACTCGCGGTAGCTCGTGCGGGGGGTCGACTACTGCGATCCCCGGTTCGGGGCGACAGACACTGAGGTTTGACGGACAGTCAGGTAGCAATGCGCCTGCGGCTCTCGGGCCCTGGCGGGCTGCTGGTGCAGTGCGGTGTTCTGGCCGGGCCCGCCGGCGGGCGTGGAGAGGTCAGCCGGTGCAGCCGGGGACGGGGTCTGGTCCGGCGCAGTTGTCCGGGTGGTTCTTGCGTACTGTGGAGTGGTCCAGCGTCACCGTGCCGCCGCCGGTGTTGTAGATACCGCCGCCACTGCCCGGACCGCCGTTCGCGCTGTTGCGCTCCACCGTGGAGCTCTTCAGCGTTGTCGTCCCGGTGTTGTTGTAGATGCCGCCGCCCCAGATGTTGGCAGTGTTGTTGCGCACCTTGGAGTGGTCCAGCGTGAGCGTGCCGCTGTTGTCGATGCCGCCGCCGGTGCCCGAGGCGATGTTGCGCTCCAGTGTGGAACGGACCAGCTTCAATCTGCCGCCGCCGGTGCTGCGGATGCCGCCGCCGAAATTGGCAGCGTTGCTGCTCACTGTGGAGTCGTACAGTGTCACCGTGCCCTCGTTCTCAACACCGCCACCGTCGTTGTCGCCGTCGTTGTCACGCACCGCGGAACTCCTCAGCGTCACCGTGCCACCAGTGAGGTTGTAGATGCCGCCGCCGACGCCGGCGGTATTGTTGGTCACCGTGGAGTGGTCCAGCGTCACCGTGCCGCCGGTACCGTTGTAGATGCCACCGCCGAAGTAGCCGGCGCTGCTGTTGCGTACCGTGGAGTCGGTCAGCGCCACCTCGCCGCCGCCGTTGTCGATGCCGCCGCCGAGGAAGCCGTTGCCGTTGGTGATGGTCAGCTTGTCCAGCCGTACCTGGACGGCTGTTGTGACCGTCACGGTGGAGTCAGCCTGGTTGCCGTCCAGGACCGCGTCTTTCAGTCCCGTCATGGTCAGGTCCTTGCTGATGGTGAAGTTGCCTACGCAGGTTCCCGCCACCCGCAGGGTTGCCCCTGAGGGGGCCGCGTCGATTGCGTCCTGCAGGTTCTGGGTGCGGCAGTGCACCACGGTGTCCTGGGCGGCCCCGGCCGGGCCCGCCCCGACCAGGCAGCCTGCCCCCGCCATCATCATCATCACCGTCGCCGCCGGCACCCGCCGACGCCACATTGCCCGGGCCGCTCGCATGCGCATTCAGCTCCTCTGTCTCTGTGGCACGGCAGGGCCGGCGGCCCTGCCGTGCTGTCGCGCTTGGGTGAGGGCGGCGTAGGCGCCCACGCGTGGAACAAGGGATGCCCCCGTGGGCGGTCGGCGGGGCGGAGCCGCGCTGTAGGCGGCCCGTGCGTCCCCCGAACGGCCGGGGCCGATGACCGGTGTGGTCCACAGCCTTCCGCCCTGGACCACGTATGGGGAGTCGGGGGGCCGCCGCCATCGCCGCAGCCGACGTCGTTGCTCGCTTCGGCCGTGCTTCCTCATTGAGAGTCGCTGTCGGCCCGGTGGCCGGCGTTGTGGGGGCCGGACCGTCGGGTGGAGGAGTGGTGGGGGAGTTGTCCCACGTGGTCAACGCGTGTAGCGCGCCGTGGTGGGGGCGTGCGCGGTGCACGCGCGACGGTGAGTGGTCATGGTCGGTCGGTGTCGGGTGGTGTCGAGGGACCTCGGAAGGCCCGGACACGGCGCGCAAGGCCGCTGTCACTCGCTCCCACGGTCCACCTGGTGGTGGCTTCGGGTGATCAGCCACGTTCCGCCAACTATCAACAGGGCGAAGATCGCCAGACCCGCGCCCTGCGCGGCCAGGAGCCACAAGCGGTCGGTCAGGGAAAGTTTGCCGGTCAACGTGATCTGGAGAGATCCGACGGCAAAGGCGATCGCGGCCGTGAATACTGCGACGACTTCGACGGCGCGGACCGAAGAGGTGTGCAGCGAGCGCTCCAACTGTGCGTTGGCTTCTGCCTGTTGGTCCCAGCGACGCTGCTGCTCTTCATGCCGGCGGGCTCGTAGGCGCCCTTCCTGGATCGCGTCTCGTTTGGTCAGGTACTGGTTCTGCAGGACGTTGAGGCTGGCGGTGGGGCTTGCCGCGAGCAGGGCGAGGGCGGTATCGATGCTGTCCAGCGCCTCGTCATGCCGTCCGCACAGGTGCAGTCCGGCGGCCAGCCGGTAGTGGAAGGTGTGGTTGTCGGGATGCGCTTGCACTGCCTCCTCCGCGTGCGTGCGCAGTAGTTCTCCCTGACCGTCGAAGGGTGGGGCGAACATGAGCCCGTTGAGGCAGACGTCCACGGTGTTGCGAGTCCGGTTGGGGGCGGACCAGGCCTGTTTCAGCAGCGCGGTCGCGTAGGCAATGGTCAGTGTCCGGCTGCCGAACGCGGCGAACGACTGGAGCGCGATGAAGGCTGGTTCCTGTCGAAAGGAGCCGGCTGTCACGGGCGAGGGCACAGATGCGAGGAAGGCGTGCAGTTCGTCGAAGCAGAAGTTTCCTCGCAGCTTGCCCGCGTGGAAGAGGGTGAGGAAGTAGGCGATGTGCTCCGCATCGGCTCTGGTGCTTGCCTCTCCCAGCGCATTTGCCAACTCTTCTGCGGACTCCAGGTTCCCGCGGTTGATGAACCCGTTGCCGAGGGCCCACTGCTCCGCAACCTCCCCCCACTTCTCAACCGTCACGTGGTCCGATATCCATGCGGCGCACTCAATCGCCGTCTGAGCACTGGGTCGTTCCAGAAACCGTTGGCGCCAGTATCGGTCGGCGCACATGAAATAGGGGTCGAAACGCAGATCGTCGGAGCGTACCTCGAACGCAGGTGGAGTACCGGTCGCCAGGCATTCCGCGGCCACCTCGTCGCAGACACGGTCTCGCGTTCTGACATCGGCGATACCAGCTGCGCCCAGACGTGCCGTGACAGTGGCCGTGTCCATGCGTCTCCTCGTGCTCCGCGATGTCGCTCAATGATCGCTTCGAACATACAAGCAGGAACACGGAGTTGAGGATCGATGCGGCGGCACGACAGGTCGACGCCGCTCCGCCGGCAGCGTGCTGCGGTCGCTCCCCCCGGTGAGGTTCTACGAGGTGTCATGCCGTCCGCGGAGGCCGACCCGGCCCAGCGTCCCGCGACTGTGGTGGCCGCCAGGCCCTGCCGCACTTGGTGGGAGGTCACCGGCAAGACGGTGGCGGTGAGGCGGCCGGCCTGGAACGAAGGATCGGTGGTGAAGCCGAACTTGCCTGTCGACCACTACCTCCACAAGGGCGTGCGTGTGGCGACAGGTAGCAGGAGCCCGGATTTTCGGCTGTCGTGCAGAGCATGTGGAGGTCGCGCAGGAAGCGCCTCATGGCGATGATTGAGGCGGTTTCGTTTGAGTCCGCAGGCATTCTCCAGGGGTTCCGTCGGTCCTCGTGGAGGAGCAACCTCGCGGCCTGCTCGGCTTCGGCTGCCGGGGTTCTCATGATCCAAGGCAGGCCGCATTCGGTCACTTTGGGGCGTACGTCGTCGCTGAGTATCTTCCACTCAGACATGAGGCGCACGTGCCGTGTCCGCCCCCGTCCCCACTGTCGGCCGTCACGCGACAGCGCTGCCCAGTTGGTCGGCCCGTGCCGGCTCCGGAGTCCTGGCTCGGACACCAGCCGCAAGGTATCCGGTGGGTAGCTTTCACGTCGTCAGACGGCCCGTTCCGAGCATCGGGGTGTCTGGTTGGGCTGATCTGGACCGACCTCCCCAACTGCCGGGCTGCGCAGAGCGCTTGGGAGGTGCAGCCCGCTTCCTGCCTCAGCGACGCCGACCGAGCACTGCCGAAATGGCCGGACGGGATGGTGCCCACGCATCGCGGACTGGGTCCACCGGGTTGAGACAGGCTCTGGGCACAGACGGTCATGGAAGTCTGCGCCCAGAGCAGGCGGTCAAGGAAGCCTGCGGCGCAGCACCCAGAACGCGGCGGCCAGCGCGGCGGCAGCCAGGGCCAGGACGATGCCCGTCTCGACCAGTTGGATGGGCCAGTAGTGCGAGGTCGGGTGGATCTTCGCGTAGAAGTCGACTGCCCCGTGATCCGACAGGCACGTACCAAGGTCGCCGGGTACGGCCTGGTTGGTGCAGTCGAGACCGCTGACGTGCTCCCCGGACTTCATTATCATCCCGAGCTCGAGCTGATCGACATGGTTGAGGGTGGCGTCCCACGGGCCTCGCACCTCGCTCGCCGGCCAGAGAGAGGACCGGACCGCGTCGCCCAGGTGGTATGCCGACCCGATGCCGACCACGGCCAAGCCCATCGCAGGGAGGGTGCGTCGCGTGAGGAACGCCGCCGGCGCACCGAGCGCCAGTCCGAGCAGAACGTACGCCGGGCCCACTGATCCTGCGGCATGGAAGTATTCGCTGTTCCACCGGTTGATCCCGCCGTCGGGACCGGACACCCATACCCACCGGAACATCAGGGTCAGCGCCGCCGTACCACCGAGGAGTGCCACCGCCGGGACAGCCAGCTTCGCGGCGAGCCAGCGGACTGGAGACACGGACTGGGCCCACGCCAAGGTGACGGTACCGTGTTCCAGTTCCCGGCCGATCAGCGCAGCGCCTGCGCAAGCGGCGAGGAAGCACGGCAGCCAGGCGAGGAGCTGGGCGGAGTAGAGTTCGGAACTCCCATAGCGCATCTCTGTGGCGCACTGCAGCATCCCCGTGCCGTCACAGGCCCCGCTGTACGGAGCAGTCTCCTGCCCCAGCTCATAGAGCCGGATCAGCCCGCCGGCCCCGGCGATGACCATCACCGCCCAGACCCACAGCGGCACCCGGTGCAGCCGCAGCACCGCCCAGGTCAGGCCGCGGCGCGGGGAGTGCGAGAGAGTGGTCATGCGACAGCCTCCTGGCTCGGTGCGGGCGAGGCGCTCCGGGTGAACAGGGCGGGAGCGCCGGGGTTGTGCAGATGGGCCAGGATCAGCTCCCGCACGGAGGGCTGCTCGACCAGCCACGAGGCTGCGTCGACTGGACCCTGCGGGCGCACCAGCGCGGTGTGGCCGCGGCCGGTCGCGCCGGACTCCACGGCGGTGGCCGGCGCGAAGTCGCGCGAGGTGCTGGTGAGGCGGGCGTGCGCCGTCGGTACGTCCTCGCTCTCCCCGGCGAGCCTGATCTGCCCGCGACCGAGCAGCAGGAGGTAGTCGCAGGCGCCCTGCAGTTCGGCAAGGACATGGGAGGACATGAGGATGCTGGTGCCGTGCTCGACGGCGACGGCCAGCAGGGCGCCCACCAGCTGGTGGCGAGGGACGGTGATCCAGGTCCGCCACCGGTTTGTCCGGCAGCAGTTCGGTGCGTTTGCCGAAGGCCGGCGCGAGGGCGACTCGGGTGCGCTGGCCCCCGGAGAGGGTGCGGATTCTGGCCTTCGGATCCAGACCGGCGCCGTACGCGGCGCGTTCCGCGGCCTCTTGGTCCCAGCGCCCCGGGTTGAGCTCGGCGCCCAGCCGGAGCGGGGCCGCCACGGTGAGCTGCGGATCCAGGGGACGAGTCTGCGCCACGTAGCCGATCCGCGGCCGGGACTCGGCCGGGCCGGCACCGAGCACCCGCAGCCTCCCCTGCGCCGGGCGGAGCATTCCAGCTACCAGTGCCGGCAGCGTGGACTTGCCGGTGCCGCTCGGGCCGCCCAGTGCGCATATCCGACCGGCGGGCAGCCGGAAGGAGCAGTCCCGCAGGACCGGATGGCGGCGGCCGCAGCGCATCACGAGCCCGCGCGCCTCAAGCGCAGCTGGTTCGTTGCTCATTGCTCTCCCTTGGTGAACTCCTGCTCCAGCGCGGAGCTGAACAGTGCGGCGACGTCCTCGCGAGCGAGCCCCGCCGTGCGGGCTCGCTTCATCCAGTCGGCCGGCTCATCGGCGAGCGGCGACTGAGTCGCTGCCGCCCCCAGCGACTTCTGCACAAATGTGCCGAGGCCGCGTCGTGCCTCCACCGGGCCCTCGCGCTCCAGCTCGCGAGAGGCCTTGAGCGCGGTGTTCGGGTTGATGGCAGGTGCCTCGACAATCTCGTGGGCGGTGGGCAGCCGGTCGCCCGGTTCGAGCAAGCCCAGCCGCAATGCCCCGCCTCGCCTGCTGGACGATCTGCAGGTAGGTGGCTGCGCCGGTCCCCGGTCGATCCGGTATTCGATCATCATAACCATCTTTCACTAATCAAGTAGTGAAAGCATGGTGGGGCGTCGGGTCCACGTCAAGCCAGTGGGCATTCCAACAAGGCCGAGACCGTCCCCCGTCAGCCGAAGCAGACCAAGGTCACGAAGCCCTGATCGCTATCTTGCGGCTGGTGTCTGAGCCAGGGCTCCAGGGCTGTGTCAACCGGCTGCTTTCCGGCGGGGACACCGCATGGGACGCCGCCGGGGAGACAAACGGACTCGAGGCCGCCGACGCACACGCACGTCGTATCGCAAGCACAACGAGCCCGCCCCGGTGAGCGACGCGGCTGCGTCGC
Source organism: Streptomyces herbicida (assembly GCF_032656585.1). Taxonomy (NCBI): domain Bacteria; kingdom Bacillati; phylum Actinomycetota; class Actinomycetes; order Kitasatosporales; family Streptomycetaceae; genus Streptomyces; species Streptomyces herbicida. The sequence goes on from NZ_JAUYWJ010000022.1 coordinate 42,308, forward strand.
GGCGTGCGCGTTCCGCCCGCGGGGTACTCGGCGGACCGACAGCGGTGGACTGCATCGCGACACCTGTGGAAAGGGGGCACGACATGGTGCAGCATGTCCGCGACATCATGACCGGCACGCCGGCGTCCGTGGAGACCGGAGCACTGGTCACCGATGTGGCGCGGCTGATGCGTGACCAGAACATCGGCATCGTCCTGGTCACGGAAGAGGACCACCTGCGCGGGCTGGTGAGCGACCGGGACCTGGTGGTGCGCGGCCTCGCGCAGGGAATGGATCCTGAGCAGATGACCGTGGCCGACGTGTGCAGCGAGGAACTGGTCACCATCGCCCCGGACGAGGACCTCGACCGCGCCATCGCGTTGATGCGGGAGCACTCCGTTCGCCGTCTCCCGGTCGTCGAAGGTGACGAGCCGGTCGGCGTCATCTCGCTCGGCGACCTGGCGGTCGAGCGCGACCGGGGATCGGCGCTCGGCGACATCAGCGCGGCCGGGCCGAACACGTAACGCGCTCAGGAAAGAGGCGAACCTGGGAAGGCCGAAGGTGCGGGTGCCACCGGGCCTTCGGTCCTTTCGCGCGCAGCGGTCGCGCCCGCCGGTCAAGGCCGGTGACCTGGCGCAGGCGAGGCTGTCACGATGGGCGCGGACGACCACACCGGGAGGTCCGGCGCACCGACCGGCTTCCTGCACGATTCCGTCCCCGCCCGCGAGATGCTGCCGACTGCCGGTCGGGCTGGGGCCGGCGGCCGCACCAGACGCTCAGGCGGCCCGTGTTCGCTGCGGAGACGGCCCGGCCGCCGACCGACCGCGCGAGTCGGAGGCCCCGCGGAAGGTCAGCTTCAGATGGCGGCGGGCGTGCGCGTGCCGCGGGACGCGGGAGCCCGTGTTCAGCCAGTCCTCGACACGGGACATCACCAGCAACAGCAGGCTCAGCACGGGCAGTACCAAGACCGCTACGACGATCACAACGTAGCGTCCTTTCCTCGACACCAGTGCTGACCGGGTGCCCAGCCCGCGGGGCGCGTCAACCGTGGTGTGTGTGGATGCGGTGAAGGCTGATGCGGCGTCGGCGACCCGGCCGGGCTCGTCCTCGAGGCGCGTCAGCGGTCATCGTCGGCGCCGGAGCGTCCCGGTCGCGTCGTGCTGGGGCCGGGTGCCGGCGTACACGTGAACTGCAGAGGCCCACACAGCCTGCACTGGCCGGGCCGGGTCACGGCGGCGTCCCGCTGCGCTCGTCGAGACCCTGCGGGTGCCCGGACGAATCGTTACAGCAGATCCACGGCACGTATCCGAGTGTCACAGCACGGCGAAGGGCGGCCCGCAGGGTGGCCGACAGGGTGACCGTGGTGCTCGTTCGTAACCGACGGCCGTCCAGCACCGGATCGCAGCCAAAGGGCGGCGCAACCTCAGCCCCGCCGGCCCTTGGCTTGTTCGGCCTTCACGTCGGCCGCGTACCGGTCCACGTACTCCTGGCCGGAAAGCCGAAAGATCGCGTACATGATCTCGTCGGTGACGGCCCGCAGCACCGCCTTGTGGTCCGCCATCCCCGTAAAGCGCGAGAAGTCCAGCGGTTCCCCGAAATGGATCGCGGCCGGCCGGATCCTGGGCAGGACACGCCCTGGGGGCCGGATCTCGAAGGTCCCCACCATCGCGCACGGAATCACCGGAACCTGCGCGGCCAGCGCCATCACTGCCACCCCGACCTTGCCCTTGTACAGTCGGCCGTCGGGGGAACGGGTGCCCTCCGGATAGATCGCGAGCAGCTCTCCCTGCGCCAGTACCCCCAGCCCCTCCCGGATGGCCGCCTGCCCTGCGGCCCTGCCTGATCTGTCGATCGAAATCTGGTCGGCAGCGCGGAGAACGAGCGCGGTCAGTCGGCCCGTGATACCCGGCGCCGTGAAGTACTCCGCCTTGGCCAGGAACGTGATGCGCCGTTTCAGGACCGCGGGCATGAGGAGGGGGTCCGCGAAGGACAGGTGATTGCTGGCAACGATCGCTGCGCCGCTGGCCGGAACACGCTCGAGCCCCTCGGCCCGCGGCCGGAACAGCAGCCGAAGCAACGGCCCCAGAAGGATGTACTTGAGCACGTAATAGAACATGGGCGGCTCCCAACTGCCGATCGGGCCCGTTCCTCGCGAGGTCAGTCACAGCGGGGCCGGGCACACTCGCGCTCGCGCGAGCGCATCGGTTGTTCCGTGTGACAGCGCTGATCGAGTCCGTGCACCGGATGGCTGGGGATCGGGAGTGGGCACCCGTGGGTGTCGACTCCTGCTGGGTGTCGGCTCCTGCCTGGGCGACGCCGGCCAGGGGACCTGACGCGCGCGCAGGTCGGCACGGATGCGCCGGGCGAGCATTGTGGTGTAGTGGTTCAGCAAGACGCCGATGGCCGCGCCGAATCTGTGCAGCGAGGAGCTGGTCACCGCCGCCCCGGACGAGGACCTCGACCGAACTGTCGCGTTGCTGCGGGAGCACTCCGTTCGCCGTCTCCCGGTTGTCGAGGGTGACGAGCCGGTCGGCGTCATCTCGCTCGGCGACCTGGCGGTCGAGCGCGACCGGGGATCGGAGCTTGACGACATCAGCGCGGCCGGGCCGAACACGTAACGCGCTCAGGAAGAGGTGAGAGACGGGAAAGGCCGAAGGGGCGGTGTCACGGCGCCCTCGGCTCTTTTCGCGCGCACCGCAGCGGCGGGCCGTGCCGCCCGGATGCTGTGCGGTGGCATCACCGGAGGAGGTGTCGGTGGGAGCGCCGGGACCAGCGTCTGCCGAACAGGGCCAGGTCCGCCACGAAGACCACGATGCCGATGATCAGGAGGTAGGTCAGTCCCTCGGCCACCGTGCCGATGAGTCCCAGGACGACGGCCACGAGGATCAGGAACAGGAAAAGCGCCATGGTGAGCACGTCCTTGGGTGGTGAGCACATCCTTGGGCCTGTGCTGCGGGCGATGCGCCCGCGCGGTGACCAGCGATGGGTCGCGCTTCGACACTCTGGCGACGGACGCTGCTCAGCGGCGTGCGAGGCGACGCCCGCGTCCGGCTCCCGGCTCGTAAGGGCTTTCGTAGTGTTTGAAGACCTCTTCTTCCCGCTCGACCGGCAGGACGTCGTCCATGCCCATGGACGGCGCCTTCTTGACCAGTCCTCTCGAGTGCGCGACCTTCACGTATCCGGGGCCAAGGGTTGCCTCGTCGAGGGGCACGAAGACGAGTCGGTGCCGGGTCGGAAGTCCGGTACGGACGGTGGCCATGGTCGGCGCGTCGGTGGTCGTGTCCACGTAGACCGCTTCCAGGGCTCCGATCTTGCGGCCCTTGGGATCGATCACGTCCCGGTTGCGCCACTCGCGGATATCGGCTGAATGGATCATCCTGGCTCCTTGCGGCTCACGCCTCCCGCAGCACCGCAGGTAGGGGAGTGGCTGCGGGGGGTCTGCCACCCCTCCACGTTACTCTGACCGAAGGTCAGCTGGGCACTTGACCTGGTCTCTTCCGGCCCGCCAAGGGCCGAGCGGCTCTGGCGGGACCCCCGGCCCGGCATGGCCCCGGCGATCGGATGGTCGCCGCGGGGCCGTTTCACGGTGGCGTCCCGCGGCCGCCGGCCTCTTCCTCGGGCACGGGGTGTTCTGGTTGCGGGGGACCGGAGGGCGTATCTGCGGCGCGGAGGGCGGCGACGGCTGCGGCCACGTACTGCTGGTCTTCCTCGGGGAGCGGCTTGCCCTGAACCGTGGTGAGCAGTTTCTCCGCGACGTGGACGAGTTTGGTGTTGGTGTTCTGGGAGATGGTGACCAGCACCTGCCAGGCATCTTCGGCGGTGAGGCTGAACGTGGCCATCAGGATCCCTGTGGCCTGATCGATGACGGGGCGCGTCTGCATCGCCCGGCGCAGTTGGACGACCTCGGTGCGCAGGTTCTCGTCCTCGCTCAGGGCATCCTCCTGACGTTCTGCGCTCGCTTCGGGGCCGCAGCTGGACAGGCCTGCCGAACAGCGCTGAAGCGTGAACAGGGGCCACGTGCCCGTCACGCTCAGCAGACGCTGCACCAGGGGGCTGGCGGCCCGGATGGTCACGGTCTTGCCGGCCGCCAGCGCGCGGCGCCGGGCAGTGAGAAAACAGTTCAGTCCGCACGCGTCACAGAACGCTGTGCCGCTCAGGTCGAGATCGATCCCGTACCTGCTCTGCCCGACGGCCGCCCGCAGCACGGTCTGCACAGTCTTCTCCGTGCTGATGTCGAGTTCGCCGCGGATCGTCACGAGCAGGCGCCCGCCGCGGGACGAGACCCCGATCAGGAGAGCCCGCGGGGCTGCTTGCGCCGCGTCGTGACTGATCGGTGATCTGCTCATGATCTCCGCCTCCCCGGCCTGCTGGCCGGGAAGCCTCTGCTCCCGCATGGCCGCCTCTTCCGTTGGCGTCCACTTCCTTCCGCATCCAGGTTGTGCCCGCCAGCCGTGGCCTGTCAAGGAATACAGGAAATCTGTTTCGGTCTTTTGGATACCTGAACGGTTCGGCACTACCCTGGCTGTATGGGAGAAGTACCCGAGCCACACACGGGGTGGACGTTCCTCACCAACCACGCCCGGGTGCTCGCCGCCATCGCGAGCAACCAGCGCACCCGCGTCCGCGACATCGCCGCACACTGCCGCCTCACCGAACGCGCCGTCCAGAAGATCATTTCTGACCTGGAGACGGCCGGTTACCTCACCCACCGGCGTGAGGGACGGTCCAACGCCTACCGCATCCAGCCGGGAAACCCCCTGCGCCACCCGGCCGAAGCGGCCCTGACCGTTTCGGATCTGCTCTCCCTCCTGGTCCAGCACGACACTGAGCACGCCGACCAGGCCAAGAGAACCCGATGACAGCCTGATCCGTTGCGACGGAGCTGCCGTACGCGCCAGGCACCCGGCCGGTGACGGGAATGCGTCCACGCGTCATGCCGAGCCTTAGGGCAGGAAGCGCCACGAAGCCGCTGGGCGCCGAGTTTGATGTGCCGCTGCTCTGGGCCCTTGCTGTCACCGCCGACCGGGATTGTCCGATCTGTCGGCCTGGGTACGGCGCGGGCGCAGATTCTCGTCGTTGGTGGCGGGTTCGGGCAGGACCCCCTAACTGTGCGGTACGGGGAGGAGGTGAACGCATGAGCGACACCGAACAGGCACCCCAGGAACCCGAGCCGACTCCACCTGCGAGCGAAGAGCCTGCGGCCGAGGCCGAGGAGGCAGAGGCTGCGACTGGCGAGAGCGCAGAGTTCGAGGCGGCTGCGGCTGAGGGCGCAGCGCCCCCAGACGAAGCGAGTGAAGCGAGTGCCGAGGAAACCGAGGTTGCCACGGCCGAGGGTGAGGAGCCGTCCGAGAACGAGTGAGGGTAGCCGCATCCTGGTAAAGCGATCACCATCACGGGCATCAACGAACGGTGCCCTGTTCCGTAGGGCCGGAGGACAATGTTCATGCCGCTGTCGGTGGTGATCGGTAGTTGCTGCCAGGCGAGGCTTCGAGTTCCAGGGCGCGGAGCGCATCCTGCTCCCGGCGGTGATGGGGACAGCGGAGCCCGCCCCGCGGTGCGTGGACGCCTCAACTGTGTCCGCCCATCACGATCTTCCACACTCGGGTCGCCACCTGGAGGTTGAGCCGGTCCTCGACGTTCGCGAGGTCGTTGCCGCTGATGTCGCGGATGCGCTGGAGCCGGTAGCGCAGCGTGCTGCGGTGGATCGCGAGGGATTCGGCGGTCTCGTCGTAGTTGCCGCCGCAGTCGAAGTACCGGGACAGGGTCTCCACCATGGTCGCGTGGTGCCGGGAGTCGTAGTCGATGAGCTGCCCGAGCCACTCGTGGACGAACGTCTCCAGTTCCCGGTAATCGTTGCCAGGTCCCAGGATGCGGTAGAGGCCGAGCTCGTCGAAGAACGTCGTGCCGTAGCGCTCGCGGGAGTGGCGGCGCACTTCCAGGGCGCGCTGCGCCTCCTGGTAGCGGTGGGGGATGTCGTTCAGGGAGTCGCAACGGGCGCTCACCCCGATCGTGGCGGACCGTGTCCTGGTCTCCCGGGCGAGCGCCTCGTACAGCGCGCGGGCGTGCGGCCTGTCGTCGGCGATAAGGACGACGTGGTCGGAACGTCGGGTCATCAGCGAGCGCATGCCCACGCCAGAGGCCGCCCGGCCCACGGTCTGCGCGAAGGAATCGTCCGCAGTCCGGTCCGACCGCTGCACCACGACGACGTAGTGACTGCGGTGCAGGTCGTGTCCGACTGCCTCGGACCGGGCATAGGCGCTCGCCTCGTCCGCCCCTGCCAGGAGGTCGTCGGCCAGCTCGCGGTGCAGCCTCAGCTCCACTTCGGCCAGATCGCGCAGGTGCGCCAGTTCCAGGGCGAGTGACGTGGCGGCGTGTTCCAGGGCTAGCACGGTGTGCTCGTCGGCCTCGTTCCGGGCATCGACCAGGGCCAGCACGCCCAGGATCTCGCCGTGCGGGCGGACCAGGGTGATCAGCCGGTCCTTTATCCGCACCGGCCCGACCTCTCGGGCGACGGCGTGCAGCATTTCGTCCTGGCGCACGGGATCCGGTTCCGGATAGGGGTCGGGGCGGCTGGGCCCGGTCCAGGACCTCAGCCGACCGAAGCGGTCCTCGACCAGTGCGGAGAGTCCAGTGAGCCCGTGCAGTGCGCGGGTGACGGCTTCCTCGCCGCCGCCCGAGGCAGCGACGTCGGCCATGAGCGCGTGAACGGCCCGCTGGTACCCCAGCTCAGCCGCGACCGAGATCAGCTGCCGCTGGAGGGCTGTGCGTTCCTGCCTCAGCCGGTGCAGTTCCAGCGCGTCCTCGCGTTGGCGGCGGTGTGCGAAGGCGACTGACAGGGCAGCGGCGGTGTGCCGGACGAGCGTGACGAGCAGGGAGTACTCGGCCTCGGTGGGCAGGGAGCGGGACGTCACCACGAGGTAGCCGTGGAGCCTCTCATGTCCGCGTAGCCCCAGGGCTCGGCCCCAGGGCCGGCCGGGTACGGTCACAGGGCCGTCTTGCCCGGCCAGCTCCCGTATCCTGCAGTCCACGTCCGGGGCATGAATCTCCCCGTTCCTCGGGCTGGGGACCAGGTTGCCGTCCACCTTGAGGTATCCGGCCTCGGCGCTGTATGGCCCTGCGGCGGCTACGTGGCCCATGGCCAAGCGCAGGATCTCGCCTTCATCCGGGGTGTCGAACAGGGCGCGGGAGAGCGCCATCAGTTCGTGGGGGGCATGGTCGGCTGGGGTTGGAGCGGGTGGGCGAGGCTCTTTCCGTGCGGCCCTGGGGGGCGGCCCGGCGCTGCCCCGCGGAAGGCTGCCCTCCCGGTCGGAGCGTCGGCTGTACGGGTTGTGCGCCCGGCTGCTGACCATGGGATCACTCCGTTCTCTCCAACCCTACAAGGGAGGCGAGCGGTGTTTCGGGTACCCGCTCACGGGTCGGCTTCTCCGAGATGTTCGGATGGTTCCTTTCGTACTCGTGGGGGGACCGGACCCGTGCATTTCTGACTCGCCAGGCGCAGGCGTGGAGCCACTCGGCTCGCCACCCTGGGGAGTGTTCGAAACCCTCTGCGCGCGCCGGCAGGAAAAGGGCTGAGCGATGACCGAGCAGGTGATCGGCCGGGTGGACTACGGCAGGGCCGCGGACGAGCGGTGCGCTCTCCGGTGTCCCGATCGGCTGGCGGTTCGGCCTTGTGAACTGGCTCGACCCCGTCGTCTCCGCCCGGCTCCTCACCCTGTACGGGCTGATCTTCGGAGTGATCGGCGGCGCGCTGTTCGGCATGCTGCTGCAGGCCCTGCAGGCCCTGCAGGCCCTGCAGGCCCTGCAGGCCCTGCAGGCCCTGCAGGCCCTGCAGGCCCTGCAGGGCGGTCGCCGGGATTTCGCCTCGCTCCGCTCGATGCAGCCGAGCCGGTACGAGGTCGTGGTGGACGGGGCGGTCGCCGACGAGGCTGTACGGCTGATCGGCGGGCTGCAGACCACCGGCGGAGGTTCCATCCGTACCTGAACGAACATGATCCGGAAAGTCGGCGCAGGCGCCGGACCGGGAGGAGTTCCTCATGGCGAAGGCAGTGGGCATCGACCTGGGCACCACCAACTCGGTGATCGCCGTGTGGGAGGGCGGCGAGCCGTCCGTCGTGCCCAACAGCGAGGGCAACCGCACGACACCGTCCGTTGTGGCCTTCACCGATACTGGCGAGCGCCTGGTGGGCCAGCTGGCCCGGCGCCAGGCGATCCTCAACCCGAAGGGCACCATCTACTCGGCCAAGCGGTTCATCGGCCGGCACTTCGACGAGATCTCCGACGAGGCCAGGGCGGTGGCGTACGACGTCGTCGAGGGCGACGGCGGGGCGGCCCGCTTCAAGGTGCGCGACAAGCTGTACGCGCCTGAGGAGATCAGCGCCCAGGTGCTGCGGAAACTCGCCGACGACGCTTCCAAGCAGCTGGGGGAGCGGGTCACGGAGGCGGTCATCACGGTGCCCGCCTACTTCAATGACGCTCAGCGCACCGCCACCAAGGACGCCGGACGGATCGCGGGACTGGAGGTGCTGCGGATCATCAACGAGCCGACCGCGGCGGCCCTCGCGTACGGCATGGACAAGAAGCAGCACGAGACCGTCCTCGTCTTCGACCTGGGCGGCGGCACCTTCGACGTGAGCATCCTCGACGTCGGCGACGGCGTGGTGGAGGTGCGCTCCACCGCCGGCGACAGCCACCTGGGCGGCGACGACTTCGACCGGCGTCTGGTGGATTACCTCGCGGACGACTTCCAGAAGGAGAACGGCATCGACCTGCGCAAGGACCCGCAGGCGCTGCAACGCCTGTTCGAGGCGGCGGAGAAGGCCAAGACCGAGCTCAGTTCGGTGACGCAGACGCAGGTGAGCCTGCCGTTCATCACCGCCGACGCCTCGGGCCCCAAGCATCTCACCGACTCGATCATGCGGTCCACGTTCGAGCAGATCACCAGCGACCTGGTGGAGCGGTGCCTGGGACCGGTCCAGCAGGCCATGGCCGACGCCAAGGTCGGCGAGAGCGACATCGACGAGGTCATCCTCGTCGGCGGTTCCACACGTATCCCGGCGGTCCAGACCCTCGTGCGTCGGCTGACCGGCGGCAAGGAACCCAACATGAGCGTCAACCCCGATGAGGTCGTCGCCCTGGGCGCCGCGATCCAGGCCGGGGTGCTCAAGGGCGAGGTCAAGGACGTTCTGCTGCTCGACGTCACACCCCTGTCGCTGGGTGTCGAGACACGCGGTGGCGTGATGACGAAGATCATCGAGCGGAACACCACCATCCCCGTCCGTCGCACCGAAACCTTCTCCACCGCCGAGGACAACCAGCCCGCCGTCGACATCGTCGTCCTCCAGGGCGAGCGCGAACGGGCCGCCGACAACCGGGTGCTCGGCCGGTTCCAGCTCACCGACATCCGCCCGGCTCCGCGGGGCGAACCGCAGATCGAGGTCACCTTCGACATCGACGCCAACGGCATCCTCAACGTCAAGGCACGTGACCGGGACACCGGCAAGGAACAGGGCATCACCATCAGCGAGAGCTCCAACCTGGACCGCAGTGAGGTCGAACGCATGGTCCAGGAGGCCGAGCACAACCGGGGCCAGGACCAGGCACTCCGCGAGGCCGTCGACGCCCGCAACGAGCTCGACGCCGTCGCCTACCAGGTCGAGAAGCACCTCGCCGAACTGGGCGACGCAGCGCCCGCGCACGAGAAGGCACGCGCCGAGATGCTCGTGTCCGACGCCCGGGCGGCGGTCAAGGAAGAGGCGGGTGTCGAGCGCGTGCGGCCCCTGACCTCCGAACTCCAGCAGGTGCTCGCCGGGCTGGCGGCCCATCAGGGCGCCGCTACCACAGGCGGTCCCGGCCAGGACACCACCGGGGGCGGCGCGACCGGTGGCCCGGGCGGCGGTGGCGGTGACGACGACGTCATCGATGCCGAGTTCGACAAGGACTGAGGCGCGCCATGCCCAGCCGCCCCCAGGAACCCGACCGGGCCGCGTCGGAGCCGGTCGAACCGGTCCCGGAAGGCGCCGTACGCCCTCCTCGTGGGGATTTGCCGAAACCTGGCCCGCCGCCCCGGCCGGGAGCGGCGAACGACGAACCGGGACCCGACGCCGCCGGCCCCACGCCTGCCGAGGACGAGTACACGACCGCGATCCAGGAACTGGAGGACCGCTGGCGGCGCGCGCTCGCCGACCTCGACAACCTTCGCAAGCGCCACGCCAGGGAACTGGAGCGGGAGCGGACGGTCGAGCGTTCCCGCACGGCGGCCGCCTTCCTGCCCGTCCTCGACAACCTCGAGCTCGCCCTGACCCATGCCGGCGCCGATCCGGGTGCGATCGTGGAGGGCGTCCGGGCGGTCCGCGACCAGGCGGTGAACGTCCTCGAGCTGCTCGGCTACCCGCGGCACGCGGAGACCGGCGTCGCCTTCGACCCGGCCCGGCACGAGGTGGTCGGCGTCGTCCAGGACCCCGACGCCCCACCGGGCACCGTCGTCGAGGTGCTGCGCCCCGGCTACGGGGACGGCGAACGGCAGCTCAGGCCTGCCACCGTGACGGTCGCGAAGCGGGAGTGACTGGTCATGGCACGGAACTTCTACGAGGTGCTGGGCGTGTCGCGGACCGCGAGCCAGGACGAGATCCAGCAGGCATATCGCAAGCTCGCCCGCAAGTACCACCCCGACGTCAACAAGGATCCGCAGGCGGAGGAACGCTTCAAGGACCTCAACGAGGCATACAGCGTCCTGTCGGACCCGAAGACCCGGGCCCGTTACGACCGCTTCGGCGAGGACTTCCGCAAGATCCCCGAGGACTTCGACGAACAGGTCGCGGCCGGAGCGGGCGGCGGCTTCCGCGCTCGGAGGACCGCGGGCGCGGGCGGCCCCCGTGTCCGGTACGCCACCGGCTTCGGCGACGACTTCGGAGCGGAGGGCATCGACATCGAGGACCTGCTCGGGTCCATGTTCGGAGCCGGCGCCGCCCGAGCCGGCGTCCCCGGAGCGGACCAGGAGGCGGAACTGCCGCTCACTGTCGAGGAGGCGTACCGAGGCGGCCGTCGCAGCGTCACACTCGCCGGTCCCACGGGGCAGCCGCGGCGGTACGAGGTCGACGTGCCGCCGGGTGTCACCGACGGGCAGCGTATCCGGCTGCCGGGCGAGGGCGGCCGGGGCAGTGGTGACGCCGCCGCGGGCGACCTGTACCTGCGGGTGCGTATCCAGCCCCACCCCCGGTTCCGGCTGGACGGCCGTGACGTGCACGTACAGGTCCCGGTCGCCCCGTGGGAGGCGGCCCTGGGTGCGACCGTGCCGGTGCCCACCCCCGGCGGCGGCACGGCCAAGGTCACGGTGCCCGCGGGCTCGTCCAGCGGCCGGCGGCTGCGGCTGCGCGGCGAGGGCATGCCGAACCCGCGAGGCGCGAACGGCGACCTGTACGCCGAACTCCGTGTCATGGTGCCTCCCGCCCTCGGCGACCGGGAGCGCGAACTATTCGAGGAGCTCGCCGCCACTTCCTCGTTCGACCCCAGGAGGACGCGATGAACGACCGACCCGCGGGAGCGGGAGGCATCGGCCGGGCCGGCGTGGGCGCCCGTCCGGTACGAACGGGCGCCGACATCACCGCCTCGACGGCTGTCCGGTACGCCCTCGTGCCCGTCCCCAGGCTCTCCCTGGCCGCCGCGGCCCGTCGCTCGGGCCTCCACCCCGATCTGATCCGCCGGTTCGTCGCCCTCGGCCTGGTCGACGCCGAACGCGACTCCGCGGGGCAACTGGTGTTCGACCCCACGGCCCCGGCGGTTCTCGCCCGTATCCAGCGGCTGCGCACCGGACTCTGCCTCAACTATGCATCCATCGGCCTGGTGCTCGACCTGCTCGACCGCATCAGCATGCTCGAAGCCGCCCTGCGCCGCGCCGGCACGAGGAGTGAAACACCCCCATGGACATGAACCGTCTCACCCAGAAGTCCCAGGAAGCCCTGCAGGAGGCCCAGACCGCGGCCGTCCGCATGGGGCAGACCGAGGTCGACGGGGAACACCTGCTGCTCGCGCTTCTCGATCAGGAGGACGGTCTGATCCCACGGTTGCTGCAACAGGCCGGCACCGAGCCGAAGGAGCTGCGCGCTGCCGTGCGCGAGGAACTCTCCCGCCGTCCGAAGGTCACCGGCCCCGGCGCGGCACCCGGCCAGGTCTTCGTCACTCAGCGCCTCGCCCGCCTGCTCGATGCCGCCGAACGGGAGGCCAAACGCCTCAAGGATGAGTACGTGTCCGTGGAGCACCTCCTGCTCGCCCTGGCCGAGGAGGGCTCGGCGACCGCCGCCGGACTCCTGCTCAAGGAGCACGGCGTGACCCGGGATTCGTTCCTGAGCGCGCTCACCCAGGTCCGCGGCAACCAGCGGGTCACCTCTGCCAACCCCGAAGTGGCCTACGAGGCTCTGGAGAAGTATGGTCGCGACCTGGTCCTCGAGGCTCGGTCCGGGCGGCTGGACCCGGTCATCGGCCGTGATGCGGAGATCCGCCGCGTCACCCAGATCCTCAGCCGCAAGACCAAGAACAACCCCGTCCTCATCGGCGATCCCGGCGTCGGCAAGACCGCCATCGTCGAGGGCCTGGCCCAGCGCATCGTTCGCGGCGACGTGCCCGAGGGCCTGCGCGACAAGACGGTGTTCGCCCTCGACATGGGCTCCCTGGTCGCCGGCGCCAAGTACCGCGGTGAGTTCGAGGAACGCCTCAAGGCCGTGCTGTCCGAGGTGAAGGCCGCCCAGGGACGCATCCTGCTCTTCGTCGACGAACTGCACACCGTCGTAGGTGCGGGCGCCGCCGAAGGGGCCATGGACGCGGGCAACATGCTCAAGCCGATGCTCGCCCGCGGCGAACTCCACATGATCGGCGCCACCACCCTCGACGAGTACCGCAAGCACATCGAGAAGGACGCCGCTCTCGAACGCCGCTTCCAGCAGGTCCTGGTCGACGAGCCGAGCGTGGAGGACACCATCTCCATCCTGCGCGGACTGCGCGAACGCCTGGAGGTCTTCCACGGCGTGAAGATCCAGGACACCGCGCTGGTCTCCGCGGCCACCCTCAGCCACCGCTACATCACCGACCGGTTCCTGCCCGACAAGGCCATCGACCTCGTCGACGAGGCGTGCGCCCGGCTGCGCACCGAGATCGACTCGATGCCCGCCGAACTCGACGAGATCACCCGCCGCGTCACCCGCCTGGAGATCGAGGAGGCGGCCCTGTCCAAGGAGACCGACCCCGCCAGCAACGCCCGCCTGGAGGAACTGCGCAGGGAACTGGCCGACCTGCGCGGCGAGGCCGACGCCAAACACGCCCAGTGGGAGGCCGAACGGCAGGCCATCCGCCGCGTGCAGGAACTGCGCCAGGAACTGGAGCAGGTCCGCCACGAAGCCGAGGAGGCCGAACGCGCCTACGACCTCAACCGAGCCGCCGAACTGCGCTACGGCCGCCTCCAGGACCTGGAGCGCCGGCTCGCCGCAGAGGAGGAGCAACTGGCCGCCAAACAAGGACAGAGCCGGCTGCTGCGCGAGGTCGTCACCGAGGAGGAGATCGCCGAGATCGTCGCCGCCTGGACCGGCATCCCCGTCGCCCGTCTCCAGGAGGGCGAACGCGAGAAACTGCTGCGCCTCGACGAGATTCTGCGCGAGCGCGTCATCGGCCAGGACGAGGCCGTCAAACTCGTCGCCGACGCCATCATCCGCGCCCGCTCCGGCATCCGCGACCCACGCCGCCCCATCGGCTCGTTCATCTTCCTCGGCCCCACCGGCGTCGGGAAGACCGAGCTGGCCAAGACCCTCGCGGCGGCCCTGTTCGACTCCGAGGAGAACATGGTCCGCCTCGACATGAGCGAGTACCAGGAGCGGCACACCGTCAGCCGGCTCATGGGCGCACCGCCCGGATACGTCGGCTACGAGGAAGGCGGCCAGCTCACCGAGGCCGTACGCCGCAAGCCGTACTCGGTCGTGCTGTTCGACGAGATCGAGAAGGCGCACACCGATGTCTTCAACACCCTGCTGCAGGTCCTCGACGACGGCCGCATCACCGACGCTCAGGGCCGCACGGTCGACTTCCGCAACACCGTGATCATCATGACGTCCAACATCGGCTCCGAGCACCTCCTCGACGGCGCCACCGCCGAGGGTGAGATCAAGCCGGACGCCCGCGCCCTGGTGATGGGCGAGCTACGCGGGCACTTCCGCCCGGAGTTCCTCAACCGCGTCGACGACATCGTGCTGTTCAAGCCGCTCGGTGAGCGGCAGATCGAGCGCATCGTGGAGCTGCAGTTCGACGAACTGCGCCGCCGCCTCGCCGAACGCCGCATCACCGTCGAACTCACCGATGCCGCACGCGAGTTGATTGCCCACCAGGGTTACGACCCGGTGTACGGGGCCCGGCCGCTGCGGCGTTACATCTCCCATGAGGTCGAGACGATGGTGGGGCGCGCCCTGCTGCGCGGTGACGTCCAGGACGGCGCGACGGTCCGCGTCGACGCCGAGCACGCAGAACTGGTGGTCACCTACGACCAGCCAGAGGACGTGAAGGGAGCGAGGGCGGCATGAGCACCGTGCAGGCCACCAACGTCACCTGTCCGCACTGCGGGCGCACCAACCGGGTGCCGGCGGCCGCCGAGGGCCGCCCCAGGTGCGGCAACTGCAAGCAGCCGCTGCCGTGGACGGCCGACGCGGGCGACGACGACTTCACCGAGGTCGTCGAGCAGGCCACCGTGCCCGTCGTCGTCGACTTGTGGGCCACCTGGTGCGGCCCCTGCCGCATGGTGAGCCCCGCGCTGGAGAAGGTCGCCGCCGATCTCGCGGGAAAGATCAAACTGGTCAAGGTCGACATCGACAAGAACCCGCGCCTGGCGCGGCGGTTCGAGGTCCAGGCGGTACCGACGCTGCTGGTCCTCGACCGGGGCGAGACGGTCGCCCGGCAGGCGGGGGCGGCGCCCGCCCCCGTTCTGCGCCAGTGGGTTGAAGAGTCGATCACTGCCCGGGAAGGGTGATCCGGATGACCCTGCACGCAGACCCCCACCTCGCGCTTGTCCGGCCGGTCCAGCCGCAGACCTCAGAAGGGTGTCAGGAGTGTCTGCTGCTCGGCTCCCCGTGGGTCCACCTCAGGCTCTGCCTGACCTGCGGCCACGTCGGCTGCTGCGATTCCTCGCCGAACCGGCATGCCCGCCGTCACGCCGCCGCCGACGGCCATCCGATCGTGGCGTCGCTGGAGCCCGGCGAGGACTGGCGGTGGTGCTTCGTCCATGAGGCGTTCGTGTGATGCCCGGCGACGAGACGCGGCCCGGCGCAGCGCCTGTGCCGGACGAGGCGGAGGAGAGAGTCCCCTTTGAGACGCCCGACATCTACGGCGCCTATCCCCGCCTGTCGGACGACCAGATGGCCCGCCTGGCGCAGCACGGCCGGCGGCACGCGGTTGACGCCGGTGACGTGCTGATCCGGGAGGGGGAGCGGTGCGAGACGTTTTACGTCGTTCTCAGTGGTTCGGTCGCCATCGTCGAGGGCTACGGCACGTCCGATGAACACCTGCTACGTGTGCACGGCCCCGGCCGCTTCATCGGCGAACTCGGCCTCCTGAACGGACAGGTGGCCTTCTACACCGCCGTGGTCAGGGACCCCGGCGAGATCCTCGCCCTGTCCATGGACCAACTGCGTGACCTGGTGACCCGGGACCCCACCCTTGGTGATGTGGTGCTGCGCGCCTGCCTGGGCCGTCGCGCTTTGCTCGTCGGGCAGGGCGCCGGTTTCCGCATCATCGGCTCGCGCTACTCGCCCGACACCCGGCGGCTGCGCGAGTTCGCCGCCCGCAACCGGCTGCCGCACCGCTGGATCGATCTGGAGACGGACGAGGAGGCCGAGGCGCTGCTGCGGCGCTTCGCGGTCGGTCCGGAGCAGACGCCGCTGGTGATCTGGCGGGACACGACCCTGCTGCGCAATCCGAGCAACGCCGAACTGGCCCGGTTCATCGGACTGCCGCCCCTGGAATCGGGCAACGACCGCGGCGATCTCCTCATCGTCGGCTCCGGTCCGGCAGGTCTCGCCGCCGCGGTGAATGCCGCCTCGGAGGGCCTCGGCACGACCGTGGTCGAGGCGCTGGCCACCGGCGGCCAGGCCGGGACGTCCTCCCGCATCGACAACTGCTTCGGCTTCCCCTCCGGCATCTCCGGCGCCGAACTCACCGAGCGCGCTGTGCTCCAGGCGGACAAGTTCGGCGCCCGGATCAGCGTCCCTGCGGAGGCGGCCCGGCTCGAACGACGGGACGGCCACTACGCCGTTGGGTTCGCCGACGGCAGCGAGGTCACCGCCCGTACCGTCGTCCTGGCCACCGGCGCCCGCTACCGCCGCCTCCATGTGCCCGGCATCGAGCCGTTGGAGGGCGCGAGCGTCCACTACTCGGCGACCGTCTACGAGGCCCAGCAGTGCCGTACCGACCCGGTGGCGGTCGTCGGCGGCGGCAACTCCGCGGGCCAGGCCGTGCTCTTCCTGGCCGGGTACGCACCGCAGGTGTATCTGCTCGTCCGTGGGCCGAGCCTCGAGGCGCACATGTCCCGCTACCTGATCGATCAGATCGAGCGCCACCCGCGGGTGCGCGTGCTGCTGCACACCGAGGTGACCGAGGCACTCGGAGACAAGGCGCTGGAGGTGGTCACCGTGGTCGACCACCGTACGGGCGAGCACCGCCACCTCGAGGTGCGGGCCCTTTTCGTCTTCACCGGCGCAGACCCTCACACCGATTGGCTGTCCGGCGCGCTCGCGCTCGACGCGCGCGGCTACGTGCTCACCGGCGCGGAGGCGCAGGCCTGCTCCGTTCCCGAGCTGTGGCAGAGCCAGGGCCGCGACTGCCTGACGTTGGAGACCAGCATGCCTGGCGTCTTCGCCGCCGGCGACGTCCGCAGCGGCTCGGTGAAGCGCGTGGCCTCCGCGGTCGGCGAAGGCGCGATGAGCATCCACTTCGTACACCGCTACCTGGGCCACATGGCCGCGCCCGGCGGCACCGACAGCTCCCCGCACACCCGTCCGAAGGAGTCCGCTTGGCTCGCATGACACCTAGCGGGCGACGAGATCACGAGAAGGAGAAGGAGGCGATGGCAATGACCACGCCCGTCCGGCGCTACCGCGGTGGCACCATGCAGGACAGGCCCCTTGGCTGGGCACGCAATCCGCTGACGGAGTTCGACCAACTACTCAGCGAGATGAGCGGATTGATCGAATCCACGGTGGGAGGCGCGGCGCCCGCGGTCGCGTGGACACCCCTGGCGGATGTCACGGAGTCCGACGAAGCCTTCCACGTCGAGATCGAACTCCCCGGCGTCAAGAGCAAGGACATCGACGTCGAAGCGAACGGCCAGGAGCTGGTGGTCACCGGAGAGATCAAGGAGAAGGAACGCAAAGGCGTCCTGCGCCGGCGCACCCGCCGCACCGGAGCCTTCGAGTACCGGCTGCGGCTGCCCGGAGAGGTCGACACCGAAAAGATCAATGCGCAGATGTCGGACGGGGTGCTCACCATCACCGTCCCCAAGGCCGAAGTCGCAAAGCACCGGCACGTCGAGATCAGCGAGACGAGTGAAAGCACCGAGAGCAGCGGCTGAGACGCGAACGCCGCGGTTCCTTTCTTGCGGTCACGGATCAGGGGGCTGCCACTCGAACATCAAGATCGTGGCGTCGTCGCTGAGTTTGTTGTGCCGATGCTCGAGGATGGCGTGGATGAGCAGGCGCAGCGCTTCCGGGGCGCTCTGCCCCGCTGCGGTCGACCGGATGAGGTAGTCGGTGAAGCGCTCCAGGCCGAACTCTTCGCCTGCCTCATCGCGTGACTCTACGACGCCGTCTGAGTAGAGCAGTATTCGGTCACCGGGTTCGAGGCTGACGTCGTGCACCTGACGGGCGATCCCGGCGAGACTGGCGGGCAGACCCAAAGGAGGCTCAGGTGGCCGCTCCAAGGCATTGTGGAGCAGGCGGTGGCGACGGATGAGCAACGGAGGTGGGTGGCCGCAGTTGCACCAGCGCAGCACACCGGTGGGCATGTGCAACTGGGTGAAGACACCCGTGCAGAACTGCTCCGGAAGCCACTTCGCCAGCGCCTCGTCCACGGTGCCCACGAGTTCGTCCAGGTCTGCCCCGCTGCGCCGGGCGTTACGGCAACCTGCCATCGCGACAGAGGTGGCAAGTCCGGACGCCAGATCGTGCCCCATGCCGTCAAGAATTGTGGCGTGCAAAACGTCCTCGGTGAACGCATGGTCGAAAGCATCGCCGCCCAGTTCGTACGCAGGCTCCAGAACCGCCGTCGAAACGACCCGTCCGGTGCCGATCGACCGGGGAGGGAGAAAAGCCCTCACCATCTCCGTGGGCAGGTGCATCGGCCTGGTACGCATGCGCTGCGCGATGGTGTCGCTGTAGGTGCGCTTGGATGTGATGATCAGTGCGAGGAGCAGTGCCGTCGTTCGACAGCGCCGCAACTTGAGCCCGTCCAGGGTGCTCATGTTCAGCTCCACGACGCCCAGCCGCTCCGCTCCGTCGGCCAGGGGCAGCCATACGTTCAGCCCGCCGGAGGGGACGTCTTCCACTCGGAGAGAGTCGGTGCGGTAGGCCCATCCGGCCAGCGAAGTGTCGAGCTCCAGTTCCGGCTCGCTTTCGACAAGCGGCACCAGCAGTCTTTGCTGGATGTCGACCAGATAGATAACGGCCCTGCCCATACCCATGGCCTCGGCATACCGGTTCAGGACCACGGGCAGTTCCGCAGGTGATGCCAGCTGGGCCGCTCTGACAAGTTCTTCTAGCAGCCGCTCACCGGACCCGACGGACATGTTCCTGTCCATGCCTTCGATGATCCCCGCGAGATCGAGCCGCCACAATCGGAGCTCTCCGACATCCGAGATGTGGGCCGATCAGCCTGGGTGCAGCTTGCCGTTGCGGATCGGCCGGGCATCGGGATAGCTGACGACCCCAGCCGGTCGGGGATCGTGCGGATGCCCGCAAGCCGCACAATGTCTGCTCCAGCAGCCGGCCGACGGCCGCCGCGGTCTCGGCCAGCTCACCGACCATGACCGCTTTCGGCAGCACCCTGGACGTGGACGAGGGCCTGCGGCGAGCCAGCAGGTCGTTGCGGCAGCCGAGGAAGCAGAGCGCGCTGACGCTGTTTGGCCGTGGTCTGCACCGGCCTGGTCCGGTCGCGGCTCACAGCAGGAGGTCGAAGACGGCGCGGGCCTCGTCCCAGTGCTGGGTCTGGGGGTTCTTCAGGTCGGGGTCGAGGATCTTGAAGCACTGGGCCAGGGCCAGGCTGAGCCCGCCGATGATGTCCGGATAGGACGCCTCGGTCTCCTCGTCGGGCATGCGGTCCAGAGCGGGGTGGGTGGCGAGCTGTTCCAGGATCGGTTTGAGTTCTACTTCCTGGTCGATCTTCTGGAAGTGGTGAATGCTCTCCTGCAGGCCTTTCGTGATCGGTACGTCACAGGTCCGGATGATGTCGCGCCCGTTGGCCTTGGCAGTGGCCTGGGCGACGGTCAGCAGATCGTAGAGCTTGGCGTCGACGAAGTCGCTGTAGCGCTTGAGATCGTTCTTGTCGACGTCCATCCCCGCGGCCGCGCGGAAGAACCTTTCGAACTTGGCGATGGACATCACGGTCATGACGGCAACCTCCGGCTGTGGGCGCCGGGGTGGCTCCCGGCCCCTGGGCTTCCCATTCAGCCTGGCCGACGGGGCGCGCGAACGCATGCGCATGTCGGGCCCAATTAGCCTCCCTGTATTGCCCTGCCAGGCCCAGGCGTCCGACTGCCCGGGGTGTCGGACGGGCGAGTGGATCGACAGCAGGGCGAACACCGTGTCGCGGAGCGGCCCCACGTAAAGGGTGACCCCAGATGTCGCTGATCATGAGGCCGAACGCCGCGGTGGCGAACACGCCAGCGAGCGCTCGGAAGAGGCCGGTGAACAGCACAGCCAGGGCCGGTTGACGCGGACCATCCCGCCTAGCAGCCGCAACCGCCCGCGGACGTGCGGTGCCTCGCTGGTGTATTGGATCTCCCGGGTGGCAGGGTGTTGCCGGACTCCGGGATCAGCGCTCCGATCACGCCGAGGGCCGCTCCCCTCAGCCGGTGGGCGGCGCGCATCAGGCTGAGCATGGGCAGCGAAGCAGCGAGATGTGCTCCGCCGGGCTGATCATCGCGATGACGGGGCGGGTGTTGTCCTGGTAGGGCAGGTCCGTTCTTCAGTCGCTTCGCGTCCTCCGTTGGCCATCCCGCATCGGCCACGAGGACGACGTTGAGCCGCGGCCGCTGGTGGTGAACAGGCGGCGCTGGGGGTGTGGTCACCGATTGCCCTGTACGCGAGGGTGCCGGTTTGTGGGTGTAGGTCGGCCCGGGGGCGCGCGGCAGACGCGACCCGGCAGGGCGTTCCGGCTAGGCTCACATCCGTGACGTGGCTGCGGGCCTTCGGGGAGGTCGTGCGATCCGGGCTCACGATCGAGGAGACGCGGCTGGAGCCCCTGCTCGCGCTGCGCACGGCCGCTGGGGTGGCCATCGTCATCGGGCCGGCGCTGTGGCTGGTCTCCCCTGCGTATGCCGCGTCCGCCGCCCTCGGTGCCTACTCCGCGGGTGGGGCCACCTTCCAGCGCACCTGGCGTCCACGCAAGGTGATCGCGCTCGGCGCTGGCGCGGGTCTGGCGCTCAGCACCTTCGTGGGCTACCTGGCGGCGGGACGACTCGTGACGTTCCTCCCGCTGCTGGCCGCATGGGCCTTTGTCGCGGGGATGGCGTGGGCCGTCGGATCGACCGCTGGGATCGTCGCAGCGACGACGGTCGGCAGCATGCTGGTGACCATCACCCTGCCCACGAGCGTCGGGCGCGCCCTGGAGCACGCCGGGGTCATCGCGCTCGGGGGCGTGACGCAGGCCGTGCTGATCCTGCTGTTCCCGATCCGCCGTTGGGGGGCGCATCGTGACGCGCTTGCCGACGCCCTGGCCGCCGTGGCGGACTACGCCCGCCGGCTGCGGCACGATCCGACCGCCCCGTTCGACCCGGAGCCGTTGATGACGGCCCGGGATGCGGCCGCCGTGACGCCGTCACAGGCCCGAACCCGTCCCCCCACCCTGCACGGCCCCCGGGGACTCGCCGAGCGCATTCGGCCGGTCGTCGCCGCGCTCGCCGACCCGGACGTGGGCGCTCCGGCGGAGGGACCCGGGCGGGACCGCGCGCGGGAGTTGCTCGACGCGGCCGGCGACGTTCTGGATGCGGTCGCCCGTTCGATCCGCCGCGGCATTCCCGCCGAGGTGCGGCCCGGGAGCATGGACGTCCTGCGCGTCGACGAGGAGCACGAGGTGTTGGAGGGCCCCGCGCGGCAGGCCGCCGAGCGGCTCGTGGAACTGCTCGGCGAGGCGTTGGAGGTCGCTGGGAGTGGTGGCGCGCGCGGGAGGGCGCCCACACTGCCCGGCCCCGCGGGCGCCCAGTTCCTGGTGCGCCCGACAATGTTCCGGCTGGTCCCGGTCGTCGTCCGGGCGGTCCGCCGTGAGCTTCGCCGGGACTCGCCCGTGTTCCGGCACGCCGTCCGCCTGGCGGCGGTGGCCACGCTCGGCTATCTGATCGCCGCCCGGCTCCCCCTGGGCCACGGCTACTGGGCGCCCATCGCCTCGGTGATGGTGATGCGGCCGGACTTCCACCGGACGTACGCGCGTGCCGTGGCCCGTCTCGCCGGGACCCTGGCGGGGGTCGCGCTCGCCACCGGGATGGTGCGGGCCCTGGGCCCGGACGCCCATGTGTTCGGCGCGCTGGCGGTGGTCTCGGCGGGCCTGTCGTACACGCTGATCCGTACCGGCTACGCCTACTCCCAGTGCTTCACCGCCGCGTACGTCGTCTTCCTGCTCGGCATGGGCGGCCAGGCGTGGCAGCAGACGGTCCCGGAGCGGGTGGTGCTCACCCTGCTCGGCGGGGCCCTGGCAATGCTGGCGTACGTGGTGTTCCCCGCATGGGAGACACCCCGTCTGCCGGGCCGGCTTGCGGACTGGCTCGCAGCCAACGGCCGTTATGCGGCCGCGGTGCTCCGCAACTACGCCGAACCGACCCGGGAGCATCACGCCGACATGCGCAGGGCACTGCTGGCGAGCAGGGAGGCACGTGCCGCCTGGCAGGAGGCATACGACCGGGCAAGGCAGGAACCAGTCCGCCCCAGGGGGCTGACGTCGCGCGAGGCGCAGGAGGCGCAAGAGGCGCTCAAGGGGTTCGGCCGCGCGGCGATGCTCATGGAGAGCCACGTCCCGCGGGCCGACAGCCGTGTCGTCCCCGAGGCGGAGCGGTTCGCCGAGGCCCTGGAGGCGGACACCGCGCAGGCGGCGGTCGACGTGCGCGAGCACAGGAATCCGGACTGGGGGCGCGTGGAGGAGGCACTCCACGCGTGGGAGGACGTCGCCGACAATGGAAGCCCGGTCGTGCGGCGCGAGGCGGAACTGCAGATGCAAGCCTTGGAGGACCTCGCGACGGCCGTGAGCCGCACACCCCTGGAACGGGACGTCGGCTCTGCTCGCGAGGAGAAGCGAGTGCAGGCGGCCGCGGCGGCGGAAGGTGACGGATCAGGAGCCGCGCACCGGGGTGGGTGACGAAGTCGGCGACGGGGAGCGCCGCGCCTCCTGGAGCGGGAAGTAGTCTCCCGGCCGCGTCGAGCGCCGCCACACGTACACCGCTGTCGCCATCACGAGGATCAGCCCCGCCAGGATGAGCAGTTCGATCCCCTCGACGTTCCACCGGAAGGACTTCTCCGCCTCGGCCGTCACGATGAGCACCTTGCGGATGCCGGCAATCAGGCCGACGACGAGGAAAGGCTCCGCGTCGAGGGTCTGGTTCCTGATGGTGAGGCGGACGGTGTGGAGGAGCTCGGCCACGATGAACAGCACAAGGCCGTTGTCCAGGGCGGAGAGAACGACCGTCTCCTCGCGGTACGGCCCCTGGATCGACCTGATGACGTCGTGGACGACCCCGACGGTCAGGATCCCCGCGAGCAGTACGAGGAGCGCCGCGACGACGAGGTGGATGCCGTCCTCGATGAGCTGTAGGAGGCCCTGTACCCGGCCGCCCTCGATCTTCGGGAGAATGGGTCGCACATCCAGCATGCTAGGGGTGCCCCGTCCCGCAGGCGCGGCGTGTCGCCGAACGGGTGGACGAGCGGATCCCTCCCTGTGGCGGCAGCCTGGGGGAAGCGGCGAGGCGCGACATCACCGAGGCCTACCAGGCGGCAGGACAAGGGTTATGAGGCAGCCCGACGCGGACACGAACGGCAGGAACCTGCGGCCCGTCCTGGCGCCGACCCGGGGTCTGCCCTCCGATTCGGCCCGGGACCTTGCCTCCGGCCTGCGGGAGGAACCGCGCCACCACACCGCCAGGGGCATCCGCCGGCAGACGGACACCGACGGCGCCCCTTGCGGCGAACGAGCAGGTCGACGTGTCCGACGTGGCCGAAACGTCGGCACCCCGCCTGGAGGACGGCGACTGGGACATCTGCGTCTTCTTCACCGACCTGCCGAGCCGGGCGGAGCACAACCCGGTCCGCACCGAGGCCGACCCTGAGCACAGGGTCGCCGACCAACAGGCTGACGTGTTCGGCAGTGCTGAGCGATGGCCGCGCGCATCATTCGGAGGACGGAAGCCGCGTGTCACAGCCGCGTCCGAGGCACTGGACCTCTATGTGGTTACCGGCCGGTCAGTCCACCTCGTGCCAGTGCGTGGCTACAGGTGCGAGGCCAAGGCGGCGTACACCTTCTGCCAGGCGTCGGCGCCGGCCTTCGAGTCGTAGTCGGCCGGGCGGTCGGCACAGGCGAAGCCGTGACGGGCACCCGGATAGGTCAGCAGCTCGTGCGGTACCTCGGCCTTGGTGAGTCGCTGCTCGGCCTGCTCCCACTCCTCGGCCCCAATGATGTGGTCCAGCTCGCCGCGAAATCCCAGCACGAAGGCGCCGCCCGCGCCGATCCGCTCACTGGTCTCCAGCGGGGGTACGGGACCGACCAACGGGAAACCGCTGTTCAGCAGCCACCCGGGGTAGAAGACCGCAGCCAACTCGAAGCTCAGCTCGGTCGCTGCCCGCATCGCTATGTGGCCGCCCATGCTCAGGCCTAGGAACGCCACGCCCCGCTCCCCGGCTTCGGCGCGCGCCGCCGCCAGTGCTGCGGAAGCGTCAGCCACCAGCTCGTCCCGGTCCAGCGCGCGCATCAGCACCAGGCCCTCCTCGCGCTCCTCCTCGGAATACCCGAGTGTGGTACGGCGAGCACTGCGCCAGTAGTAGTCGGGCGCCAGTGCAACGTACCCGGCCGCCGCCAACTCCGCGCAGGTCCCGCGGACGTAGGCGTTGACGCCGTACAGCTCGGAGCAGACCACGACGGCGCCGCGCACCTCATTTGCTGGGCGGTGCACGTATGCTTCGATGCCGCCTGTCTCGCCGAGTGTCTCCCACTGACCAGTCATCACTACCCCCGTGTGCCAAGCGTTGAATTTCGACTCAACTCTAGTGTGTGACAACGGCGTTCATCCTCGGCATGGGTCAGGTCTCGGGCTGGACGGCACCCTTGAGCCGGTTGTGGTCCCGGATCACGGGGGCGGGGCCCCTGCCGGGGCTTCCAGGAGATTGCCGGGCACGTTCCTCAACAAGGCAGCGGTCATTGCCAGGAGTGTCTCCGCCTTGGCCCGGTCGTAGTGGAAGTTCTTGGTGACCTCATCTTGTGCAGGGCACGGCATGTCTGGCCGTAGAGGGCGTCCTGAATCCGCCACCACCGCTCGGTCTGGTTGCACTGGTTTGCGAATGGTCAGTGCGTCCGTTTCGGATGCCATTGCGGCTTCCTGCACGGCACGGCCCCCCGACCTCACGTGACGCGCCGCGGTTCAGCGGCGCGGGAGGGGATCGTGCGCTCAATCCGGTCGGCCTGCCGGAACCACCCGTCGTGCGGGTGTGACCTGCGGCATCCTCAGACCGCAGCCACGGTCTGCAGAGCGCTCGCCGTTCGCTCGGCCGCGGTCCACAAGATCTGTTGGACGGGCCTTGGCCGTTGTGTCCCGTAGCAGGCAGGCGAGTTGTGCTAACCGTCGTGCCGGAGCAGGAACGCGTCGACGAGCGCGTCGGTGAACTCCTCGCCGATTGGCCCGGCCGACATCAGCACGCGGTAGTAGAGCGGGCCCACCAGCTGGTCCGTCTCGGTGTTCAGATCGAGCCCGGCGGGCAGCCGGCCCGCGGCCACAGCGCGATCCAGCAGGAGGCGGTCGCGGTGGCGCTGGGGGTCCAGGCATCGGGACCGGAACTCCCGGGCGAACGCCGGATCGTGCTGTGCCTGGGCGAGTAGCGCCCGGAAGACGGCGCCGGGGTCGGACTCGCCGAGGAACCTGGCCAGCCGGCGCAGATAGGCGCGCAGATCGGCGGCGAGGTCCCCGGAGTCGGGCGGGGTCAGGTCCTCGTCCGCGTCCTGGAGGAAGGCGTCCATCAGGACGTCGGTCTTCGTGCTCCACCAGCGGTAGATGGTCTGCTTGGCCACCCCCGCCCGCGCGGCGATGCCCTCCATGGTGACGCCGGCGAAGCCGTTCTCGACGAGCAGGTCGTCGGCTGCCTCGAGCACGGCCAGCCGGGCTTGTTCGCTGCGGCCGTGCCGGTTGCCGTGATGCCGTCGTTCCGAACCGGGTGTCATGTCGTCCCTTCTGCAAGGAGGTTCGCCTCAGGGTGCGCCCGATAACCCTAGAATTGACGCAACGTTGCGTCTACTCTAGCGCCTATGACTCATACGCACACACTCGCCGACCCTCGGGTCGAGGCCGCTCTCCGCCGGATGTTCGAGCAGGCCGAGCAGGACGACGCCGTCGCGGCCCGGGTCAACTGGGGATCCGGGTCGGCGCCCATGTCGCCCCAGGAACACGCCGATGCGGCCGCAGAGGTCTACATGCCGATCTCGGCCGCGGGCGGAGAGCTCCTCTACAACCTGGTCCGCGCTGTCCGCCCGGCCACGGTGGTCGAGTTCGGGATGTCGTTCGGGATCTCCACGCTGTATCTGGCGGCCGCGGTACGGGACAACGGCGCGGGGCGGGTCGTCACCACGGAGCTCAGCAAGGTGAAGATCGCCGCCGCGCGGCGCACCTTCGCCGAGACCGGCCTCGACGATCTGATCACCGTGCTGGAGGGAGATGCCCGCGACAGCCTCGGCGGTCTCGAGGCCCCGGCCGACTTCGTGCTCCTCGATGGCTGGAAGGACCTCTGCCTGCCCGTGCTGCGGCTGCTCGAACCGCGCCTGGCGCCCGGCACGCTCGTCGTGGCCGACGATTCCTCTTTCGCGAGCATGCAGCCGTACCTCGACTATGTCCGCGACCCGGCGAACGGCTACCGCAGCGTCGGCTTCCCCGTCGAGGACGGCATGGAGATCAGTTGCCGCCTGTGACGGCTGCCGCCCACATCCTGCACTGGTCGGCCTCGCGCCGAGGACGACAACACCAGCCGGTGCAGGCGGTCCGGGCCCGCGCGCCCGGATCTTCCGCCGGCGTCCAGCCATTCTTCCGTTCCAGCGGAGCGATCAGCGCCTGCATACAGACCAGAGCCGATTTGCTGCTCTCGCACAAACACCAGCCAGGCTCGGGTGTTGTGATCGCGGCACCCTTGACGGTTCGGTACCTGCCACGGCGACACACACCCGCGCCTGCACCGCCCGTACCCAGATCACTTGCAGGGTGCCCCGGCGGCGTCCTCTACCACCTGCAGACCTGCTCCTGCCCCTGGCGCCAGGCAGGGCGACCCTCACCCGCAAGCCCGGCGTCATCTCGCCCCGGGAGGAGTCGACACGAAGGACCTGATCACGAGTGAATTCCTTGGCAGCAGCCCAGCGTGAGGGCATGCGTTCCTCTTCAGTGCGTCCAGTCCGGCCGCGGCCAAGAGCTCGGGCGCCGCGCCCACGGTCTCGGAGCCGGAATCGAGGGCCAGGCCTTGGCTGTGGCGGGCGTGGATGCCCTCGGCGATCACCGCGATCTTGAAGTAGCCGAGGGCGATGTAGAAGGCGATGTAGAAGCCGAGCCTGTCCAGATCGCGGCCGCTGGCCGTGGCGTAGCTCTGGGCCAGGTCGGCGGGGTGGGCAGGCGCGGGCTGTTCGAGGCAGCCGAACCGGACATCACCGCAAAGACCGGGTCGGCGTAGACCAGGTGCAGGTCGGGGTCGGCGAGTGGATCGCCGGGTGTGTCCATCTCCCAGTCGACCAGCACGCGAATCTGCGACGGGTCGTTGGGGGAGAGGGGGATCGATGGAGTGCAGCCGCGGCAGTACGTTCACCAGGGGGCAGCGTAGGCGCAGTCGGCGACCGCCTTGTCCGATAGGCCGTCCAGACGTGGTTGCAGGAGAGGCGGGTGACCGGCTGGAGGCATGGGTGAAAAGCCCTGACACGTCCCGCGGTGCGCGTCTGGCCGCCCACGGCGGCCTGGCGCCGCGTCGCCCGATGCCTGCGCCGCTCGCCACCGGGCGGCGCTCGCGCCTGTGACCCGCTTCGGTGGTGCCGGGTTCGTCACGAAATGGCGAATAGCGCCGTTGTCGACGGGCCGGACGGGCCTACAGGATGTGGCGCATGGACTATCCGGGAAGCTGTCCGCCTGGGAAGATCCAGGACCTGTCCACCTTGATGCAGGGGCTGCGTGACCTCAAGAGGTGCTCGGGACTGTCGTACCGGCAGCTCGAGGAGCGAGCGGCAGCCGCCGGGGACGTCCTCCCACGCAGTTCAGTTTCCAGCATGCTGAGCAGGGACATGCTTCCCCGGCCCGAGCTTTTGATGGCGTTCGTGAAGGCGTGCGGCGAAGAGGACCGGGCCGCTGAGTGGGCCGAGGCCAGGGAACGGGTCGCGCGTGTGTACGGGAAGGGGCCGTCGCAGGACCTGGCCACGCCCGGCACAGCCGTCACGACAGCCGTGCCGCAGCCCGAGCCGACGAGCCCGGACGCAGTGCACTCCCCTCCGGGGCGGCGGCGTGCGCGGTCGGCCGCCGTCGCCGCCGCCGGGGTGGCCGTGGCCGTCCTCGTTGTCACGGCAGCGGTGTGGACCTTGTCCGACAGGGGGGAGGGCCAGGAGGGTTCCGCCGGTACGAGCGTCCCGCCCGTTGCCGGGACCGCCCCGCCCAACGGTTGGGTGACCATCCGCGTCGCGGACGACCCCGACTTGTGCCTGACCGACGGGCGCGTAGCGGACTGGCGCTACACACCCCTGGTCGCCGTGCAGCGGCCCTGCGACGAGGCCTCGCCGCAGAGCACCCTCCTGGAGCCTCTCGGCCAGGGGCTCTACCGCATCCAGTGGCACCACCCCGACTATGGGAAGGGCTGCCTCAAAGCGCTGACCAGTGGCAGCGGCAAGGGTCTGCTGGAGCCCATGGACGACTGCACGCAGGGCAGTGCGTTCTCCATCGAACCCTCGGGACAACTCGGCCGCGGCGCGTTCGTGCTGCGTGTCGAGGGGGAGGGCTGCGTGGGCATCGCGCATTCCGGGGCCGATCCGGGTACGGAGGCCGTCATGCAGCGCTGCGACGGCAAAGCCCGTCAGGTGTTCCTCATCCGCGCCGTGGGCGGGAGCGGCGGTACAGGCTGGCCTGACTCCTCGACCGAGCCCAGGACCCGGTCCGCCGGGAAGTACCCGACGGAGCGCGAATCGTAGCTGTTGCCGTGGTTGTCACCGAGCAGTACGAGCATGCCCTCGGGCACCGTGTCCTCCGCGACCTCGGCCAGGGCCGGTACCTCCGCACGCGGCACGGGGTCGCCGGCGACTGCCGCCACCCGCTTGATGAACCAGTGCCGTGCGTAGATCACGTGAGCGGGCGCGTCACGGGCCACGGGGGCGTCCGGCCAGGGCGCCCGGTAGGGCGGCCGTTCCACGACGACCACCGCGCCCCGTACGGGAACCGGCCGGCGCCGCACCACGACGCGGTCCCCCTCCCGGTAGGCCGGTTCCATGCTGTTGCCGGACACGCTCACCGCCACCCACCGCAGTTCGGCGGCCCGGGCGAGCGCCAGCCCGGCGGAGACGAGGAGAGCGGGCAGGCCGCTCACCGCCGCCCAGACGGGGCTGCTGGCCATCACGGCCACCACGACGGCGTTCACCCAGAGCAGGGCGGCGGCCGCGTACAAGGCGATCCTGACCGTCTGCGCCCGGATCGCGCGGGTGTGCGCCCGGGCGACTGCCGTCTCGGCCCGGGCGCGCCGCTCGGCTGCGGACGAGGCGCTGGCTCGGCTGACTGCGCTCATGTGCCTTCTCCTCCATTGGTACGGGTGAGGGCCTGCGGTGGGGTGGCGGCGCGCGGGGCCGCGGGCGAGCCGTAGCCGGCGGCCTGAAGTGCGTACAGGCGGGCGTACTGGCCGCGCCGCGCCACGAGTTCGTCGTGGGTGCCCTGCTCGACCACCCGCCCCCGCTCCAGCACGACGATCACGTCGGCGTCGCGCACGGCACCCAGACGGTGCGAGATGAGCAGGCTGGTACCGCCCTTGCGGTGGGCGCGCAGCGAGGTGTGGATCTCATGCTCGGCTGCCGCGTCGAGTCCCGCCGACGGTTCGTCGAGGATCATCAGGTCCCGCCGGTCGCGGACGAACGCCCTTGCCAGGGCGAGCCGTTGGCTCTGCCCTCCGGACAGCATGACGCCGGTCGCCGGATCCTCCTTGTCCGACTCGGTGAAGAACATGCGGGACAGCAGCGTGTCGTAACCCTGCGGCAACGCGCTCAGTGTGGCGTGCACCCCGGCGCGCTGCGCCGCGGTCCTGATGCGCTCGGGCGCGTCGAGCGCGCCGAGGTCCCCCTGCGCGATGCTCTCCGCGGCCTTCATGTCGTACTCCATGTAGTCCTGGAACACGGCGCTGATACGGTCCCGCAGCTCGGCGGGACTGACGTCCCGAAGGTCGACGCCGTCCCACAGGATCCGGCCGCGCGTCGGGTCGTAGAACCGGCACAGCAGCTTGACCAGCGTGGACTTCCCGGAGCCGTTGAGACCCACGAGGGCGATCGACGCCCCGGCCGACAGGCGGAGGTTGACCCCGCGCAGCGCCCAGGGGTGGTCGGGGGAGTAGCGGAACCACACGTCGCGCAGTTCTACGCAGCCGCGCAGCGGCGGCAGTTCGCGCGGCTCGGCGGCCCGGTACAGGTCGGGGCCGGCCTGGACGACGGCCTGGTAGTGATCGAGAAGCAGCAGGGCATGGTGGGTTGCGGCGATGTCACCGGTGAGCGTGGTCAGGGCCGACTGGACCCCGGCCACGGCCGCCAGGAACACTGCCACGTCACCCGGGGTCAGACTCCCGCCCTGGGCCGTGCCGACCGTCCACAGCAGGCCGGCGCCTGCCACCCCGGCTGCGAGCAGGCCGAGCCCGCAGCGCAGGCCGGCCTCCCGGCGGTCGACGGCCCGGCGGGCTGCGTCCGCGTTGCGCCTGCTGCCGATCATGCGGCCGCGCAGGAAGGCGCCGGTGCCGAAGAGGCGTATCTCCTTCGCCGCCTCGACGTTGGCCAGCAGTCCCATGTAGAAGAACTGACGTCGTTCGTCGGATCCGATGGACCACGCCGTGGCGGCCCGTCGGCGGGACAGCAGCATTTCGGCAACCAGGGTCGGCACGGCGGCGAGCAGCACCAGTGCCATGGTCGGCGGGCTGATGACCAGCAGGGAGCCGACGAATCCGACGACCGTGAACGTGGCTCGTACGGCTCCGAGGACCCCGTCGACGGCCTGCACGGCGACGGGCGGGCCGACGACCGTCTGCTGGGCGAGACGCAGCCGGTCAAGGAAGCCGGGGTTCTCGAACCGCTCCAGTCCGGGGAAGCCCTCCACGGAGGCGAAGAGCCGGTCCTGCGCGAACAGACCGACACGGCGATCGAGCTCGGTTCGCAGATACCGCGCCAGGTGCGGCACGGCCCCGGTGGCGATGCCGGTGGCCACCAGCACCAGTGCCGGGGCGAGGAGTTCCCGCACGGTCGCCCCGGCGGCGAGCCGGTCCACGATGAGCTTCACCGACCAGGCGGTGACGACCGGGAAGAACCCGGTGACGAGGGCGGGCGTGGTGTAGAGCAGGAAAGTCCCGGTCGCTGCACGGGCCACCAGTCGCAGGGCGTCGAGCACCCCGGAGCGGTGGGAGCGGTCGCCGGACTGCTCCTGCCCCCGTGCGGAGAACATCCGGCGGGACCCACTCCCCGGACCCCGGCCCGAACTCGACTCAAGCGGCATATGTTTCCTTCCCCGTACGGAGGACCGGCAGGAGACAGGGACAAGGAGCGGGCCGGCGTCAGTACGAGGCGACGGCCGGACGCTCCACGTCGACGTCGTCAGTCATGACGAGGAGACGACCGTCCGTGCTGCGGTTGACCTTGAGCACCACGGGAAACGCCCGGACCTTGCACGCTCCCGCGACGGCCTCGGCGTCTTGCCCGGTCAGCACCCGGGCCACGGGTGTCAACGCCGTCACCATGGGGGCGGCGGCCTCCGCATCGCGCGGGCCGTCGGCCGTCACCACGGCGAGCACCTGCTCACGACCCCGCGGGACACCGCGAGCGTACTCCACGAACTTCGGCAGCTTCTCCTTGCACGGCCCGCAGGTCGGGGAGAAGAACGCGACCACCGTCTCGCTCTCGATCATCGCATCGTGCACGGGCTCGCCGTCCACCGAAGCGACGGAGAAGACCCCGACCTCGTCGCCGGGGCCGAGCGACAGTCGGCCGCCACCCCGCTCGGAGAGCAACTCGGTGTGCTCCCGCAGACGTTTGATGACGCCCACGGTGAGAATCAGGTCGAGGGTACACAGCAGGCCGACGAGTACGACGGCGGCAGCGAGGACGGGCACGGACGTCTCCCTTCAGACAGGACGGAACGGGACGGATCGAGGCGACGGACGGTGCGCGGTGCGCGGTACAAGCGGCCTCAGCGGCCCGGTTGCGGGGGACTGCCGGAAGGCGGCGAGGGCGCCGGCCGGACAGGACGGAACAACTCCACGATCACGTCGAACGCGGCCACACAGCCGCCGACGAGCAGCCCCGCCAGCGCGGACAGTGCAAGCGCCCAGGGCTCGACGGGGGCGGCCTCCCGCAGCAGCGACATCCCCGCCGCGCACGCCGCGACCCCGGCGAGCAGCACGTTGCGCACGATGTGCCGGACGCCGAGCGGGTCCCTCGATCCGCTGCCGAAGCATCGGCAGACCGCGCGAGTACCCCGGGCGACGACACAGGTGATGGTGATCGAGAAAACGACGAGCAGCGCGGCGGCGAGTGCCAGCCCAACGCCGGCGAGGCGGGTCCACGGCATCAGGACCAGCGAACAGACCAGCCACTCCGCCACCACTACGGCGACCGCCGTCGCCCGGGTCACCGCACCGGGCAGGACGTCCAACCGGCCCAAGGACGCGGTGAAAGCGGCGAACGATCGTCTGCTTCTCACCTTGCCGACAGCAGCGGCCAGAAAGACGGTGGCGATGAGCACGCGCACGGCGGATTCCGCGTAGGGCACGGGTGACACCTCCTGCAGTCGGGCCGAAGGCCGGAGAAGAGGCCGGGGACACCGAACGGTCACCAGACGGCCGACGCGTGTGGTCGTCACGCCGACGCGACACCGGTGTCCCCAGCAGCACTTCAGGTCATGTCACTGCGTCAGCAGCCCGGGCAGCTGCGCCAGCAGTTGATGGAGCCGCAGTAGGTGTTGACGCAGCACGCACTGCGCGCGCACTGCCAGCACGAGTTGAAGCACTGACAGGCCTGGATCGAGGCGGCAGCCTCCACTTTGGGGACGAACAGGCCGAGAAGCCTGCTGCTGAGGGATTCCAGTGCCTTGGACATGAAGTCCTCCTTCTGGAAGGCGGTTGGGAGGACGTCAGGAAGCCGCGAACCGGGCACACGCCTTGTGCCCGACGCGTGAACGGCCCTGCCATTCGGGGCAGTTGCTCCATGGCGCCCACCCCGGAGCCTAGGGACGTCGGGTGCGGAGGTTCCAGCGTCTGGCCGTCCAGGACACCGTCCCGGATGACGTGCCTGTCCGGGACGGCGTCCGGGCCGTGTCCCGAGACGTCGTGCGACCGCTGTCCCGGACGACCACCACCGAGCCGCCGCCGTCCGCCACGTTCTCGACGATCAGTGCCGGCAGCCCGGAAGACACAGCCGCCGTCAGGATGCAGAAGGTCGCGCTCTGCTTGGAAGCGTGGGCTCAGCGTCTGAGCGGTGTCAGGTGCCTGATCACGGCCGTGTGGCCTGCCGGTGGTTTTCGCGAGTCTGGCCGCTGATGCGGCGACGGCTCGGCTGCGGACCTCTCCGGCTGGCGACGGGCCCCGGTTGGCCTACACCGTCGGGGCGGGCAGTGGTCGGGTTCCGACGGCTCGGCGGGTCTGTCCGGACACGCATGATCCCGGCCGGGCGTTCTGCCTGGTGATGATCCGGACCGATGTGCCGGCGATCCAGGTCCTCGGGCCGGGCCGGCAGTCGGACGGTGTCTTGCCACGGGACATCCAGAGCGCCTACGAGCTGCCCGGCACGGCGGGGATGGGCGGAGGGTTGCCGTCCCCGTCGCGAACGACTACCCCAGCGCCGAGCGGGATTTGGCGGTCCACCACATCCAGCAGCTTGCGAGCAGAGTTCGCCGTCAGGCTGCTGCAAGGTGCCACGCACGATGGCGCCGGCCAGTTCTAGCGCCGGGGCCCTCGTGGGAGCCAGGATCGCCAGGCGCGGAAGTGCGGTGAAGCTCGCCGGGGAGACCGTCGCACCGTGCTGCAGGCACAGACGGTCCCAGAGCTCCTCCCAAGCCTCCGGAGCTTCCTCTCGCTCGACCTGATCCAAGAGCGCCGGCACTTTCCCAGTCAACCCGTGGGCATCGACCAGTCCGCCACCTGGGCATTCAAGCGTCTCCAGAGCCCCCGGCGCCAACCTGCAGGACGACAGAGCCACGAGGTTCCTTGATCAGTGCGGGACAGCCCTTGGATGAGGCGCCGCGGTCCTTTCGTAACCGTCTGGGCGAACTGGTATGGGAACAGGCCATTGCTCGGCGAGCAAGGGCAGCGCCGGCGCCGTGGCGTTGTAGACGGCCCTGGAGGTGCGCACTGCGAACTGCTGGCCGGAGCCCACAATGCGTTCGCCGTCCCGTAGAGCGGGCGCTTTCCGCTGCGTACGCCGACCAGCTTGCGCCGACGCCCTTTCCAGCGGCGTCCCGGCAGGCGGGCCGTGAAGTCGACGGTGGTCCCATGCCACCTGCAATGGCGCGTCGAGCCTCTTCCCCTTTGCCTCCCTCGGTCCGCAGTTTGCCGCGCGGCGGGTCACGAGATCGTCGCGGTGCTGAAGGGACCGTCTGGTGGCTGCTTCAGCGGGTGCGCCGGCCATGGCGGAACCGGGTGCGGAATGCCGCCGGTGTGGTGTCGGTGCGCTGGGTGAAGTACTTGACGAAGTTGCTGGAGTCGAGGAAGCTGAGCCCGGCGGCGATGCCGGCCACGGGTTCGTCGCCCCCGCGTCAGCCAATCTGTTCGGCTAGGGCGACGATGATCCCTGCGGGGCCACGGAGGTAGCAGAGCCGGAAGATGTTCTCGTACTGCGCTACCTCGCCGAGGAGTTCGGCGCCGTGGCCGCGCAGGCGGGCGATGGTGTCGTCGATGTCGTCGACGGCGAACATGACGCGATGCAGGCCCAGCGTGTTGGGCGGAGGGTTCCGCGGCCCGGCGTCGGATACCGCGGGGGCGTGGTATTTGGTCAGCTCCAGCTTGCTGTGGCCGTCCGGGGTCCGCATTACCGCGATGTCGCTCCGTACGCCGTCGAGTCCGACGGTGCGGTCCGCATAAAGGCCTTCGATCTGCGCCTTGCCTTCCAGCTCCATGCCGAGCTCGGTGAAAAAGACGACAGCCGCGTCCAGATCGTCGACGACGATGGCGACGTTGTCCATCCGCTGAATAGTCATGTCTCTGAGCCTAACGACTCGATACGCGGTGGCGCGGGGTCGGTCATGACATGACGACGGCCTCGCAGCCCCGTCCGCAACACCGCCGTCAAGCTGGGCCTGCCTCACCTGGCCGAGGCCCTGACCCAGTACGCACAGCGGGCCGACGAGGCCAAGACGGGCTGCCTCGACTTCATCGACCGGGTCCTGTCCGGAGAACTGGCCGTTCGCGACGACCCCCGCTTCCGCCAAGGGCTGGGGCGGAAAATTAAGAGTACGCGGAGGGGATTTCCTTCGGCCTACCGGGTGAGTTTTCGATCCGGACCCCTGGCAAAAGGTTGCTCCGAGGACAAGATCGTCCTGAGGCGCGGCAGCGTGTCGCCACACGAGTGCACGACCGCGCGCGATACCTGGAACTGCCGAGAGGTGACCGCCATGTCCTTCCTGGGGAAATCCCTTCGCACTTTTCCGACCGTCACCCTGGGGGTTGCACTTCTGGGGATGAGCGCCGGTCCCGTGCAAGCGGTTCCAGTCGGGCACCAGAAAACACAGAAAACCGCCCGGGCTTCCGACAAATGGCGCGAGACGGCCGTCCAGTACGCGGACGCCCACTGGAACTGGACCACATGGGACGACAGCACGCCCCGGGCGAAGGACGGCCAGACACAGCCCTATTTCGAGTGCGCCGAGTTCGTCGCTCGCGCCCTTGCCGCGGGCGGCCTCGTCCCCGGACTGAAGCCGGATGATCCTCAGGACTCCTACTACCACTACAAGGCACCGAACGGCAAGGAATACGACCTCCTGCTGATCTCGGACGTCATCGGCTACCGAAGCCTCTACGACTTCATCATGGACTACCACCTCGGCGCGGATGTCGGCGACGATCCCGCCAAGGCTCAGCCCGGCGACGTGGTGGTCATCTTCAACTCGGACTACTCGGACAAGCTGCACACGGGTCTGGTGGCGCAAGAGATGAAGGGCGACGCGGATTCGACCGTCGACGCCCACAACAAGGCGCACTACCGACGCACGTACACGAAATTCAACGCGGACGGATACGCCCACGTCATCCATATCGATCCGGGTGTGATCAAATCACAGAAGCCCGCCGTTCAGTCGCCCTCCGACCCGGACCTCATCCGATCCCACGCCAGTCACGCCCGCCCCTCCTAGCAGTCCTTCGTCGTGCGGCGTGTTCACGCCGGCAGGCGCCGGTGCCCGGGCGGTGTAGCCGCCGCGGCCTGCGCTAGGAGGCCCTCCACGATCAGCCACTGTGCTGCGTTGCAGGAGGCGAGGACGAACAACTGGGCGGCCGCCCGCGTCCTCGGGTCCGTCAGCAGTGTGCGGCGGAGCAGGACCGCCGTGTCGGAGGCCGCGAACAGCAGGGCGCCGGCCGGGAGCCAGGTCCGCCGGTCATGAGTCGGGCGCATCAGAGGGGCGACAGCGTCCGAGGGCCCGACGGGCCGCGGGTCCTGGGCGAGCGTCAGGGTGACCGCGAGATCGTGGCGTAGGTGACCAGGGCCGCGGGCACGCGAGCACCGCGGTGCCCCGCCCGCAGCCGGATCTGCACCGTCGTCGCCCGGCGTGGCACCCGCCACGGCATGCTGGTGGAGGCCCGGGCGAGCTGCATTCCGCGGCGGAATGTCTCCTCCAGGCTGGGGTCGAAGTGCCGGGTCGGGACGAGCTCGAGGGCCATCCGCTGGGCCGATGCCTTGACCGCCATACGGCGCACCACCGCTTCGGCCGGCGCCCACACTGCCGCCACCGCCAGCCCGGGCACCCCGTCCCGTGAAAAGGGAGAGGAGGGGACCGGACGCCGTCGTGGCGGCCGCAGGGCCTCCACGGCCGGTCAGGAACGGGACGCAGGAGCCCACCCGGGTGCTCCGTCCTTGACGGTGCGGGTGAAGTGCCCTCCCTCGTGGGCGAGCGGGCCCTGTGCCCGGCGACGGCCTCCTCCCGCACACGTGCCCCGCCGTGCCTAGGAGCACCACTTGGTGGCGGCGCATTGGCCGACGACGATGTCTCCGCTTCGGTGTCCGGGACGGTCCATACAGCGGCTGCGGGGTGTCGCGAGGCGGGTTCAGGTTGAGGGGTTGTCGACTTCGCGGATGCCCCCTCCGGGGCCGGTGGCAAGGTACTCCAGGAGCAGGATGAGGGCGTTCGCGGCCAGTTCCTGTGCGGGGGCGTCGCTGAACTCGCCGGTGCAGGGCTCGCCTTCGTCGGTGACGTCGGCCGGCTCGAAGGTGGTCTCCCGCGTCCGGTGGGCCGGCCATTGGTCGGCACGGGTGGTGAACCGGATGCGGATCGGCCAGCTGTTCCCGTCTGCGGTGACGTCGACGACGTGGATAGTGCCAGCCTGCGGGCTGTCGATGGAGCGCCCGCGCAGCGCATCAGCGGTCATCTGTGCGGCGCGGGCGGACGAGAAGGACGTGGCGGTCATACCGGGAGGTTAGTGCGGGGACGGGCGGTGTGTGCTCCGTCCCCGCGTCCGGTCAGCAGCGTCGGGCGCCGGCCGGGAGCTTTTCGTGGTAGGCGGTGATGATGCCCCCGTAGGGGTCCAGTGCTTCGCGTGGATTGAAGCCGAAGCCGAAGCCGAAGCCGAAGCCGAAGCCGGTGGCGTTGCCGCAGCGCAACGGGATGTTGGCGAAGGGTACGTGCGGGGCGCACCACTTGACGATGTGCCCTTTGGTCTTGCCGTCGAGCGCGTCCGGCTTGAGAACCGCGGGCTTGACGGGATTCGCTTGCGCAGCAGGCGAAACCAGGGACAGCGGGACGAGCATGACGGCAGCCACCGCTAACGTACGAGAGGCTGTGCGGCACCGCGTGAGAAGTGGCGACGCCGCGTCTCAAGGTGATGCTTGGACGTCGGGACTTCGACGCCGTCGACTGGAACTTCACAAAGCCGGGTGACAAGCTACCGAGCCTCGTCGAAGACATGCGGAAGCCGGACTGGGCCCAGCGACCCGAAGACCCCGAGGACAGGAAGAGCACAAAGAATGCCGGATTTCGTACGAGAGGGACGTCTGTTCCGGGTGGTCAGCTTCGCGGCGTCGCACCGGCAGCTGCTGCTGCGCAGCGAGCCCACCGCGATCGACGAAACGGACACCCGGGTCGAGGTGTACTTCGGGCATGTGGAGCTCATGCTGCTCAAGCCCATCTACGAGAAGGGGATCCACGTCCGCCGGGCGTCGGGGGCGGAGTTCGCGGTGCTGAAGGAGCGTCATGACCTCGTCGCGGACGATGCGGGCTTCACCTGGATGATCGAACCGGACGGGGACAGCTTCGTCATCTCCGGCGGACCCGCGTGGCGCGAGGCGGCCCGCGAGTTCGAGGACCCATCCCTGTTCGACTTCAGTCAGCCCTGGCCCCCGGACTTCCCCGTGGAGTACGGCAGCATCGGATGACACGCTGAGGGCGCCTCCTGCTACAGGGGGCGCCCTCAGCGCCCTGCAGGCCCCTTCGGCGAAGGACCGGATGGACATCACCGGCGCCTTTCGGAGCCTGTCCGGCGCCTAGGCCGTGCTCGAGCTCCGCGCGGTGGTCAGCAACGGCGACATACGGGTGGTGGGGCCGCGCCGACACCGCCAGCCGTGGTCGGCCTCCTCAACGCGATGCTCGTCGCGGGCTCGTCGCGGCCGCCATGTCCGCCAGCTCTGTCCTGGTCGTCGCCAACGGCCTGCGGCTACGCACCTGGCAGCCCTCGCCCTTCCGGAGCCGCACGCGATGGCCGAGGAGAGTTCCTGGCGGCCGACCCACCGCTGTGTGATCGATGCCCCGCTCGGCGCGATTGCCCCGGTCGGGGCCTGCGTCGTGGCTCTCGGAGGGCCCAGCACATGGGTCGCTGAGGGCAACGCGGGCAGCCCGGTGCGGATTTCGGTCACCCAAGGGACGTGTTTTCCTGCTGGTCGGGAAACACCCTGGACACGGCGGCGTTCTTCCGGATCACCAACAGCGGCGGCTCGGCGGACCGGCTGGTTGATGTGACATCCGCCGCTGTCGACGGCGTCCCTGAGCTGCCACCGCATGACCGGTGCTCGGACGGCCTCCGCGCGGACGGTGGCCTTGGTCTCCGTCCCGGTCGGAAGCAGCCTCGCCATGCCGCCGTACAGCCTTGATGTGACGGTACCGGCGAACGCAGCCTGGCAGGCCGGTGACCTCGTCATGTTCGCCTTGCACTTCGACCGTGGCGGGGCGGTCAAATTCCCGGCGGTGGTGGTCCGTCCGGGCTGGGCCGGCCCATGACTCCGTTTTCCTGAGCGGTCGGTTGGGCCGGCCGCCCAGTTCCGGAGCGGGGTTTGATCGTGACGATCGTCGGCGTCCATCTCATCCTCAGGTCGGTTCCGGGTAGACATTCGTTGCTGCTTCGATCGAGTGACCCGGCCAAGTGACCGGTCCCAGCGAAGGGCCCCTGGAACGGCGTCACTTAGATCCGACCGCACCTGCCGGCACTGCGAAGTGCTTACGCGTGGCAGGGCGGACCAACACGGGCGACCAGGCCGGCCGCGTTCGTCCGTCGCGCGACCCGCGTCGGTCAATCGCGGCGTCACCGGCGCTTTCACAGCAACACCCGGAGTCGCTGCCTCATGCTCCGGCTCCGGGCCCTACCAACCTCAGGTGCGCGCCATGCCTCAGCGCGGTGGGTGATCCGACACCCATCCGTACGAAAGGAACCCAAGAGTGCGCAGAACCAAGATACGCAGCCTGGCGGTCGCCCTCGGGGTCACGACGGCTGTTACGGGCCTGGGTGCCACGGCGCTCGGCTCTCCCACTCCGACCACGGATCACGCCGTGTCGTCGACCGGCACCTCTGACGCTGCTGTGGCGGAGGCCGCGCGCACGGCCGCCATGGCCCATGCCGCGGCGACCGGCCTCACCAAGGGTGAGGTACTGCGGGCCCAGGACGTGATGCTCGACCCCGAGGGCTCGCGCCACGTCCGGTTCGCACTCACCCACCAGGGCATGCCGGTCCTCGGCGGTGACCTCGTCGTGCACCTCGACCACGCGCTGGCGTACACGGGCGTCACCCGTGCCGCCGGCCCCGAGGTCAAGCCCACCACCAAGGCGAAGCTGACGCCGACGCAACGACGGCCTGCCGGTGAAGGGCATCGGCCGGACCAAGCCCACGGCGATCTTCTACCGGGCGCCGACCCGCTACATGGTCTCCACGACCGACTTCCACGGCGCACGCGTCGCGACACTGAAGGCGGTCAAGGACCTGTACGGCGCGAGCAGCACCGAGTACAGGACGGTGGACCGGGCCTGGGCCGCGGTCAACGTGACCGCCGCCAACACCCCGGAGGGCCGTCACTGACGAGGCCGTCAGATGCCGACAGGTTGCCCCGCTCCCGGCGGAGCAACCCTACATCGCAGTCACCGCATTGGCGCATGGAAGGGATTTGAGATGAACCAGCATCGCAGTGCACACCACAAGAAGAAGGTAGTCCTCGGTCTCCTCGTCGGCGGCGCCATCGCCGCGGGCGCTGCCGCGGTCCTGCCGAACAGCGCACAGGCCGCCCGCGACATGGCAAAGGACGACAGCGCCCGGCCGGCCGACTCGCAGACCGAAGCATTCTCGCCCTTCGTCGACATCGCCGACGGCTCTCCGCTCGACCTCGTCGCCACGGCGAAGGAGAGCGGAGTCAAACACTTCACGGTCGGTCATCTCAAACGCGGGACCGGCTGCGCCGCCGAGGGCGGAGACGACGTCCTCGCGAAGCTGGAGCAGCTGCGCCAGGCGGGTGGCGACGTGCGGGTTTCCTTCGGAGGGGACGGTGGCGACCTGACGCCCAACTGTTCTTCCGCGGCGCAACTGGCGGCCGCCTACGCGAAGATCATCGACAAGTACAAGATCACGAAGGTCGACTTCGACGTTCAGGGATACGTCCTGAACATGCCGACGCTCAACTCCCTACGCGCACAGGCCATTGCACGGCTGCAGAAGAGTCACCCGGGCCTGGATGTGTCGATCAGCCTGCCCGCGTTGCCGGGCGGCTTCACTCCGAACGGCCTCAAGGTGCTGGCCGACGCCAAGGCCAAGAGCGTGAAAATCTCCTCGGTGAACGCCGTGACCGGCAACCCGGGCGACACCGCCACCGACGGCGACCTGCTGAAGTACACGACCACCGCTGCCACTGCCGCCCAGGGGCAGCTCACCTCCACCTTGGGACTGTCGCAGGCGCAGGCATGGAAGGCACTCGCCGTCACTCCGAGCATCGGCGTGAACGACTTCGGCAGGCGGACGTTCACGCTGGAGGACGCGAAGGCGCTGGTCGCCTTCGCCAACTCCAAGCATCTGGGCCGGCTGTCCATGGATTCGATCAACCGCGACAAACAGTGTCAGGACGGCGCCGAGTCGGCCGACGGAGCCAAGCCCCCGTGCAGCGGCGTGCAGCAGAAGCCGTTCGCCTTCAGTAAGGCCCTGGAAACCTACCGGGGTTAGCAGGATTGAGGGCAGGTGCCGCCAGGAACCGACAGCCCAGCGCTCGTAGGCGCCGCACCGCCTTCGCTCCTGGCCTGGCAACGGGCGAACTGGGCGCGATGGGCGCGCCTGGGCAGCGATGTCCACCCTGGGCGCTCGTGCAGCCCCGACCGGCTTCGGGATGCTGTTGGAGAACTGCTGTCTGCCGACGGTGACGCAGGGGCCGAAGGAACCGCAGGCGGAAAACGTTCTTCGGCAGACGTAACACTGCCAGGGTATGCGTAGGGGCTCCATCCCGAGCGTGAGGTCGCTGGGACGGAGCCCCGGCTGCTGATGCGCCGACAGCGTCCGGCTTCAGGTCAGGGGGCGCAGCCCCTGACAGCGGCCCCAGCCAGTTCAGCTGCCCTGCTCCTCCGGCTCCTGCTTCGGAGCGTGCTTGAGCGCGTCCCTCGCCCCCGGCCGCTCGCTGGGCCCGAGCGTGGCGCAGTAGACGTGGATGACGATCGTGACCGCCAGGCCCTGCTCCCGGTCCCGCAGCGCGGCCACCCGCGACTGCTGGGCGGAGTCCCGGCACAGACGCTCACGCCGCCGCCCGAGCCGGTCTGTGGGCTGTCTGTGGCAACGTGACGCCCGCCCGCTTGCGCCTGCTTCATGCCACCCATACCACGCTGAACAATTGCCCTGGTCACGGCGCAGGGGCGTGTCTGAGCGGCATCGAGGGGAACGACCGATGGACAGAGCAGGACGTCTGGACCGTAGAGCACTGCTCGCCGGCGGACTTGTGGGCGCCACCGCAGCGCTCTCAGGGTGCTCGTCGACGAGGGCCTTCCCGGCGGCGGCCAGCGCTTCGCCGAGCCCGCGCCCGACCACACCCTCCGCGGCATTGGCGAGACTGATGGAAGGCAACGAGCGCTGGGTGAGCGGAGACCTTCAACACCCCGACCGGGACCCGAACAGGCGTCAGTTCGTCGCCCAGGAGCAACAGCCCTTTGGGGCGATCCTCTCGTGCATCGACTCCCGAGTCCCGCCTGAACTCCTCTTCGACACGGGGCTGGGTGATCTTTACGTGATGCGCACGGCCGGGGAGACGGCCGACCCGGTGGTCACTGGTTCCGTCGAGTACGGGCCTATGACCAGTGGCACCCCGCTCATCGTGGTCCTCGGGCATCAGCGCTGCGGCGCCGTCAAGGCGGCGTACAAGTCCCTTCATGACGGCAAACCGCTGCCCGGCAACCTGCAGGCGATCGTCAAGGCTCTGCAGCCGGCATACGATCAGGCAGCCCGGGAAGGCGGCACCGACCCGGTCGAGACCATGGCCCGTGCCCAGGTCACGTTGACCGCCACCAAGCTGCGTTCCAACCAGGACCTCGCCCCCCTCGTCGCAAAGCGCGCCCTAGCCGTGGTCGGCGCCTATTACTCGCTCGACACCGGCAAGGTGGAAGTCCTGTCCGGCGCGCCTTCCTGAACCGGTCGCACGAGACGGATGGCTTTGACAGGCCGGTGACGGGCGACCGGACCGCCTTCCCGAGGCGTGCTGTCGAAATACGGGGTCTGGCTCAACTTCCGTGCCGAGTGACGCTCAGTCATGGCGGTGCATCAAAGAGGGCGATGGAAGGTGGCGGCGGGGCGAGGCCGACTGCGGCCAGGGTCGAACGCAGCCGCTCGGTGCGCCGGCCATTTCTGCGGGTCAGGCCGGGGACTTGCCCACGAAGGTGCGCCGCGGACACACGCCGATTTCGCAGCGGAACCGCCGGCCCCGGAGCCGGAGTACGACGCTCCGGCCGGCGCTCGGAACATCCCCTGGGAACCGCAGGTAGGAGCAGTGCACCCGGATCGACCAGGCCCCGCATCCCGGGCAGGTGGCGCCAGCCGCGGTGCACTGCGGGTCGACGCGCACGATCTCAATATCCACGTCCACCGACAGCACCGCGACGTCCCCCGGCGAGGGGAACAACAGCTCCTCCAGCCGGATCACGAACTCTTCCAGGGCCCCGAACCGTCAGACCAACCACTTTGACCACGGATCATTTTCGGGCGACTTCAAAGGCGCCTGAAGGTACCCAGCCGTGGCTCACAGTGGTCGTTGCACAGAAGTTGTGCCAGAACCTTCTCGGGCTCTGGTCCTCTTCGTGTGGTCGCGTACACAGGGTGACTGTTGATCTTCGCCTCATGGTGGTTTTAGTGGTCGTAGGCGGTCAGTGCGCGCATGACTGGCCGGCCGCGCATGAACCTGGCTCCACTCATCAAGCCCTCTAGGCTGGAACGGTGACTGATGAGCAGGAGCGGGTGCAGCCGTCGGGAGTGTGGGCCACGGCGGTGGGGGTGGCCAGGGTGCGGGCGCTGGAGACCGAGCGGGAGAACGCGCTGTTCCGCGACCCCCTGGCACAGGCCTTCGCCACCGCCGGCGGCCTGTGGCCCTCCTCGCCGCCGCTGCCCGATGACGAGGCCGCGCGACGCCGCCGGCTGGCCGTGTCGTTCTCCATCGTCATCAGGACGAAGTTCCTCGACGACCTGTTGCAGCAGGCCTCCGCGTCCGGGGTCCGGCAGGTCGTGCTGCTCGGCGCCGGCATGGACAGCCGTGCCTTCCGGATGGACTGGCCCGAAGGCACCCGGCTGTTCGAGGTCGACACCGCTGCGCCACTGGACTTCAAGGCTTCGGTGCTGCGCCAGGAGCGGGCCGTCGCACGCT
This sequence comes from Streptomyces herbicida, assembly GCF_032656585.1. Taxonomy (NCBI): domain Bacteria; kingdom Bacillati; phylum Actinomycetota; class Actinomycetes; order Kitasatosporales; family Streptomycetaceae; genus Streptomyces; species Streptomyces herbicida. The sequence continues at coordinate 86,231 of NZ_JAUYWJ010000022.1, forward strand.
GCGAGCGGATCACCGTCGCGGTGGATCTGCGTGAGGACTGGCCAGGCGCGCTGGCCGCCGCAGGGCACGACCCGGCCGTGCCGACCGTGTGGATCGCCGAAGGACTACTGATCTATCTGCCCGAGGACGCGGTGGAGCTACTGCTGGCCCGGATCAGCGCGCAGTCGGCGGCAGGCAGTCGGATGGGGCTGACGTTGGGCTCGCGCGGCCTGATCGAGCGTTTCGGCGCGGATGCCGTGCCGGGATCGGCGGCGTCCATCTGGGTCTCGGAGATGCCCGACGACCCGGTGGGCTGGCTGGCCGGGCACGGCTGGGAGGCCCACAGCCACACCCTGCGCGAGCGCGCTGCCGCCTACGGCCGCCCGATCAGCACCCCGCCGCAGCGCGAGGAGCGGCCCGGCGGACTGATCTCGGCGGTCCGCCGGTAGAGCGCCTCCCGGTTCCCTAGATGATCGATTCCAAGGGGGCCTGATGAGTGGACCAGGTTCGAAGCGCACGGACGTACCCGCGGCGATGTTGAGCCGCCGATCCTGGGCCGCACCGACCAGGTGGAGCGACCCCGGGGCAGGCAGCCACATCGAGTTCAGCTCGTTCGCGCACTTCGCCCGGACCGCCGAACGCGCCAAGTTCGACTTCCTGTTCCTCACGGAGGGGCTGCGGCTGCGCGAACAGGGGGGCCAGATCTATGACTTGGACGTGGTGGGGCGCCCCGACACCTTCACCGTCCTGTTGGCGCTGGCTGCCGTCACCGAACGGCTGGGCCTGACCGGCACCATCAACTCCACCTTCAACGAGCCCTACAAGGTGGCCCGCCAGTTCGCCAGCCTCGACCACCTCTCAGGCGGACGCGCCGCTTGGAACGTCGTGACGTCCTGGGACGCCTTCACCGGCGAGAACTTCCGCCGCGGCGGTTTCCTCCCGCAGGAGGAGCGCTACTCCCGCGCGAAGGAGTTCCTCACCACCGCGATCGAGCTCTTCGACTCCTGGCACGGGGACGAGATCGTCGCCGACCGGGGGACCGGCACCTTCCTGCGGGACGCGCAGGCCGGAGCCTTCGTGCACCAGGGCCGGCACTTCGACATCCAGGGACAGTTCAACGTCCCGCGCAGCCCGCAGGGCCGACCGGTGATCTCACCGGCGCCGACGAGCTGCTGATCACCACGATCACCCACGGCCACGCGGACCGGGTGCGGTCTTACGAGTTGCTGGCCGGGGAGTGGCGCAAGAGGTGAGGTGCGAGACGTGCAGTCGTCTTGCTGGCAGGGAAGCTGGCCCGCTCGCGGCGAGTACGGAGATTTGCCGCGTCCCGCCGGGCGGCCTCCTCGGCGAGGAGAACCCTCACGACTTCGGCCGAGTCCCAGCGTTGTGCCTTGGCGGGGGGATCAGACGGGTCAACGCCCGCCGGATGTGCGGGGGGACGCCCGGCGATGTCACGGTCAGCCGGCTGGGGTACGGCTCCGTGGACCTGCCGGGCCTCGATGTCCGGCGTCCGGCGTACCCAGGATCCGGCAGTGACACGGCTGCGCCGAGCCGCTGAGGTGGGCCGCGCCGGGATCGCCCGGTGTCTGGTTGGCACTGGCCTCACCTCAGCAGTTGCGCACTCAGGGGCAGGAGAACCTACGGCAGCTCAGCCGCGATCACCGTGACGTCGTGAACGGGGCCGCTGTGCGCCGCTGGCAGTCCGGTCGGCCTCGGTGTCCGAGTGACCGGCCTCGCCCCGCCGTGCCTTCACGGTTGCAGCGGGCGCAACGGGGAGGCGCAGCGGCCATCCCGCGGGTGGATGGCTCGCTGGCGACTACTCATGGTTGGGGGCTGCCATCTCTCCCAGCAGCGACCAGTCGTCTTGCGGAACGGTCACGTTCACGATGCGCGGCGTCTCGAGCAAATGGGGCGGCAGCGTCTGCTGCGCAGCTTTGAAGTGGGCGGACTGCACATGCGCGGCTCCGGCCGCATCGTCGCGGAAGGCCTCGACCAGGACGTACTGGGTCGGGTCCTCTACGTTGCGCGACCAGTCGAACCAGAGGCATCCGGGCTCGGCGCGCGTGGCCCGGGTGAAGTCAGCGGTGATCTCGGGCCAGCGGTCGGCATCCTCGAGGCGGACCCGGAACTTGGCGGTGATGAAGATCATGTGATTCCTTCGCTGATGTCTGTACTTGGTTTTCGCTGTGTGTGGCGTGGCGGGGAAACGGCCGCTCCGGTGGCGGTGGCGCGTCCAGCAGGCGTTGTGTACGTGGCGGGCCGGGGCGACTTGCCGGTCCGCGGGCGGGCGCGGCTGTACCCGCTTCCCGGTGGTGTCACCAGGACTCATGGCGACAAGATCGTACAATCTCGACCTGTCGTCGCCGGCCCGCGGGCTCAGGAGAGCGGCCGTGTCGCGGCACTTCGCCACACGGCCTCGGTGAGCCGCAGTGGCGTATGGTCAGGTGGCGCGGCCGTCCGATGGGTTGTCAGGACTGGAGTACCAACTGACCGTCCACGTACGGAAGGACCTTGGCGCGCGGCAGATGCACCAAGATCTCCTCGCCGGCCGGGACGCCCTCCTCCCGCGGCGTTTTGGCCCTCACGAGCTGACCGGCCACTTCGACCTCAAGCACGCGCTGCGCGCCGTGGTCCCTGACACCCCGCAGTCTGGCGGGGAAGGTGTTGGGACCGGGGTCCGTGACGACCTTGACGTACTCGGGCCGGACCCCCACCTGAACGTCGGTCGCACTACCCGGGATGTCCCAGGCGACGGACAACGCCCGGCCATCCAGCGTGAGGGGCCCGTCGTCGCGGGTCACGGTCAGGAAGTTCATCGCCGGTGAGCCGATGAAGTAGCCGACGTAAGTGGACGAGGGAGCCTCGAAGAGCTGCTCCGGGGTGCCTTGCTGCACGGCACGGCCATTCTTCATGACCAGCACTTCCTGGGCGAAGCTCATCGCCTCGTACTGGTCGTGCGTCACGTAGATCACCGTGGGCCTGAACTGCTCGGTGATCTCACGGATCTTGCGCCGCAGCGAGTGCTTCATCTGCGGGTCGATGACTGTGAGCGGCTCGTCCATCAGCACGGCCGCCACATCGTCGCGGACCAGGCCACGGCCGAGCGAGATCAGCTGCTTGTCGTCGGCGGTGAGCCCGCGGGCGGGGTGTCCCAGCCGGTCGTGCAGGTCCAGGGCCTCGGCGACCTGCTGGACCTTGGCGTCGATCCTCGCCCTGTCCCAGCGCCGACACTGCAACGGGAAGGCGAGGTTCTCGTAGACCGTCATCGACTTGTAGATGACGGGGAACTGAAAGACCTGGGCAATGTTGCGGGCCTTCGTGGGAAGGGTGGTGACGTCGACGCCGTCGAACAGCACCCGTCCCTGGGATGGTCTGACCAGGCCGGACAGGATGTTCAGCAGCGTCGTCTTGCCGCAGCCCGAGGGTCCGACCAGCGCATAGGTCTTGCCCGACTCGAAGGTCAGGTTCAGCGGCTTGAGGGCCCACCGCTCTTCCTCGCCACCCGGGGCGTACGCGTGCCCGACGTCGACGATGTCCAACTGCGCCATATCAACGCCTTTCCATTGAAGCGAGATCGTATGAAGGCGTCCGCATGAGCGTCCCCGTGTCATCGAAGGCGAACAGCCGGTCGGGGCGAAGTCGCAGTCTGACCAGGTCGCCGAGGGCGACGTCGTGGATGCCCTCGATCTGGACGACGAAGGGGGTTTCCCCGACGACCAGGTGGACGAAGGTCTCGGAACCGGAGATCTCTACGAAGGTGACCTCGCCCTCGACCCCGCTGGAGGCCAGGCTGACGTCCGTGGCACGCAGACCGAACTGGTAGGCCCCGTCCGGCAGGTCGGCCAGGTGCGCGGAGATGTGCGTGGCCTGGAAGTCGGCCACCGTGACCTGGCCGCCCTCGATCCGGCCCGCGAAGATGTTCATGGGCGGGTCGTTGATGATGGACGCCACGGTGGTGGTTGCTGGGCGTTCGAAGACCTCCTGCGGGGTGCCGGTCTGGAGGATCTGCCCCTCATGCATGACCAGCACCACGTCTCCGAGCATCATTGCCTCGGCGGGTTCGGTCGTCGTGTAGATGACGATTGTGTCGCCCTGGTCCGAGAAAAGGGTCTTGAATTCGTCGCGCAGTTGTTCGCGCAATTTGTAGTCCAGGTTCGCCAGCGGCTCGTCGAGCAGGAGGATGCCGGTACCGCGTGCCAGGGCGCGAGCCATCGCGACGCGCTGCTGCTGGCCGCCCGAGAGCTGGGAGGGCTTGCGCTTCTCGAAGTCCGCGAGCCCCACACGGGCCAGGCTCTGCCGGACCCGCCGCTGGATCTCGTCCCGTGACAGCCCGGCCCGCTTCAGCGGGAAGGCCACGTTCTGGAACACATTGAGATGCGGGTAGTTGATGAACTGCTGGTAGACCATGGCGGTGTCGCGCCGCCACACCGATGTCTTCAGGAAGTCCGTTCCCGCCCGGGTCAGGGACCCGGAGTCCACCTCCTGCAGTCCGGCCAGCACCCGTAGCAGCGTCGTTTTGCCGGCCATCGTCCGGCCGATGACGGTATGGAGCTGTCCCGGCTGGAAGGCCGCGGTCACGTTCTTGAGGTGGTTGACGCCGTCGACGGTCAGGCACAGATCAGTGGCACTCAGGTTCATCGGACAGCTCCCGACAGGTTCCCCTTGGACAGTAGGCGCTCGACCCAGAGGGCGAGCAGGATCAGCGGTGCCACGCCGAACAGCGCGGCGGCGGACAGCGTCCACCAGGGCGGAATGGAGGAGTTGAGGGCGACGACCGTCTGAGGCAGGGTCTGGACCTCGGTGAAGGTCAGCCGGAAGGCGAAGAAGAAGTCGTTCCAGCCGAACACGGCGCAGAACATCGCTGCCACGGTCAGCCCGGGCAGGGAGTTGGGCAGGATCGCTCGTACGAAGGTCTGGAACGGGGGGCAGCCGTCCAGCATCGCCATTTCGTCGATCTCCCGAGGGATGCCGTTGAAGAAGTCCACCATCACCCAGACCGCGATCGGCAGCAGCAGGGCAACCGTGACGATGACCAGGCCCGGGATGGTGTCCAGGAGGCCGCCCCACTGCAGGAGGTAGAAGAAGGGGATCACCAGGACGACAGGCGGCATGATCCGTTGGGAGACGAAGAAGAAGACGATGTCGCTGTTTTTGATGAAACCCAGCCTGAACCGGTAGCGGGACAGGGCGTAAGCGGCCAGGGAACCCAGGGCCAGGCTGATGGCGGACGCGGCGATGGTGATGATCGCGCTGTTTATGAAGGGATCGATCACATCGACACCACCGGCTCCGCCGAAGATATTGCGCCAGCCGGTGAGGGTGGGCTTGTACTGCACCCAGGGAATGTAGGTGGGACCGCCCTGGACCGCGTTGGCGTTCTTGAAACTGGTCGTCATCGCCCAGAAGAACGGTCCCGCGACGAAGCAGGCCCACAGTGCGATCACGGTGTATTTGAATACGGGATAAAGGCGCGACCTCATGAGGCCCCCTTCAGCTTGAAGGCCCTGGTGAGCAGGGCAGCGACGACCGTGAGTGTGACGATCATCAGGACGAGATAGGTCAGCGACATCGCGCCGCTGTACCCGGTCTGCTGATCCCTGAGGCCTTGGATGTAGAGGTAGTAACCCGGGGTCTCCGTGGAGGAGCCCGGCCCGCCGGAAGTCAGTACGTAGACGCTGTCGGAGAGTTTGGACGCCTCGATCAGCCGGATGATGATCGCCGCGACCGACACCGGCGCCATCAGCGGGAAGGTCACCTTCCAGAAGGTGCGCCAGGTGCCGGCGCCGTCGATCGCGGCGGCCATGAACGGTTCCTTCGGCAGGCTCAGCAGCCCGGCCAGCAGCAGCAGGAACATGAAGGGCGTCCACTGCCAGACCTCGACGGTCATCAGCGCGACCAGTGCGGGCCCGGACTCGGTGAGCCAGGGGATCCGGGTCAGGCCCAGCATCCCCAATAGATCGTTCGCCGGCCCCAGCGACTCATGGAAGATCGTCTGCCAGATGGCGGCCATCACCACGGGTGTGGTCATCATGGGGACGAGGAACAGCACCCGCCAGAATCTGCGGCCTCGTACCTCGCGCCAGACCAGCAGGGCCATGCCGAACCCAAGGACGTACTGGATCAGGACCGTGCCGCCCGCCAGCAGGATCAGCCGGGTGATGGAGGACCAGAAACGGCTGTCGTGCAGCATCGTGGTGTAGTTGGCCCCTCCGATGAAGTCCATCTGAGGGTTGCTCACGTTCCAGCCGGAGAAGCTGACGCGGATGGTGAACAGAAGCGGGAAGATGATGATCAGAAAGAGCGTGAGCAGTCCTGGCAGCAGGAACATGCTCTTGTACCGGCGCAGGCCGTCCATGGTTCTCCTAGCGGAAGGGGGCGGGCGTCCCCGGGTGGCCGGCCGGTCCGGTCCGGCCACCCGGGGCGTCCTGCGGTCGGATCAGGAGTTGTCCTCGAGCGCGACCACATGGCGATAGGCGCTCTGGACCTTGTCCTTGCCGATCTGGTCGGTGATCCTGGACCATTCCCGGGCCACGCCGTCCAGTGCCTGCTGCGGCGACTCCTGGCCCGCCACGGCCGACGCGATGCCGTTGGCCAGGGCGGACATGTACTGGTTGACACCGGGAACGCGCAGGTCAAAGACGCGGTTGCGGCTCTTCTCCATGCCGGAGAGCGTCAGTACGTATGACTCGGCGACGTCCTTCTTCCAGCCCTGCTTCTCCCAGAACGCCGGGTCGAAGTGGGAGTAGCGGTACGGGTTGACACCGAATCGGCCGATGGTCAGGTCGAGGGCTGTGTTGGCCTCGTTGCTGAAGAAGCACAGGTAGTCGAATGCCATCTGCTGGTGGCGTGAGGCCTTGGCCACCGCCGAGGTCCATCCCCAGGTGAAGTAGGGTGCCTGGTTCGCCTTCTTGTCCCACGACTTCGTGGCGCGGTTGTAGACCTCCGAGGAACCCGGCAGCGGCGCCGCCTGAACCTTGTTACGGATCCTGCTGTCCGGCTGCTGGGCCTGGATGAAGGCGTCGTCCCACGAGTACGACATCAGCGTCTGGCCGCCTCCGAAGGAGAAGATCTCGTCTCCCAGACCGAAGTTGGCCCCGCCGGGTGCCCAAGTGGACTTGGCCTTCACCATGTCCTGGAGGGCGCGGACGAAGCCGGGCGTGTTGATCAGCGGCTTCATGGTCTTGACGTCGAAGAAGACACCGCCCTTGACGGCCGGGTTCTTCACGTAAGGCGCCGCCCGGCTGATGAACGCGGAGAACGTCAGGTCGTCGCGCTTGGTCACCTCGGCGCTGCCGTAGTTGCGCTTGCCGTCGCCGTCGAAGTCCTTGCCGCTGAAGAACCCGGCTACCTTCTGGTACTCGTCCCAGGTCTTGGGGACTTGCAGCTCCTTGCCCGTGGTCTGCTTGTACGCCGCCTTCCACTTCGGGTCCTTCAGCACATCGGTGCGGACCTTGAGGTAATGCCGGTCACCGTCCACCGGGTACTGCACGACCTTCCCGTTCCAGGTCGCCACGTCCATGTAGGACTTGGTGACGTCTTTCATACCGGGGGTATCGAGGTACTCCTGTGGCACCGGTTGCAGGTACGGGGCCATGTCGCCGATCCACAGGGACGGGTAGAACATGACGTCGTACGCCGGCTGGCCCGCCTGAAGAGGCGTGAGGATCTTCTGGTGCAGCTCACCGAAGGGGACGTTGACGACCTCGACCTTCCCGCCGGTGATGTCCTCGAACTGCTTGGCGTGCAGCTGGGTCGGCTCGCCGATAACAGGAACGGCGTGACTGATGATCTTCAGTGTCTGGCCGGAGTAGTCCTTGCGGCTGATCTCGTCATAGCTGCAGGGTCCGGGAACGTCCTTGACCTTCGTGGCCGGGTAGTCCTTGCCGTACTTCTGGTAGCTGATCTCCGAGCCGGGCTTGAAGAGCCCGGCCTTTTCCTTGGGCTTTTGCTGTGCCTGGTCCTGGGCGGTGCACGCGGTGGCGGTCAGGGCCGCGACGGCGGCGACGGCGACCAGGGCCCGGTACGGTCTGCTGCGCATGGGGATTCTCCTGCGGTGTCAGGGGATCAAGATCGCTCGGCCGCGTACGGCCCCGGCGTCCAGGTCGTCGAGGGCCTGCTGGAAGGAGGCGAGGGGGTAGCGCTGGGTGTGCAGGGTGACCTTGCCGAGGGCGGCCAGGACCATCAGCTCCGAGAGGTCGTTGTAGGACCCCACGAGGTTCCCGATGAAGTTGATCTCCGTGGAGATGACGTCGATCGTCGGAACGTGGAGGCGACCGCCGTAGCCGATGACGTAGTAATTGCCGTTGCGGCGCAGACAGGCCACGCCCGTCTCGACGGCGCCCCCCTCACCGACGAAGTCCAGGACGGCCTCCGCCCCGTGCCCCGAGGTGAGGTCCCGTACACGGTCGGCTTCGCTTCCGTCCGCGACGAGGGTGTGGTCGGCGCCCAGTTCCTTGGCCAGAGCCAGGGCCTCCGGGCTGCGGTCAATGACGATCATCTCCACCGGAGACAGGGCCCGCAGCACCTGAATTCCGATATGTCCGAGCCCGCCGGCACCGATGACCACCGCCTTGTCGCCGGGCCGCAGCACCCGGGCCGCCTTGGCGACGGCGTGGTACGCCGTGAGCCCGGCGTCGGCCAGGGCCGCCACCGAGGCCGGCTCGAGCGACGGGGCGAGGGGCACCACGGACCGGGCGGTGGTCTTCAGGTACTCGGCGTAGCCTCCGTCGGCGTCGATGCCGGGAAAGGCCGAGTTCATGCAGTGCACGTCGTCGCCGGCCCGGCAGGCGCGGCACAGACCGCAGGTCACCAGCGGATGAAGGATGACCGGGTCTCCGACCTTGACGTGGGTGACGGACTGGCCGACCTCCGCAACCCAGCCGGCGTTCTCGTGACCGATCGTGTACGGGAGGGCGACCCCGCTCTTGTCCTTCCACTGTCCTTCGAGGATGTGCAGATCGGTCCGGCAGACTCCGGCGCCCCCGATCTTCACGATCACATCCAGCGGACCGGTGATCTGCGGGTCCGGGACGTCCACGAGCACGGGTGGCTCGTCGTATTCGATGACCTGCACGGCTTTCATGGCGGCTCCCTGCGAGTCGGCGGATGGATGGTGCGCCGATTACACAGGCCGCCGTTCACGGGTCGATGTCTCAGAAGCCGTCCGCGTATGTCTCAATGTGATACAGAACGTAGGGGCGACGCCGTCGAGCTGTTCCAATCAGTTCACCGACGTATGTGACGCGCGCCGTACGGGAGTGTTAAATGCCCCGATACCAACCTGGGAGCTCACTGAGAGCAGCCAGAGAGCTCTATCTGGAAGTCACCAAGGATCCGAGGGCCCGGCCGCTCGTGGTCGCCTCATGGCAACGCTCGATCGAGTACGAGGTGAAGTCGGGCAGCCTTGACGCTCCCTACCTGGACAACCCCAATCTGGACTGCCCCCTGGCCAGGGCGGCGCTGCCCATCCTGGACAGGCTGCACGAGCAGCTCGCCGACGACCCGGTGTCCACGATGATCACAGACCGGAACGGTGTGGTGCTCTCCCGGAAGGTGTCCAACGAGGGTCTGACGACCCACCTCAACCGCGTGCGTCTGGCCCCGGGCCATGTGTTCGCCGAGCGCTACGTGGGCACCAACGGCATCGGGACCGCGCTGGCCAGCGGACGCCCGGTCGTGATCGCCGGAAGAGAGCACTACGTCGAGGAGTTGCGGGACTTCCACTGCGCGGCCGTACCGATCCTGCATCCCACCCGGCGCACCCTGCTGGGAGCGTTCAACCTCACCACCATCCGTCAGGGCTCCGACGGCATGCTGATGGCCTTCGCCCGCTCGGTCGCCGCCCAGATCGAGGCCGAAATCGCGGCGATCGCGTCGCGGCGTGAGCGGGCTCTTTTCCATGACTACATGGAGGCGTGCTCCTCGGTGCGCCCGGGAGCCGTGCTGGCCCTCAACCGCGATGTCGTCATGATGAACGAGCAGCTCAGCGCCACCGTGACCGGGCCGGATCACTATGCGCTGCTCGACCACGCCCGTGAGATCGCCGACCATACCCGGCTGGAGGGGACCCGCAGCATCGCACTGCCCTCGGGACGGGTCGCAGAGCTCAGGGTCAGTCGTTGTCGGCGCGAGGACAGCGACGTCGGCGTCGTCTTCCGAGTCCGGCTGATCGGACGGCCCCAGCCCACTCCTGCGGTTTCCGCCGCGCCCGCCCGCTCCAACCTGGGACTGGTGGGCTCGTCCCCGCACTGGCTGCGCGCGGTCGCCGACAGCGAAACAGCGTTCGTCGCCCGGACATGGCTTCATCTCCTGGGCGAAGCCGGCGTCGGCAAGACGACGCTGGTCGAGGCCCTGCACCGGGCCCACGGCGCCGGACGCCGGCTGGAGGTGACGGAAGCGCCGCTGTCGGATTCACCGGCCGTCACTGAGCGCTGGCTGCACGACATCCGAGAGCTGCTTGTCGTGCCGTCCAACGTGCTCGTCCTGAGTGATGTCCACCTGTTGGACGACCAGCTGCGGCAGCGGCTGACGAACCTGCTGGTGCAGCTGGACGGAGGCGCGACCGGGCAACTGGTCATGACCAGCCAGCCGTCGATGGTCAGCGCCGACTACCGGCTCGACCAGCTCTGCGGCGCCTCGGTGGAGGTGCCTCCCCTACGTCATCGCTATGGGGACGTCGAGCACCTGGCGCGGTTCTTCCTGCGTAAGTACCGGCCGAGCGGCGAGAGCAGGTTCTCCCCGGACGCGCTGTCCATGCTGCAGCGATGCCCCTGGCCGGAGAACGTCCGGCAACTGGAGTCGGTGATCCGGGGCTTGGCGCGGCGGCCTTCGAGCCGGATGATCCACGTGGAGGACCTACCGCCGGAATGCAGAGTGTCGTCGAACAAGGTCCTCACCACCATCGAGGCGCTGGAACGCGACGCCATTCTGCGTGGGTTGATGGACCGCAACTCCAATGTCCAGCGCACCGCGCAGGACCTCGGGATCTCCCGCGCCACGATGTACCGCAAGATGCGCCGCTACGGGATCGTCCCGTCGAGCCTGACCTGACGGACCGCCTTGGCCTGCGAGGGGCTGGCGTGCCGGTTCTTCGGGGTGCTCGTGCTGGTCATGGGCGGGAGTCCGGGGTCTTGATCGTCTGACGGGGCGGGCCGGTCCCACGGCGGGAAGTCGGCCAGGCACGGCCCGGCCACGAAGTTACTGACCTTGCTGGCGTGATGTCGTGGGATGCTGACAAGTTGTCGGACCCCAGCCGCGCGTTCCGGAAGCGAGCACGGTGGCTATGGGCTACTGGGCCGCGCGGCGTGCGGGGGTGTCCGGGAAGCGGCGGGGGGCCTGGTCTGCGACGAGGAGCTGGTGCAGGCGGGCAAGCGCGGCGATCAGGGCGTTCCGTTCGTCGTCGTCCGCGCCGGCCAGGGCGGCGGTCAGGGTTTTGTCGGCCCGTCCGGTGCGGCGCTGTTCGCCGTCCGCGCGTACGGCCTCGGTGAGGTCGACCAGTGTCTTGCGACCGTCGCTGGGGTCGGCCGCAGTGGTCGCCCAGCCGCGCTTGGCCAGGGCGCGCACGCTGGTGGAGACGCGGCTTTGGGCCAGGCCGGTGCGCTTGGCGATGTCCCCGACGGCACTGCGACCGTTGAGGAAGAGGTCTTGCAGGACCAAGAACTCGCCTGGCGCCAGGCCGAGTTCGTCGGCGCCCATGTCCTCAAGGGCGATCTCGGCCAGTCGGCGGCCGAGCTGGTACACGTCGCTCATCTCCATCCCCCCAAGATACATCTCCCCATATTCATCTCTCAAGATGCATCTTGACAGATGAATCTTTCGGAATGCATCTTTGGAGATGTAGATGGGCGGCCAGCCCGACCCCACTGGAAGGACACCATGAGCCCCAGCGACTACCTGCTCTACACCGGTCTGTTCGTCGCCATCCTTGTCACCCAGCTAGGTACCCGGCGTCCCGACGCCAGGCGGCTGCTGCTGCCGGTCGCGATCGTCGCGGGCGTCGGCTTCAAATACCTGCGGACCATGCCATCCGGGGACACGGCCCGTCTGATCGAAGCGGCCGGGTTCGTGGCCGGCCTGCTGTTCGGCCTCGTTTCGATCGCGCTGATCAAGATCCACCGGGATCCGGCCGACTCCCGCCTCGTCACCGTCGCCGGCTGGCCGTACGCCGCACTGTGGACGGTCGCGATGGCACTACGCCTCGGCTTCGCCTATGGCTCGACCCACTGGTTCACGCATGTCCTGGTGACCTTCTCCATCCAGCACCACGTACCCCCGGCCACCTACGGCGCCGCGTTCGTCCTGATGGTGCTCTCCATGATCACTGTCCGGACCGCCGGAGTCCTTGTCCGCGCCCGCAACGCAGGCGCCACCATCAACCTCAGCGGATCGCGCCTCGTGCGCCGCCTCACCCGCTGAACACCGCGCCACGGCACCGGGTATGCCCCACGGCGCACATCCCCACCAGCAGATGAGCGAAAGCATCGCACGACCCGCTGCGACAAGACGCCCGAGAGCTACCTCGCCGGACTCCATCTCCGCACAGCGACCATGTGGATCAACAGCCTCCTGAAAGGCCGGATGCTTCAGCCGGGCGACGCCGACAGATGGATCAGGATGCCGCACACCTCGTCCACGATCTCCCGGGCCTCCGTCTCGTCCTCACAGTCGCCCAGCTGGCGCGCCGCCCCTCCGATGACCGTGGTCAGCACGCTCACCCGGACCCGGCCGGCGCGTCGCCGCTCGTCCACCTTCAGGAGCCGGGCGTTGCGCCGTACCCATGCGCGGTCCCACTGGCGGCGCAGCGCGTCGAAGCCGGCCGGGCCGTCGTCCTCCGCGAGGAGCCTGGCGAGCCTCCGGTTGTCCCAGGCGCCCCCCAGATACGCCCTGGCTCCCGCCACGAAGAGGGCGATGGGGTCGTCCACACCACGGCTGCGTTCGGCGGTCAGCGTGGCCGCGGTCCGGTGCTCCTGCTCCTCCCGGAATTCCTCCCAAAGGGCGAGGTAGAGCCCACGCTTTCCGCCGTAGTGCTGGAAGAGGGTGCCTGCGGGGATGCCGGAGCGCGCCGCGATCTCGGCCAGGCCGGCGTCCGTGTAGCCGCGCTCGGTGAACACCTCCAGCGCGGCGTCCAGCAGCGTGCGCCGGATCGTTCGGTTCTGCACGGCGTGCCCTTCCGGCAGGCCTACGCCCCCCTGCCCACCCGGCAGCTGACGTGCCGCCCCGGTCCCGGCAGGTTCCATGATGCTGTTCACTGGCAATCCCCTCTTTCCCCGGCCTCGTCGCGGATGGCGAGGGCGACCAGCAGTTCCAGGAGGTCGGCGATCCGGCGCGGGTTGCGGCCGGTGCGTTCCTCGATGCGGCGCAAGCGGTAGTGCGCCGTGTTGTGGTGCACCCGCAGCCGGTCGGCGGCCAGCCGCAGATTGAGGTCCGCCTCCGCGAAGGCCCGTATGGTGGCGGCCAGCGTGTCGCCGCGCCTGCGGTCCTCCTCGAGCAGGACACGCACGCGGGGATCGACCAGCTGGCGGGCGAGGTCGTCGGCGCGCAGCGCCAGGTAGTCGAAGGGGGACAGCCGGGGCAGCGCCGCCACCCCGCCCCCGCTCGGCGCCAGGTCGAGAGCGGCCCGCGCCTCCTCGTATGCGCGCGGCAGTTCCGACGCGCCCTGTGCGACTGTGCTGATGCCCATGGAGAGCATGGTTCCTTCCCGCGCGAGCCGCCGCTGCACGGTCTCGAAGTGGGTGCATATGTCCTCTGCGTTCATGCCGGCCCGGACCACGGGCACGGCCACCACCTCGCCATGGCGCACGACGACCAGGGTCCTGCCGGCCCAGGGCCCGGCGACGCTGATCGACGCGCTGGTGGCGTACCCGTTCTCGGCCGAGGCGAGGTCCCCGGTGCGCGTGTCGGCCACGCACACCGCCACGACCACCATCATCGGCGAGCGCGGCCCGATGCCGTACGCTTGCGCCGCGGCGGACAGTGGACCGCGTGTCGGTGCCACGCCGGCCAGTAGTTGGTCGAGGAGATCCCGCCGCTCCCGGTCGGCGTCCGCCACCACATGCTGCTGGTACTCGACGTATGCCTGTGCGGCATGGGTGCTGGCGTAGTCGACGTACCGCATCAGCGGCGTGACGAGGGACAGCGCGGCCTGCTGGGCCTCGGCGGATGTGCCCGCGCACTCCAGCAGCGCGTCCCACATCACCTGCCGGCCGACCCGGAAGGCACTGATCCAGTCCTCCAGGGCGAACCCCGCGCGCGCTCGGCGCATGGCTGCCACGCGGCTGAAGACGAGGTCTTCCGGGGCGATGTCGCGGTCGCCGGCGAGCGCCGCCAGCTGCATCCGGTAGTGCTCGAGCACCTGCTCCCGTACCTCGTCGAAGAACCGCTCGTCCTGTAGTGCGTACGACGGGATCTCCGCGCGCATCGCCTCGACGGCGGTCTCCGCCACCTCCTCGACCCGGTCGTGGACGGCGTGCAGGATCCGCCACCGTTCCCGGCGGAGCGGTTCGGAGAGTTGGGGGGTGCCCAGGGCGGGACCACGCGGCATGGCGCCGATCGTCGCCGTCCGCCTCGTGCTCCGTCAACAGGCGCGGGGTGAGACATCTCCGGGCACCTGTTCGCGGCGCACAGTTCGGCGACCTGGAAGTTGGGTGCTCGCACCCAATGTGCGCCGGGAAGGCCCCCACCTAGTGTGACGCTCGCCCACATCCCAGCACCTCGGAAGGGGCGTCACTCATGCTCACGGTCGACGGTATCACCGTGCATTTCGGCGGGATCACGGCCTTGGACGGTGTCGCGTTCACCGTCGAGCCCGGCACCGCCGTAGGGCTCATCGGACCGAACGGAGCCGGCAAGACCACTTTGTTCAACTGCCTCACCAGGCGCTGTACCCCCGATGCGGGAACGGTGCAGTTCGACGGTGAGGACCTGCTCACCCTGCCGCCGCACGCCGTGGCCGGACGCGGCATCGCCCGCACCTTCCAGAACCTGGGCCTGTTCCCGCGGCTGACGGTCCGGGAGAACGTCATGGTCGGCGCCCACAGCCGGGGGCGCACCGGACACCTCGCCGCGGCGCTCCGGCTGCCCCGCGTCCGGCAGGAGGAGGGGGAACTGCGTGACCAGGCGGACGATCTGCTGCGGCGGCTCGGCCTGGCGGACGTCGCAGACCATCCCGCATCCGGGCTGCCGTTCGGCACGCTCAAACGCGTCGAACTCGCCCGGGCGCTGGCGGTTCGGCCCCGGCTGCTGCTGCTCGACGAACCCGTCAACGGTCTCAGTCACGGCGAGGTCGGCGAATTCGCGGATCTGGTCCGGTCGGTGCGCCGGGACTTCGACGTCACGCTCGTGGTGGTCGAGCACCACATGGGGTTCGTGATGGGTCTGTGCGACAGGGTGGTGTGCCTCGACTTCGGGCGCAAGATCGCTGAGGGCCCGCCGGAGCAGATCCAGCGCGATCCGGCCGTCATAGAGGCGTACCTGGGGGTGGCCGCGTGAGCGAGCCCACCACCGACCGCCCCGGGACCGGGGTGACAGCGGAGCCGGACTTCCTGACCGTGTCCGGCCTGCACGCCGGATACGGCCAGGCTCGTGTGCTGCAGGGCCTCGACTTCCGTGTCGCCCGCGGCGAGGTGTGCGCCATCCTCGGGCCCAACGGCGCGGGCAAGACCACGACGCTGCGGGCCCTGTGCGGCATGATCCGCGGCCGCGGATCGGTGTCCATGAACGGTAAGGAACTGCTGGGCCGCCCGCCCGAGCAGGCCGCCCGGCTCGGTGTGGCGCACGTGCCCGAGGGCCGTGGCACCTTCAACGACCTGACCGTCGAGGAAAACCTGCGCATCGGCGCCCACCTGCGCACCGGTCTCCGGCGGCGGGGCCGTGCCGAGCGTGCGGCCGTGGCGGCCGACCTGGAACGGATCTACGACTACTTCCCCAAGCTGCGCCAGCGGTCCCGGCAGGCCGCGGGCAGTCTCAGCGGCGGCGAGCAGCAGATGCTCGCCATCGGCAGGGCGCTGATGCTGCGGCCCGCGCTGCTGCTGCTGGACGAGCCGTCCCTGGGGCTCGCGCCCCTGGTCACACGGGAACTGTTCGAGATCGTCCGCACCGTCAACGAGGAGGAGCGCACCACCGTGGTCGTCGTCGAGCAGAACGCGCAGCTCGCGCTGGACATCGCGCACCGGGCGCACGTGCTGGAGGCCGGCCGCCTGGTGCTGTCGGGACCGGCCGCGCAGATCCGCGAGGACGGGCAGGTCGCCGAGGTCTATCTCGGAGTCCCGGCCCGCTCCGGGCAGGGCGGGTGAGCACTGTGACCGAATTGCTGCAGCAAGTGGTGGAAGGGGTCGGCTCCGGCGCGGTGTACGCCAGCCTGGCACTGGCCCTGGTACTGATCCACCGGTTCACGGGGATCGTCAACTTCGCACAGGGCGAACTCGCGATGCTCTCCACGTACGTCGCCTGGCAACTGGTGGCGTCCGGAATGCCCTTCTGGCTGGCACTGCCGGTCACCCTGGCGGTCTCCTTCGCCGGCGGCATGCTGGTCGAGCGGATCATCATCCGCCCCGTGCAGGGTGCCCCCGAACTGACGGTCGTCATCGTCACGGTCGGCCTGTTCATCTTCGTCAACGCGATGGCCGGACTGATCTGGTCGTTCACCGTCAAGGACTTCCCGCAGCCGTTCCCCGACGGCGGGATCGACCTGGCAGGGGTGCGCGTGGACTGGTCCACCCTCGGAATCATCGGCGTGGTGGCCGCAGTGATGGGCCTGCTGTATCTGCTCTTCCAGCACACTTCGATCGGCCTGGTGATGCGGGCGGTCGCCTGCAACCCCGCCTCCGCGCGGCTGTCGGGCATCCGCGTGAGCCGCGTGCTGATGCTCGGCTGGGGGCTGGCCGCCATGGTCGGCGCGGTGTCGGGCGTGCTGGTCGCTCCGCTGCTGTTCCTGGAGCCCAACATGATGGGCGGGGTGCTCATCTACGCGTTCGCCGCGGCCACCCTCGGGGGCTTCGACAGCCCGGTCGGTGCGGTCGTCGGCGGCCTGTTCGTGGGCGTCGCCGAGACGCTGACCGGAGCGTACGTCGACGTGATCGGTGCCGATCTGAAGGTGGGCGTCCCCCTGGTGATCATCCTTGCGGTTCTGCTCCTACGCCCCCAGGGTCTGTTCGGACGAGCGGCGGTGGAGCGCGCATGAGCACGATCGTCGCAACACTCGGCACAGACCGCGCCCGGCGTCTGCGGGCCGCGCTGACCGTGCTGCCCGTGACGGCAGTCGTCGTCGGCGCACCGTTCTACTTCGCCCCCTTCCAGGTCTTCCAGTTGACCATGGTGCTCCTGTACGCCGTGGCGCTGGCCGGACTGAACCTGCTCGTCGGATTCGGCGGACAGATCTCGCTCGGCCACGGCGCGTTCTTCGCGGCCGGCGCCTACACCGCGGCGATCATGCTCGACCGGTACGACACCGGCCACCCGGCCACCCTGCCGGTCGCGGCCGCAGCATGCTTCCTTCTGGGCCTGGCCTTCGGAGTGCCCGCGCTGCGGCTGCGCGGGCTGTACCTGGCCCTGGTCACCCTCTCGTTCGCGGTGTTCCTGCCGCCGCTGCTGAAGCGGCTTGGACCGGTGACGGGCGGCTCCATGGGCCTGACCGTGGACAAGTTGCAGCCGCCCGCATGGAGCGGGCTGGCCGAGGACCAGTGGATCTACTTCGTTGTCCTCGCCGTCACCGCGGTGGCCCTGCTGCTCGCCCGCAACCTGCTGCGGTCCCGGGTCGGCCGGGCACTGCTTGCGGTGCGGGACAACGAGAGCGCCGCCGAGGTCATGGGCGTGCGGCTGTCGCTGCACAAGACCTTCGCCTTCGCCTGGAGCGCGATGTTCGCGGGCGTCGCCGGGTGCCTGTACACCTGGGTGATCGGCTTCGTCTCGCCGGACTCGTTCACCTTCGTGCTGTCCATCACGCTGCTGGCCGGCCTGGTGGTCGGAGGGCTCGCGTCGCTGTACGGACCGCTGCTCGGTGCGGCGTTCGTGATGTACGTGCCGAACGTGTCCCAGGACCTCAGCGAGGCGGCACCCGGTGTGGTGTTCGGCCTGCTGATCATCGCGGTGATGTTCGTGGCTCCGACCGGACTCGCCGGTCTGCCGGACCGTGTCCGGGCCGCTGTCGCCCGTCGCCTGCCCCGCCACGCCGCCGCCCTCGACCGGCCGCCCGGGGCCCGATCCGCGCCGGATGCGCAGCCGAAGTCCCAGGCCGCATCCGGCCCCTCCGCAATCCCCAGCCCCGCGGACCCTGCAGTTGCCGACGCCGAACCCGTGGGCGCACCGCCCCGCACGGAAAAGGAATGAATCACATGCGAAAGACCACCGCTCTGCGGGCGGCCGCGGCCGCCACCGCCGCCCTGCTCACCGCGACCGCCTGCAGCACCCAGCGAGGGCAGGACGCCCAGGACACCGCCGCCGGCGGCGCGTGCAAGGGCCAGCAGACCACCGGCATCACCGACAAGACCATCAAGCTCGGCGGGATCTACCCGCTGTCCGGGCCGGCCTCCGCGTACGGCACGATCAGCAAGGGTGTCGCCGCCTACTTCAAGTACGTCAACGACCACGGCGGCATCGACGGCCGCAAGGTGCAGTTCGTCGTCCGCGACGACGGCTACCAGCCGCCCAAGGCGGTGGAGGAGGCCCGCAGACTGGTCGAGCAGGAGAAGGTCTTCGCCGTCTTCCAGACCCTGGGCACCCCGTCCACGGCGGCCGTGTGGGACTACCTCAACCAGCAGAAGGTGCCGCAGCCCTTCGTCGCCACCGGCGCCTCCGCCTGGGGCACGGACACCAAGCACCCCTGGACCATCGGCTGGCAGCCCAACTACGTCGCCGAGGCACGGGTGTACGCGAAGTACCTCAAGGACGAGAAGCCGAAGGCGAAGGTCGCGGTTCTCTACCAGAACGACGACTTCGGCAAGGACCTGCTCGGCGGGTTCAAGCAGGCCGTCGCCGGCAGTGGCGTCAAGGTGGTCGCGGAGGAGAGCTACGAGGTCACGGACCCGTCGGTCTCGGCGCAGATGACGAGTCTCGCCCGCGCCAAGGCGGACGTGCTGCTGGACGTCACCACGCCCAAGTTCGGCAGCCAGGCCCTTGCCGCCGATGCCAAGAACACCCGGTGGAATCCGCTGCACATTGTGAACAACGTGTCCTCGTCCGCCGCGGTGCTCAAGCCGGTCGGCTTCAAGAACGTCCAAGGGGTGGTATCCGCCACGTACTTCAAGGACCCTGCCGACCCGCAGTGGGCGAACGACCCCGAGATGAAGAATTACACAAGCGCCATGCACGAGTACGCCCCCGACGCCGACCCGGCCAACCAGTTCAACGCCTATGGCTGGGCCGTCGCCTCCAGCCTGCACAAGGCCCTGGACGCGATGAAGTGCCCGACCCGCGAAGGGCTGCGGGACGCGGTGCGCAACCTGAAGAACGTGAAGGTCGGCCTGCTGCTGCCCGGGGTGGCCATGTCCACGGGCCACGGCGACGCCTTCCCGATCGAAACGATGCAGCTGATGCGGTTCAAGGGCGAACGGTGGCAGCTGTTCGGCAAGCCGGTGGACACTCGCAAGGAGTTCGGTCCGCTGGCGAAGTGAACCGGCGGGGGTGGTCCCGGTCGATGCCCTGACCCATGGGACCGCCCCCGCCCTCATCGACGTGGGGGCGGCGGGTGACGGGACCCGTCGCCGCCCGCGTCCGACGGCATGCCCCCGACGTGGACATGAGTGCGATGGACGAATGGTCGGTGCCGTCGCGGGTGTCAGGTGCCCGTGGTGGCGTCAGCCGCCGGGCTGCTGGAGGTGACCAGGCACCGGTCGGCGGTGGCGGCCGCGGCCGCCCGCAGAGCCCTGCCAGAGGTCCGACCCGCCGTCGATGATGCGCTGTTCACAGTGGTCGCTTTCGTGAGGAGTACGCCGGTGGCGCGAGCCGGCATCCGGCGGCGTGACGGTCCGTCCGCTCGTCGTGATCACGAGACGAGGGCGCCTGCCCGCCCCGCCGACGGGACGCGATGGGAGCCGGCCGCGGGGGAGATCTGCAGACGCTGGCCGCGGTAGGGCCCGGGCACCAGCCGCTGGTGAGCGGGCCATCGTGCCTGCCGTAACCCCTCGTGCCCGCCACGCCGCGCCACGCGGTGGGCGAGGGCCGCCGACGTCCCATCGGGTTCACTAGGCTTACATTGCATCAGCGGGTCAGCAGGTCAGCAGGTCAGCGGGTATTGGAGAACGCCGAGCCACACCGCCCGGGACACCGTCACGCCGGTCACCAGCCACGGTAGGGACCCGCGGCAGAACATGACTGACCGACTACAAGGTGGAGTAGCGGTGGAGAAGCGGATGACGGAGCTCAGCGAAAGCCACGACGATCCGTTCGCCCCGCACCTCGCCGCCTTGGCGGTGCTCGACGACCGGGGAGCCGTGGTCGGATGGAACCGGCGGGCCGAGGAACTACTCGGCTATCCGGACACAGCCGTGATCGGTCGCCCGGCATTCGAGGTCCTTGTCGATCCTCGCGATCTGCCGGCTGTCAGGGAGGCCGCGGAGAACTGCAGGAGAGCCGGCGGCTGGTTCGGGATGCTGAAGGTGCGGCACCGCGACGGGCCGCTCATGGAGATGGGACTGAGGGCTCACGCGCTCTCACGCGATGACCGGATCCGCGAGTGGTTTCTTGCCGGGGCGCTCGCGGTTGACGTCCTGGAGTGGCAAAGGGACCGCGCGGTGCTCGACGGGTTGTACCGCCGGTGCCCGATCGGCCTGGTCGTCCACGGCCCCGATCTGAGGGTTCTCCGGGTCAACCGGGCAGTCGAACGCTTCAGCGGCGTCCCGGCAGCAGACTTCAAGGGTCTGCCCACCGGCCATATGCTCCTCCCTGATGACGCACGCAAGGCCGTGGACCGTGTGCGCCAGGTGATGGAGACAGGAAGACCGTTGGTCTACTCCGAGCAGTTCGCTCGCATGGAGCGGGATCCGGCACGAGAGCGGGTCGCAATGGTCTCGGCCTTCCGTATGGAGGATGCCTCCGGTCGCATCCTGGGTGTGGCCGAGATGATCGAGGACATCACCGAACGCCATCGGGCCCAGCGTCGGCTCGCGCTCCTAGACCAGGCCGGCAGCCGTATCGGAACCACCCTCGACGTGGCAGGGACCGCCCGTGAACTCGCCGAGGTGATGGTGCCTCACCTCGCCGACCATGCGTCGGTGGACCTGCTTCAGCCCGTGACGCGCGGTGAGGAACTGGCGCAGGCCCTGGCAGGGCCCGTAGTACGAGTGGGGGCCTGCAACGTCGGTACCCAGCAACCCAGCCCATCCCACTCCCGGGGCGAGGCGGTGGAGTTCGGGTCCGACACACCCCAGGCCAGATGCCTGGCCGAAGGACGGCCTGTCCTCGAAGCGGTTCTCCCGCCCGACTGGTTCTCGGCGGAAGGCCGCCAGGGAGCCCACGCTCCGGACCTGGGCGTCCACTCCCTGATCGTGGTACCTCTTGCCGCACGTGGCCTGGTGCTGGGCGTGATGACCCTGTTCCGTTCGAGCCGCCCCGATCCCTTCGAGGCGGACGATCTCACCCTCGCCCATGAACTCGCCTCGCGTGCCGCAGTCGCCATCGACAACGCCCGGCGCTTCACCCAGCAGCAGCAGACCGCCTTCACCTTGCAGAGCAGCCTTCTGGCCCGGGCGATTCCGGACCAGTCTGCAGTCGAGGTGGCCCTGCGGTACCTGCCTGCCAGCGGGGCCCCGGGCGTGGGCGGCGATTGGTTCGACATCATTCCCCTGTCCGGGGCAAGGGTCGCGCTCGTGGTCGGCGACGTGGTGGGACGCGGCATCCATGCCGCCGCCACCATGGGGCGGCTGCGCACCGCCGTACATACGCTCGCCAGTCTCGACCTGGAACCGGACGAGGTCCTCTCACGCCTGGACGACCTGGTCAACCTGCTGGCGGCCGAACAGGAAGCAGCCGGCGAACGGCCCGTGGGCGAGCAGGTCGTCGGCGCCACCTGCCTGTACGCCGTGTACGACCCGGTCTCCGGGCGGTGCTCCGTGGCCCGCGCCGGCCACCCGCCGCCGGTAGTGACTGCTCAGGACGGACAGGTGGGCCCGCTCGACCTGCCCGCCGGCCCACCGCTGGGCCTGGGCGGTCTGCCGTTCGAGGCCCGGGAGATCGAACTGGCTGAGGGAAGCCTGCTGTGCCTGTATACCAACGGACTCATCGGCGAACGCCACAGCGATGCCGACCTCGGCCTTGCCAAGCTGTGCGCAGGGCTCACCCGACCCGCGGACGCATTGGAACGCACATGCCAAGCGGTGGTCGACTCACTCGTGCCCGCGCGCCCCACCGACGACGTCGCGTTGCTGATCGCCCGCACCCGCATGCTGCCACCGGACAATGTCGCCTCCTGGCGGCTGCCCCTGGAGCCGGCCAGCGCCGCCCGGGCTCGGGCACTGATCGCGGCCAGGCTGAGCGAATGGGGTCTGGAGCACTTGGTGTTCACGACCGAGTTGATCGCCAGCGAGCTGGTCACCAATGTCTACCGTTACGCCAGCGGCCCTGCGACCTTGCGGCTGATCCGTGAACGGCGCCTGGTGTGCGAGGTGAGCGACACCAGCCACACCTCACCCCACCTGCGCCGCGCCCGCACCACCGACGAGGGCGGGCGCGGCCTGTTCCTGGTGGCCCAGATGGCCGAACGCTGGGGCACCCGCTACACCCGCGAGGGCAAGACCGTGTGGACCGAACAATCGCTGGCCGGCACACTCACCTGACCGTTCTCAGGCCGGGCCGGGGTTCTGGTGGGCGTAGTGCTTGGAACGCCGATGCGGGGGCGCCCGGCAGGAGGGGGAGCGAGCTCCCCCGCGGGCCAGTGGGAGGCTAAGGCCTCTGTGACGGCTTTGCGCGGTGCGTCCTCACGCCCCGAACGACAGCCGCTCCCTCGAGGCGGGGACCGTTCGGGGTATCGGCCGGGACACGCAAGTGACGTCGACATACGGCTCCCACGTGGAGTCCGCGCGACGCGGTTTGGGCCCCTGGGCGGACTCCAGCGGTGGCACCGAGACCGCTCGCGTAGCCTGCCCCGCCGCTGGCTCATTCGGCTGCGGCGAGCAGTCGTGCCTTGCTATCGGCGTTACGGCCCGCGCGTGCTGTCACAGCCGCGGACTTGCCGGCGGATCCTCCGGTCTCTCACTGAACTGCAGCTCCGGTACTCCATCCCACACCTCGAATTCGGAGTGTCCGTAGCTTCGATTGGTGCTCCTCGCGAGATCCCTCTGCGACCGCCGTATGGACCTGCGCGAGGGCATCGGTGCCCCTGAGCCGTGTGCTCGCAGTCACATGCGGCTGCCGTTGACGCCCCGCTCCTCCTGGGACAAGGTGTACCGCGATCTAAGCAACTGCTTAGTATGCCTGCAAGGAGCCCCCATGCCGGAAGCCGTGATCGTTGCCGTCGCACGCTCGCCGATAGGACGTGCGCACAAGGGTTCGCTGAAGGACCTGCGCCCCGATGACCTCGCCGTCCAGATGGTGCGGGCGGCGCTGGCCAAGTTGCCCCAGCTCGACCCGACCGAGATCGACGATCTGGTCCTGGGGTGCGGCCAGCCTGGCGGCGAGTCCGGCTTCAATATGGCCAGGATCGTGGCGGTCCTGGCCGGGATGGACCACCTGCCCGGCACCACGGTGAACCGCTACTGCTCCTCCAGCCTGCAGAGCACCCGGATGGCGCTGCACGCGATCAAGGCCGGGGAGGGAGATGTCTTCCTCTCCGTGGGGGTCGAGACGGTGAGCCGGTACGTCAAGGGCAACGCCGACGGGCTGCCCGACACCGAGAACCCCGTCTTCGCCGAGGCGCGGGGGCGCACCGAGAAGTTCGCCTCCGGCCGTCAGACCTGGGTCGACCCGCGCACCTACGGCTCATTGCCCGATGCGTACATCGCGATGGGGCAGACCGCCGAGAACGTCGCCCAGCTCATGGGGATCAGCCGCGAGGAGCAGGACGCATTCGCCGTGCGCAGCCAGAACCTCGCCGAGCAGGCGATCGCCGATGGCTTCTGGGAGCGGGACATCACCCCCGTGAGGCTGCCGGACGGCAGCCAGGTCACCCGCGACGACGGCCCGCGCCCCGGAGTGACGATGGAGACGGTCGCCGCCCTGAAGCCTGTCTTCCGGCCCGACGGAACCGTGACGGCCGCGAACTGCTGCCCGCTCAACGACGGCGCTGCCGCGCTTGTGATCATGTCGGACACCAAGGCGAAGCAACTGGGCATCACGCCGCTGGCCCGTATCGTCAGCACGGGTGTCACGGGACTCTCCCCGGAGATCATGGGGCTTGGCCCGGTCGAGGCGTCGCGGCAGGCGCTCGCCCGCGCCGGCCTGACGATCGACGACATCGACCTGGTCGAGATCAACGAGGCGTTCGCCGCCCAGGTGATCCCGTCGGCTCGGGAGCTGGGCATCGACTTCGACCGGCTGAACGTGAACGGTGGCGCCATCGCGGTCGGCCACCCGTTCGGCATGACCGGCGCCCGTATCGCCAGCACGCTGATCAACTCCCTGCAGTACCACGACAAGCAGTTCGGCCTGGAGACCATGTGCGTCGGCGGCGGCCAGGGCATGGCCATGGTCCTCGAGCGGCTGAGCTGACGGGAGCGACACGATGCGCACGAGGTTTTCACTACGCACGGCGAACGTGACCGGAGGCGGCCGGGGGATCGGCCTGGCCATTGTCGAACGGCTCGTGGACGACGGCGCCGAGGTTGTCGTGACCACCGGTAACCAGGACGCCCTCGACGCGGCGGTCGCCCGGCTCGGCGGTCCGGATCACGCGCTCTGCGTGGCCGGCCACGCGGATGACGTCGACCACCAGGCCGACGTGGTCAGGGGCGCGATCGACACGTTGAGCAGCGAGGTGCCGGCATGAGGTCCTGGCGAGTGTGCGAGCTGGGCGAGCCCCGCGATGTACTGCGGCTGCTGGAGGTGGCCGATCCGGAGCCGGGGCCGGGGCAGTTGGTGGTGAGGGTGCTGGCCGCGCCGGCCAACTTCCCTGACGTGCTGATGTGCCGTGGGGAGTACCAGGTGAGGCCGGAGCTGCCGTTCACCCCGGGTGTGGAGCTGTGCGGAGAGGTGGTCGCGCTCGGTGAGGGCGTCACCGGGTTCGCAGTCGGCGAGCGGGTGCTGGGTGGCGCTGTGTTGCCGTACGGCGGCTTCGCGGAGCTCGCGCTGATGGATGCCGCCACGACCTTCCCGGCCCCCGCGGAACTTGACGATGCCGAGGCGGCCTCGCTCTACATCGGTTACCAGACCGGCTGGTTCGGTCTGCACCGGCGGGCGGGTCTGCGTGCGGGCGAGACGCTGCTCGTGCACGCGGCGGCCGGCGGCGTCGGCAGCGCCGCGATCCAGCTCGGAAAGGCCGCAGGCGCACGGGTGATCGGCGTGGTCGGCGGCCCGGACAAGGCCGTGGTGGCCCGCGAGCTCGGCGCCGACGTGGTGGTGGACCGCCGCGAGGAGGACTTCGTCGAGGTCGTCAAGGCCGCCACGGGCGGCCGGGGCGCTGACGTCGTCTACGACCCGGTCGGCGGCCAGACCTACCAGCGCTCGACCAAGTGCATCGCCTTCGAGGGCCGGATCCTCGTCGTCGGCTTCGCCGGCGGCCAGATCCAGCAGGCCGCGCTCAACCACGCGCTGGTGAAGAACTATTCGATCGTCGGGCTGCACTGGGGGCTGTACCACCGCTACGACCGGGCAGCCGTCACCGAGTGCCACCGGGAACTGGCCGCGCTGGCCGCGCGCGGTGCGGTGCGGCCACTGGTCAGCGAGCGGCTCCCGTTGGATGCGGTGGCGGACGGAGTGCAGCGGCTCGCCGACGGCGTCACCGTCGGCCGGGTGGTCTACGAGCGGGGAGCGGCCCGGTGACCGGCGAGCGCCGGGTCGAGGCCGTCGTGTTCGACTACGGCGGCGTTCTCACCGGCCCGGTGCGCGACTCGATCGGCGCCTGGCTGAAGGCCGACGGCATCGAGCCGGCTTCGTTCTCCCGCACCCTGAAGGCATGGCTGTCGCGTGACGCGCCGGACGGTACCCCGATCCACCGGCTGGAGACCGGAAAGCTGTCCGCCGAGGAGTTCGAGGACCTACTGGCCGCGGAGCTCGCCACCGTCGACGGGGGAGTGGTCAACCCGGCTGGCCTGCTCGGGCGGCTGTTCGCCGGGATGCGCCCGGATATGGCGATGTTTGCCCTCGCCGAGGACTTGCGCCGCCTCGGCGTGAAGGTGGCGCTGCTGTCCAACAGCTGGGGAAACACCTACCCGCGGGAGCGGATCGACGCATTGTTCGACCCGGTTGTCATCTCCGGTGAGGTCGGCCTGCGCAAGCCACTCGCCCCGATCTACGAACTCACCTTGGACCGGCTTGACCTGCCCGCCGAGCGGGCGGTGTTCGTCGATGACGCCGCACCCAACGTGCTCGGCGCCCGCGCGGTCGGCATGCGGGCCCTGCTGCACACCGACGCGGCAGGCACCCGCACCGCTCTGGCCGACCTGATCCCCGACCTGGCCCAGCTGCCGCTGTCCGCCAGAACCCAGCACTGACCGCACCAACTGATAGGAGCACACCGACATGACCACCATTGCGCGCACTGCTGTTGTCACGGGCGCGGCCCGCGGCATCGGCGCCGGTGTCGCCAAGCGGCTCGCGGCCGACGGGCTGGCTGTCGCCGTCATCGACCTGAACGAGGCGTCCTGCAAGCCGGTCGTCGAGGAGATCGAGGCAGCGGGCGGCCGGTCCCTGGCCGTTGGTGCCGACGTCACGGACGAAGCGGACGTGATCGCCGCGGTGGAACGGATCGCCAACGCGCTGGGTGAGCCGACCGTGCTGGTCAACAACGCCGGCATCATCCGCGACAACCTGCTGTTCAAGATGAGCGCCGACGAATGGGACTCGGTCATGGCGGTTCACCTGCGCGGCTCGTTCCTGATGTCCCGTGCCGTCCAGGGCTTCATGACGAAGGCCGGCTGGGGCCGCATCGTGAACCTGTCCAGCACCTCCGCGCTGGGCAACCGCGGCCAGGCCAACTACTCCGCAGCCAAGGCCGGTCTGCAGGGCTTCACCAAGACGCTCGCCCTCGAGCTGGGCAAGTTCGGCGTGACCGCGAACGCGATCGCCCCGGGTTTCATCGAGACAGAGATGACCGCGGCCACCGCCGAGCGCATGGGCGTGCCGTTCGAGGAGCTGAAGGCCTCGCTGGCGGGGCAGATCCCGGTCGCCCGCACCGGAACCCCCGCCGATATCGCCCACGCAGTGTCGTTCTTCGTCAGCGAGGGCGCCGGTTTCGTCTCCGGCCAGGTGCTGTACGTCGCCGGCGGGCCGAAGGCCTGACCGGGGTGCACGACAAGGAGCAGACGATGAAGGTCTTCCAGGGCATCGAGGAGCTGGGCAAGGCGGTCGGAACCCACCTGGGGCACTCCGACTGGCACACCATCACGCAGCAGCAGATCGACAGGTTCGCCGAGGCGACCGGCGACTATCAGTGGATCCACGTCGACTCCGAGCGGGCGGCGAACGGCCCGTTCGGCTGCACCATCGCGCACGGATACCTGACCTTGTCGCTGGTTCCGATGCTTCTCTGGCAGGTCTACACGGTCCAAGGCGTGACGATGGGGGTCAACTACGGGGCCAACAAGGTCCGCTTCCCCTCGCCGGTGCCGGCCGGATCCAGGGTACGGGCCGGTGTCGAGCTGGTCTCGCTGGTACCGGCCGGCGGCGGGTACCAGCTCACTACCCAGGTCACGATCGAGCGTGAGGGCGCGGACAAGCCGGCCTGCGTGGCCGAGGTCGTCAGTGTGCTGGTGGCGTGATGGCCATGACTCGGCAGGGGCCGCCCGGCCTCGACCTGGCCCGGCTGTCCGACAGGTTCTCCGCGTCGGTGCCCGGGGCCGGCGGGGAGCTCTCCGCCTGCCTGGTCTCCGGCGGCAAGTCCAACCTCACGCGGCCGCAGCCCTGGCGGCCTGGGACCAGGACCTTCCGGTGGCGACCGCGGTCGCGCAGGCCTACTGCGGCGACCTCGCCGTCACCGCGGCTGAGGAAGCGGTCCAACTGCACGGCGGCATCGGCATGACCTGGGAGCACCCCGCCCACTCGTACCTCAAGCGTGCCAAGGCCGACCAGATCGCCTTCGGCACCCCCGGCGCCCACCTGGCCGGCCTCATCGACCTCCCCGCGTCCGGAGCCCACCAGCCGACGCGGTGGTGAAGGCCGACGCCGTGATGGGCGGGAGCCACCGTGACACAGTCCGGAAGCGTCCGCCCGCTGACAGGTCACCCTCATAGCCACGCTGAAGCCTCAGTACACCCGTGTGCCCGCACGGCATACGCAGGCGGAACCATCCGGCGCCCTGGAGCCGGTTCATCGAGGGCAGCTGAGCCCTCCGCGACCGATCGACCGTCGAAAGTGAACCCCGCATGTCCTTCAACCTCGCCACCACGCTCCGCGAGTCCACCGCGGCCAGCCCGGACAAGCCCCTCATCCATTTCGGCGACAAGACCTTCAGCTATGCGCAGGTCCATGAGATCGCGGGGCAGGTCGCCGCCGGACTGCTCGCACAAGGCCTGGAACCAGGCGACAAAGTGGCGGTGCAGCTGCCGAACATCCCGCAGTTCCTGTTCGCCTACTTCGGCATCCTCAAGGCGGGACTGGTCATGGTGCCGCTGAACCCGCTGCTCACCGCCCCCGAGGTCGCCCATCACCTGGCGGACAGTGAAGCGAAGCTGCTGGTCACCTTCGAACAATGTGCCCAGACGGCGTTCCAAGGCACCCGGGAGGCAGGTGGTGTACCGACCTACGTGGTGAACTCCGCGGGCAGGGACGTGCGCCCCGAGGGCACGCGGTGCTTCGATGAGCTCTGCGCGGCCGAGAACTCGCGGGAGACGCACCCGACGGCGGCCGACGACACCGCGGTACTGCTCTACACCAGCGGCACCACCGGCAAGCCGAAAGGCGCCGAGCTGACGCACTTCCAGCTCTACATGAACGCCACGGTCTCCGGCGAGCGGTTCGGCCTTTCCCACGATGACGTCGCGGTGGCGGTACTGCCGCTGTTCCACGTCTTCGGACTGTCCAGCGTGCTCAACACCACCGTGCGGTACGGAGGCAGCCTGGTGCTCATCCCGCGCTTCGAGGCCGAAGCCGTGGCGGAGGCCATCGAAAGGCACCGCTGCACAGTGTTCTCCGGCGTTCCGACGATGTACATCGCCCTGCTGCAGCTGAACACCACCGGCCGCGACCTGTCGAGCCTGCGGGCCGCCATCTCGGGCGGGGCATCGATGCCCGGTGAGGTGATCCAGGCATTCGAGGACAAGTTCCCGGGCCTGGTGGTCCTGGAGGGTTACGGCCTGTCGGAAACGGCGAGCACCGCGACGTTCAACATCGATGCCGAGCAGCGCAAGGTCCTCTCGATCGGCAGGCCCATCTGGGGGGTGGAGGTCCGGATCGTGGACAAGGACGACAACGAGCTGCCACCGGGGGAGAAGCACGTCGGGGAGATCGTCATCCGCGGCCACAACGTCATGAAGGGCTACTACAAGCAGCCCGAAGCCACGGCGAAGGCCCTGCGCAACGACTGGTTCCACACCGGCGACCTCGCCTATCGGGACGAGGACGGTTACCTGTTCATCGTCGACCGGTTGAAGGACATGATCATCCGAGGCGGCTACAACGTGTACCCCCGTGAGATCGAGGAAGTTCTCTACGCCCATCCGGCGGTAGCGGAGGCAGCGGTCGTCGGCCGATCGGACGACCGGCTCGGCGAGGAAGTCCTCGCCTACGTGGTCCTCAAGCCAGGCCAGACCGCTGAATCCGACGAGCTGATCACCTACTGCAAGAACCGGCTCGCCGCCTACAAATACCCCCGCGAGGTCCGGCTCCTCAGCGAACTGCCCAAAGGCCCCACCGGGAAGATCCTCAAAAGAGAGCTTCGTGGCTGAACCGGCTCGAGCACGTCGCCGAATCGACGAGCTGGAGAACGGCCGGGGCAACGGCGCCGCCACCCGCAAATACGCGCCTGGCCGCGATCCACTCGCTGTTTCTCCACCCCCAACACCTGGTGGGGGCCGCACGCGACCACGCTCTTCCTGCACCGGGCCGTCCAGACCGGACTGCGCGTTTCCGAACTCACCTGCGTCCAGCTCCAGGACATCTACCTGGGACGCGGCCCACACTTCCTCTGCCACGGCAAGGGCCGCAAGTGGAGCTGATCCTTTGGAGTGGACACCCTGGCACTAGATCTTGAAGGCCCGGGAAGGGACGTCCAGGTGGGACGCCAGTCTCCGTACCCGGAGGAGTTTCGGAGGGATACCGTGGCGTTGTACACGGGCCTTTGGGACATCACGGCGCGTACGGCGCCCCGCGTGTGCGTACCGAACTCTGGTCACGCGGGCGGAAGATCAACCGCAAGGATGTCGGCTCCGCCTGGCTCTCTGTCGCCGGCACGGCATCCGCCGCAGCAGGCCGCTGCCCCCCGCCGGTTGACCGGCGGCGGGCAGCAGCCATGACCTCGCGGTCGGGAAGATATGTGCCGATGGTTTGCGTCAGTTGTTGGTGACCCAGGTGCCCCTGTTCGGGCGCCAGTGGATGGTGGCC
Organism: Streptomyces herbicida; assembly: GCF_032656585.1. NCBI lineage: Bacteria > Bacillati > Actinomycetota > Actinomycetes > Kitasatosporales > Streptomycetaceae > Streptomyces > Streptomyces herbicida. The sequence continues at coordinate 116,828 of NZ_JAUYWJ010000022.1, forward strand.
TTCTGGAAGTGCTGCGTTTTGCCGCCGTCGGCCTCGTCCACCTCGTCGGTGGTCGGGTAGCCCAGGACGCTCTCGTGGCCCGCCGCGTGGAAGGCGTCGTAGATCGCGTCATGCACGACATGCGTGCCGGTGGTCGGGGACCACAGCAACAGCCCCCGCTCGAAGAACTGGTAGCGCCCCCGGGCCCCGTCCGGCGCGCGTGAGGCATCGGCCTGACCGCACTCCTTCGCCGCTTCCCCTGGCCACAGCCTCTGCTCCGACATGTCACTCCATCCGCATTGAGACGATCATCGTCCGTCATTGACGGTATGGGCCATGTGCGTCGGGGACGGTGGGCGGCTCGTCTCTGGCCCGCGTGGCTACCTCCGCTTCCGGGCCGGTGTCGGCCTGATCCGTAGTCATGAGCACGCTGTCAGAGCGGACTGCTACGTTTGCGCGAATCGGTGCCGTGTGACGGCTGGAGGCTGGAGGGCGAACGCGTGACAAAGACGGGGCTGACTCAGCACGTTCCGGCGATCCGCAAGCTCGCCGAGCGCTGGCTGGCGGAGGTTGCCGATGATCCGGCCGTGGGGGCTGCGGACGGGGATTTCGTGTGTTCACCGGCCGGGTTGTGGCTCGCCCTCTCGGCTGCTGCGGCGGGCGCACGGGCGGGGACGGCCGAGGAACTTCAGTCGTTGCTGGGGTTCGCCGGGCCGGACGCCGCCGCGACGGCCACCGCCGCTGCGGATGCGCTGGCTGAGACGGGCGGCCTGTTGGTGGCCACCGGGATGTGGGCGCGGATTCCGGTGTACCGGAATTACCGTGAGTCGCTGCCCCACATCCGCTTCGGGCACCTGGACCCGAACAACTCGGACGCCCTGGCGGCCGTCGACGCCTGGGTGCGCAAGGCGACGCGCGGGCTGATCAGCACGCTGCCGATTTCGGCGAACCGGGAAGCGCTGCTCATCCTGGTCAACGCGCTTTCCCTGAAGGCGGATTGGGCGACCCCATTCCGGCCCCAGGACACAGCGGACCTGCCCTTCACCGACTGGCAGGGCGTCGAGCACCGGGTGCCGACCATGTTCAAGAAGCTGCCCCGGCCGACCCACGCGTGGACAGCCCCCGGCAGGTCCGGGAGCCCCGTGGATGTTGTGGCGCTGCGCTCTGCGGCGGGGTATGGCCAGGAGCCCGTGCAGGTGAGCTTCGTTCTCGGTGAGCCCGGCCGGCCTGCTGCCGAGGTACTGCCGGCCGCGTGGGCGCCGCACGAGTTGCGGCGGCCCCTCGAGGCCGACGCGGTAACCTTCACGCTGCCACGGCTGTGCCTGCGTACGGGACTTGATGTGGCGCGAAACCTTGGGGCGCTCGAGGTGAAGCGGGCCGTGTCGGAGCTCGCGGATTTCTCCGGGATGTCACCCGAATCTCTGATGATCAGCCAGATAGTGCAGGAGTCGTTGCTGAAGGTGAACGAGCGTGGGCTGGAGGCATCAGCGGTGACGGGCTACACCCACGTGCTCTCCGTCTCCGTCCCTCCCGCCGTGATCCGGCACTTCGCCTTCGACCGGCCGTTCGGCATCGTGGTCTTCGACGGCGGCGGGATCCCCCTGTTCACCGCATGGCAATCAACTGCGCCCGCGGGCGCAGATCGGGGAGGCGCGTGATGCTGGTACTGGAACTGCTGGGCCTGATCGGCATGCCGGTGGTCACCTACTTCGCCGTGACGCAGGCGTGGCGGGGACGGGTCTTGGTACCCGTGCTGTTCGTCCTTTTCGGTGTCCTGCTCTACGCCGTCGGCGACATGCACGGCTGGCGGCTGGTGTGGTACGTGGCCGACTGGCTCCTGGTCCTGTCGATCGTTCAGGCTGCGCACAGCCCCGCACTGGCGCCGTACTACGAGGCCAAGCTGTGGAACCGGATACCGCGCGTCGAGGCCGACCCGAACGGGATCGGGCAGGACCTGCTCGGCTGGCTGCTCGATCCCCGTTTGAGTCATCCTGGGATGACCCTGAAGCTCGATCTGAGCGGTGACCTGCTGGTCGCGGTGAAGCTGAACGGTCGATGGGGGCGCCGCCGCTACACGGCGCTGGAGGCGTGCCCGCACTGCTTGCTGGAATCGCTGGTCGGCGGACTGGCCTCAGAGGAGCCCGTCGAGGTGTTCGCGGAGTACCGCACCGGAATCTCCAGCGGCGAGGGTCGTGCCATAGACATTTATTACAGCCGCTCCCCGAGCGCCCTTCACATGCAGGTCTGGGACGCCAACCGCCCGCCGCCCGCAGCGGGAGCGGGATGCACGGTCCACGCAAGGTGAGATCGCTCATTCGCCCCGACTGCTGGGCGCAGTCGAGGCTGCGTTCGGCGAGGCAGCAGGAGTCGAACCTGGAGCAGGCTCGTAACCGCTGTATCGCAGGAGGAGATGGCCTCCAACAACGTGATGGCGGTCTCCAGGACCATGCGGATGCGGCCGGCTGCGCGGGTGCCGGCCACGGCCAGCACCGGGCCACGTCGCCCGAGGACGCGGGAGTTCAACGGCGAAGACGATCACGTCCACCTTCTCGTGCACTACCCGCTGAAGGTCGCCTTGTCCAAACTCGTCAACAGCCTCAAAGGTGTCAGCTCCCGGTACCTGCGCGCCGAGTACACCGGCCGCATCAACCGGACCGGCACGGGCTCGATGCTCTGGTCCTCGTCCTACTTCGTGGGGTCCTGCGGTGGCGCACCGCTGAGCATCGTCAAGGAGTACATCGGGAACCAGAAGCGCCCAGCCTGACGTCACCACACAGGCGCAGAGAACTCCGGCGCTTCACGCCTCCGGGCCGAAGAACGCATTCCCGCCCGGCCTGAAGGCCGGGAGTCCCTGCGGGAACAGGGGATGGGTAGGGTGACGGGCGTGGACATGTTGCACCTGCGTTACTTCGTCGCCGTGGCCGAGGAGCTCAACTTCTCGCAGGCGGCGCGCAGATTGCACATGGCGGCCTCTCCACTGAGCCAGCGGATCAAGGATTTCGAACGCGAACTCGGTCACGCGCTCTTCGAGCGCACCACCCACCGGGTCGACCTGACCCCGGCGGGCGCCGCCCTGCTGCCGATGGCGCGCGACATCCTGGAGCGCGTCAACTCGATTCCGTGGCGGCTGAGCGAGGCGGTGCGCCCGCGCCTGGACCGGCTGTTCGTCGGGATGCCCGCCGGGGTGCATCCGCAGCTCAGGGAGCGCGTCCGGCTGCTGGAGGACGCCTGCCGAGGGGTGTGCGAAATCAAGCGCTGGCCCGGCACGTCGGCGGACCTGACGGACGCGGTGCACGACGGAAGGCTGGCGATGGCGCTGGTCCGGCTGCCGGTCTCCGATCCGGCGCTGGAGATCATCGAGGTCATGCACGAGAGGCTGGGTGCCGCGGTGCCGGCCGACCGGTTCACGGGGCGGGCGTCGGTCACGCTCGACGAGCTGGCGGAACTCGCCTATGTGGCGACGCCGAACGACGCCACCCCGGCCTATTTCGAGGAAATCGACGCACGCCTGAATTCGGCCGGTGTGAAGAAAAGAATCCGCATCAATACGGCGGACTATTCCGGAAGCTCGGAATTGATTTCCTCCGGCATCGCGTTTTCGATGACCATGCTCTCACCGGAAAGCCCCATGCATCTGTACAGGCTGGACAACGTGGCCGTGCTGCCCGTCGAGGACTTCCAACCCATCCTGACGACAGGGCTGTTGTTCCGAAGGGATCGGGCGGGCGACGGCGGCGACCTGAGTGGCGTCACCGCGCGGGTGCGGCAGATATTCAACGAGGTCACCTCCGTCTGACAATTTTGGACCACCTCCTCGGCGGGAATTTGCATGGATTCGTGAAATGGGTGTGACCGCTGCGGTCATGCCCGTGTTCGCCAGTTGATCGTTCCCTCTCGACCCGTTCACGCATAACGTCTTCGGCGGAAACATTCGCACGAATTATTGCGTGAACAGGAGTGATGATGGACATCACGGCCGCCGGCACCACCGGTCCGCTGGACGGTGTACGGGTGATCGATCTGTCCACGGTGGTGATGGGGCCCTACGCGGCGCAGATCCTGGGCGACCTCGGCGCCGACGTCATCAAGATCGAGTCACCGTCCGACACCGTACGGGTGGGTCCCTACCGCACCACACCCGGCATGACCCCGCTCAACCTCAACGTCAACCGCAACAAGCGCAGCGTGACGTTGAACCTCAAGGACGACGCCGACCGCGCACGGGCCCTGGAACTGATCGGCAGCGCCGACGTGCTCGTCACCAACATGCGCCCGGGCGCGCTCGCCCGCCTCGGCCTCGGCCGCGCCGACCTCGCTTCCCGCAACCCCGGCTTGGTCTACGCCCATGCCCAGGGCTTCCGCAGCGACTCCGACCGGGCCGGCAATGCGGCCTACGACGAGACCGTGCAGGCCGCCTCCGGCCTGGTGGACGTCGCCAACCGGGCGCTGGGCACCCCGGCGTACCTGCCGACGATCATCGGCGACAAGGTCTGCGCGCTGACCATCGTCTACTCGGTGCTCGCCGCGCTGGTCCACCGCGCCGGCACCGGCACCGGCCAGTACATCGAGATCCCGATGACCGACACGCTCATTGCCTTCAACCTCGTGGAGCACCTGGCGGGTCACGTCTTCGAACCGTCCGAGGGCCCCACCGGTTTCCCGCTGTCGATGAAGAAGGGCCACCGCGCGGTGCCCACCAAGGACGGCCTCGCCTGTGTCATCCCGTACAACCCGCAGAACTTCCGGGACTTCTTCCTCGCCGCCGGCCGTGCCGACCTCGCCGCGGACCAACGCGTCAGCAGCGAGTCCATCGCCGACGACGACGTCGACGCGCTGATGGAGCTGGTGGGGGAGTGCTCGCCGAGCCTGACCACCGAGGAGTGGGCCCGGATCTGCGCCAAGCACAGCATCCCGATGGCGCCCGTGCTTGAACTCGACCGGGCCGCCGATGACCCGTATGTCCGCGGCGGCGGGCTGCTCGATGTGGTGGACCACCCAAGCGAGGGCGCCATCCGCTCGGTCGGCATCCCGGTGCGGTTCTCCGCCACCCCGGGGTCGGTCCGCCGACTCGCCCCGCTGCCCGGCCAGCACACCGAAGAGGTCTTCCGGGAACTCACCGTCGGCCGCTGACCGGCCGTCAACTCCGCGTGACCAGGCCACTGATCAACCGTCAATCAAGGACTCACACCATGCACACCACCACGGAGGTGCGGACCGAGACCATCGGTTCGTCCCTGCTCATCACCATCGACCGGCCGAAGGCACGCAACGCGGTCAACGCCGCCGTCGCCGCCCGACTGGCCGCGGCCCTCGACCAGTTGGAGGCAGACCCCGACCTGCGGGTCGGCGTGCTCACCGGCGCCCACGGCACGTTCAGTGCCGGGATGGACCTCAAGGCCGCGCTGGCCGGTGAATCGCCCGAGATACCGGGACGCGGCTTCGGCGGCCTGACCCAGGCCCCGACCACCAAGCCGCTGATCGCCGCCGTCGAGGGCTGGGTGATGGGGGGCGGTTTCGAACTAGCCCTGGGATGCGATCTGGTCGTCGCCGCGGACGACGCCCGCTTCGGTCTCCCGGAGGTCGGCCGCGGGCTGATCGCGGCGGGCGGCGGGGTTATCCGGCTGCCCAAGCGCATCCCGTACCACCTGGCGATGGAACTGCTGCTGACCGGCGAGCCGGTCTCCGGCGAACGGGCCGGACAGCTCGGCATCGCCAACCGCGTGGTTCCGGCCGGGGAGACCGTCGCCACCGCACTTCGTCTGGCCGAGCGGATCGCCCAGAACGCCCCGCTGGCCCTGGCAGCCGTCAAGGAACTCGTCCGGGCCGCCGACGGTGCGCCGGAGGCAGAAGCGTTCGCCATGCAGGGGGAGTGGACGGCACGTCTCACGGCCTCCGCCGATGTGCGCGAGGGCATGACCGCCTTCACCGAGCGCCGCTCCCCGGTCTGGCAGGGCCGGTAGGACCACAGGATCAGAGGGAGAACACACCATGAATGTGCAGGACGTGCCCCGGCACATCGCGACGCCGCTGGGCAACCCGGCCTATCCGCCGGTCGTGCCGCGCTTCACCAACCGCGAGTACCTCAACATCGTCTACCGCACCGACTACGCGGCGCTGCGCGCGGTGGTGCCGGAGCCGCTGGAGATCGACGAGCCGCTGGTGCGCTTCGAAGTCATGCGGATGGGCGACGTCAGCGGCTACGGGCCGTACACCGAGTCAGGCCAGGCGATCCCGGTCCGCTACGAGGGCGAGCAGGGCGAGTACCTGCACGCGATGTACCTGGACAACCTTCCGGCCATCACCTCGGGCCGGGAGGCCGCCGCCTACCCCAAGACCGCCGGGTCGCCCGCCCTTTACGCCGACCACGGCGCGCTCGTCGGGGTCCTCGACGTCGGCACGCTCCGGGTGGCCACCGCCACGATGGGTTACAAGCACTACGAGTTGTCGGTCGAGGAGGCCGTGGGCCAGATCGGTGTGCCGACGTACATGCTGAAGCTGGTCCCCGGTTTCGACGGGGCGCCGCAAGTTGCGCAGTTGGTGCGCACCGAGACCACGGACATCACGGTGAAGGGCGCCTGGACCGGACCCGCCCGGCTGCAGCTTTTCGCCCACGCGCTGGCACCGCTGGCCGATCTGCCGGTACGCGAGATCGTCTCCGCCAGCCACATCCTGACCGATCTGACCCTGGCACCGGTCAAGCCCGTCCACGACTACCTGGCCTACCCCGCCCGGCCCGCGCGATGAGCGCGGCCATGACCACGCACGCACAAGGAAAGCAGGGGGAAGACACCTGATGACCAAGCCATTCACCAGCGCCGCGGTGGTCGGCGCCGGGACGATCGGACTGTCCTGGGCCGCGCTGTTCGCCGGCCACGGCATGCGGGTAGGGATCACCGACCCGCGGCCGGGCCTGGCGGAGGCGGTCGCCGAGGCGCTCGGCCGAGCGGCCGGGCAACTGGCCGCGCAGGGCCTGGACGTGGACGGCCTCGCCGAGCGGGTAGTCGTGGCCGACAACCTCGCCGATGCGGTGCGCGACGCCGATGTCGTACAGGAGAACGGTCCGGAGAACCTCACCTTCAAACGGGAGTTGTTCACCGACCTGGTCGGCGCCGCCCCCGCGCACGCGCTGCTGCTCAGCTCCTCCTCGGCCATCCCCGCGTCGGCGTTCACCGACACCATCGAGGACGCCGGCCGCATCCTGATCGGCCACCCCTTCAACCCGCCGCACCTGGTGCCGCTGGTGGAGGTCGTGCCCGGGGAACGCACCTCGGAGGAGAGCGTGGCGCGCGCCGTGGAGTTCTACCGATTCGTCGGCCGCGTGCCGGTCGTGGAGCGCAAGGAGATCCCCGGCTTCGTCGGCAACCGCCTGCAGAACGCCCTCAGCCGGGAGGCGATCTACCTGGTCGAGCAGGGCGTCGTCAGCCCGGTCGAGCTGGACACCGTGATGGTGAACTCGCTCGGTCTGCGCTGGGTGACGGTGGGGCCGTTCCTCGGGGCGCACCTCGGCGGCGGCCCCGGCGGCTACCGGCACATGGCCGAGCACATCGGCGTGTCGATGCAGAAGATGTGGGACTCGCTCGGCCGCCCCGAGCAGAGCCCCGAACAGACCGAAAGGCTCGTCGCGGCCGTCGAGGACGCCTACGGCTCCCGCTCCTACGCCGACCTCACTCAGGAGCGCGACGCGAAGCAGATCGCCGTACTGTCCGCCCGGGACAGTGCCACCAGCGTGGAGAAGGAGACCCGTTCATGACCGCCCTGCTGCCCGAGAAGGCGTCCGTCGACGAGCGGTTGGCCGCCGACTTCTACGAGGTCGAGTCGCTGCTGCCGCCGCACGAGCGCGAACTGCTTCTGCGCGCCCGGGCGTTCATGCGCAGCGAGATCAAGCCGCTCGTCAACGAATACTGGGCCAAGGGGGAGTTCCCCCGCGAGTTGATCGGCAGGTTCCGCCAACTGGGCCTCGCCGGCGTCCCCTACGAGGGATACGGCGCCCCTCTGCCGGCCGGGAGCAATCTGCTCGTCGGCATGCTGTCGATGGAGTACACCCGCACCGACGCCTCCAGCGCCACCTTCTTCGGCGTGCACAGCGGCCTGGCGATGTACAGCATCTACCGGGGTGGCGACCAGGAGCAGCGGGACCGCTGGCTGCCCTCGATGGCTGCGCTGGAGACCATCGGCGCCTTCGCGATGACCGAACCGCTCGGCGGCTCCGACGTGGCCGGAGGCATGCGCACCACGGCCCGCTGGGACGGGGAGCACTGGGTGCTCAACGGCGCCAAGCGGTGGATAGGCAACGCGACGTTCGCCGACCTGGTGGTGGTCTGGGCCCGCGACGAGGCGGACGACAGGGTCAAGGGCTTCGTGGTGGAGAAGGGCACCCCCGGTTTCTCCCCGGTGAAGATCGAGAACAAGATCGCGTTCAGGATCGTGGAGAACGCCGAGATCACCCTGACCGACGTCAAGGTGCCCGAGGCCAACAGGCTGCAGCGGATCGACTCCTTCCGCGATGTGGCGGAGATCCTCCGCGCCACCCGCAGCGGGGTCGCCTGGCAGGCCCTCGGCGTGATGATCGGCGCCTATGAGCTGGCGCTGGACTACGCCAAGGAACGCCGGCAGTTCGGCCGCCCGATCGCGCGGTTCCAGATGGTGCAGGACCTGTTGGTCAAGAGCCTCGGCAACATCACCGCCTGCTGGGGCATGCTGGTCCAGCTCGCGCGGCTGCAGGACGCCGGCGTATTCCGTGACGAACACTCCTCGCTGGCGAAGGCGTTCGTCACCTCGCGAATGCGCGAGGTGGTGGGCTGGTGCCGGGAGATCTTCGGTGGTAACGGCATCGTCCTCGACTACGACATCGCCCGGTTCTTCGCCGACGCCGAGGCGATCTATTCGTTCGAGGGCACCCGCGAGATGAACACGCTCATCGTCGGCAAGGCGGTCACGGGCGAGAGCGCCTTCGTCTGACCGCAGTTTCCGTCGGCCGGCGTCCGCCGACGGGCTTCCACCGCCCGGCTCCCACCCACCCCGCGCCGGCCCCGAGTGCACCATGCCCCGGCGCCGGCGCGGACCATGTGCGGGCGTGCCGCCCCGCTTCGTGCGCCGCGCACAAGTCCCGCGCCGAGCGTCGTCGCCCGCGCCCATGGGCCGGGAGCGCCGCCGATTCGTACCGTCTCTCCTCACGTACCGGGCATCCGTCCCGCGTCGGGACGCACACCATGGCCGCCCGACGTCCAACGACGTACTTCGAGGAGCCGACATGCATATCGCGGAACTGCCAGATCTGCGGGCCCGGCGGGACGCGGACGGTCCCTGCCTCGCTGATGACGTGTCAGTCCTGGACAACGCGGCCTTCGCCCGCCGGGTGCGCCGGGCCGCGGCGACCCTGCGGGCGCGAGGCGTCGCGCGTGGGGTCGTGGTGGCGCTGCTGCTGCCCAACACGGCGGACTTCGTCGTCGCGCTCTTCGCCGCCTGGCGGCTCGGCGCGGCCGTGACCCCGGTCAACCCGGCGCTCACCGATGGGGAGGCGCGCTACCAGCTCGGCGACGCGGGCGCCGCGGTGGTCGTCACCACCGGGCCGTCTCCGCTCGTCGAGTCGGGCATCGAGGCGCTTCCGGCCGCCGAGTTGTGCACCGGGCCCGAAGACACGGCCCCACCGCAGACGGACCCCGGCGCGCTCGCCCTGCTGATCTACACCAGCGGAAGCACCGGGCGCCCCAAGGGCGTGATGCTCGACCACGCCAACCTCGCCGCCATGACGGGGATGATGATCGAGACCGTACGCCTGTCCGAGACCGACCACAGCCTGCTCATCCTGCCGCTCTTCCACGTCAACGGGATCGTGGTCGGCGTGCTGTCCCCGCTGCTGGCCGGCGGGCGGGTCACCGTGGCCGGACGATTCCGGGCGGAAACCTTCTTCGGCCTCGTCAGCGAGGTCCGCCCAACCTGCTTCTCCGCGGTCCCGTCGATCTACTCGATGCTCGCCGAACTGCCGGACCAGGGCGTGCCCGACACCTCGTCGGTGCGGTTCGCAGCCTGCGGGGCGGCTCCGATGCCGCCCGCGCTCATCGAGCGTTTCGAGCGCCGCTACGGCATCCCCGTCGTGGAGGGCTACGGCCTGTCCGAAGGTACCTGTGCCTCCACCACCAACCCGCTGGACGGCCTGCGCAAGCCCGGCACGGTCGGACTGCCGCTGCCCGGCCAGCAAGTCGCCGTGATGGACCCACAGGGCCGAATCGTGGCCGCGGGGGAGACCGGTGAGGTGGTGGTGCGCGGGCCCAACGTCATGCGCGGCTATCTGGGCCGCCCGGAGGAAACCGCCCGCACCGTCGTTGACGGCTGGCTGCACACGGGCGATGTCGGCGGCTTCGACGAGGACGGCTATCTGGTCCTGGTCGACCGCATCAAGGACATGATCATTCGCGGTGGCGAGAACATCTACCCCAAGGAGATCGAGACCATCCTCGGCGACCACCCCGATGTGCGGGAAGCCGCCGTGGTGGGCGCCGCCGAACCGCGGCTGGGTGAGGTCCCGGTGGCCTTCGTGGCATTGCGCGCGGGCGCGTCGGCCACCGCGGCCGATCTGCTCGACCACTGCCGGGCCCGGCTGGCCAGGTACAAGATGCCGGCCGAGATCGTCCTCGTCGACGGGCTGCCGCGGAATCCCGTCGGCAAGACGGACAAGCCGGCGCTACGGGCCAGGACCAGCGCCGTCACCCCGGCCGGCTGAACGGAAACGGGAGGCAGCCATGGGATTCCTCGCACCGAACACTGCGGACGTCGACCTGCAGCAGTGGCGTACCCGCCCCTACCTGCAACGCATCAGGCCGCTGGCCCAGCACTGGGCCCGGCACGGCTTCGGCACCCCCGGCATCGTGCACCTGCTGTACCTGGTGAAGATCGCGGGGTACGCGCTCGGCGGCATCGCGGTCGCCTCCGCGACCCCTGGCATCGGCGGCATCACGGACTTCGGCTCGTGGTGGGCCGAGCCGATCGCCTACCAGAAACTCGTGATCTGGACGCTGCTGTACGAGATCCTGGGGCTCGGCTGCGGCTCCGGCCCGCTCAGCTCTCACTTCCTGCCGCCGGTCGGCGCCTTCCTGCACTGGCTGCGCCCCGGCACCGTACGGCTGCCCCCGTGGCCCGGCCGGATCCCGTTCACCGGGGGGACCCGGCGGACGGTGGCCGACGTGGTGCTGTACGCGGTGCTACTGGGGGCGGCGGCGTGGCTGCTGTGCTCACCGGGCGAGGCAGGCAACCCGGGCGCGCCCGGCGTGCTGGCTCCGTGGCGCGTCGCCGTGCCCGCGACGCTGCTCGCCCTGCTAGGGCTACGCGACAAGACCGTCTTCCTCGCCGCCCGCGCCGAGCACTACGGCCTGACGCTGGTGGTCTTCCTCTTCCCGGTGACCGACATGCCCGCCGCGCTGAAACTGGTCATGCTCGCCCTGTGGTGGGGCGCCGCCTCCTCCAAGCTCAACCGCCACTTCCCGTTCGTGGTGGCGGTGATGATCAGCAACAGTCCGCTGCGCCCCGCCTGGCTCAAGCGGCGGCTGTACCGGAACCATCCCGACGATCTCAGGCCGTCCGGCCTCGCCGCCGCGGCCGCGCACGGCGGCACGGTCACCGAGTACGTGGTGCCGCTGGTCCTGGTGCTCTCGCACAGCGGGATCGTCACCACCGTCGCCCTGGCCGTGATGGTCGTCTTCCATCTGCACATCATGTCGACCTTCCCGATGGGCGTACCGCTGGAGTGGAACGCCTTCTTCATCTACTCGGCGCTCGTCCTCTTCGGGCACGACGCCGCCGTCGACGCCTTCGCCCTGCACTCCCCGCTGCTGGTCGCGGTGCTGGTGCTGAGCCTGGTGGTGGTCCCGGTGCTCGGTCATGTCCGCCCGGACCTGGTGTCGTTCCTTCCCTCGATGCGCTACTACGCGGGCAACTGGGCAACCAGCCTCTGGTGCTTCCGCAAGGGCACCGAGCACCGGCTCAACGAGCACATCGTCAAAGCGTCCGGTCTGCCCGTCGACCAGCTCACCCGCCTGTACGGTGCCGAGGCCGCCGAACTGGTGCTGCACCAAGGGCTGGCCTGGAGGGCGATGCACACCCACGGCCGGGCGCTGATCGGGCTGCTGCCGCGAGCCGTGGACGACGCGGAGTCCTACGATGTGCGGGAGGGCGAGATGGTGGCGGGAGCGGTCCTCGGCTGGAACTTCGGCGACGGCCATCTGCACAACGAGCAGCTGCTGGCCGCTGTCCAGCAGCGGTGCGGCTTCGCGCCGGGCGATCTGCGCGTCGTTGTGCTCGAATCACAGCCGACGCACCGCTCGCGCCAGCACTACCGCATCGTGGACGCGGCAAGCGGCCTGATCGAGGAGGGGTTTGTGAACGTACGGGACATGGTGACCCGGCAGCCCTGGCTCGACGACGAGGCGCCCGTGATCCCCGTCGAGCCCGTCGCGGCACCGCGACCGGCGACCGAGGTGGCGGCCGCGCATGAGTGACGCGATTGTGGTGGGGGCCGGCCCGAACGGGCTGGCCGCCGCCGTCGCCCTGGCCCAGCGCGGGCTGAAGGTGACCGTCCTGGAGGCCGCGGAGGAGATCGGCGGTGGCACCCGGAGCAGTGAACTGACCGTACCCGGACTGCTGCACGACCACTGCTCCGCGGTACATCCGCTGGGCGTCGGCTCGCCGTTCCTGCGGACCCTCGGCCTGGAGCGCTACGGCGTCGAGTGGGCGTGGCCCGAGGTCGATCTGGCCCACCCACTGGACCGCGGACGGGCGGGGGTGCTGGTCCGCTCCGTGGAGCGGACCGCGCGCGGGCTGGGCGCGGACGGCCCGGCCTGGGAGCGGCTGTTCGCGCCGCTGGCCGACGACTTCGATGCGCTCACCGAAGATGTGCTGCGCCCAGTTCCTCATCTGCCCGTTCACCCGGTGACGCTGGCCCGCTTCGGACTCCGGGCACTCCAGCCGGCCACGACGGTGGCCCGACGCTGGCGCACCGAGGAAGCGAGGGCACTGTTCGCGGGGGCAGCGGCACACCTGATGCATCGGCTGACCGGGCCGGCCGGTTCCGCGGTGGGACTGATGCTCATCGGGGCCGCCCACCGCTTTGGCTGGCCGGTCGCCCGCGGCGGGTCGCGGACCATCACCGATGCGCTGGCCGCGCTGCTCGCCCAGCTCGGCGGGACCATCGAGACGGGGGTACGGGTGCAGACCCTCGCCGAACTCGCCCCCACCCGGATCGTCATGCTCGACACCGCGCCCGACGCGGCGGCGCGGATCTGCGGTGACCGGCTGCCCGGCCGGGTGGGCCGCGCCTACCGCCGTTGGCGGCACGGCCCGGCGGCCTTCAAGGTGGATCTCGCCGTCCAGGGCGGCATCCCCTGGACTCACGAGGCCTGCCGCCGCGCGGGCACCGTACACCTGGGGGGCACCCTGGAGGAGGTCGTCCGCACGGAGGCGCAGACCGCCGACGGGCGGATGCCCGAGCGCCCGTTCGTCCTGATCGGCCAGCAGTACCTCGCCGACCCGGGCCGGTCCCGTGGCGACATCCACCCGGTCTGGGCGTACGCACACGTCCCGCACGGCCATCCCGGTGACGCCACAGAGGCGGTGCTGCGCCAGATCGAGCGGTTCGCGCCGGGCCTCCGGGAGCGGATCGTGGGTTTCTCCGTGCGCTCGACCGCCGAACTGGCCCGCTACAACGCGAACTTCGTCGGTGGCGACATCGTCGCCGGTGCCAACACCGCACGGCAGGTCGCGCTGCGGCCCCGGGCGGCCCTCGACCCGTACAGCACCGGCATCCCCGGCGTCTACCTGTGCTCGGCGGCCACCCCGCCCGGTGCCGGGGTGCACGGTATGTGCGGTGCGAACGCCGCCCGCTCCGCGCTGCGGTACCTGGCCCGGTGAAGGCACCGGAGGAACGGCCGGGGGACGGAGCACCCGACCCGGTCGTCCTCGTGGCCCGGGTGATGCAGCAGCGCCGGGACGAGGTCATCGCCAAGCTGGTCGCCGCCACCGAGGCGGAGATCGCCCAGCTGGAACACGACGACGCGCTGCGGGGGCTCCTGGAAGCCAGCATCACCGAGAACATCGTCACCGCCCTGCACGTCATCATCAATCGCATCGACCCGCAGACCGTGGACGCGCCCGCCTCGGCCGTCTCCTACGCGCGCCGCCTCGCCCAGCGCGACGTTCCGCTCTCGGCGCTGCTGCGCGCCTACCGTCTCGGCCATGCGCAGAGCCTGGACCTGGTCCTTGGTGAGGCGGTCCGACTGGGGCTGCCGGATCCGGCCGGCACCGTCATCACCCTGGTCAGCCTCACCTCGGCCTACCTGGACCGGGTCTGCGACCAGATCGGCCGTGCCTACGAGCAGGAGCGCGAACGCTGGGTGGGCACCCGCGGCATGCTGCGCCAGCACTGGGTCAACCAGCTCCTCGACAACCCCAGCGTCGATGCGCGTCAGGCCGAGGCAGCCCTCGACTACCGGTTGTCCGGCAGCCATCTGGCCGTCGAGGGCTGGCTCCACGGCACCGCGGCGGCCACCGACCCCACCGCCGTCTTCGGCCGGCTGACCTCACTGCTGTACGTCGTGCTGCGCGCCCACGGCCGCCCGCTGCTCGTCCACACCGACGAGGCCGATGCCCGGATCTGGCTTGCCGTCAGACGCGAGTGCCCCGTGGATCCCGACGCGGTGGGCGCGGCACTGGCCGACGCCGCGCTACCGGTGCGGGTCGCCCTCGGCATCGTCCGTCCGGGACTCGACGGCTTCCGCCGCAGCACCCGCGCCGCCGCCCGCGCCAAGGCCCTGGCCCACTCCGCGGGACCCAACACGCCGCGCGCGGTCGCCTTCGCCCGCGTCGCCCCCATCGCCCTCCTGGTCGACGAGCCCCGCGAACTGGCCGACTTCGTCTCCGACACCCTCGGCGACCTTGCCGTCGATGATCCCCGCCGCGAACTCCTCCGCGAGACGCTCCGCGTCTTCCTCGCCACAAATCGCAGCTACGCCGCCACCGCGGATCAGCTGATGGTCCACCGCAACACCGTCCACTACCGCGTCCAGCGGGCCGTCGACCACTACGACCTCGACCTCGACGCCAACGCCTTCGACCTCCACTTCGCGCTCAACCTCTGCCGCTGGCACGGGGCGAAGGTCCTGCGCCGCAAGCGAGGATGACCGGGCGCGGCCGGCTGTTCACCAATGGGGGGCTGATGTGGCTCCGGATGTGCTCCGGGGTGTGCTCACCCGGCCGTCGTGGGCGATGCTCCCTGTTGCGCAGGTTGCACGTTCAACCGGCCCGCCGACACCTGATCGGGTGGGCCCGGTGGCATGGTGCTGTGGTGCCGCGGGGCCGGTTCGTCGACGACGAGTGTTGGGGTCACCACGACCGTGACGGCGGCCACCGCCACGGCGGGGACGACCGGGACGGCGACGGCGAGCGTCACGGCGACGTCCGACGCTGACGAGGCTGCGGGTGCCATCAGCCGGTGAAACCGGCGGCCCCTTCGGTACCCGCACAGGTGGTACGCCCCTGCGTGGGCGTACCACCGCCTGCCGCGCCCGCAGCTGAGGTTCCGCCCCTCTCGGGCTGCCTGCCCTGCCCCCAGGGGCAGAGCATCTGTCGGTGATCTGCTGGACGCGGCGTTTCACGGCAGGTTCTCCTCCCAGGGGTCGTTCAGCGGAGTGAGTCCGAAGGTGCGGTGGAGTCGCGTCTGGGTCGCCTTGAGACGCCTGATGCCTTCGTCGAACTCTTTCCAGCCCCGGGTCTCCTGCGCGGCTTCGCTGGGGCTCTGGCTGTGCATGCCGTCCAGCCGGGTCGAGTTGAGGACGTCGCCTGCGCCGTCGTGGAGATGCTTGAGGGCGGCTGACCAGGTGGCCTGGGTCTTGACGTCGGGGATGGGGCCGTATTCGCGGACCCGGTCGAGGGTGTCGAAGAACGGTCCGAAGTCGTAGACCCAGTCATTGCTGGTCTGGAGGTCCTGGACGTCGACGGCAGTGCTGATCAAGCTGACGAGCTCGCGCTCGCCGCCTGATTCCCACCAGTAGATGACGTTGTTGGCGATGTACGAGGGGTCGGCGGTCAGCGCCGAATGGGTGGTCGGCGTGGCGGTGTCCGCCGGTGTCAGAGCGGGCGTCGGCGTCTGCGCCGGTGTCGGCCCGCCGGCCGGTGTGGTCTGCGGGCCGCCCGAGCAGGCGGCCAGCGCCGAGGCGGTGAACGCGGTGAGGAACAGGGCGCGGACGCACGGGAGATGACGCGCGGGCCGGCTCATCGCTGGGCCCTGCTGATGAGGCGGGCGAGCAGGAGGGTGCGGGGTATCACGCGGTCGATCAGCACGTACTCGGTGTCCGCGTGGGCGCCGCCGCCCACCGCGCCCAGGCCGTCCAGCGTCGGACAGCGCGCCGCCGCGGTGTAGTTGCCGTCCGAGGCGCCGCCGACGGCGGCCGCCCGCAGGGGCTCCTGGCCCAGTTCCGCGGCGATGCGGGAGGCGAGGGCGAACAGGTCGGCGGAGGACACCGGTTCCATGGGCGGCCGCTGCGCGCCGCCCAGGATCTCCAGCCGGGCGCCGGGTGTGCGGGCCGTGAGTTCGTGCATGAGCTCGTCGATCCATTCCTGCGCGTCCACGGTCGGAACGCGTACGTCCACGGCCACTCGGGCCCGCGCGGGCACCGTGTTGCGCGTGCTGCCGGCCGACAGCAGGGTAGGCGTGACGGTGGAGACGCCCAGGGCGGGATGGGTGACCCCGACGGCGCCCATCGCGGCCCCGATGCCGGCGACGGCCAGCACCTGGTGGGCGGCCTCGACGGCGGCGTTGACCCCTCGGTGCGGTTCCTGACCCGCGTGCGCGGCGTGGCCGTGCACCACGACCTCGTACCGCGAGGTGCCCTTGCGGGCGGTCTTGAGCGCGCCCTTCTCGTCCGCGGCTGCCTCCAGTACGAGGGCGGCCGCGCACGCCTGCGCCGCCTCCTCGATCAGCTTCCGTGAGGTCGGCGAGCCGACCTCCTCGTCCCCGGTGACCAGTACGCACACCCCGGCCAAGGAGTGCAGCGAGGCCAGCGCGTGGAACATCTGCACCAGGCCGGCCTTCATGTCCAGGACCCCGGGCCCCCGGGCGATCCCGTCGGCCACCGACCAGGGATGTGTCCGGAGCGAGCCGATGGGCCAGACCGTGTCGTGGTGCCCCAACAGCAGCACCCGCGGGCTGCCGAAGGCCCACCGCAGATGGGTCACCCCATCGATGACGATGCTCTCCGGCTCGGCCCCCAGCAGCCTCGCGCCGAGGGCGCCGACCACCTCGGCGCTGCGCGTCACCGAAGGGTGGTCGGCCGAGAAGGACTCGCACGTGACGAGCTCCTCCAGATCGGCCAGCATCGCCGGCAGGGCGAGCGCGGACCCCCGGCTCACCGACCCCACCCCTGCTCAACACCCCGTCGCAACAACACACTTCCCCCTCACATCTCACGGGCGATTGGGGCAGCGGCGCACTCCCCTTCCGGTGCGCCGCCGCGTGACCGACGTTAGGACCGGGCAAGGCAGGACACCAGCGACTGGATTGCATGGGATCTATGCGCCAGAAGAATGTGTTCGGGCAAGATGGCCGATGGCCGGACGAGGGTCTTGGCGGCGGGAGGAACGTGTACGAGATCGATGCGCTGCGGCTGCTCGTGACGGTGGCCGAGACCGGTTCGTTCACGCATGCCGCCATCCGGCTCAACTACACGCAGTCCGCGGTGTCCCGGCGTATCGCCACGCTGGAACAGCAGGCGGGCGGGCCCCTGTTCGAACGGCTGCCGAGGGGCGTACGGCTCAATCCCGCCGGGCGGGCGCTGCACCGGCACGCGGTGGAGGTGCTCGACCGGCTGGCGCGGGCGCAGCGGGAACTGGCACGCGGGCCACGGCGGGCTGCTGCACGTGGGCGCGTTCGCCACCGCCAACATCCAGCTGGTGCCCACCGCCCTGCGTGCCCTCCAGGAGGCCAGGCCGGACGTCGAGGTCGTGTCGATCGAGGGCCCGACCGACACGCTGATGCGGCGCCTCACGGACGGGGCACTGGACCTCGCCGTCGTCAGCGACTACCCGTCCGGGCTGCCGTCGGCCGACGGTGTCACCACGACCGAACTGGGCGAGGACGAACTGCTCGTCGCCCTCCCGCGCGAGCACCGCCTGGCCGAAGCCGAGACGGTCGACCTGTGCGAACTACGCGACGAGCCCTGGGTGCAGAGCGCCTATGGCGACCGCCCGACGATGCTCGCCGACGCCTGCGCCCGGGCCGGCTTCACCCCCAAGAAGATCATCCGGATCGCGGAGTGGGCCGGGAAATTCGGCTACGTCGCCGCCGGACTCGGCGTGGCACTGGTTCCCTCCCTGGCCGCCTGGGCCGTCCCCGACGAAGTCGTCCTGTGCCGCCTCGCCGACCCCGCCCTGCGCCGCACCCTCCACGCGGCCCTGCCCGCCACCCCACTGCCGGCGGCACTGAAACTGCGGGACCTGCTGCGCGACGGCGTCGGCTGAACCCCTCCGCATGGCGAACTTCGCCTTGAGAACGACTCTCGCCACCGCTCCGTGAGATGTCCATCCGCGAGATGCGGGCGGCGGCGCCGCCATGGGCGACCTGGACCGCCTCACCGGCTACGACGGACGAGAAGTACCGCCGCAGCGCCTGGGAGGCGAGCATCGAGCAGCATAGGCGCACGCGACCCGGTTACAGGGAAACACACTCCGCAGCGACCAGACCATGACAGCCTGTGATCAGAGAGCAACCACGACACCGCGACGCTGCGCGACGAGCGGGGCCGGTTCGTCGACGACGAGTCCTGGGGCTATCGCCGTGACGGCGTTGACCGTCACGGCGGTGGAGACGACCGTCACGCGACGCCCGCCGCCGACGAGATTGCGGGTGCCATCGGCCGGTGACACCGGCCTGGCCGCCGGTCGGCACCCGCACAGGTGGCGCGCCCCTGCTCTGCTGCTAGGGGTGCACCCAGGCTCACCATGGCGGTGCCGTCTGCTCGCATCCGGTCCGCTGCCTCTTCCCCGGGGTGGCGGGCCGGCTGGTGTGTGGTTGGCGGAGGATGGTGGGGCGGTTTGCTCGGCGAGGTTGATGGTGAGCGGGTAGGGCAACTTGTCGGCAGCCGTCCCTCCGCTGACATACGGGACTGATGAGGAACTCTCGCCGGAAAGCGTCTATCTCCGCGAGACCGCGGAACTCGGTTGGCACTGAAGGAGGCAGCCATGCGCCACACAACCGTGCAGAGGACCCTGAAGACGGAAAGCCGCCGGATCCGCGAGAAAACCGATGAACGTCCTGCCGGACGGCCCGAGGTGCGCAAGGACATCGCACGTACTTGGTGGCCCGACAGCTAACGCACCTGCCGTAGCTCACGCGGCCTGATGCAAGGGTGCGGTCAGCCGGGGCGTCGCTCGGTGCCCGCAGCCGGACGGCGCTCACGGCGCTCAGCGGCATGACCAACAAGAAGCTCTCTGTTTCCTTCGTGGTGACGCTTGCGGGGGACCCAGCCTCTACCCCGTGCGGCACGCCTTTGCGCCCCTGGCATTCGATGCCCGGCGGCGGCTACTAGGGGCCGATGAACACGCCACGCTGCCGTCGGCTCGGTGGCGGGGATGGTCGTCATCGTCGTCTGCGGTCTGCTCGTCCCGGCTGCGCTGGTGGGGGCGTACTCCTCGGTATCCGGGTGCCCCGCCCCGCCGGGAGCCCGCACCGCCCTGGCGCTCGGAGCAGCCCGTGCGCTCAAGCTCTCCCCGGGGAGCAACTGCCCTACGGGGGCTCGGTGCGCGAGGTCCAGGTCTACGGGCGGCGGGCGCGGGTGGTCCTCAACGCCGACACCCTGTTCCTGTCGGTCTTTCCCGCCGGGTGGAAGGTCACCGCATCAGGCTGCGTGCCGCGCTCGCAGCAGCCGTATCAATGCCAGATCAAAGGCGGGTGACCAAAGGATACGGACCCTTTTCACGCTCCTGCTGCTGACGGTCGGCGCCGGTCTGAGCTACTTCACCGCGATCGGGCTGATGCAACGATGAGCCGCTTGATGCGGTTCGTGAAGCACGACAGCCTGACCCTGGCCTTCGGTACCGGCTTCCTGCTCACTCTCGCCGGCCAGGCCGTCTCCGGCCACGCCGATTTCAACAATCAGCTCGTCACCGACGGGCACAAGGCAGGCGTGGAAAGCGACGCCGAGCAGAAGGTCGGCGACCACGCCGGCCCCGCCTCACCCCGCTGGGCAGCCGACACAGGATGGCGGCAGAAGCTGTACTCGCGCTCCCTGGGCACCGTGGGCCGCCATCTTCGTGTGGTCGTGGCTGGCCCACTCCATCACCGGCGCCGCCGCCTACAACGAGCAACACCTGCGCCAGCTCCAGGCACCCGTCTCCTGGCCGCAGTACCTGGAATCCGCGGACTTCTGGAACCGCACGCTGCAGAACTGGCAGTCCGAACTTTTGGCCGTCGCCTCGACGGCCATCCTCTCGGTCTACCTGCGCCGGCGCGGATCCCCCGAATCCAAGCCCGTCGGCGCCGCCCACACCTCCACCGGAGTCGAGGGGTGAAGTGGCTCCACCGTCCATGCCCGCATGCTCGCACCGAGCTCGCGCCCATGCGCCGGTGGGCCTGACCTGCTCCGCGTCAGGACGCGGTGCAGTTGCACCCGGCCAGCTGTGTTCTGTGAAAGCACATGTGTGGGCCCCGCCCCGTGGGGCACCCAGTGTTGCGATAGAGAAAGGTGCGTCTTCGTACTGTCTGGCGTAAACCGTCATCGTGGCTCGTGGCCGCTGACCGAGATCGGGCAGGCGGAGTACGGAAGCGCGGCGCCCCTTCGTGCGGGAGTCCGCCGGCTGGAGGTGCGCGATGACGCTGCAGACACCGGAGCACCTCCTGCCCGGGCACCTGCTGATACTGCCGGGCGTGTATGCCCCGCAGGGGGACACCGGGCTATTGACGCGAGCCGTGTGCAGGGAGGAGATCGGTCCGGGGACCGAGGTCCTGGATCTCGGGACTGGCACTGGTGCCGTCGCCGTGCTGGCCGCGCGCCTGGGTGGGCGGGTGACGGCCGTGGACATCTCCTGGCTGGCCGTGCTGACCGCGCGGGTCAATGCCCTGCTGGCGGGGCAACGCATCCGCGTTCGCCGAGGCGACCTCACCGATGCGGTCGTGGGCCGCTCCTATGACCTGGTCGTCAGCAACCCGCCCTACGTGCCCTCGCCCGGGCCTCGGCTTCCACGTCGTGGCCAGGCCCGGGCCTGGGACGCGGGCCGGGACGGACGGGTGTTCGTGGACCGCATCTGCGACGCCGCGCCTGCGGCCCTGCGCCCCGGCGGCGTCCTTCTGATCGTCCATTCCGGCCTCTGCGGAATCCGGGCCACGCTGCGCCGTCTCGGGCGCGCCGGTCTGCGGGTCTCCATTGCGGATCGCGCCTTGGTGCCATACGGCCCGGTGTTGCGCTCCCGGCGGCCGTGGCTGGTCCGGCAAGGCCTCGTGCATGAGGGCGAGAGCCGAGAGGAACTGGTGGTCATCCGTGCCGAACACTCCTGAGCGCCCACGCCGTGTCACCGTCGTTCCCGGAGGACCGCTGCTGGTGGAAGGACCCATCGAGGTGGTCTGCGCCGACGGCAGGGTCGTTCGTTCCCGGCGCTTCCAGGTCGCGATCTGCACCTGCCGACGCAGCCGTATCTATCCGTGGTGCGACACCAGCCACCGCCGCCGCACCAAACGAGACCAGGAGGCGACGTGACCGGCCCGCAACTGCCCACCGCGCGCGGGGCGTTGTCGGCTGCCGTGCTCGGCACGCTCCTGGGCAGCGAGGCGGAGCCCCTGCCGCTGGACGGACATGACCCGTATGGGGACGACCTGCAGCTCGCCCTCTATCTCCTCTACGAACTCCACTATCGGGGCTTTGAAGGCGTGGCCGATGAGCGCGAATGGGATCCCGAACTGCTGGCCCATCGCCGCGCTCTGGAGCAGTGTTTCCTCCAAGAACTGCGCCTCGATGTCCCGGCGGACACGGATGCCGATCAAACTCTGGCAGCGCTGCTGGTGGAGCCCGCCAACCCCGGCGAATCCAGCGTCAGCCGCCATCTGGAGTGCGACAGCGAACTGTGGCAGCTGCGGGAGTACGCGGCGGTGCGCTCCCTGTATCACCTCAAGGAGGCCGACCCGCATGCCTGGGTCATCCCCCGACTGCGCGGGCGGGCGAAAGCGGCGATGGTGGCCATCGAGTTCGACGAGTTCGGCGCCGGGCGCGCCGACGAGATCCACGCGCAGCTGTTCGCCGAGCTGATGCGGGATCTGGGCCTGGAGACGACGTACGGCCACTACCTGGAAGCCGCACCCGCCGAGGCACTCGCCACCGTGAACCTCATGTCCCTGTTCGGACTGCACCGGGCCTTGCGCGGCGCGCTCGTCGGGCACTTCGCGGCGGTCGAGACCACCTCGTCACCGGGCTCCCGCAGACTGGCGGCGGCACTGCGCCGCCTCGGCGCGGGCGCGGCCGCGCAGCGGTTCTACGACGAACACGTCGAGGCGGATGCCGTCCACGAGCAGGTCGTGCGCCGCGACGTGGTCGGCGGGCTCCTGGAGGTGGAGCCCCAGCTGGAATCCGACATCTGCTTCGGCGTCCAGGCCACGGGATTCCTCGAGGACCGGCTCGGTGCCCACCTGCTGAAGGCCTGGCGGCAGCGGCACAGCGCCCTGCGCCTTCCGCTGGCCGACATCGCAGAAAGGAAGCAACCATGACCGAGGACCCGACGCGCAAACACCCCCGCCCCGACTTTCCCGGCCAGGAACAAGAGCACCCGGGATGGACCGGCCCCATGGACCCGCCGCCCGACCATGGCGAGGACTCCTACAGGGGCAGCGGACTCCTCCGCGACCGCAAGGCGGTGATCACCGGCGGTGACTCCGGGATCGGCCGGGCCGTCGCGCTCGCCTACGCCCGCGAAGGCGCCGACGTGATTTTCACCCACCTGCCGGAAGAGGAACAGGACGCCAGGGAGACCGCACGCCTTGTCGAGGACGCCGGGCGCAAGGCCGTGGCTGTGGCGTGCGACATCCGAGAGGAAGACGAGTGCCGACGGCTGGTGGAGCGTGCCGTCGACGAGTTCGGGCGCATCGACATCCTGGTCAACAACGCCGCCTACCAGATGTCGCAGCCGGACGGTATCGAAGCCATCTCGACGGAGCAGTTCGACCGTGTCGTACGGACGAATCTTTACGGCATGTTCTGGCTGTGCAAGATGTCCCTGCCGCACATCCCCGCCGGCGGCTCCATCATCAACTCCACATCGGTGCAGGCGTACAAGCCCAGCCCGCACCTGCTGGACTACGCGATGACCAAAGGAGCCATCGTGACCTTCACGCAAGGGCTCGCGCAGATGGTGATCGGTGACGGGATCCGCGTCAACGCCGTGGCTCCGGGGCCGGTGTGGACACCGCTGATCCCGGCGACGCTGCCCGACACGGTCGAATTCGGCAAGCAGGCCCCGATCGGCAGGCCCGCCCAGCCCGCCGAGATGGCACCGGCCTATGTCTTCCTCGCCTCACCCCAGGCCAGCTTCATCACGGCCGAGATCCTCAACGCCACCGGCGGCACCCCCTTGCCCTGACGCGAAGACGCTCTTGTGCCGGACGGGCTGCCTCGTGCCTTCACCCCGTTGTGCTTGCTTTCTGTCCCCGAATGACCTCCCGGCGCCACGGGAAGCACGGTCCGCGCAGCGCGGCTGCCGCGACGCCGAGCCGGGTGTGCGACGGCAGGCGTGACCCGGGCAGCGGGAGGTGCGTGGGCGAGGCGTGGCTCGACTGGGGCGGGCACAGCAGGGACGCTCCGACATGGAATGGCGGGCCTGCACGGCCTGTGCTGAGGCGTGGCGGCACTCCGGTCATGACCCATCCGTACCCGACCGGCTGAGTTCTGTGAGCCCGGGCCGGGTGCGGCGGCGGCTCCCCATCGGTGAGGCTGGTGGCGTGTCCGAGCGCCGTGTGATCGTCTACCCGCCGTCCGAAGCCGGTGGCCGCAGGGTGGGCATCGATGACCGTCTCCTCGGGGTTGCCTACAGCCTCCACGACCTCACTGTGTTCCTGCAGAACGCCGGGCTGACCGGCTGGGACGAGCTGGATGTCGTCGAGTCGGATCTCATCGAATGGCATGAAGGCGGCCGAGGTGTGGACACTCTGACCGCGCGGGTGCCGCATTAGCGCTCGGGGGGTGGACGGTGGGAGCAGGACTTCGCCGTCGGCATCGTGCAGAGTCTGGACGATCTCGGAGGGTGACCGGCCGGGGCTCCTGAAGGTCCGCCGACTGTGCCGGGTGATCACAGCAGGACCGGGTACTCGCCCGCCGTGCGAAAGACATCTGAGCGTTTTCCGAATGAGGAGGCCGCTTCGTCCGCAGTCGACGAGGCGTTGAAGGAGCTCGAGGAACAGGGCCGGAAGGAGGATACCGACACGAGTACGCCCTCGCGTCAGGGCTCCGGCGACCCGATCACCCCGAGCCCTCGGGCCAACGAGAAGACCGCGCAGGGACGGCCGTCCGCGCCGGGGGAATGATCACCTTGCTACGCCCGCGGTGCCTCATGAGAGGGGCGCCATTCGACGCAGACGGCAGGAGTCGCAAGCGGGAGAGGCAGTACGTGCACATCAATAGGAACCCTGAGGAGCGGGTGAATCCTGCGGCAGGGGCCAAGATCGCTGCACGGGCGGTGAACAAGGAGCGGGCACGCTCCGCTGAGTCGCGCACCTCACGCAACACCTCGACTTGTGATTCAAAGTCCGCGTCCCAGCGTGGCGTTGAGCGACGACCCCACCAGGGTGCCGAGGGTCCCACCAAGGACCAGATGTACGGAGAGGTCAAGGAGTTCGCCATCAAGGGGCGCTCCTTTATGAACAAGCAGCAGCTGTATAGGGCGTTGGGCCGTTGACCGGTCCGCGCCCGCTGATGATCGGAGGTTCTGTCCGTGGCTCTGGGAGCGCTGCAGCGTACGGCCGCCTCGTGGCGCCGTTGGCGTAGGGGTGCGGACCTGCGTGTCCCGCTGGAGGACACCAGCGTCGAGGCTGCCAACCGGCGGTTCGTGCTGTTCGGCCTGTTGCCACTGTGGGTGGCGCCGGCGGTCGCGGACTGGTGGATGCACAAACGTACCCGCATCGAGGAAACGAGCGGCGTGCGCGAGTCCGCCGTGCACGCGCTGATGATGACCGAGGCAGGCGTTCCCGTTGCCATGGGGATCCTGGCGCGGATCAATCCGCTGGTGCTATCGGTCATGGGTGCTGCGGCGGCCGTGCATGGCGCCACCGCACTCTACGACGTGAGCCTGGCGGTGCAGGAACGGGAAGTGAGGCCCCTCGAGCAGCACATCCACAGTTTCCTGGAGGTGCTGCCGCTGTCGGCGCTGGCGTTCACCTCGTGCCTGCACCCCGATCAGGTGCGCTCCTTGCTACGTGGCGGCCCAGAACCCGGCGCATGGAAGCTCCTGCCCAAGCAGCACCCGCTGTCCGCGCGCTACCTCATCGGTCTCGGCGCTGTGATCGGTACCGGTGTGATCCTGCCGTACGCCGAGGAGATGCTGCGCTGCATGCGGGCGCGCCGCCGTGCCCCGGAAGGGCCGTCGGATGACCAACTGCCGTCTCGCGCGTCGGACTGATCTGCTGACGGTACCCGACACCTGGGGGACCGCCAGACCTTCAACAGATGACGCCTGCGAAGTTGAGTGATGAGGGCGATGGGGCCGGAGGCGTCGGCCTGTCCGAAGAGCAGTGGTCGGCGCGCGCCAAGATCGTGGTCACCACCGAGCCCCGTGTCCTGCGGCAGCGGTGCGGCTGCTGCTGCAATCTGTGTTTGAACCGCGCTGCGGCGTGCACGCGCCTGGTATGACCCCTTTGAAGCGAGAGACAGAGCGAAAGTATGAAGCCCCGTCGGCCGAGGACGCCTCGTGGCTGCCGGATCTCACCGGTGTGGACGGCATCGTGTCGGTTGTGGGGAACGGCCTCGACGAACTGGACGCCGTGTACTACGACACAGTCGACCTGCGCCTGGTCGGCGGCTCGGCATCGCTCCGCCGGAGGACCGGCGGGGCTGATGCGGGCTGGCACCTGAAACTGCCCGCGTCCGGGGACAGTCGGGACGAGGTGCGGGCCCCGTTGTCCGACACGGTTCCGGATACCCTGCGTGACCTGGCCCTTTCCCGCACCCGGGGGGTAGAACTGAGGCCAGTAGTCCGTATCTGGTCCACCCGCAGCACGCGGCACCTCGTCGATTCCGAAGGCGCGGTCCTCGCAGATCTGAGCCTCGACAGGGTCCGCGCCGAGTCCCTCGGCGCCACGACCACACGGGCCTCATGGACCGAGATGGAGGTCGAGCTCGCCGAGGATGCCGATCCCCTGCTGCTTGATGTCCTCGACAAGACGCTGCGCAAGAACGGCATCGACCGTGCCGGTCATTCGTCCAAGCTGACCCGGGCACTGGAAGAAACAGGAAGAGCAGCGCCGCGCCTGCCGGACGGGCGTGCCGAGGTCGTCGTACCCGGCTCAGCGGGCGAAGAGGTCCTCAGGTACGTGGACGACCAGGTACACACCTTTGTGGACCTCGATCCAGCGGTACGCCGCGGCCTGCCCGACTCGGTACACAGGATGCGCGTAGCCTCGCGTCGACTGCGCAGCACCCTGCGTTCCTACCGGGCGGTGCTGGACCGCGAGGTCACCGATCCGATCCGCGCGGAGCTCAAGTGGCTGGGCGGGGAACTGGGCGCGGAACGCGACCAGGAGGTCTTCATGGAACGCCTCGGCTCGCGCGTCGGGGCCGCGCCCCGTGAGCTGATCCTCGGGCCCGTCGACGCCCGGTTGCAGGTGTGGAACGTCGCCTGCGCCTCCAAGGCGCGGCAGCGCACCCTCGACGCCCTGCTCTCACCCCGTTACCTGGCTCTGCTGAATTCCCTGGCCACGCTCACGGAGCAGCCGCCACTGCGCCGCAAAGCCGCTCGCAAACCGGAGAAAGTGATGGCCAAGGCGATCCTCAAGGAGTACGCCCGGCTGGCTGACCGGGCAGCACACGCGCTGGAGCTCCTGCCGGGGACGGAACGCGACGCAGCCCTCCACCAGACCCGCAAGGCGGCCAAGAAGACGCGGTACGCCACCGAACCGGCGCGCGCCTCGCTCGGCAAACCCGCCAGGCGGCTCGGCAAGCGCATCAAGGCCGTACAGAAGGTGCTCGGGGAACACCAGGACAGCGTGGTTGCGCGCGACGTCCTGCAGAACCTGGCCCGGGCGGCGCATGCGGCCGGAGAGGCCGGCTTCACCTGGGGACTGTTGTACGGCCAGGAGCAATCCGTGGCACAAGAATGCGAACGTGAACTGCCAGCCGCATGGGCCGATGCATCGAAACCCAGGCTGCGCAAGGCGCTGGTCCACTGAAGATCGAGTTCTCCGGCTTGATGCCTGGATGCTCGTGGTCGGCGGGCTCCTGGAGTGCCTGCCGCGTGCGTGGGATGACGGCGTGGGGGACTCGTGTGTCTCGGACGAACGCCGACACGACCGGAGTGCCTGCAGATGTCCAACCCGCACCAACCCGAACAGCGGCGCCCGCAAAGGCGGCGCCGCACCCCAGCTGAGCGCCGAGCTCCAGGCGCGGCACACCGAAGGGGAGGACGGGCACCCTCACGGCACGGACAAGGGCCGCAAGGGCGGGGGAGAGGGTAGCGGCGTGCCGCCGGGTCAGCAGGCCGACCATCCGTGAAGCCGGATTTGAACGGTCGTCGCGGTACCGGGACGCGGGATCTCAGGTCTCAGCAAAGGAGAGACACCATGCCGGCCGGAGCGAGCTCCAAGCGGGAGCGGCAGTACGAGCACATCAAGAAGAGCGCCGAGGACCGCGGTCGAGTCGACCAAGCGGGCCAAGGAGATCGCCGCACGGACGGTCAACAAGGAGCGGGCCAGGTCGGGCGAGTCGAAGAGCGCCGGCAGGGCCTCCACGCGTGAGCTCAAGGCGGCGTCCCAGCGGCGGTCAGCGCTCGCACAGTGGCGCTGGACGCGCACGCTGTGACGCCGATCATTCCGTCTTCCAGATCAGCTGCCTACGCTGTTGCGCCACGAGCGGGGCAGCGTGGCTCCGTGAAGACAGCTCGCGGGACCGATCAGCCGGACACAGGCGAGCGCGCTCACGAGGGACCGAGCCCGACGATCTGACACCCGTCCGTCCGCGTCCGCCGTCGGAGACGCGTGAATCTTGGCCCACATCCGACGGCGACCGCCTCGTCCACCACACCGAAGTCGTCTTGCCGTGCGGGAGCTTCCGGGCATGGCGGCGGCATCCCTGGCCTGAGTGTCGGTGAGAAGCGGCAGGGCGAGCTGTACGAGCAAGCGACCAAGCTGGACATCCCCGGTCGGACCAAGGTGCCTGCTCAGCCATCTTGGTGGAGCTCAACGGCCGTGTATCCAGGGTGCGTTGGTGCGTTGCTGTGCATGCGACTGGCCCGCTTGCGGCAGTCCGGGCGCCCCCCCGGTCGACCGGTGAAACAGCCTCTCACCACTTCGCCGAGGCACCGCTGACGTGTCCACTCGCGCATCGGGCCCGGAGAACGGCACATCCTCCACCGTCTTGCTCGCCACGGCAGGAAACATCCGCGAAGCGCCAATAACCCGACGAGGGCGGGTGTCGGCCGTCGGGGTCATGTCTCCAGCATCAGTTGGTCGCTGACGCTGTGCAGGATGCGAGGAGGCCTCGCCCCCACGCATACGTGTTTAGTACGGCAGCACCCGTCCTGAGGGCGTCCTGCGGTCGACGTCCTGGTCGCGGGAAGGGGTGGGCCGACGGTTGACGCGCACCCGTATTTGACGGTTCATTACGTCCATCCGGGGATATCTGCTCGTCGAGTCCCCGCGGGCGCCCGAACGAAACGTTACGGCAGATGCAGGGCCTGTACCGGAGTCTCACGGCACGGCGAAGTATGGACCGCAGAGTGGCTTACCGGGTGAACGTGGTGGTCGTTCGTAACGGACGGTTGTCCGGACCGGCTCGCAGCCAGGGGCGGCGGAACCTCAGCCCCGCCGATTGCGAGCGCCGAGGCGGCGGCGGGCGGTGTGCGGCGCTCAAGGGTGTGCCGGAGCAGGCGCGGGCGAGGTTGTGGACTGTTTGTCCCGCGGCTGAGGATCGGCCGTGTCGGCGCAGGGGCGGGCGAAGTCGATCTCCTTCGCGGTGGTGATCCGGGCGCCCATGTTGCGCTCCATCATCTCCAGGGCGGCGGATTCCAGATGGGGGTGGATGGAGGCGACTGCGTCCTTGGGCACCGTGACCCCCAGGTGGCGGATGTGTGCATCCAGAGCGGAGTAGAGGACGCACTGCTCGGTGACCTGACCGCTCAGCACCACATGTCCGACGCCCAATCGCCACAGGAGGTAGGACAGAGGCGTCTCGTAGAAGGCGGAATGGCGGGCCTTCACCACGAAGAGCGACTCGTCGTCGGGCCTTATGGGCTCGATCAGGTCGGCGTGCGGTCGGGCCAGTGCGGTGTCGAGGAGTTCTCCGTGGTGGGAGCGCCACGATCCGAAGTTGTCGTTCGCGTAGATCACCGGCACGCCCGCCCTGCGGGCTCGGCCGATCAGCTCCGCCAGGACGGGCACGACACGTCGGACGGACGGCACGAGCAGCTCGGCGTCCTCGTGGTCGTAAGTGTTGATCATGTCGATCACGACGAGAGCGAGCCCCGTCGTGCCTACGGGCTGGTCCACGGCTTCCGCCGCCCATCCGGTGCTGTCACTCGCGCAGTCGCGGCAGGATCTTCGTTCGGTAGAAGTCGAAGAAGCCCTGCTGTTCCTTGCCGATCTGGTTGACGTACACGCTGTCGAATCCCGCGTCGACGAACGCGGTCAAGGCCTTGAGGTGCGCGTCCGGATCGTCACCGCACGGTACGGCGGCCGCTATCTGGTCCTCGGTGACCAACTCGGATGCCTGTTCGAAATGGGGTGGGGTCGGCAGGATCTGCGGGAGCTCTCCTGGCAGTTGCTCATTGGCCCACAGGTGGTGTGCGGTGCGGAGCGCCTGCCGCCGGTCTGTGCCCCAGCACACCTTCAGTCCGCCGTACACCGGCTTGCTGCCGCCGCCGCTGCGGCGGAAACGCTCGACGAGGGCGGCGTCGGCCATCATCGTAATCAGACCGTCGCCGATGCGTGCCGCGACTTCCGCGGCCGACGGGCCGAAGGCGGAGACATCGATGGGAACCGGCTCGTCGGGCAGGGTGTACAGGCGCGCGTTCTCGACTGTGTAGTGCTTGCCGCGGTGGCTCGTCTGCTCGCCGGTGAACAACTGCCGGATGATCTGGAGCGCCTCTTCCAGCATTTCCAGGCGTACCGATGCCTCAGGCCAGCCGGTGCCCAGAATGTGCTCGTTGAGCGCCTCGCCGGTGCCGACCCCCAGTCGGAAACGGCCGCCCAGTTGGGCGGCGCTGGTGGCGGCCGCCTGGGCGATCACGGCGGGATGAGTGCGCACGAGGGGGCAGGTCACCGCCGTTTCGATGGGCAGCGAGACGGCCTGCGACAGGGCGCCGATCACCGTCCATACAAACGGACTCTGGCCCTGGCGGTCGTTCCACGGGTGGTAGTGATCCGAGATCCACAGACAGTCGAACCCGGCCTGCTCGGCCATCCGGGCCTGATCGACGAGTTCTGCCGGGCTGTGCTCCTCGCATGACAGGAAGTATCCGAAGTCGGGCATCGTCTCTCCCCCAGGTGGAGCGTGTGGTGGCGGTTCCGTTCCCGGGAACGCGCTGCCGAGTACCCGGTGGACCGGAAGGGCTAACAAGGACGGAGTTCCTGGGAGTGAGGGAGGGTTCGGGGAGGCGGATTGCCCAGTGGGGTGAGGCAGGGCCGGCGTGGTCGTCGACCTCTGCTCGGCGTCGCTTTCCACGCCTGCCTTGTGGAGTTCCTTGGACTCGGGCGAGCCGCGTCGCAGCAGCCAGACGGTGCCGAAGATGTAGAGGAAGAACTGGAGGTATTCCGACTGCCAGTTCTCGGTGACGTCCACGGCGAAGTCGAGGTCGTCGGGTACGCCAGGAAGCCGATCGGCTGGATCCCGTCGGTGAGGGGCTGGTTGTTGAAGTCGGCGTGGCCGGAGAAGGCCGGCGAGGGTGAGCAGGAAGCCGGTGCCGAAGGCCAGGGTTCAGGCTGTTGTGCTTCACGAACCGCATCAGGCGGCTGCTCATCGGTGCATCAGCCCGATCACGGTGAAGAAACTGAGATCGGCGCCGACCGTCAGCAGCAGGAGCGTGAAGGGGGTGCGCATCCTTGGCTCACCCCCCTTTGATCAAGTACTGGTAGGGCTGCTGCGAGCACGGCACACAGCCTGCCGCGGTGACCTTCCACCCGGCGGGAAAGACCGACAGGAACAGGGTGTCGGTGGTGAGGACCGCCTGTGCCTGCCGCCCGTAGACCTGGACCCGGAGAACTGCCCTCGCGTGGGGCAGCTGCTCCTCGAGGAAGGCCTCGGCGCACCGGTCCTTGGCGGACTGTTCGAGTTCCTGCCGGGTGTCCGGGGCCAGCGCTGCACAGGCGGCGTGCAGCGTCTTTCTGCCGGATGCTCGCCTCGCAGGGCTGCCCGGGACGCGGCCGCTTCCCGTGCGCCGAGCGTGCTGCAGCCGGTCAGGCAGACAGCACAGACGAGCGCCGTCAGGCGCAGCCGCGCCGTGTGCCCGGCGAGTGCGGAACGTTCGGGCTATGCGTCCGGTCACGGGCCCCTGCTCGGCCAGGAGCCTGTGCGCCAAGCGACCATGGATCGTCCTGGGAAAGGTGGGTCGAGGCACGGCTGTGACCTGTTCTTTGCCCGCTCGGAGGCACCTGGCGCTGATCGGCTTTTTCGGCGCCTGTGGGGTGTGGGGGCAGTGGGGGAGGGGACTTGGTGTGTAGGCCGGGGTTCAGTGGCCATGGGGCTGGCCCGGCTTAGGCTTCTCTGGTTCAGACGAGGTGCTGGGGGAGCCGCCCGCCCGGGGTCACGGGAGGCTGCCGTGTTTGCAGAGGAGGCGGGCGACGTCACGGAGTTTGATGTTGTTTTCCTGTGAGTAGCGGCGCAGGACGTCGAATGCCTCGTGTTGGGTGAGGTGGCGGTTGCCCATGAGGATGCCCATGGCCTCGCCGATGGTGTGGCGGGTGGCGACGGCCTGTTCCATCTGGGAGTGGGTGCGTGCGCTGGAGAAGGCGACGGCGGCGTGGGAGGCCAGGAGCCAGCCGGCCAGCTCGCTGACGTCGGTGAACGCGCCGGGCTTTGGCGAGTAGAGGTTCAGTGCGCCGAGGTCTTCGTGGTCGGTGAACAGCAGGAAGCCCATCACGCTGCCGATGCCGAGTTCGCGGGCCTTGGGGGCGTAGGAGGGCCAGCGCTGGTGCTCGCCGGTGAGGTCGGCGATGCGGAACACCCGCTCTCCTTGCGAGCTGCGGGCGGCGTCGAAGCACGGCCCTTCGCCCAGCTGCTGTTGCAGCTGGTCGCTGTCGGTGACCAGCTGGTGGGTGGGGGCGAGCGTTTCCACCGCCCGGTCGTGCAGCACCAGGATGCCGGCCGCGTCGCAGCCGTCGACCAGCTCGGTGGCCGAGCCGGTGATGCGCTCCAGCGTGGCAGTGACCGATTCCTGCGCCAGGAGATCCCGCGCCATCGACGCCATCTGCTCAGCGAACCGAGCCCAGTCCACAACCGACCTCCGCCCTCTCATTCCGCTCTGGACACACGCCTCATGCCCAGCGTTTTGGAGAACTCCGGCGGCAGGGGCATTGGGGTGATGGATGCAGGACGGGTCCGCAGGGCCCGTCGAAGCCGGACGACCTCGGACCGCAGGCCGCCCTCACGGTCCTCGCGCGGCGACAGCGGGTCCGTGACGGAAACTCCGGTGTCCCCCCGCGAGGGGGAGAAGAGAGCGTGGGTGTCGGTGAGGGCCAGCAGCCGTTCCGGCACGGGACTGGCGGCGATGACGGCGACGGTCTTCTGCACTGGCTGCATGATGCCCTCGGCAAAGCGACCAGGGGCGTCGACCTGGAGCTGAGCGGCCTGGCGTTCTGGGACTGCTCCACGCTCAATGAGCTGCTGTGTGTCCGCCGCGAGGCGCTCGCCGAAACGGTCGCCGTCCGGCTCCGCCGTGACCTCCGGTGACGAGAAGGTTGGCGGGCAGGGTGTGTCCCTGGTCGCGAACGGTGCTCGGTACAGAGGCTTGGACATGACTGCCTCTCGTCGGGTGCTCGTGCATCCCTCTCCAGGGTCGCCCCTCAGATATCATGCGTCAACTTGTACACGAATCTTTTTTCGTGCTTGTGTGGGCGTGAATGAGCTGACGTACGATTCGGGCGTGCCTGGATCGGATGAAGTGCCGCAGCCACCCACCGGGTGGACCTTCCTGACCAGCCACGCTCGTGTACTGGCGACCATCGCCGACAACCACCGCGCGCGGATCCGCGACGTCGCGGCCCGCTGCCGGCTCACCGAACGCGCCGTCCAGAAGATCATTTCGGACTTGGAGCGGGACGGCTATCTCTCCCACACCCGCCACGGACGTGGCAACAGCTACGAGATCGACCCGGGCAAGGTCCTGCGTCACCCCGCGGAGGCCGGACTGACGGTGGCCTCGCTCCTGTCGATGCTGGTCGAGGACTAAGCCGAGCGCCGAGGCGGCATCGTCGAGCGGGTCCGCTTCGGCCCCCGATTGCATGTCGGCGTTGAGGTGCGCGATCACACGGGGCCAAGACGTCCGACGAGGCGCCGGGCCGGCCCTGGGTGAGTGCTTCAGCAAGGCAGCGTGAGCGTGTCGGCGACATCGGGGTTGAGGGGGCCGGGGAGATGCCTGGGCGGAACCCACTTCTTCCGTGACGACCCAGCCGGCACAGGCACAGCCTGAAAGCTGATGCCGCTTCGCCCGCGGCCACCGATCACCGCGAGCAAACCGCGCAAGGGCCCTGGACGGCGCGAACTCGGCGACAGGCAGCTGCTGGCCGGCGGGCGCGGCCAGTCGACCGACCGCCATCGTCATGGCGGCAACCCTCACGATGGCGTCGGCGCCATGGCGGCGGGCGCTGCCGACGATGCTGCGTGCCCCATGCGGTGCCACGGACCAGGCCGCCTTCGGCGCGCGCAGGTGACCCCGCTCTTCGACTTTCGTCAAGACGATCAGGTGGGAGCCTACGAGGCCGCGCTCGACCGGCTGGGTGAGGCCGCCGGGCACGTCGATGTCGTGGTCCCCGGCCACGGCGCCGTTGCCGAAGGTCCCGAGGTGGCGGCCCGCCTCGCCGCCGATCATGCGTACATCGACGCGCTCCGGCGAGGAGGGGAACCGGTCGACGCGCGTCTGGGGCCGCATGCGGACTGGCTCTTCGGCCTCCACCGGTCGAACCTGGAGCAGGCCCGAGGGCGGTAGGGCCGAGGGGTCCCTGGCGGGTCTGCCGGATCGACACCCTGACCAAGCCGGTCGGCTCGATGGCGGTCCCGCTGGGAGACCGCCTCGACGGCATCAACTGGGTGCCTGCAGTGGCACCAGAGCCGGTCGGGTCGTTTACCTTCGGCACCGACGCCTGGAGCAGCCCGCCGGCCTTTCCCGACGCCGCGCCCGAGTCGACTCCGGCCGCCGGCGACTTCCTCGCCGATGCCTGGCGCGCAACGCCCCCGGCCGCAACCGAAGTCCCCGAGCTGCCGTCGGCCACCGCACCGGCGCCCGCCGATCCGGACGATGCCGCGGCCGGACTGCGCAGAGCACAGTGGGACCACCTGCCGGACATCACACTCGCAGCCTTGCGCTGGGCATGCGCCAACGACCCGGACTTCCCCGGCTCGGTCGACAAGCGCGGTACCGAACTCCTATCGCGTCGGTGACCTCAAGAAATGGGTCCGCAACCGGCCCCGCGCCGCGTCCGGCACCACAGACCCGGCCTGACCGCTCCAAAGGGCCCCCGGGTCCACCTCGTCCAGGCCGACGCTGCCCACCACACACACGTGCAAACGGACGGTCCGTTGTCAGACTCCGTCCGTACCTTCGGCGCTGAGGCGCTTGTGACAGGAGGGGTAGCGTGGACCGACGGCGGAATCAATCAGCGTGAGCTTGACAAGTGGGCGGAGCACCTGGTCCAGGGCATGAACAAGAGTCTGGAACGGACCGCACGGCATTGCCCCTCTCGTGTGCCGGTCCAGGTCGAAGCCTCCACCACTGGTGGTGTGTTGCCTGGTGAGGAGGCGATCGAGAGCGGCGCTTCCCTGTCCGGCATGCTGATGTGGCTCGACGCGCAAGAGCAGCAGAGCCCGGGAGGCCACGCCGACGTCACAGAGTTCGCCGCAGAGCAGCAGATCCAGGATGAAGAGCCGACGATGCTTGCGCTTCAGCCGCGGTGGCACCCGCAGCGGAACGTGCTGCGCTGTCACGCCTGGCGAGGTCCTCGGCCGAGGGCGAGTTCTTCGACCTGATCCTCGAACTCGCTGACTTCACTGCCACGTGTATCACCATCCGCTATCACCATCCGGCAGGCGCGCTCCGGAACGCCGCTCGCCGACACGTTGGCCGACCAGCACGAGATGCTCGAAGAGTTCGTCACGCATGACGCCGGATCAGCTCCGGGACGGCTCTTCGGCTGGTCGGGCGACACGACACAGGGCGGGCTGCACAAGGGCCTTCCAGTCGAGACGCAAGTGACGCTCGGTCGGGAGCGTCCTGGCCGCCGCAGAGCTCTTGTGACCTTCAACAATTCTGATCAGTAAGGCAGTTGGCGTACGTGGCGTTCTTCGGCCGCCGGGTCAGGAGGATGGAACCGAGGTGCTGACGGTCCCCTGTGGCATCCGTATAGTCGTAGGACTCGAACGCTCATCCGGGGGTGGGAACGCATGAGCCATCGGTACTTCGGCAGATCCTTACGGACGACGGCACTCGTCGTCTCGTTCGTTCTTCCCATGGGGCTGGTCAGCCTGACAGCCACTCACGCGGCTGCCGACGAGATGCAGCTGCCGCCCGAAGCCTGCGCGGGCATGACCGCGCCGGCGGAGGAGAACCACGCCTCCATCCGCCTCGACCTGTCGACGACCGACGCGAAGCTCGCCGTCGACCAACACGGCAAGATCCCGCTCAGCGGCGTCCTGCACAAGAAGGCGACGATGGTCGACGTCTCGGTCGGCCACGTGACAACGAAGGACTTCACCATCGGCCCGCCCCCGGACGATGTGGCGGCGTGGGCGTCGTCGTGGCAGGCGAGCCTGCGTCCGGCGCAGCTCGGCCCGAACCTGGTGTGCGCCCGGGCCGAGCGCGACCCCAAGAGGACTGCGAGGGTGCTGCGCTCCGTCGACATCGTCGATCTGCTCCCGCCGAGCGATGTCTCGGGCTTGGCCGTCGGCGCCGTCACGGACAGCACGGCCAAGGTGACCTGGGGCGCGGCGACCGAC
Source organism: Streptomyces herbicida (assembly GCF_032656585.1). Lineage (NCBI taxonomy): Bacteria > Bacillati > Actinomycetota > Actinomycetes > Kitasatosporales > Streptomycetaceae > Streptomyces > Streptomyces herbicida. Next base: position 153,172 of record NZ_JAUYWJ010000022.1, read on the forward strand.
AACTACGGTCTCGCCGGATATGAGGTCCGCGTCGACGGAGGTGCCCCGCACCGGACCACCGCAGGAACTCGTACGTACACCATCACCGGGCTCAAGCCCGCCACCGACCACACCGTCTCCGTGGTCGCCGTCGACCTCGCGGGCAACACGTCGAAGTCGCCCGCCACGGCGTCGTTCCGTACGAAGGCGCCGCCGCCGCCACCCAACCCGGACGCTGAGCTGGCCTTCGTGCCCGAGGAGGGCGGCGCCACGGCCACCTGGCATCCGGATCCCTCCCAGGACGTGACATACAAGGTGACCCTGGACGGGACCGAGCTCGACTCGTTCGACCTGGACCGGTACTGCCAGGACGCCGACGGCAAACCGGCCGACCCGTGCACCGCCAAGAGCGTCATCAGCTACCCGATCGAACCGCTCGAACAGGGCACGCCGTACACCTTCCAGGTCGTTGCGGTGGGGGCCGACGGGAAACAGGCGCGCGGCTTCTCCGGCGACTTCACCACGACGGTCGCCAATCCCGAGGTGGATCCCGCGACCACGCAGCTGTCGGCCAGCGAGGCCTCGCAATGCGCCGTGCAAGGCGGCGACTTCTACGTCGCGGCGGACGCGCGGGCCGTCGTGAAGATCCCCGGCGGCAGCACCCAGCTGTTTCCGGGCTGCTACCGCACCCCGGACAGCAGTTGCATCGACGCGTTCCTGCCGCCGTCCGGCGAGAAGATCCTCAAGTGCGCGGACGACGTCACCAAGCTCCTCTACGACGTGGCACCGCCCGGCCGCGGGCCGGTGATCTCCGGGCTGAAGGACGGCACCGGCGCAGCGTTCGCGCCGAGCCCCGTGATCGAACCTGTCGCCTGGTGCATCGAGGGAGGCTGCACGACGCTGCTGGCACCCGTCGAGGAGACAGTGGAGGTCGTGGCGACGGCCGAGCTCGCGACCGCCACCACCGCATGGGTCGTCGTCGCGGCCGAGGGCATCGGCCTCGGCATCGCGCTGTGGGCACTCCTGGAGATCCTCTTTCCCGGGGAGATAGCCATCGGGGGTCTGCTGGAATACCCGATCCACTACAACGACGACTTCGACACCTTCGACAACTGGGGCGCCGACGACGGCGATTGGTACAACAGCCTTAAGGTCTACGCCGAAGTGATCCGAGTGACGCAGCAGGTGGCCGGCCGGGACGGCCTGCCCTTCGCCTGGGACGACACCGAGGACGCGAGGCTCAAGCGCCTCATCGACCAGGCGTGCACGGCCCAGCGGGGTAGCCAGGGCATCGCCGGGTGTGACGAGAACGTCACCGTCTACGTCCCCGGAGGCCAGAACTACAAGTTCAAGCCCATGCCGGAGACCGGGACCCATATCGTGGCCGCCATGGGCAACGGCAGCTATCCGCAGCCCCCGGCGCGCTCCCGGTGGTTCTACCCTGCCCGCAGCCAGGGCGGCCAGGCCGCGCAGAGCAAGGGCTACCGGCGCAACTGGTTCGACACGGACGTACGGTTCCAGCCGAACAGCTGCCAGGGGCGCCAGCGCGGCAAGACCTGCGACGAGTTCCCCTTCTGGTCGACGAACCAGGCGGTCGACCTGTCTGGCCTGGTCGCGGACCTCAAGCCGGTACCGAACACGGAGTCGCTGCCGCAGGGCAGCGACATATCCGCCTTCTACAGCAAGTGCAAAGTCAAGGACACGGACCGGTTCATCGTGCTGCCGATCAAACCCTGGGTGGAGGCGAACGGGCCGAGCTTCGGGTTCCACGTCAGCCCCGGCGGGGCGAGCATGTGCATGACGCCAACTCCCTAGGTGGTTCTGTGACCCTGGACGACTTGCGCACTCTGCGCACCGCGGTGAACGACTACCGCGCGGCGGCGATCGCCGCGGGCCTTTCCTGGCCCGCGGCGATCGCCGTGCCGCCCGGCGGTCGAGTGCCCGAGGTGGTGCACCAGTTGTTCGGCGTGAACCACGTCGCCGAGCAACTGACCTGGTTCCAGTCCCAGGGCTGGCACGCGGGACGGCCCCTGCCCGACGGCGGCTGGGTTCTGGACTGGCCGAAAGACGGCGACGAGGCGCTCGACCCGCTGGCGCTCTCGATCGGCACTCCGTTTCCATGGCGGCATCAAATGCCGCTGTTCCACTTCGAGTTCCTCATCTACACCTTCGTCCTCGCCGGTGAGCACGAGGGGGAGATCTGGCGCTACGAGATCGCCCCGGACGCCTGGGACGCGGTCCGCGCGGCCACCAGTCTGGCCGCGCTGTTCACCGAGTGGACCAACGGGATCGCGGCCGGCGTGATCCGCCACGACGACCGCAACGGATGGCTCTGCGTCGGCGAGGACGCCCCCGACTCCCCGGCCTTCCCCGTATCCCTGGTGGGGGACCCACTGCTCAGGGAGCGGCAGCGCGCGTGCGGGGTCGACATGGCCTGCATCGGGCGAGGCTTCGACAGTCACGAGGAACTGCTCGACGCCATCTCCGCCACGCGCGCGAGGCTTGGCATGTGACGGGTCGAAGGCATGCCGACGATGTCCGCGCCGAGCCCGACACTCTTCCGGGGACAGACACCCCGACCTGACCGCGGATCCAGGCCTGGGTTGCTGCGGTGGTCGACGTCGGCCTGGCGGCGTCGACGTCGCCACCGGCACCGGTGGGGCAGCCGAAGTCGAAGGGGGCGACGACGGGGGCGTGGTTGGACTCGGGGTACTTGACGTCTCTGGCGAGGGCGAGGAGCTGGCGCAGCGCAAGGACCGGCGAGCTCCGCGCCCTGCCTGATCGCAGAGGCGCCCCCGGCCTGCGCAACGCGGGTCGGCTCCTCACAACACGGCGGTGCCGGCCGCCGCGGCGTCCGCGATGGCGATTCACTTGACCGTGGCTTCGCCGTCGACTTCCCAGTGACGATGTCGCGTTCCCGGAGATCGGCTGGCTGCGGCCTAAAGGGGTACCCCCCGCAGCCTGGTGCTTTGCGCGAAGGGGGACTGGTCCGAGTGCATCACTGCGTAACCGGATGGTTGGTCTCGGGTTCCGATGGCAGGCAGTTGTCCAGGAGCAGCAGGTGTGCAGGTGTGCAGGTGTGCCGGGCGAGGCCGTCGGCCAGCGTCTGGGACGTCAACCGGCGCCGCAAAGGCACCGGCGACAGCCTCGCCGCACTCAAGAGCATCCGGGCGGCCGGCCCGGACGGCTTCCATCCACGGTGGCGAACCGTCCCCACACCTCACTTAAAGAGACCGTCTCAATTGGCAGACAGGCTCATTGGTGCAGGTGAGCCATGACCCCTTCGTTCACGGGGTAGTGGCGTTCAAGGGGCAGGAGTTGCCGTGCGGCGTCCAGGTCGCCGTCCCGGGCGTGCGCGTGGATGGTGTGGGCGAGCGATGTGATGTCAGTGATGGAGACGGTCCACTCATCGGCGTAGCGACGTGCGGCTTCACCAGCCAGGCCGACCTGGAGCGACCGGTGGGCAAGCGGCTGAAGGTGCAGGTCGCGTTCGGGGTCCCATTGCACCCGGGCCGGAGCTTGCTTCAATTGGCGCTTCCACGTGGCGCGGTCAGCGTGGAGCCCAGGCTCGTAGTGGGACAGGCAGGCGTACTCCAGGGCCCACTCGAAGCCTTCACGGGAAATCTCGACGGCGAGGACTGTCTCCTGTCCCTCCTTGGTGCCCCACCCGCAGCGGTACATCATCCATAGGAACGACGGCTTGATCCATGTCATCCGGTCCCGCTTCCACACCGTCGGGAAGCGGCCCTCCCGGGCGGCCGGCAGGCCGATCTCCGGGGCGTACGCCTGGTAGACGGTGACTGTGGAGTCCGTGTGCTGGGCTCGAATCTGGTATTTGGGTTCTGCCACGGGGACCAGGGTGCGCACATCGTTTCGCCGGCGCCATCGAATTACCGCGGCGCGAGGCCCTCGAGCCTGCGGCGGCAGATGAGGCGGCGGCGATGCCGACGAAGGCGAGGAAATGCGCGGCCTTGCGCTCGTAGCGGCGGTGCAAGCGGCGGCAACGGGCAGACCAGTCCACGGTTCGCTTGACGGTCCATCGAAGACGGCCCAGCCGCTCGGAGGACTCATCGCTCGCAGGCTCAACGAGTCGATTGCGCATCGACCGAACCGGGTGGACACGTGCGGACAGCACTGGACAGCCGCCGCCCCCGGCGGACCTGGAAAATGGACACCGGCTGACGGGAGTCTGTGCGCCATGAACGTTGCCCGCACGCAGACAAACCAGGCAGCGCATCGATCCCCTCGGTCGGGAGTGGCCCTGCCGCTCACCAGGCCACCGGAGCCCCGCCTCCGGCCGAATCCGGCACCGTCGTCGGCAAGGCCGTCCTGACACCCTGACACCCACACCATCCCCGGGCCACCTGCCGCGGGCAGCTCGGAGCCGGCCAGCCACGGCCGCACTCGCGCCCGTACCTGTACCCGTGCCGGGACAAGTCCCGCACCCGTACCGCAACAGGTACCCGTACACGCACCCGAAGGAGCATCACCATGACCTCCCGCCCGCCCCGTGCCAAGACAGTGCTGATCGCAGCCGCCGCCCTTTGTGCCACCACCGCCACCACGGCCACCACTGCCTACGCCGCACAGGACGCCGGGTGGCTTCCGCCGAGGATCGTCACCGACTGGGCCCGCGCCTGGAACGGCACCGACCCTGGGGCGCTCGGCGCGCTGTTCACCGCCGACGGCACCTACACCGACGAGGCCGTGGGCATCACCTTCCACGGCCGCCAGGAGATCGCCGGGTGGAAGGCTCGCGCCGACAGCACCATCGACAACGTCCACGTCACCGTAGGCGCCGCCCACCGCGACGGCGGTCGCATCATCGTCGTGGCCGTCTACTCCGGCCACATCAAAGGCGCACCTCAGCCCTTCGCCGTGCCCATGACCACCCTCCTCGATCTCGACGGGAACCGCTGCCGGATCGCCTCCGACCAGGACCTTTACAGCCTTGCCAGCGTCCTTGCCCAGTCCGGCCTGCCCGCCGACTGGACCCCGCCCGCCCTCTGACGGGTAGCGCACACCAGCAGCTGCAGGCCTGTGTGCGGACCCCGTGCGCGAAGTGGCCGGGGACTTGGACTCTGGAGACCGAGCGGGTCGAGACGACCGCGGCCGAGATCCGGCGCCTGATGGCCTGGCTGCTTGAACGCCGGGTCGAGGTGGTGGTGCCCGAGGCCACCTCGGACGACTGGCGCCATCTCTACTACACGCTGCAGCCGTATCTGAACCTGATGCTGGTCAACCCGGCCCACTTCAAGGGCACCCGGGGGCGCAAGAGCGCCCCAGCGACGCAGCGTTGCTGACCCGGGCCGGTGCCTCGGGAATGGTGATGGGCTCCTTCGTGCCCGAGCGGGAGATCCGTGAGTTGCGGGACCTGACTCGGCGCCGCACCCAGCTAATCACCGCGCGGGGGCAGGAGGCCCAGCGGTTGGAGAAGGGACTGGAGGACACCGGGATGAAGCTGTCCTCGGTGCTCTGCGACAACACGGGGGCGAGCTGACGCGCCATCCTCAACGCGCTGCAACTCCTCATCCCGTTCCCGGACACCGGCGCCAACTCCGAGCCCGACCGCCTGGATCCGGGCACCGAGCCCCGGGTGGGCGCTCGACCTGACGGTGCTGCGGGCCTTGAAGGAGTCCCGCACGGACGTGTAAGCCCTCGATCTCGCTGCCGAGCGGCTGCTTCGCCTCCAGGGTGCCTTCACCGCGGCGGCCGACCGGGCCCGCGCCACTATGGACCGCTACGCCGACCGGGACGATACCGGCGGCTCGCACCCGCTGCGCGAGGGCGACCAGCAGGTGCGCCGCCCGCAGCAGCCCGGACCGCACCGCGGACGAGAAGTCGGCCACTGAGTGCATCCGATGCCGCGCACCCGATGCGGCGGTGTGCACCGACAGGCACCGCAAGCGCACTGCATCGCGCGGCGGCTGGCTCTCGCGCTGTGGCCGACGACGGTCAGGGCGTGGATCCGGCCCACTGTGAGCGCATCTCCAAAAAAGCGTTTCGTCCGGCTGGACGAGGCCCGCAGTCGCGACGAGGGTGGGGCGGGCCTGGGCCTGGCCATCGCCCGCGATGTCGTCCGGCACTATGGCGGGACCCTGTCCTGACCGATGCCCCAGGCGGTGGCGCGGTCTTCCAGGTAAGGCTGCCTCGCGCGCGCGGAGCGGTGGGGTGGTCAACGCCGTGAGCTGCCAAGGTGGTTCACCGTCTTCTGGCGTCGATGGCGAAACATTGGACATTTGCTGGGCTTCCGCTCTCCGTTTGCTGGGCCGGCTCTCGACAGCGTCTTCCTAGGGTCGTTGCGGTCCCCCGGTGGTCCGGCTCCTGGATCACTGCATCCCCGAAATCTGGAGACAGTTCATGCGTGCCTTGCCCCGCCGTGCCCTCCTTGCCGCTCCCGCCGCCGTGCTGATGTTCGCCCTCGCCGCCTGCGGTGGCGGTTCCGACTCCGGCTCCGGCTCCGGCAGTTCGAAGTCGGACACCCAGCAGGCCGCCCAGGGCACGGGCGGTGCCGACGCGGCGGGCGACGTCGCCGGTGACACCGACGACAAGAAGGAACCGCCGCTGACCGGCGACATCAAGCAGAAGGCCGAGGCGGCGGCGATCGCCGCCTACCCAGGCACGGTGATCAAGTCCGAGGAGGACGCGGAGAAGCCCGGCATGTACGCGGTGGAGGTGAAGAAGGCGGACGGTACCTCGGTCGAGGTGTACCTGGACAAGTCCTTCAAGGTGACCGGCACCAAGCAGGAAGGCACCGAGGAAACCGAGAACGACGGCTGAGACGCACGGATCGACCGGCCGGAAGGGAGAAACAGGTGCCGAGCGAGTACGAGAACGCCACCGCGCCACTGTCGGACGCCGAGGTGACGGCGATCCTGGGGCCTCCGGTCCCCGACTCTGCGCGGGGAGTCTATGGGAATCGCTTCGAAGAGGATGCCTTCGACTACGCCTCGCCTTCCCTGTCCCACGCCTGGTCCTGCGATGACAGCGTGGCCGGCTCCGCCGAAGCTACGGTTGCCGAGTCGGCGCCGGGGGGCCGAGGCCGGCGGGAGCCGACGGAGCCGGGCTCGGGACGAGAACGGGTGGCGGCAAACGGCGGTACGGCACCGGTCGGCCCTGACAGCCGTCGCCATGCTCGTCCTCCTCGGCGGCTTCGGCCTCGCGCTGTCTACGGTCAGCTACACGGTCACCTCCCACCGGAACCCCGGCGGCACCGCTCAGGTCTCGCCTCCCAGGTCGCCGGGTGCCCAGTCCCTCCCGCCGGACGCGACGGTCTCCGCCGAACCGCCCGGTGGCGCCGTGAGCGCGGCCACCCCGCCGACGCCTGCCGCCGTGCCGCCCGTCGCCGGTGACCGCGGTGATGACAACCGCAGGGAGGAGGAGCAGGGACGCGAGGACGGCGACCACGTCGACGACTGACTCCCGACGGTCGGCGTCGTCACCGCCCCGCTCCCGCTGCCCGGCCGCTCGCACTCCGCGTGTCGACCGGCCGGGCGGCACCTGCGCCGGCTCACCGTCCGTACGACTCCCAGGTCCAGGCGGCTTCCCATGAACAGCCCAACTCTCGTGGCACAGCTGTGCGAGCCTTGCGCCATGCGGCTCCTGCTCATCGAAGACGACGACCGAATCGCCGGCCCGCTCACCGAAGGGCTCGGGCGGTACGGCTTCACCGTTGACCACGTCCGTACCGGCGCCGCCGGACTCGCCGGTACCGACGGATCCCCGGACCTGGTCCTGCTCGACCTCGGCCTGCCCGACATGGACGGCCTCGACGTCTGCCGCAGCCTGCGTGCCCGCTCCGCCGTCCCGATCATCATGATCACCGCGAGGGGAGAGGAGGCCGACCGCATCGTCGGCCTGGAGCTGGGTGCCGACGACTACCTCGCCAAGCCTTTCGGCGTACGGGAGTTGGTGGCCCGGATCCGCGCGGTCACCCGCCGCACCACCGGCGCGCTGCCCTTTCCTGCGCCGACGCATCCGGCGGCGCCCGACACCCCCGGACCGCAGCTGCTCGGCTCGCTGGAGATCAACCGCCGCACCCGCCAGGTGCGCCTCGGCGGAGCCGAAGTACCCCTTACGCCGCGTGAGTTCGACCTGCTCACCTATCTCGCCGAGGACCCCGGCACGGTCCACTCGCGACAGCAGATCATGGACTCGGTGTGGGACCCGCACTTCTTCGGCCCAACCAAGACCCTCGACGCCCACGTCGCCGCGCTGCGCCGCAAGCTCGGCGACCCGGCCTGGATCACCACGGCTCGCGGAGTCGGCTTTCGCCTCACCGTCCCCGGCGACGACGCGGAATCCGAGGTGGCCGGATGACCCGCCGCCTGCTGCTCAGCTACCTCGGTCTGGCCCTCCTCGTGCTGGCCGGGCTGGAGATACCACTCGGCTGGATCTACGCCCGAGGAGAGATCTCCCGCGCCTCCCAGAGCGTCGAACGCGACGCCTCGATGCTCGCCGAGGTCACCGAGGAGAACATCGAGAAGGGCAACCTCGACGAACTGCCCGATGTCGTCGGCGACTACGCCACCCGCACCGGCGGCCACGTCGTCGTTACCGACCGGCGAGGCCTCGTCCTGGCCGACTCCGACCCGTCCGGCCGCACGAACATCAACATCGCCGCCCAGCCTGACATCGCCCGCGCCTTGCGGAATCAGCCGACCGTGGCCACCGGAGGCGACCTGTTGTCGGCCACCATGCCGGGCTCCTCCGGCACCACCGTCCGGGGCACCTTGCGCCTGACCTATCCCATGGCCGAGGTCAACGCCCGCGTGCACCGCATCTGGGGTGCCCTGGCCCTGGCCGGAGTCTGCATCCTGGCCGCCGTGGCCATCGTCGCCTTCACCCTCGCCCGCTGGATCACCCGCCCCCTGCGCACCCTGGAGGCCGCCACTGCCCAGCTGGCCGACGGCCGGCTCACCAACCCGCCGGACGCCACCACCGGCCCGCCCGAACTCCGCAGCCTCGCCGCCTCCTTCACCCACACGGCGACCCGGCTGCAACAACTCCTCAAGGCCCAGCAGGCGTTCGCCTCCGAAGCCTCGCACCAGCTGAAAACCCCGCTGACCGCACTGCGCCTGCGCCTGGAGAACTTCGAGCCCTACCTCGACCCACGCGCCCACGGCAGCCTCGAGGAATCCGTCGGCGAGGTCGAACGCCTCAGCCGCATGGTGCAGGGCCTGCTTGCCCTGGCCCGCCTCGAGAACTCCGCCACCACGCCGGAACCGGTCGACCTGGACACCGTCATCACCGACCGCGTCACGATGTGGGAGTCGCTGGCCGCCGAACAGTGCGTAGTCCTCGCCGTCACCGGCCGCCCCGCCGGCCGAGTGTGGGCGATCCCCGGGGCGCTGGAACAGGTCATCGACAACCTGGTCGCCAACGCCCTGCGCGTCTCCCCGCCCGGCACGACCATCACGCTCCACCGCGCACCCGGCGCCGAACTCCACGTCATCGACCAGGGCCCCGGTATGTCCGAGACCGACCGCGCCCGCGCCTTCGACCGCTTCTGGCGCGCCTCCGACTCCCACCACGACGGCACCGGCCTCGGCCTGCCCATCGTCCGGCACCTCGTCCACGCCTCCGGCGGCGAGATCACCCTGCACCCGGGGCCAGACACCGGCCTGGACGCCGCCGTTCGCCTGCGACCGGTGACTGGCGCACGGTCACGCGGCGGAAGCGGGTCGCCTCGACCGACACCGGTAACTGCACCGGCGCCATGAACGGCCCCTAACTGCGCCTGTCAGTCGACGGCGCCCGCCCTCGGGGCGCGGGCGCCCATGGTGACCAGGCCGTTGATGGCGATCCCCAGCAACCCCCGGTAGATGACGAACGGCATGAAGCTGTTGCGGGAGATATACCTGAGGAACCACGCCGCCGCCGTGTACCCGACCATGCACGCGATGCCGGTAGCCAGCAGTGTCGGTCCCCCGGCGGGTGCCGGTCCTTCGCCGATCTTGAGCAGCTCCAGCCCACCGGAGGCCAGCACGGCAGGGATGGCGAGGAACGCCGGCCGGGGCCGGCCTGAAGCATCATGATCCGGCGCCGCCGCCACTCCGCCCTCGGCTACCTCGCGCCAGCCGACTATGAACAGCAATTGATCACGTCACGCACGCACGCCGACCACTGTCTCCGGGCCCATGTCCCTGTCCCAGGTCGCCGACTCCACGCAGGGCCGTATGGTCGGCGACCACCTGTCCACCTCCGTCATCGGCGGTAAGGCGGTCTCCGTGTTCGCCGTAGGCAGGACTCCGGCCAACGGGCAAGCCTTCGACGAGGCCCTCTACACCGCCGGGCCCCTCGCCGTCGCCGGCGGCAGCGCCGCCTCCCGCACCCGCGGCGGGGCCACCGTCCCCGCACCGCACATCACCAAGCCCCTGCCGATCCCGCACTGATCTCTTTACGGTCCACTCCGAGGTGCGTTCCGGTGTCCGCCGGAGCGCACCTCGTCCGCGTGGGTGGAGAGTTTGGCTGTGATGCGCTGTTGCGGACCCCGAGGCGCCGTGACTGCCGCCTTTCGGGCCCGGTGATGCTCTAGTTCCCGTTCTCAGCAAGGGAATTCGGACCTATTTCGGTTCTTCTCCTGAGGCTCTTGGTGGGGCGGGTCACGCATCGCTAGGTTCGCTGCCGTGCGGCGGCAGTGCTAACGTCACCCAGACGCATCAGGGAGCGATTGGCGAGCCAGAACCGCCGCCGTTGACGTTGTCGCCCGAGACGAGCCCCCACAGCGTCCGCAGCTCCACCGGAACGGCGAGCCCCAACGCCGCCTCCACAGCAGCAATCTCCTCCGCGCTCGCGCCCGGACCCAGAGCCGCATGCGTCACGGGCGCATGGTCACGAAGCCACGCCTCGATCCGCCCCCATGCGTCCGTGACTTGCCGTGCCGCTATCTCCTCGGTCATGGCGGCAGCGTAGCGAGACAGACTGTTCCGTCGCCCAGCTCTCCGCCTGCGTGCTGACCGAGGCTGAAGATGCCGGGCTCGCTATAGCTCATTCATCGCCGGTGGGGTCGGTCGAAGTCGAAGGTGGCGACGACGGGGGCGTGGTCGGACTCGGGGTACTTGATGTCCGTGGCGAAGGCGACGGATTCGTCGTGAAGGAGTTGTTGTGGATTTCTGAGCCGCGCTGGTGAGCCAGGAGAGTGCGTGTGATGAGCATGTGGTCGAGCATCTGGCCACGGCCGTGGTGGAAGAGTGTGAACACTGGCCATGTCGCTGGGCTTTGGAGCTTGTCCGGCATGGCGTCCGCGTCGTCCGGGTCCGAGCCGAAGGCCCCTGGCGGCAAGCCCTCTGACAGGTCGGCCAAGTGCGCGGGCCAGAAGCTGGGCTCAGCAAGGAGCGGTTGCCCGTCCACGATGGGCGACGAGGAGTACAGTGCCGTGCCATCACCGTGCCGGGATTCTCTCCCTGCCTGGCGAAGAGTGTTCGAAGACCCGGCTCACCAAGGCCGACCGGCTTGACCGCACAGCGACGTGACGTGTCTGTGCGGTCAGAGCAGTGGCAACGAGGCATGCGGGTCCATCGATCCCGCCGCGGCTCAGGGGCGGAGGGCCGCGCCCTCGTCCACGGGCAGCGCAACGGGCTCCTCCTGCGGTCGTGCGCCTGCCTCCTGAGCGACGGAGTCGGGCCCACGCGTTCCACGTCCCCCGCGCGCGGCCCTCGCCCGGCTCATGCGGTGCAGCACCAGATGCAGTACCGGTATCAGCACGCAGGTGACCGCGGCGGACTGCCACAGCAGTACGTCCAGTCGGCCGGCAGCCAGATACGCGCCTGCGGCCACCGCGGCCAGCGCACACACGGCGCGGTCCACGATGCTCTCCACCGACAGCAGAGTGGCACGGGGCGCGGATTTGGGGATGGCGTCGTTGATGAGCTTGCGCTGCACGGGATAGGCGAACCCGGTGATCGAGGCGAACGCGCACAACAAACCGACCACGGCCCAGGGACCGCCGACGGTGGTGCCCGCGAGGGCGACGGCGAGCGCGAGGCTCAGCGCGGACACCCATGCCGTGGGCGACAGCCGAGGGCTCAGCCACTGCGGGCGCGCGGAGGCCACCGCCTCGGCCACCGTCATCGCCGCGAGGACGCCGCCGTGGGTGCTCTGTCCTATGCCGTGCTCCAGCAGTACCGGCTGGAAAAGGTTGACCTGGCAGATCCGCGACAGAGTGAAGACCGCCACGCCCTGCACCATGAGCAGGACCAGCCACGGTGAGGAGCGCAGGGTGCGCAGCGCGGCGCCCGTGTCGCGCAGCGGAGTGCCGCTGCGCCGGCCGTGGGCGCGCGGCCCGGAGTCCGTGTCGAGCGTGGCGAGCCGCGGTAGGGCGAGGGCGCAGCCGAGGGAGCCGGCCGCGCTGGCCGCGCTGAGCACGTACGGGGTCTGCGGGGCCAGGGACATCAGCGGTCCGACGAGCGGCCAGCACACGACCTTGGCGGCGAGCCCGAGGGCACGCGCCGTCCCCTCCGCCCTGAGGTAGTGGTCGTCTGCTCCTTCGGCGTGCAGCCCGTCGTACAGGCAGGCGCTCGCCGCGCCCGACGTGAGGGAGCGTCCGGCGGCGATGGCGAGGAAGTGGACGAGGAAGCCCGTGTACGACGGGGCCAGCACCGGCATCATGTTCGCCGCTGTCATGACCATCGCGCCCGCGCGCAGGCAGTTACGGGCACCGATGCGGTCGGCGACGACGCCGGTGGGTATCTCGAACAGACAGAAGGCGATGTAGTAGATGCTCTGGATGCCGAAGATCTGGCCGTCCGACAGGCCCGCGTCGCGCTGGTAGGCGTAGAACACCGGCATCCACCACAGCAGGTTGAACAACAGCTGGAACCCGTTGTTGAGGCGGATGACGCGGTGTGCGGTCGGGGTCAGATCGGGTCGGGGAGCGCGGTGCCACGGGACGGGCATACGGCGCCTCACCGGGCGTAGGGGCGGACCTGGACCAGCTGGAACGTCCCGCCCGCGGTCATGAGCCACTCGATGTCCAGGGCGTCATCGGGGTCGCGCTCGCTGAAGTGGGACTGCAACAGGCGCCCCACCAGCGCCAGCCGCGCCAGTGACGTGCGCGTGTCCGCCGGGAGGTCCGCGCCCGTCGAGCCGACGGCCACCGTGCGCCCGCCGCCCTCGACCGTGTTGTACAGGTATTGGTGCGGCAGCACCGTGCCGTCGACCACGTGCTCGGGTGAGCCGGACGAGCAGTTGAGGTACACGTTGCGGAAGTCCTCGCGACGGGTCGGATTGCAGGTCACCAGCACACCCCCGAGGTCGGCCGGCACATACTTCTGGATGATCACTCCCATGTAGGTGTCGTCCAGGGAAATGCCGACCTGGTGCCGCAGGCGCACGCTCCGCGGTGACAGCAACGATGCCCACACCTGCCGTACGGCGTCCATCAGCTGTTCCGGGCCACGCACAGTCGTCACCGAGTCGTAGATCCCGGCCGCGGAGAACCCCGGCAGATCCTCGGCGTTGGAGGAGGAGCGCACCACCAGTCGAGATGCGTCGGCCAGCAGTCCCGGCACCGAGCCGGTGACGGCCCGGGCCACCTCGTCGGGCATCGGCGTGCTGTGCATCAGGTGCTGGAGGTCCAGGGACAGCGAGTCGATCACGTCGAGTGCGTCGAGTTCGAGCGCCATTTTCAACTTGCCGATGCCTTGTTGCAGCGCCGGCGACGAGGTCAGGAACAGATCGTGCAGGCGGAACGGCAGCGCTACGCCCTCAGGTGCCCGGACCGTCTCCGCGACGCGTTCGGCCGCCTTGGCGCGAAGCCGTTGCACGGGTGCTCCCGGCTCGCCGAGCCGGGAGGCGAGGTGCGTGAGCAGATCGGGCCGCGGCGGACGCGGGCGCGCGTAGTACGCGGTCAGGTCGGCGGTACGGCTGTCCAGGACGTGGTGCAGTTCGCCGAGGTTGGCTGCCTTGGTGCCGTAACTGTCGCGGTCGGCCCGTCGCAGCCGGTGCAGAGCCATGACCGGTGTGTCCCCCAGGCGTGGTGTGTCGAGGCGGATGCGCTGCTGGTGCCAGACGGGCCTGCGCAGTGCGGGCGGGGAGGACAACCTCTCCAGCGTGATGGCGTCCTCCTGCACGCGGTAGCGGACCCACGCACCGTCCAGTCCTTCTCGCTGCACGACGGCGTCCAGGTCGCGGATGATGGCGTTCGGGATGCCCCAGCCCGAAGCGAGCACGTTGGTGTGCGAAAGCGGCGTGGTGGAGGCCGTGTTGACGAACCCGGCGACGCGGGGCACGTCATCGGGCAGGCAGGCCATCGCGACGATGTCGGCCCAGCCGAGTTCCGCGGCGGCGCTTAGGTATTCCTCCCGGCTGCGGAAGTATCGCAGTCGCCCTTCGGCCATGCCCGGGTTGAGGCAGGTGCGGGTCCGGTTGCCGAACAGTTCCTGGCTGAGAATGCGGGGAACCCGTGCCTCGCTGATGGAGGCCAGTTCGTGTTCCTGGCCGTGGTTCGCGGGCTTCAGCAGCAGCGGAAGGCGTCCGTCCACCCGGCCGCGCACGAAGTGGTGGAACTCCTCCAGCAGCGCACCGTGCATGGTGTCCGCCTCGGTCGTCTCCAGGACCAGGAAGGGCCGCTCGGAGCCGTCGGCCTCCTCGTCGCTGTGCAGGGACAGCACTCCCAGCAGGAAGCGGCGGTCCGGCGCCATGTACACGGATGCGTTGAACTCGTCGAGATCCGCGTCGAGTTCGTCCGGTGTCATGCCGAGGATGCGGGTCGCGATGTAGTCGGCGTGAAAGGGGTGCACCCGGGTGTCGAGCAGATGCCAGGTGTCCTCGGCGCGGTCCACCACGACCTTCAGGTACGGGTGTCCGGCGAGCACGCCGGACAGCGTGCGGAACAGTGGCAGCGACAGGTTGGCGCCGACGACGGTCCGATCGGCCGTAGCGTCGGGGTGGCCGGCCTCGTCGGGTGCGAGAGTCATGCCCGTGCCTCCTCGGCGACGTCTGTGGGCAGGATGCGCGGCAGCGCGTCGATCAGGGCGGTGAAGTCGCGGACGACGGACTGCGGCCGGTCGGCCGACAACACGCACAGGCCTGCCATCGTGTTGGCGCCGGCGGCAGGGTCGTAGACCGGCACGGGGGTTCCGTCCGGCAGCGAGCTCTCGCGTACGACGGAGAGCGTGCTGCCCGCGCCGGCCGGGGCCGATCGGACGACTGCTGAGGAGTCCCAGAGATGGCGGCGGGACCAGGGAGTGCCGTCACGGTGCACCGCCAGGACCACCAGAGATCCGGCCGCACCCGCGGCATCCTCGGGCGTCAACGCCCGAGCGGGCCAGGCGGGTGAACCGCCGAGGAGCTGGTCGGTGAACATGCCGATCATGTCAAGGCCGAAGACCTCCTCGATCTGCGGCACCGTCATCGCGCCGCCGAATCGTGCGGCCGTCTCGATGACCCACATGCGACCGTCCCGACCCAGCTTGATCTCCGTGTGGGTGCCGCAGTTCTCCAGTTCCAGTGCGTTCACCGCGCGCCGGGCGAGCTCCACGATCACGCGCTGAGCCGTGCTCCCGACGGCGGCCGGGATGATCCCGGCGCGCTCGGTGAACGGCACTACCGTGGGCATCCGCCCGCTCAGGCAGACCGGACGGAAGACTCCGTCGGCCACCACGCCCTCGACGCTGACGTAGTCACCCCAGCCGGGGCCGTCGAACCACTCCTCGGCACATCCGCTGACGATCTCCTCGACGATGAAGTCCTCCGATGCGCCGCGAACGTGCAGTTCGGCGAAACCGAGTTGTGCGGACTCCGCCATCACCGCGCGCGAGCGCTGCCAGGCGTCCTGTGCGTCCCCGGGCCTGTCGATGATCTGGTGGGCGGTCGAGCCGGCGCTCCATGCCGACTTGAATAGTAATGGACATGACAATTCTATCGCCGCCCGCCTCAGTTCGGCGACGCCGGTGACGGTGCGAAACCGGGGCTGCGGTATACCGCGACGCTCCCAGGCTGCGCGCATCAGACGTTTGTCGCGGGCGAGTGCGGCGGCGGGCCCGGCACCCTTCAGTCCGAGTTGCCGAGCAGCCTCGGCGACCGCGACCACCGCGTACTCCGAGAACGTGAGGACGGCGTCCGCCCCCACCTCGCGCGCACGAGCGGTAATGAGCTCGACCAGGTCACGACCCGGTGCGTCCACGGGGGTGACGACCGAGGCGCACAGCTTCGCGGCGTCAGCGGCCACGGCGGCCGGCAGGTCGCTGAGTGCCAGTAGGTGCACCGCGGACCTTGCGGCCACCCGCGTCAGGGCGTACCCCACTGGAGGTCCGCCCTTGGCATGCACGTACAGCACCTTGCTCACGGAATCCCAACTCCTTCCAAATCACCGGGCGGGGGACTTCCCGCGCCCGCGCGTTCGGCCGGCGAGCGCCCTGGAGTATCGGCCGCCACCGCACCGTCTCGTTCCAGCGAACCAGTCCCAACTCGCCTCCAGCAGGCCCTGAAGCACGAACCACTCAGGCAAATGCCCTACTCCTTCTGCTGATTGGCGCCATGTGAAGGTTTGGTGATGCGCTAGCGCCCCGACGGTGCGAAGAAGAGGGGCGCTCACCTTTCTCGCATGCCCCCGGACGCTACGGGTAACGCATGAGGTGTCACCCAAAGTGATGTCGTGCAGGGTTGAAGGAGTTGGGCCGTGGACGAGGCCGATTTCAAGACGTTACTCGCGTCCCTTCCGGTGTCCTGGTGGGAGGCCGACAGCGGACTGAGCGTGGTCGACAGCGGGGGCGGTGCGTTCGACGACGAGCGCACCGCCCGCCGTTTCCTCGAAACCCTCCGTGCCGACCACGGCGGTCCGTCCGGCGCACCCGGCGCCGGCCCCTATCAGGCGCGGTTCGAGGGCCGAACCTTCGATGTGAACTGGCCGGTCCTCGGCGACGGGCCGGCGCGGCGCGGCAGCAGGGGAGTGGCGATCGAGGTCAGCGACAGGTCGGACGGCAGTCCCTACGCCTCGTTCGCCGATCTCGCCCCGGCTGCGGCGTTCGTACGCGACGCCACCGGCCACTACCTATGGGCCAATTACGCCTATGCCCACCTGTACGGCACCACGCGCGACGCCTTGGTCGGCCGCCACCTCTCCGACGTCGACGCACCCGGTGACGTCGTCAGGTTCCTCGCCCTGGACCAGGAGGTGCTGACCCGCGGCCGTCCTGTCAGGCACGCCCTCACCTACCGGCGCGCCGACGGCTGCTCCGGGCACGCGGCCGGCTATCGCTTCCCCGTCCGTTGGGGCGCGGCGCGTTGTGTGGCCGGTATCTACGTCGACGTCACCGACTACACCCGGGTGCTGGATCAACGACGCCGGGCCGAGGCTGATTTGTACGCCCTGCGCGACCGCAGTGGGCTTCTGTGCGTTCGCCTGACCCCCGATGGGCGGGTGAGCGAGGCCGGCGCCGCGGTCGCCGACGCCCTGCGCGTCAGCCTCTCGGACCTGATAGGCCTGTCGGCCAACACCCTGCTCGCCGAGACACCCGAACGGGCTGAGCTGCACCGCATCTGGGACGACCTGATCAGTGGCCGGCGCAGAAGCGCCCACACCTACGCCGTACTCGTCGACCGTGACGGCTGGCAGCGCCGGGCCCGGATCCATCTGCGCACCGTGTGCGGCCCGACACCCGGCGTTTCCGGTGTGTGGGCCGTCGGCACCCACCTCGGCCTGCGTCATCATGCCCAACCGTCCCTGACCGCGGCCCATGTACGGATACTCGCCCTGCTGGCGGCCGGGCGCAGCAACGCCGACATCGCGGGGACACTGCACCTGTCACGGCAGACGGTCGACTACCACATCAGCCGCCTGCGCGTCCTCCTCGGTGCCGCGACCCGTCCTGCGCTGGTCGCCCGGGCCTATGTCCTCGGCATCCTCTCCGCACAGGCCTGGCCGCCCCGGTCCGCGACGGCGGCGCACCCCTACAGCCCGGTCTGATCGATCGGAGCCGGCGGCCGGGCCGGAAGTCCTGCGGCCGCGTCCGGCGCGGTCGGTTCCTTCCATCCCGCTATCCGACCTCTCCGCTCAGAGTGCTGACCGGCGACGCGGGGTGTGCGCCGCTTTGCCGACGAGGAGGTCGACTTTGTAACCGCACGGGCGAAGCACGTCCCGACCCGGCTACTTGAGTCACCAGGTGCGGCGATGGGCGGCAACCGCCACGGACGCCCCCATCCGTGGCCCTCGGCGCCCCGGTCCCGGACCGCTTCCAGAATCCGGCCGAACCGATCCGCGCGCAGTCCGGTGAAAGTCTCCACTCACAAGCGCTCAGCCGTCCCCACCTAGAGGAGTGGGGCAGCGCCCGCGGCCTTCTGCAACACCCTGTGGGCCTGGGCGCCGGAGCGTGAGGTGTGCCACGCCTACGCCGTGCCCGGCGCACCTGTGGTGCCGAGCAGCCTGTCCACGAGGAGTTCCGGGTAGCCGGAGGCCGGCGGGTCGATGCCGAAGATCGCCCGCAGGTAGAGCGGTGCGATGAGCTGGTCGAGGATCTGCTCCACGGGCGGGGGGTTCTCGCCCCGGGCTGCGGCCCGCTCGCGGATGCGCTCAATGGAGTGGAGCCGGCGCTGGAAGTGCTGTGCGCGTTCCGCCTGCATGTGGCCGCTGCTCGGCATGGACAGGGCGACGGCTCGTACGAGGAGGCGGCCTTCGGGTGTGCGGATGCTCGCCACCCCCGCTTCCGCCCAGGCGGTGAGGTCTCCGCGCAGGGTGCCGGTGTCGTGCAGTGGCCAGTCCCGTTCGAGGCGGGTGGTGACCACGTCGGCCAGGAGTGCCTCACGACTGCCCCAACGCCGGTAAATGCTGGTGTGGTTGACCCCGGCGTATTGAGCGATCGCGGGGATGGTGAGCTCTGCGCCCCCGGGGGCGGACAGCAGGTCGATGACCGCCTGATGGACGGCCGAGCGGACCTGCTCGGGGCTCTTGCGGATGCGTGGGGTCGGTTGTTTCGAAGACACCCCCACATCGTAAGCACAGATGTTTGCTTCGTAGTGCAGGCGGGTCTACAGTTCTGCCGTAAGCACAGATCCGTGCTTAACCCCTGAGGAGAGTGTGTGATGAAGCAGCTGCTGTTTCCGAACAACCCCCAGTTCTGGTACGAGACCCTGCGCTCGATGAGCCACATCGCCTACGGCGGCGCCGACTTCGGCGAGGTCGTCTCCACCAGCGAGCGCATCACCGAGGGCGACTACAACAGCTGGCACAAGGAATGGCTGGCCACCGCCGACCGTGTGTCCGGCGAGGCGCAGAAGGCCCTTGACGCCGGCCACACGGTCAGCGCCCGGGACGCATTCCTGCGGGCCTCGAACTACTACCGCTCGGCGGAGTTCTTCCTGCACGGTCACCCCTGCGACCCCCGCCACGACCACGCCTACGACCGCAGCGTGGCCCGCTTCCAGGCCGCCGCGGCACTGTTCACCCCGGTCATCGAACCGGTCAGCATCCCCTATGAGGACACCACCCTGCCGGGCTACCTCTACCGGGCCGACGACTCAGGGACACCGCGGCCGACCCTGATCATGCACAACGGCTTCGACGGCACCGCGGAGGAGATGCACTTCTTCGGGGCACTGGCCGGCGCCGAGCGTGGCTACACCGTGCTGGTCTTCGACGGACCCGGCCAGCCCGGACCGCGCCACCACCAGGACCTGGTCTTCCGCCCCGACTGGGAGAACGTCATCACCCCCGTCGTGGACTTCGCCGAAACCCTCCCCGAGGTCGACAACAGCCGCATCGCACTCCTCGGTATCAGCATGGGCGGCGTACTCGCCCCCAGGGCCGCGGCCTTCGAACACCGCCTGGCCGCACTGATAGCCGTCGACGGCATCTACGACCTCGGTCAGACATCCGTCCGGAACATCCCCGGCGACCGCAAGGAAGCCGAACGGCTCCTGCGCGCGGAATCAGCCCCCGAACTCGACGCCTCGTTCGAGAAGATCATGGCCAACGACGCGACCGCCCGGTGGGCGATCAACCACGGCATGTACGTCATGGGCGTCGACACCCCCCGCGCGTTCAACGCCTCCTACCTCGACTACACCCTCCAGGGCGGCATCGCCGAGCGGATCCAGTGCCCCACCCTCGTCTGCGACGCCGCCGAGGACGAATTCTTCAAGGGCCAGCCCGAACAGCTCTACGCCCACCTCACCTGCCCCAAGACCTTGATGGTGTTCACCGCCGAAGAAGGCGCAGGCGCCCACTGCCACCCCGGCGCCATGCGCCTGTCCCAAGCCCGCATCTACGACTGGCTCGACAACACCCTCACCAACACCGGCGCCTGAGGTCCCGACCCACCCGGCAGCGCCGCGAATCCCTCTCGTCCGAATCTGCTTGAAGGACCTCTCGTGACCCGCACAGGCAGCGGAGGCTTCCCCGCCTCAGCGAGAGCGGGCGCACGCGCGGCAAGGTGGTGCTGGAGGTGGGCTGATCCTGGAGCCGAGCGCTGCCTTGTGGTCCGCCTCTCGCCGGCCCATTCGTCCAGGTGGCGAGGGCGTCCAGGGCGGCCGGGTAGTAGTCGCGTGACAACCACCGTTCACAACCGCCTTCGTCGACCGCGTCGTCCTCGGGTTTCTTGCTGACCAGGGCGGCCCCGTCGAGCCAGGACTCAGCGCGTGGCCTGTAGGTGCTTCAGGACGGCGAGCACACGTATCGGTGGTCGTCCGGCGACTGAGGCAGGTTCAGCTTCTGCAGGATCTGCGGGACATGGGCTTCCAGCGTCTTGGGACTCTGGTCGCCGTCGCCCGCTCGATACTCGTCGTCGCCTGGCACCTGATCAACAACCCGGACGCCTCCTACCAGGAGCTCGGTGCCGACTGGCACCCCCGTCACCTCGACCCCGCCCGCAAAACCCGCGACCTCGTCCGTCAACTCCAGGCCCTCGGCCACCGAGTCGCGCTCAGCCCGGCATCAGTCTGACCGTCCCGTCTCACCGTCATCCGGGCCGCAAGCGGCCCGGATGCTGCCCCTGCCCTCCCACACATCGATTTTCCGATCAGCTTCCGGCCCAGACCCGCGCTTGGAAGGATGGGCAAGCTCAGAAGCAGTCCGCGGGCATGTCGAGGGTGGTGCGGTCGAGGCTTTCCAGCAGCGCGAACTGCGCCTCCGTCCTGGGCAGTTCGTACCGGAAGAAGTACTGACCCGCCCGGCGCTTGCCCTCGTAGAAGGCGCCGCTGCGTCCGGCGGCGGCCAGCATCTGCTCCAGCCACATCCAGGCAACCACGACGTGTCCCACGGCCTCCAGATAGACCGAGGCGTTGGCGAGGGCGGTCTCGGCGTCCCCGGCCTCCCACAGGCGCCGTGTCACGGCGGCGACGCGGGCGACGGAGGCGTCCAGCTGCCGTCCGAAGCCGGCGACCTGGTCGTCGGCGGCCGCCGCGCGGGCGGTCGTCATGGAGACGGTCTCGATGAGCAGGCGGAGCCCCGCGCCGCCGTTCATGACGACCTTTCGGCCCAGCAGGTCGAGGCCGTGGACGCCGTGCGTCCCCTCGTGGATGGGGTTGAGGCGGTTGTCCCGGTAGAACTGCTCGACGTTGTACTCGCGGGTGTAGCCGTAGCCGCCGTGGACCTGAATGGCAAGGTTGTTGGCCTCGAGGCACCACTGGGAGGGCCAGCTCTTGGCGATCGGGGTGAGCATGTCCAGCAGAAGCCCGGCACTGGCCCGCTCGTCGGCCGTCGGAGCGGTGCGCTCGTCGTCCAGCAGCCGCCCGCAGTACAGGATGAGAGCCAGCGCGCCTTCGACGTACGACTTCTGGGTGAGGAGCATGCGCCGGACATCGGGATGCCCGACGATCGGGATCTGGGGGGTGGTGGCGTCCCTGGCCATGAGCGGGCGCCCCTGGGGCCGGGTGCGCGCGTAGTCCAGGGCGTGCAGGTAGCCGGTGTAACCGAGCGCTGTGGCACCGAGTCCGACACCGATGCGGGCCTCGTTCATCATGTGGAACATGTAGGACAGTCCGTGGTGGGGTTCCCCGACCAGGAAGCCGACGGCACCGGGGGCCCCGCCGGGCCGGAAGGCGCCCTCACCGAAGTTCAGCAGCGTGTTGGTCGTCCCTCGATACCCCATCTTGTGATTGAGGCCTGCCAGGGCGACGTCGTTGCGCTCGCCGAGCGTCCCGTCGGCCCCCACCAGGACCTTGGGGACGATGAAGAGCGAGAGTCCCTTCACCCCGGGCGGGCCGCCGGGGATCCTGGCCAGGACCAGGTGGACGATGTTCTCCGTCAGTTCGTGGTCGCCACCCGAGATCCACATCTTGTTACCGAACAGGCGGTAGGTGCCGTCGTCGGCCTGTTCCGCGCGGGTGCGCACATCAGCCAGCGAGGAGCCCGCCTGCGGCTCCGACAGGCACATGGTCCCAGAGAAGCGGCCCTCGACCATCGGGCGGACATAAGTGTCGATCTGCCCGGGCGTGCCGTGGGCCAGCAGCAGGTTTGCGTTGCCGATGGTGAGGAAGGGGTAGGCGGCCGTTCCCACATTGGCTGCTTGGAACCAGGCGAAGCAGGCGTTGGCCACCACGCTGGGCAACTGCATGCCGCCCACCTCGTGGTCCATGCCCCCGCCGATCAGCCCGGCGTCGGCGAAGACCTTCAGGGCCTCTTCGACTTCGGGGATGATGTGCACCCGCTCGCCGTCGAAGCGCGGCTCCTGGGCGTCGTTCTTCTTGTTGTGCGGGGCGAAGTGCCGGGCGGCGATCGTCTCGCTGAGGTCCAGTACCGCGTCGAAGGTTTCGCGCGAGTGGTCGGCGAAGCGGGAGCGCGCTGTCAGGGATTCAACGTCGAGCCACTCGTGCAGCAGGAAGTCGAGGTCTCGGCGGGAGAGCAGGAGGGAGGCCATGGTCCTCTTCGTCTCGGGTTCGGGTTGCTTGTGCGAGGGGAGGGGAGCTGCCGTCGGCCGGTCAGACCGTGGTGCCGAGGCCGCCGTCGACCGGGATGACGGCGCCGGTGACGTAGGCGCCCGCACGGCTGGCCAGATAGACGGCGACGCCCGCCATGTCGTCCGGCCGCCCGATCCGGCGCAGCGGAGCCGCCTCCGCGATCGCCTCGCCCATGGCGTCCAGGGTCGCGGCCATCATCTTCGACTCGAAGGGGCCGGGCGCGATGGCGTTCACCGTGATGCCCTGCGGCCCGAGCTCCTTGGCCAGCACGCGGGTCAGGTGATGCAGGCCCGCCTTGCTGGCCGCGTAGGAGTAGGCCGAGACCGGGCTGACGTGCAGGCCGTCGATGGATCCGACGTTGATGATCCGCGCAGGGTCCTCCGTCGACCCGCCGGCGCGCAGCTTCGGCAGGAGGGCCTGGGTGAGCAGGAAGGGGCTGCGCAGGTTGAGGTCCATCACCTTGTCCCAGCCGCTGACCGGGAACTCGTCCAGGGGCGCACCCCAGGTGGCGCCGGCGTTGTTCACCAGGATGTGCAGCCGCTCCTCCCGCTCGCCGATGTCTGCGGCGAGTCGGTGGCACTCCTCCTCGCGCGACAGGTCGGCGGGCAGCGCCACGGCCTGGCCGGGACCGGAAAGCGCGCGCACGGCCTCCTCGCAGGCTTCCGCCTTGCGCGAGCTGACGTAGACCTTGGCTCCGGCTTCGACCAGGCCCCGGGCGATCATCAGGCCGATGCCGCGGGAACCGCCGGTCACGAGGGCGGTTTTGCCGGAGAGGGAGAACAGTGAGGTCACGGTGGACTCCTGAGGGGAGGGGCGGCACGGGCAGGCTTTCCCCGCCCCAGGCCAGATACTAAGCAGTCGCTTAGCGGATTTCCAAGCCTTGCGCCGACGGAACCCCGTCCGTTGCCTCCGTGCCCTCGACGGTGGCGCAGTCGACCGGCAGCGGATCCCTCAGGGGCGTCGGCCTCACCCGACGCCCGAGACGACCAGCACGACCCCGTCAGTGGCGGCAACGCGGTCCCTGGAGATCTCCTGGTACTCGGGAGAGTGGGCCCATGCGTCAAAAGCAGCCCGGTCCTTGAAGGACATGATGATGATCTTGTCGTGATCCCATCGCCCCTCCACGACGTCGGCCTGCTCGTCCGCCGCCAGCAGGCGGCCGTCGTGACGGATGAGCACCTCCATGAAGCGCGAGGCGTATCGCTGATAGCGCTCACGGTCGTGGATGGTTATCTGCGCAACGGCGTACACCGGCATGCCGGGCCCTTTCGCAACGGGAGTTGGTTACCGGCGAGTATGGCCGCACGTCCGAGGTACCGGTCAAGACGCTCCGGTCTGCCCGTCGTTCATCTCGTCATGTGGAAGGTGATCGTGTTGCCGGTGAACGCGCCGAGCGCGTCCAGGACAAAGGCTCGGGGCGAGGGCGAGCATGTTGCCCTGCGCGGTGTCGGCGATCGCAGACGGGACGGCCGTGCGTTTGATGCGGTTCTGGTCGTCGCCGGGCCGATGCGCGGAGCGAGGGGGGAGGGTGGCGTCGGCACCCCACGCGAGGCGACGGTGGCGGCACCGTTCACCAACCGTCTCGGCGCGGGGAAAGTCTCGGCGCGGGGAAAGCCGCGCGGTTCTGCTCACCGCCGTAGTCGTACGGCCCCCACCGCGCTGGCGTACCGACCAGCTGGTCGGCTGCAGGGCCGCCCACGGTGGCCCCAGGCTGCCGGTGCGCCGTATCCTGCCCGCCCCTGGCAACGGAGAGGCGGACGTCGGCACCGTAATCGCCGGCGGCGGCATGGGCCGGGTCATCACAGTGATGAGGGCCCAGTTCAGATGCGCTTCGGAGTTCTGGGGCAGGCGCTTGTAGTCGCGTGCCGTGCGGCGGGCGTTCTTGCACCAGCCGATCGCGCCCAGGAAGCGCTCCGGTCAAAGCGCAGCGTCGCGATGCGCTCCTCGGACGGGATTGCGACGGTGCACCAAGCGCACCGGCTACCCCCGTTGACTTTCCATCTGACGGCGAGGACGCCAACGAGGACCGAGTCCGCGACCGCTCTCGGCGTTGTCACCAGGTTCCTGGACCTGAGGAGGCCGACGGGTCTCGTCGCTCACATCGAGCTGCGGTGAACCACCGTCGGGAAGGATCTGGCCGGCGGGGGCAGCGGTGAGGGCGGCGACGGCCCAGATGGCGGTGGTCAGACGGTACGCGCCACCGACCTGAGGCTTCCATGCCAGACCCCCAGCCCCGGATGAGTCCCCGCGGTATCGTCGTCGCCGACATGGGTGCCGGCGCGCCATCTACGGCCGGCTCGGCCTCACCTTCCAAATCGACGAACTCATGCCCACCCACGCCGCGTGCGACCTGCCCAGAGGCCTTCACCTCATGCTCGACACCGAGGACTTCGCTGCAGCGCCGCGGACATCAGTCGGCGACCGCCGACCGCAGGCGCTTTTGATGTGCCCGCGCCATGGTCATCAGCCCGGCGAGGGCGTCCCGGGTGTGTACGAGGTCGGCGATGCGCTCGGACAGCCGGTCGTGCTCCTGCGCCATCCGCTCCAGCGCGGCGTCGGAGTTCTCCTCGCTGGGAGAATCGACGCACGGCAGCAGTTCGGCGATGGTGCGGCTGGACAGTCCTGCGGCGAACAGCCGCTGGATGAACACGACCCGCTCGACCTCGTGGTCCGTGTAGTGCCGCTGCCCGCTGGCACTGCGGGTGCTGGTGAGCAGCCCCTGCTCCTCGTAGTAGCGCAGGGACCGGACGCTGACTCCCGCCCGTGATGCCAGCTCCCCGATGCGCACGCCGTCTCCCTCTGTGCTGTGGGCTGAGCCACAACCCTTGCCCCTGACATCAGTGTCAGGTTCTAGCGTAGCCGCCGCGCCCGGTTGGCCGGCGCCGATTGCAAAGGAGCCATGACATGACGACCTTGTTCACGCCGTACCAGCTGGGGGATCTGACGCTGCCCAACCGGGTGGTGATGGCCCCGATGACACGGGTCCGTGCCGCCGCCGGCGGTCTGGCGACGCCGTCGATGGCGACCTACTACGCCCAGCGGGCCACGGCCGGACTGATCGTGAGCGAGGGGGTGCAGCCGAACGTGGTCGGGCAGTCCAACCCCGGCACGCCGGGACTGCACACCGACGAGCAGGTCTCCTCGTGGCGCCCGGTCACCGACGCGGTGCACGCCAACGGCGGACGGATCTTCGCCCAGATCATGCACGGCGGACGAGTTTCGCACCCCGACACCACCGGTATGCGGCCGGTCGGTCCCTCGGCAGTCGCGGCCGAAGAGTGGAAGGTGTTCACCCCGACCGGGCTCCAGCCGGCGCCGATCCCGCGAGCCCTGGACACCGCAGAGGTGTCCGAGCACGCCGAGTCGTACGCCCAGGCTGCCCGCCGCGCCATCGACGCCGGCTTCGACGGCGTGGAGCTGCACGGCGCCAACGGCTATCTCATCTCGCAGTTCCTCTCGTCCAACGCCAACCTGCGCACCGACCGCTACGGAGGCTCGGTGAGCAACCGGATCCGCTTCGCCGTAGAGGCGGTGTCCGCAACCGCCGAGGCCGTCGGCGCGGCAAGGACCGGAATCCGCCTGTCCCCAGGCGTAACCTTCTGGGGAGTCGAGGAGACCGACGTCCCCGAGCTCTACACCGCGCTACTGACCGAACTGTCCCGCCTCGGACTGGCCTACATCCACCTCGAAGCCACCGCCGAGGAGGAGGTGCTGGTCGGCCTGCGCCGCGCATGGCAGGGCACCCTGATCATGAACCCCGTGCTCCCGATGGGACCGAAGCACACCGGCCGGGACGAGGCCGACCACTGGCTCGACCTGGGGGCCGAACTCATCAGCTTCGGCCGCGCCTTCATCTCCAACCCCGACCTGATCGAGCGGCTGCGCACCGGAGTGCCGCTCGCTCCCGTCGACGAGGCCACGTACTACCAGGGCGGCGACGCGGGATACCTGACCTACCCGGCATACCAGTACACGGCCTGACACCGCCCCCTCGGCGTCCGGCCCCCAACGCATCCGGCATCCCGGCGAACACCCCGCTTCACCGCTTCGCAGGGCATCCATGTCCACGGCGGAGGGGCAGGATGGCATCGACGACGGCTTCGACGCCGCGAGCGCGGGCCGCTCGGATCGGCTTCTTGTGGTCCTCGCTGAGCTGACGTGCGGTCACGCGGGGTGCTGATCCCATGCAGGGGTCGCCCATTTCGGGGCGCCTATGTCGTGGGGGAGATGATCACCGTGGGTACGCCGGAGCGGTCGAGCAGCGGGGTGGTGGGGTTGGTATCCATGGTCATCTCCTTCATCCACTGTACGGGGACGTGCGCCGGGCCGGGTTCGGACAGACCAGGCCCGCCGCGCACGGGTATCGGTGGTGGGCGGTGCATCCGTCGCAGAGCACGCAGCCGCCGCGTCCGGCCATCTCAGGTTCCTTGCGGGGCTCCGTCGTCAGCATCTGACGGACCTGCTCCTGCACGGCGGTGAACTCCGGACCGTCGCCCGCGCAGACGACGCGAGTGGACGATCGCGTAATTTGCCGGTGCTGAGTTCACGTAATTCCCCAGCCCTGGAGGCGGCAGCGGTTGCTTGATCTTGGGGGATCCGGCTTGACCATCGACGCCGGATCAGCGGGCGGGTTTCTCCCAGATCAGCGAATACCGGCGCAGCACATGCCGACGGTAGCGCACGCCGGGCAGCAGCCGCCGGGCAGCAGCCCGCACCTGCCCATAACTCATCAGTGGGTCGGCGACCGGCATGCCCTCCGGACCGCGCGCGTGACGCAGCACCTTCGCGATCCGCACGATCGGGACAGCCGCGATCAACGCCACCCACTCCGCCGCGCTCGCCTCGCGGGCCAGACCGACCACCACCAGCGTACCGCCAGGCCGCAGCAGCTCATGCATGCGGATGAGGGCCGCCTCGAAGTCCATGTGATGGATCGTGGTCACCGAGCAGATGAAGTCGTACTCCCCGGCGGGGAGTTCGGCGGTAAGGAAGTCGCCCTCAACGAAAGTGAGTTGTGGATAGCCAGCAGCCAATTCGCGGGAACAGGCGATCATTCCCGGCGACTTGTCGATGCCGGTGACACGTTTCGCCCGCGCAGCGAGCTTCCGCGCCAGAAGCCCGTCCCCGCAGCCAACGTCCAGGGCATCGCCGCACCCGTCGGGAACGGCGCGGAGGATGCCCGGGTGCCGGGCAACGTTGGTGTTCCAGTACGGCTCTGCGGCGGGCCGGCGCATCGGAACATCGTAGGGGCATGGTCAGGGCCTATGAGTGCACACTGACGGATTCACGGTCCTCATGAGGAGCCGTGACCGCCGGGGCGGGAATTGCATGACCGTCGACAAACTAACCGGCCCCCGGGGAAGCTCACGCGCTGATGTCCCTCTCCTCGTCGACGCCGTTCCAGCCCGCGTCGATCCGTACCAGTCCTGCACGCCCTCGTGGCCGCGGTCGGCGGCCACAGACACCAGAGCGCGGGCCCCGCCCCGGTCGTCATCTCACAGGAGCAGGATGCCCAGGCCAACCATGGCTTCAGTCTCTCCGCCTCCGCTGCGACCCGCAGAAGCGGCCTGGCATCGTCATAGCTTCCATGCTCCAGCCGGAGTTTCCCCAACTCTCCCGCGGCCGTCACGTTCCCGGCGGCCAGAGCAGCGTGAACCAGAATTCCGCCTCGGCGCGATTACCATCCATGGCGGCAGCACGCAGCCGCCACATCTCCGTGTCCAGCGCATTCGGAGTCCGGTTGGCCTGCCACACCTCGGGGAACGCATCCCGTATCGCAAGGGCCGGCAGAGCCAGACCGCCCATAGGCAGGTTTTCCCTGCGGGTAGTTGTAACGACGCCGCATACCTTCACCCTGCTGCAGGTCCAGCAGAGGCCCACCTGACTTCCCGGCGGCCAGTTCGCCACTTTTCAGTTGATAGAGGAACTCGCCGTCGCCGTAGGACATCGGGGGCTGGTACTCCACACTGCTGGCGCCCAGGCGCGGAGCTCGCTCGTAGACCGCGCTGTAGCCCGCCGCGTACAGCGTCTGCCCGAATTGCGGTGCGCGGTCGGCCATCGGGATCCACGGGTGGTCCGGTAACGGATCATCCAGTGCTATCACCGCCAGGTCTGGGTAACGCCACAGCCCTTGGCCGTCATGCTCGCATGGCTTGGCTCGAACCGTGCCTGCTGCATGGCCGCCCAGCCACGTCATACGAGCACGCTGAGCAGTTCTCTTCGGACCGTCAGCCGCTGATCCAGCAACAACATGAGCGCACGTCACGACGAGCCCGTGGCCGGCGAAAAAGCCGCTGCCGCCACGGATGTTGTCGCCTTCGACCCGGACAACGAATCTGCCCAGCAGGTTAAGAAAGTCACGGGACTCCATGTCCATTACACGTCACGCGTTTCCGGCAACCGAGCCGTTCTGCCACTCCAGCCGCACGCGCAGGGTGGCCTTCGTCTCCCCATCGACCAGCAGGCAGACCATCTGGGAGCCTTTCAGAGCGAACTCAAGCCCGAACTCGGCCTCCACGACATCCGGTTTCACCGACTGAAACGCGCTCTGTACGGTGGTTGCCACACCGCGCAGCGCGGTGCTGATAGCGCTCAAAGAGAGCGCCTCGCGCAGACCGACGTTTGAGGGCCCCGCATCGGCGCTGTCCAGATTGTCTCCTCCACCTGCTACAGGCAGCGCTCGTACCAGAACCGCGCCGTCGTCGGGCAGCTTCAGTTGGATGATTTCTGCATCGCCCATCGTTGGCACCCCCGTAAGCCCGCGCTGTCATGCAGAGGTCATCGTGGCATGAAGCGTCCTGTTATGGCGCCTTTTCCGTGATTCCGAGGCGGCCGCTCACGCCGTGGTGCTAGGCGGAAGCTTCCCAGTTGGACTCCTCTAGCTGAAGACGGATAGCCGTCGGGAGGGGCACACGGGGCTCCTGTGTGCCGTCACTACCGCCTACTCGTCACAGGTTTCGGGCCAGAGCACGCAGTTCGTCCATGCAGTGCGTCAAATCGTTACCCGGGCTGCGAGTTCACTGCTGCCCGTGGCCGCAAGGTTGACGGAGGGCGGCGGACGCGTGTGGTCCCGATAACGTGAATGTCGTTGGGATCCCGGCCGTCGAGCCCGGTCACCTCCTGTTGCCCCATGGTCCATTGCGGGTCGGAGAACCCTGCGTGGCAGTGCAACGCGACAAGCCGTTGCAGGACAGCCGGGGGTATCTGGACACAGAGGTCGAGCAGGGCGGCGCATCGTGCGGCTCCGGAGGGGAGTCCGATGTTGTGGAGTCTCCTGGTGAGCCGGCGGCTGGTACCGCTCCTCCCGGTGTCTCAGTCCTCACTGCGCAAGTGGGCCAGGTCTCAGCCGTCCGTGGGTAAATACCGAGGGTGCTTGGGATACCTGGACTGCATTTTCAGGTACTTGGGTCGGGGTCATAGGAAGTGACACCAGTGGCGATCCGCCGGGCAGCCCGGTCGTAGAACCTGTTGGACACAGGTTCGTCAGACAGAACGATCGCAGCGCGCTCTGCCTGGAGTCTTCGCAGGGTCGTCTCGAGTTCCTGTTCGCTTCGAGAGCCGGACATCGCCACTTCCAAGCGTGCCGCGTGGCGGAGGTTTGTATAGCGTCTCGCCGACTCCCGGTACGCCTCGGTTCTTCCCCCGGGGCCGAGGAACGAGGCCGTTGCGGCGACGGCCCCGGCGACGGCGGAGATCGAGCCTCCGACGCGTGCGGAGTAAAGCGCTGAGAGGAGTCCTGCCACGGCGGCTACGAGGGCGGGGAGGAACACGGCGGTTCTGGCCCAGAAGGCGGTGGCCTTGGCCGCCTCGAAGTAGGACTGGGCGCTGTATGTGGCGTCTCGGTGCAGCCGTTCCAGTTCTGCGACCGGGGGGAGTGGATCCATCGATCTTCCTGCCCTTCTGCAGTGCTTGTTTCCTGGGGGCGCTTACGCGACGCGTGCGTCTCAGCCGCGAAATCTGCTTCGGTCCGTGCAACGCAGCAGCCCGGGGCATCCGGAGAGGGTGACCACCACATGGTCGGGTCCGCGGATGGGGCGTAGCGTCCCCGCGGGGGAGACCCGTCCGACCCGTTGCGGCGCTCCTGGCTCTCGTGCCCCATGCGATGTCAGACGGAGATCTGCTGGATCTGAAGCTCATTGATGGTCTCCGGCAGCAGTTGCGCACGCACGAGTAGACGACAGGTCACGAGGAACGCCGCTGTCAGATCAGCGTCGTCGAGCGACCTGACAGTCGCTGAAAGAGGCAGCAGCGTGCCTGCGACGATCGCGCGCATGACGGAGAGGACTTCAGGCATCGGGCCGGGCAGCGGGCTGCGCCGCAAGTGGTCCCCGTACGCCTGTGCGGCCGGGACAACGGCGTCGGCCAGCACCCTGATGAGGGCGTCGGCCTGTTCACTGGCCGGAGGGGGGTGCTGCTCGCTCAGCTCCAGTCGCACTCTGGCCAAGATTTCGAGTGAACTCTCCAGGGTGTCGAAGGCTGTGCAGAATGGTTCTGGCAGGTGCGACCAAGGTGTGTACGTGATCGGCGGGCGGGCCGCCTGGACCCGCTCCGCCAGATATAGCTCATTGCCGTCCAAATCCCTGATCCGCCACTGCCTCCCAAGCAGGAGCCACAGCGGCTGGCTTTGGACCGTGAGTCCAAGGTCTCTTTGGGCACGCCACACGGTGTCGCGGGGATGGTTGATGAGCGGGGCGATCGTTCGCTTCTCGGCCCGGTCCTCTCTCAGGACGCCGACAGCCTTGTCGTGGTGTGTTAGCAGTGCGTCGATCTGCCCGTCCTGCGGCAGGACTTGCGTCCGCCACCCGGCGACACGGCGGTAGAACTCCGCCATGTGGTCGATTCGGTCGGTGGTGAGGTCGAGCCGGGCAGGCGCAATGGCGCCGAAGCCCGTGTCCCCACCGGGCTGCCAAAGCAGGAGCGGATGCTGCGCGGGATCAGCCATCACGGCGTACCCGAGCACATCTGTCTCGCTCGTGGGATGGAGCAGCTCGCCTCCCGCTCCAATGGCTGCTCTGACACTGTCGCGGAGCGAATCAACGATGATCCCCAGGCACGCCAGTGTGTTCGTGGCACCCTCGCCGCGTGGAACTGGCAAGCCAGCTGGCCAGGTCAGCTGCGGCCAGGCCTCGTGCCACCCCCGGGAGAGGAATCGGGTGACCGCTGTTGCCTCAGGGGCCCGATACGGTACCCACAAGGGCAGCCCGGTAGAACTCCGACCTGGATAGCGTGCATCCTCGGCCCGGGCGACTGCCTCCGCGAGGAAATCCACGGCATGCCGCGCGGCTTCCCACTGACGGGTGGGTCCGGTGAGCCGCACCAGCGGGGTTCTCCGCTCGTCCACTTCAAGAGAAAGGAAGGCAAAGTCATCCCCGAGCGCTACCGTGCGCAGTCCCATGATGCGCTCGGTCAGGGATTCGAACGACCGGATCCTGAGGTCCAGGTGCTTCGACAACAGGTCGGCGAAGTGGTCATCCAGGATGTGGCGCAGACGGCACTGCCACAGCGTGTCCCAGCCAGAGGTGGTTGCGTTCACGGTTGCCCGCCTTCGTCATCGCTGCCAGGGCAGGTGATGCACCAGTCGGAGTTCTTGAAGTGGGAGGAGAGGGACGCGACTTCCTGCGACAGGTCGGGGGGTCCGCAAGACGCGAAGACTGCGATGCTGACATCGCGGTGCAGCGCGTCAGACATCAGGTCCATGAAGTACGCCAGATGAGGCATGGTGGCTCGGAGCAGGTCCCAGCAGACGTAGTCGTAGACGTTGTGGTAGGTGGTCTCACGCGTAGGGGAGAGGCCCACTTGCCTGGCATGCATCTCGCATTTCGCCACGATGGCGTCGCTCGATAACTGCAGGTCGTAGTCGCTTGGTACCCGGTCGATGCCGGCGGTGTACATCGCGTCGAAGGGGCGCCGACGAGGGCGTAGGGCGGGGGGCCATCTCTTGTTGAGGCGGCCTTCGATCTCTCGTACCTCGAAGAGCTCGGGGAACCTCCCTCGGCATTTCCGGAACGCCTGGATGATTTCCGAGCGGGTCGCGGGCAACGTCTTGTGTCTGCCTGCGAAGAATGCCGTGGAACTTCCTTTAAGCCGGATGTCGACTTCCCGCGGATCGACTCCGTCGGCCCGTAGGGCCCGCGCCAGGTTGTCGACGAAGGCTTCATAGGTGATGGCGGAGAAGCCAAGCGGGAGCTCGCCTACGAGCCAGTTGCTGAACGTGTCCCTGGAGATGGACAGATAGTCGAGGTCCTCGGCAGTGACGAGGTACCCGCTGTCGTCACGCAAACTGGGAGGGACGTGCCGCATGTCGATGGGCTCAAGCCGGAGGGGCTGTCCAATGGCCTGCTCAATGGCCTGCCGTACCTCGTCCACCGTGGCCAGCAGTTCAGCAGAGACGATCGTCAGCCGACCGTCGACCAAGGGGCTGTCATTGACGACTATCCCGAAGAACAGGCTTCCGCACGTCACTACGGCACCCGGGGCGCCCCTTCCTGGATCAGCCGCCGGGTTCGTCACCGGGGGATGGCGACAGGGCTCATCCCAAACCATCATGTGGTAGCAGTCGTGCATGGCCCCGCCGCGCGCCTTGATCCAACCTGCCACATGCATCAGCGGCCTCATGCTGACGCGGGAGCCCGTATAGCCGGAAAACCCGGTGACCTGGGCGTCCGCCCACGCATCGTCTTCAGTCAGCGCCCCCCACCGAAGCGGGACAGTAAGAGACCAGGGATCCGACTGATCTCCCGGGGGAGGTTCGACGGACAGCAGGGCAGCGTCGACGCCCGCGGTCCCCGGCCACACCACAGTCGCCGAGCAGCGCACCTCACTGTGATCACCCCGACGGACTCTGATCAGCGAGAACGGCCGGCCATCCTGCCCAATGACGGTGTGGCGAGGGACCAGCACCAGCCTGCCCGCGATCCACGCACCAGTGCTCGAAACCCAGCCCCGCGCCGTCTCGGACCACACCTCCACCAGGTGAAATGGGCTCACAGCGAGTACTCCCCGGGTCACCTCCCGGGTCACGTCCATACGTGTCACCCCCGGCTCGCTCATGACCGCGCCCCCCAAAAAAACGAACCCGTGTGCGATGCGCGGGCCCTCGACCGTCGCAGTGAGGGCTACGACTGTAAGGGAGCAACCATCGCATGCGTACGGAAATCGCAACAGTTCGCGGCTACTCCACGTGGACCTGGGCATGCCCACCCTGCCTCGGCAGCACGCCGCAGCAGCCGAACAAATAGCTGTGCAGAAACCCTTGTCGATGTCATACGGGGCTGGTAGGCGGTTTCGTTCTCCTCGGTGTCAGAGTGCGCTCCTGCTGGCACCCGTCATCGTCGCGAGGCGGCGTGAGGCCAGATCTGCACGAGGAAGTGCTCCGTGTCGTCTGGCATGTCGTCAGGGCTGATGCGCACATCACGTTCGAGGTGCAAGAGATGAGCGCGCCCCTGGGCGTGGACGCGCGCGTGGTAGCGGCCAGGAGCTCCCAGGGTGAGATTCTCACTGAGGGGGTGTTCTGAGGCGGCAGAGAAATGGACTTGGCCCTGGCTGAGCCAGAGTTCCGCTTCTTCGTGTTCTTGCCATGCCACGTGGCTGTCCCTGCCGGGAGATGCGGCGGACCAGGAGCAGGTCGCCCAGGCCGTCGCTGCCGTCCGGCCCGAGGTCGGCGTCGCGGGCCTCGCTCAGGCGACGCAGGAACGGCTCTAGGCGGTAGAGGTTCTCCGTAAAGAGGACCTCGTTGAAGCCCTCCCCACGGAGCGACTGGTGGGAGTGGACCCTTGCCTTGTGCTGCGCGCGGACCGTGTCATCGGGCACGGTCCGGTTGTCCGGGCGCGGGACTTGGCGAGCCAGGCACACGGGGGCTTCTCAGGAGGTCGCCGATCCTGAGGCAGACGCACAACGGAGTCTTCGCAGCTCAGTGGCTGTGATCCTGCACCGTAGTAATCACAACATGTGTGGCACAAGGCATGTCGGCCGGCTTCGCTCGTCCGTGGTCGCTGGTCGGCGGCTGCTGGTGACGGCGGCTTGGCAGCACTCCGCTGACGACAAGCCGTCGCTGGTGCACTGTGGCTTCAGGTGAAGGGCCTGGGCTCAGTTCTGTTTCACATGCCCTCGACCGGGCTTCCCTTGCGGGCCGATCATTCCACGGCCCCCCTCGATGGCGGAGTACGAGAGCGTCTGCGGGTCGACGATTCGCCGGCCGTTTCGGTGAGCCGCCTCGTCGGACAGCCGATCAAATCAATCCGGGGAGGTATCGGAGTTCACGCGTCGGCGTTTCCGCTGCTCCGCTCGATCGGGATCCACAGCTGGGAGTCGGTCTCTTCGTCGGTCTCCACCGGGTGCGTCCGCAGGAGCTCCGGACCTTGTCGGCTCGCGTAAGGGTTTGAGGGGAACCACTGCGTGAACACGTCCCGCCACAGCTCCTGGAGCGCGCTCGGATAGGGACCGTGGTTGTCGAAGACCGCCCAGGTCCCGGCCGGCACGTCGAGGGCGTCGAGCTCCTCGGCGGCCGTCTCGGGGCTGGTAGCCACGCCGATCCAGTAGTCCGCCTCGGCGCCCTCCTCCCGGCTGTCGGTCAGGTACACCGCCGCCGACAGGATCCCCTCCGGCTCCCGGCAGCCGGGCAGCTCCTTCATCCGTACGATCGCCCGCTCGTCCAGGCTCTCCACGTGTGCCGCGGCGGCCGCGTTGACCCCCTCATGCACGAGTGGGACTCGGGCCTTCCTGCCGACGATCCGAAACGACTCCTTCTCCACGATCCGGTACCGCATGGTCGTACTACCTTCGACGACGACGCGGAAGGACATGCGCGGCTGTGCCGTGAGCACCGCACCCGCGCGCCGGGCCTCGCCCGGCCCGATGCCGTGCACTGACCGGAATGCCCGGGCGAACGCCTCGCCCGAGCCGTACCCGTACTGCACCGCTACATCGAGCAGCGTCTTCTCCCCGGCCAGCACCTCGGCCGCAGCGAGCGTCATCCGTCGGCGCCGCACGTAGACCGGGAGCGGCATCCCGGCGAGGGCGGAGAACAGCCGCCGGAAGTGGTATTCCGACACCGCGGCGATCCGGGCCACCTCGGCCACGTCGACCTCCCGGTCGAGGCAGGCCTCCAGGTGGTCCAGCGCCTGATTCAACCGCTCCAGCACGCGTATCTGTCCTTCCTTCTTGTCTCTCCCCCGTAGGAACGCCCACCCAGCCACAGGAGCCGCAGCGGCCGGGACCCAAGCCCAAGCCGGAGTCGTCTGCCGCGAGTGGCGGCCGGGCTGTCATCAGTGCTGCGATCTCGGGGCCGGCCGGGCTGTCGTGACGCACATGCTGGACGAGTGATCCCGGGCCGGTGGGACCAGCCAACGATACGGCCGGTCGA
This sequence comes from Streptomyces herbicida, assembly GCF_032656585.1. NCBI lineage: Bacteria > Bacillati > Actinomycetota > Actinomycetes > Kitasatosporales > Streptomycetaceae > Streptomyces > Streptomyces herbicida. The sequence goes on from NZ_JAUYWJ010000022.1 coordinate 189,344, forward strand.
GCCTTCGGCCGCGCGGCCGTCAGGCCGCCTTTAGGTGCAGAGAGGATTCATTCGCGCTCCGCCCGACAGAATCCGTGCGGGAATTGTTGGGCAGGAGGTCCCGGTGTTACCTGAGGCTTGCGCCCATGACTGATATTAAGGGGCTATGCGAGCCGCGGTTCGCCGCAGTCCGTGCGGCCCTTGCAGCTTCGCTCGGCAAGGACGACGTGGGCGCCTCGGTCGCTGTCTACCTGGACGGCGAGCCGGTGGTCGACATCTGGGGCGGGTACGCGGATGCGGACCGCTCTGTCAGCTGGGAGCGTGACACCCTCACGGGCGTGAACTCGACGACCAAGAACATGACCGCCCTGTGCGCGCTCATCCTGGTCGACCGAGGCCAGCTCGATCTGTCCGCGCCAGTCGCCGCCTACTGGCCCGAGTTCGCCGCGGCCGGCAAGGGGAACGTGCTGGTACGGCACGTGCTGTCCCACACCGCGGGGCTGCCGGACCTGTCCGGGCTGACGGCGGTCGAGGACCTGTACGACTGGCAGAGCGTGACGGCAGGGCTGGCCGCGCAGGCCCCCGAATGGGAACCGGGAACGGCCGCCGGGTATCACGCGCTCACCTTCGGGTTCCTGATCGGTGAGATCGTGCGCCGCATCACCGGCCGTAGCCTCGGCGAGTTCTTCGCCGAGGAAGTGGCCAAGCCGCTGGGCGCGGACTTCCACATCGGGCTCTCCGCCGAGGATGACCGCCGCCTCGCACCGCTTATCCCGCCGCCGTCACTGACCGACGAGTACGCCTCCAGCGCACCGCCCGGACCGGACGGGATACGTCGGGAGTACACCGGGGCCGCGGTCCGGGTCAGGGATGCCAACTCCGTGGCCTGGCGCCGTGCGCAGATCCCGGCGGTGAATGGCTTCGGCAACGCTCGGTCTGTCGCCCTCGTCCAGTCGGTACTGGCAAACGGGGGTTCTGCCGGTGGTGTGCGGCTGCTGTCCCCCCAGGGCTGCGAGCCCGCGTGGCAGGAGGTGTTCCGCGGCGAGGACCGCGTTCTGCGGACGTCGATGTCCTGGACCGTGGGCTTCGGCAAGTTCGGCAACACTTTCGGATGGGGCGGATGGGGCGGCTCGCTGGTCGCCAGCGACCCTGATTCACGTATGACGGTGGCCTACGTCATGAACCAGATGATTGACCGAGAGCAGCAGGACGACAACCGCGGCATGGAGATCATCATGGCGGCCTACAGCGGACTGCAGTGACAACCCACGGGAGGGGAAGTCCGTGCGTGCACGGACTTCCCCTCCCGTTCTCAGTTCCGCAAGTGAGTGTTCCAGATCTGCTCTGTCCTTGCGCTCAGCTGCCGGTGTTGAGTCGACTGATCAACTGACGGTTGACGGGTCGTGCAGCCTGGAGTTCCTGCTCTCGTTCTTCGAGCTGTCCGCTCAGGGCGGCGACCTGTTGTTCCATCCCGACAGCGGAGAGCGTCGCTGCTCTGCTGCGTTGGTTGCCGATCCAGGCGCCGAGCTTGATGTCCCGCTGCTCCTGATCCTCGCCGGCTGACCTTGGCACACCGCGCTGCGAGCTCGGCGAAGAAGGGTTTGCCGCCGCCTTGCACGCTGGCCGGCGCTGCGCACTCAAGGACGAAGTCGCCTATGCACTGGAGGAGAAGTCGGCTGCCCTGCCTCCCCAGGACAAGCGGGAGGCGCCGTCGCCGCTGACCCGCAGGGAACGGGAGGTCGTCGGCCTGGTCGCCGAAGGGCTGACCAACAAGGAGATCGCTGCCTGTTTGGTGACTCCCCTGCGGACGGCCGAGGGGCCACGTCGAGCGGATCCTCACCAAACTCGGTTTCACCTGCCGTGCCCAGGTAGCGGCATGGTCCGCCAAATCCACGGCTGACCGCTGCTTCGCTGGATATGCTGCACGCCGCTTCGGCCGAACCGGAGCTACCCAGCTCACTCGGTGTCAGGGCCTGGGGGCCGACGAGGTGGAGGCTGAAGACGCCGCCACACTCAAGGACTGCACCGAGCTGCACGAGACGGTGCAGAGTATTCTTGAAATTCCGAGTTGCTGTGGAGGTCGGCATGAACGCGCTCGAGTTGCTCAAGAATGCAGGGCTGCAGTTGGGAGTGGCGGCGGACCGAGGCAGGGTGAAGGTCCGCTGCTTTGATCGTGGTTGGGACTTGGATGGCGTGTGGGCACCCGGCAAGCAGGAGTGGTCCTTGGACGGTGAACCCATCTCTGAGCACGAGGCCCGCGGTCGTCTTCGGGAGGCCGGGCTGTAGGCAGGGTTCGTTTCTTCACCGACCAGATCCCCGAACCCCAAGGCGCCTGGCTCCTCAGCTGCGCACTCATCCTCGTCTGCATCGACGAAGCCCGCTTCTGGTGACAGTACGCCGTCGCCCCTCTCACACACCGCCGCACGCTGCCTCTTCGATATACAACCTCGCCTGCGGCGAGCAGCATGCAGCACCCCGGCGGCATGCGGATCGTGTGCGTCGCGTACGCGCTCACCCTCACGTCCGCCTCCCGCACGCCGCCCATCACACGGGCCGCTTGCTTGCGCTGGGATGCCCGCACCCGTGACTACGTGGAGCGTCGTGTCGCCAGGCCTCGACCGTGGAACCGCTCGAACAGGCCCCAGTGACACTGGTGTTGCCATTGGTGTCCTGCTCCTGGTGCGACTACTTTTACAGCGCCTGGCGCGGCTACGAGCAGGAGCGCGGCGCATACCCCGACGCGGCCCTGCTCGCGGCCCACGGGTACGAACGGGACACCATCACCGGCGATCCGCCCCTTTGGCACCGTGCGCGCCCCCGTCCACGGCCGGTGCGCGAGCGGCCGAATGGCCTTACGGCGGCGGGGGCTTGCGCGGCTGAGGCTGCTGTGTTTCTGCGGTCGGCTACCCAGGCCGCGCAGCCCCTGGCGCATTGCGTGCGTGAGGCGTTACCTTCTGTGACGAGGGGCGGTTGCGTGCGACACCGACACCCTCGGGGGAGGGGTGCGATGGAACCTGTGTCGCTGATTGTCGCCGCGCTGGCGGCCGGAGCCGCTGCGGGCGTCTCCGATGCTGCCAAGGAATCCGTGGTCGCCGCCTACCGGCAACTACGGGAGGCGGTACGGGCACGGCTCGCCGGCCGTCCGGACGGGCGACTGATCCTGGAGCGTTTCGAGGAGCAGCCCGATACCTGGGAGCGTCCGCTGCGGGCCGAGTTGGCGGCGTCCGGAGTCGACGCCGAGGAAGCCCTGATCGCACTGGCCCGGCGCGTGCTCGCCGAGGCGGGGAGGGATGACCGGCAGGGAGCCAAGTATCAAACCCACTTCCACGGCCGGGTCGGCAACGCCGTCGTCGGTGACAGTGCGCACGTGGATATGACGGTCCACGAATCCGGCCCCGGACCCGATCAGGCCTGACGCGCCGATGCCATGGAGAGAGCGCAACCGGAGCACGTGGAGTTCCATGGAGCCGTCGAATTCGCCCTGATCGGTGACCACACCAGTGTGACCATCCACCAGGAGCCGCCCCGGCTTCCCGCTCCATTCCTCGCTCCCAGCCGATCCTCCGGACTGCTCGTGGGCCGGAAAGAACTGCGGGACCGTATCCGCGGCCTGCTCTGCGAGCGTGCCGTGGCGCTCTGCGGGCTGCCGGGTGCGGGCAAGACTGCGCTCGCCCTGGACCTGGCCTACGATCAGCAGATCCGGGCGCGCTTTCCCGACGGCATCCTCTGGGCCGGCCTCGGCGCCCAAGGCAACGTACAGCGGCACCTGGCCGACTGGGGAGAACACGTCGGCCTGCGAAGCCAGGACCTGCACGAGCAGACCGCGGCGGGCTGGTCCGAGGCGCTCCACCGGAAGATCGGTCAACGGCGTTTCCTGCTGGTCGTGGACGACGCCTGGGATCCGGACGACGCACTCGCGCTGCAGGTCGGTGGGCCGAACTGTGCCCAGCTGGTGACCACCCGGTTCCCCGGTGTGGCCCTGGAGTTCGGAGGAGCCGTGCTGCACGTGGACGAGCTGGCGCCCGCCGAGGGCCTGCACCTGCTGGAGGCTCTGGCCGAGGAGACCGTACGATCGAACCGCGAGGCGGCCGCCCAACTGGTCGCTCTCGTCGGGGGACTGCCGTTGGCCCTGACGCTGATGGGACACCATCTGAGGGAAGCGGAGCTCGACGGGCAGCACGGCGTTACCGAAGCCCTTGCTCGGTTGCGGCAGGCCGAGCAGCGCCTGCGACTGGTGCGCCGCCAGGCCCCGAGCGCCGCACACCCCAGCATTCCCGGCGGTCTGCCGATCTCCCTGCTGGCCGTGCTGGACCTCGGATACGCGAGGCTGCCCGCTGTCGCCCAGCAGGCTCTGCGCGACCTGGCGGTCTTTCCGCCGAAGCCCAACAGTTACGGCACCGCAGCCGCACTGGCGGTCACCGGCGCGGATCCGGAGACCCTGCGCGCCGTCGTACGCGCCGGGCTCATCGAGTCGGGCGGTGCGGATCGCCAGTTCATGCATCAGGTCGTGCACGATTACGTACAAGCCAAAGGGGTCCCGGTCGCGGTCGAACGCCGTATGGCCGAGGTCTACGTGGGCATGGTCGTTGAGGGGGCAGAAGGAGCCGGGGAGGGCGCCATGAGCAGCGAACAGTTCCAGCAGGAACTCGGCAACGTCCTGCAGGCGCTCGACCACGCGCACCGGCACGACATGCACGAGACTCTCCTCGCCGGAGTCGACGCGGCCTACCCCATGCTGATGCACCGTGGCCTGTACTCGGTGGCTGAGCCCCACCTCAAACACGCGCTTCGTGCGGCACGCGCGGTGGGCGACGCACGGGCCGAGGCCCGCACTCTCTTACGCCTGGGCAATGTCACCCTGGAGCGGGGCGATCTGCGCGAGGGAAGCCGGTACCTCGACGAGGGCATGCAGTGCGCGCAGCAGAACGACTCGGTGGGCGAGATTGTCGACCTGCTGCTCAAGATGGGCTGGGGCACCGGCATGCGGGGTGATCTCGAGCGTGCCCGGCGGCACTTCTCCGACGCCCTGATCGGGGCCGAGGGCGCCGAGGCCGTTCCGGCGCTCCAGGGCCTGGGCTGGGTCATGGGACTCCAGGGCAGGCACAACGAATCCGGCGCGCATCTGCACCGTGGACTCGAGCTGGCCAGGGAGAGCGGCCAATCCGATCAAATAGCGGGACTGTTGCAGGTCAGCGGGTGGATGAGGGCCTTGGCCGGTGACTATGCCGCCTCCGCGGCGCACTTCGAGGAGTGCCTGGAACTGTCCCGCACCCACCATCTGGACACCGACGAGGTCGACGCACTGCACGGTCTGGGCTGGCTCGCCACCGAGCGCGGCCACTACGCCCGCGCTCGCTCGCTGCTCACCGAGGCCCTGCGGCTGGCCCGCGAGCGGGACTACCACGAACGTGTCCCCATCATGGTCAACCTGGCACGGGTCATGGACAGGACGGGTGACCTGAACAGTGGCGGCCACCTGCTGCGCGAAGCCGAACAACTAGTACGCGCTCACGACCGTCCCGAGAAGCTGAGCGACGCCCTGCGCGAACTGGGCCGGCACGAACTGGCCACCGGAGCACCGGAAGCAAGCGAGCTGCACCTGCGTGAAAGCCTACGGATCGCCGAACGGATCGCCATGCGTGGTCCGTTGGCCGGTGCCCTGGAAGCACTCGCGGAGTTCGAACTGGCGCGGGGCCGCATCCCTGCCGCACGCGAACTCCTGCTGCGCGCCATGCGACTGGAACGCGGCAACGCCGCGATGCTCGCACGCCTGCGGCTGAGCCTCGCGGCGACCTACGAGGCCGAGAATGACCTCGCCATGGCCGAGGACCTGTTCCGCGCGGCGGCCGCGGGCGCCGGACGCACCGGCCAGGATGAGCTCACCGCCCTCGCCCTGGCCGGCGCGGCCCGCGCGTTGGCCTCCACCGGAGATCCCCAGGACGCCCAGGCGCTGGGCGCAGAGGCCCTCGAACGCTTACGGACCCTTGCCAGCCCGAGGGCGAACGAGGTCGAGCGGTGGCTGGACGGGTTTCGGTCACCCCCATGAGCGGGTGGTGACGTGGCTCGCGACGCTGTCCCCAGCCAGTAGCGCGCACTGCGCGGCCCCGCGCGCCCACGTTTACCCGGACTCTTGCAGAAAGTCCCGGCGTTCACGCTGGGGATGAATGCATCTCAAGGCTGCTCTGACGTGGGGCCTTGACCCCGGAGTTTGAACACGTCTATGCGGCTCGGGCCAGGGTAGTTGATGTTGGGTGGACGGTGATCTCGTAGGTGATCGGGGCTCGCTGGCCGAGCCGGGAATGACGGCGTCGGGTGT
>NZ_JAUYWJ010000023.1:0-193957 GCF_032656585.1 Streptomyces herbicida
GCCCCGGCCGCCCCGGCGCCCGCCCCGGCGGCGCCCGCGGCTCCGGCCGCCCCGGCTCCGGCCCCGGCCGCTCCCGCTCCGGTCGCCGCCGCTCCGGCGCCGGTCGTCCCGGTGGCCCCGGTCCCGGTCGCCCCGGCTCCGGCCGCGACCGCCAGTGACGAGGGCGCCTACGTGACCCCGCTGGTGCGCAAGCTCGCCGCCGAGAACGGCGTCGACCTGGCCACCGTCAAGGGCACCGGCGTCGGCGGTCGTATCCGCAAGCAGGACGTCATCGCCGCCGCCGAGGCCGCGAAGGCCGCCGCCGCTGCTCCGGCTCCGGCCGCCGCTGCCGCTCCGGCCAAGAAGGCGCCGACCCTCGAGGTCTCCCCGCTGCGCGGCCAGACCGTCAAGATGCCCCGCATCCGCAAGGTCATCGGCGACAACATGGTCAAGGCGCTGCACGAGCAGGCCCAGCTGTCGTCGGTCGTCGAGGTCGACGTCACGCGCCTGATGCGGCTGCGCGCCCAGGCCAAGGACTCGTTCGCCGCGCGCGAGGGCGTCAAGCTCTCCCCGATGCCGTTCTTCGTGAAGGCGGCGGCCCAGGCGCTGAAGGCCCACCCGGTCATCAACGCCAAGATCAACGAGGCCGAGGGCACGATCACCTACTTCGACTCCGAGAGCATCGGGATCGCGGTGGACTCCGAGAAGGGCCTGATGACCCCGGTCATCAAGCACGCGGGCGACCTGAACATCGCCGGCATCGCCAAGGCCACGGCGGAGCTCGCGGGCAAGGTCCGTGCCAACAAGATCACGCCCGACGAGCTGTCCGGCGCGACCTTCACCATCTCCAACACCGGTTCGCGCGGCGCGCTCTTCGACACGATCATCGTGCCGCCGGGCCAGGTGGCGATCCTCGGCATCGGTGCCACGGTCAAGCGTCCGGCCGTCATCGAGACCGAGGAGGGCACGGTCATCGGCGTCCGCGACATGACCTACCTGACCCTCTCCTACGACCACCGTCTGGTGGACGGCGCCGACGCGGCCCGTTACCTGACGGCGGTCAAGGCGATCCTGGAGGCGGGCGAGTTCGAGGTCGAGCTCGGGCTGTAAGCCTCTGTCAGTGCCGTACGGTGCCCCGCCCGGAGCCTCTCCGGGCGGGGCACCGTCGTATCACCTGGGCGTCAGCCGCGCGTCGGACCAGGTGATCAGCGTCTCCACCCACACGTTGGGGATGTAGAGGCGGGGCGCGGGGGTGAGGTCCTCGGTGCGGTAGGCCTTCAGGACGTCGTAGGTGGCGTCCAGGCAGTCCCGCGAGGTGAGCTCCCCGGTCTTCGGATCGACGCCCACGAGAAAGCCGCGGCCCTCGACGGTACGGATCATCCTCCGGGCCGACCGAACGTCGCTCGTCGAGGACGAGGTGCAGCGGTAACGGCTGTACGGATGGGTCGACTTGCCGGGATAGAAGGCGTCGCGGGACATGTCGCTGAGCATGCGGTCGTACGACCCCCGCGCGTGCCAGGCGCCGATGCCCCCGCCGGGCGGGGTGTAGAGCTTGTTGGTGGGGTTCTCGACCGCGCCGTACTCCCAGGTGTTCGTGCCGGTGATGCGGAAGCCCCAGCCGACATGGCCGAACTTCTGGGCGCCGTCCGGCTTGACGAAGACGCAGGCGCCGCCGTGGCCGGCGGGCTGCCCCCGGCCGGCCAGGACCGCGGTACTCCCCGCGGCCGAGGCCGCCGTGCTCTTCACCTTGCCGGCCTTGGTGTGCCCCGGCCGGTGCGCGCCCGTGCTCATCGGCCGGCACGCCGTGACTCCCGTGACCGCCGCCAAGGCGACCGCGACGACCGCCCAGCCGGCCCGTCCCCCGATGTCCATTCCGTCCCCCAGTGGTGCCCAGGGGTGCCCCTGCCGGAACCCCTCTGCCGACCGCGACACGGATCGGGCACCGGGGGTTCTGCCGGTGGCCCGGTGGTGACACGGCGGTTACGGCTCCGCGGCCCGCCCGGTACGGGGCTTTACGGAACAAGCCGCCCCGAGAGCGTGTAAGTCTCGTCTCACCTGCATGAAAGCGCCCCCGTGCGCCCCTCCCCGACGGCGGTCCGGCCTTATTGTCTAAACGTCAAACGCCCCGGGGGCCTGCGGCCCCTCCCTAAGGAGCCCTCATGACCGCGCCCGTCGTCCACTCGCTGCGCGAACAGATCCGCGAGCACATCGTGGAGGGAATCGTGAGCGGTCGCTGGAAGCCGGGCGAGCGGATCGTGGAGCGGCGGATCGCGACCGAGCTGGAGGTCAGCCAGACCCCGGTGCGGGAGGCGCTGCGCGAGCTGGAGTCGCTCCGGCTGATCGAGTCCGCGCCGAACAAGGGCGTGCGGGTGCGGAACCTGACGGCGGCCGACCTGGAGGAGAGCTACCCCGTGCGGGCCGGCCTGGAGGCGATCGCGGCGGAACTGGCGGCCGCGAAGCTGGCGCAGGACTGCTCGGCCCTGGAGCCCCATGTCGCGGCCCTGTACGAGGCCGACCGCAATGCCGACGGCACGGCCCAGGTGCGGCACACGGTGGGCTTCCACCGCGAGCTGGTCCGTGCGGCCGGCAACTCGGTGCTGCTGCACACCTGGGAAGGCCTGGGCATCGAGGTCTTCACGGCCCTGTCGATCCGCTGGCTGGGGACGGTGCAGCAGTCGTACGCCGAGGAGCACGAGGAGCTGGTCGCCGCCTTCCGCCGGCGCGACCCCCGGATCGCCGACATCGTGAAGGCCCACGTCCTGGGCTGCGCCCCGCGCGCCTGAAGCAGCCGAGCACACCCACGCTCACCTGCGAAAACCCCCTGCTGATGCGGCACCCGGTGCCTGCCTCAAAGGCACCGGGTGCCGACTTTCTCGAAATCGAGAGGTTTTCCCCCTCAACCCTTTGATCGATCATCGATCAGCGAGTTACAGTCGCCGACGGGCACGCGACGGAGTCGTAAAACGACACCGCACCCGAGTCCACGCCCTGTCCTGCCAAAGACCAAGGGCACCCCCGAACCCTTACCGATGAGGGAACCCCCTTCGACTGAGGAAGGCGGCGACATGACCGACCCCTACGCCATCCAGCCGAGCGAGCTCGACCAGCTCCCGGACCGCGACCCCGAGGAGACTGCCGAATGGCAGGCCTCACTGGACGCGGTGGCCAGGGAAGCCGGGCCGCACCGTGCCGCGTACCTGATGCGCCGCACGCTGGAGCGCGCGGAGGGCAACGGCATCTCGCTGCCCAAGCTGATCGAGACCGACTACGTCAACACCATCCCCACCGCCGCCGAGCCCGCCGCGCCCGGTGACGAGGAGATGGAGCGCAGGATCACCGCGTGGAACCGCTGGAACGCGGCCGCGATGGTGACCCGCGGCAGCAAGTACGGCGTCGGCGGTCACATCGCCACCTTCGCCTCCGCGGCCTGGCTGTACGAGACCGGCTTCAACCACTTCTTCAAGGGCAAGGAGGCCGACGGCTCGGGCGACCAGCTCTACATCCAGGGCCACGCCTCCCCCGGCATCTACGCCCGCGCCTTCCTCGACGGCCGGCTGGACGAGGCGCACCTCGACAACTTCCGCCAGGAGGCCGGCGGCAACGGCCTGCCGTCGTACCCGCATCCGCGCCGCCTGCCCTGGCTGTGGGAGTTCCCGACGGTGTCGATGGGCCTCGGCCCGCTCTCCGCCATCTACCAGGCGCGCTTCAACCGCTACCTCACCAACCGCGGCATCAAGGACCTCTCCGCGTCCCACGTCTGGGCCTTCCTCGGCGACGGTGAGATGGACGAGCCGGAGTCGACCGCGGCCCTCGCGCTCGCCGCGCGTGAGGAGCTGGACAACCTCACCTTCGTCATCAACTGCAATCTGCAGCGCCTCGACGGCCCGGTCCGCGCCAACTTCAAGATCGTGCAGGAGCTGGAGGCCCAGTTCCGCGGCGCCGGCTGGAACGTCGTCAAGAGCCTGTGGGGCAGCGCCTGGGACGAGCTGTTCGCGCTCGACACCACCGGCGCGCTCGTACGCCGGCTGCGCCAGGTGCCGGACGCCCAGATCCAGACGTACCAGACCCGCGACGCCGCCTACATCCGCCAGGACTTCTTCGGTGCCAACCCGGCGCTCGTCGAGATGGCGAAGCTGCTGAGCGACGACAAGATCCTCGAGTGCTTCCACCTCTCCCGCGGTGGTCACGAGGCGCGCAAGGTGTACGCCGCGTACAGGGCCGCCGTCGAGCACAAGGGCGCGCCGACCGTGATCCTGGCCCAGACGGTCAAGGGCCACACCCTCGGCCAGGGCTTCGCGTCGAAGAACGCCAACCACCAGATGAAGAAGCTGACGGTGGACGAGTTCAAGACGATGCGCGACCTGCTGGAGCTGCCGATCTCCGACGCGCGGTTCGCCGACGGCGTGGTCCCCTACGGCCACCCGGGCGCCGACTCCCCCGAGGTCCGCTACCTCCAGGAGCGCCGCGCGGCCCTCGGCGGCCCGGCCCCGGCCCGCCGGGTCCACCCGCTCGCGCCGCTGCCGGCCCCGGCCGAGAAGGCGTTCGCCTCCTTCGACAAGGGCTCCGGCTCCCAGAACGTGGCCACCACGATGGCCTTCGTCCGCCTGGTCAAGGACCTGGTCCGCGACAAGGAGACGGGCAAGCGCTGGGTGCCGATCGTCCCGGACGAGGCACGCACCTTCGGTATGGAGTCGCTGTTCCCGTCCCTCGGGATCTACTCCCCCAAGGGACAGACGTACGAGCCGGTCGACCGTGACCAGCTGATGTACTACAAGGAGGCCAAGAACGGCCAGATCCTCAACGAGGGGATCACCGAGGCCGGTTCGATGGCCGACTTCATCGCCGCGTCGACCGCGTACGCGACGCACGGCGAGACGATGATCCCCTTCTACATCTTCTACTCGATGTTCGGCTGGCAGCGCACGGCCGACCAGATGTGGCAGCTCGGCGACCAGCTCGGCCGCGGCTTCCTGGTCGGGGCGACGGCGGGCCGTACGACGCTGACGGGCGAAGGCCTGCAGCACGCCGACGGCCACTCGCCGGTGATCGCGGCGACGAACCCCGCCGCCCTCACCTACGACCCGGCGTTCGCGTACGAGATCGCGGTCATCGTGAAGGACGGTCTGCGCCGCATGTACGGCGAGACGGCGCCGGGTGAGGACCCGAACGTCTTCTACTACCTGACCGTATACAACGAGCCGCTGCCGCAGCCCGCGAAGCCGTCGGGCCCCGGCATCGACGAGGGCATCGTCAAGGGTCTGTACCGCTTCAACACGGCGGAGTCGGCGGGACACGCCCCGGCGGCCAACGCCCCCCGCATCCAGTTGCTGGGCTCCGGTACGGCGATCCACTGGGCGCTTCAGGCGCAGCAGCTGCTCGCCGAGGAGTGGGGAGTCGCGGCCGACGTGTGGTCCGCGACCTCCTGGACCGAGCTGCGCCGCGACGCGCTGGAGGCGGACGCCGCCCTGCTGCGCGGCGAGGAGCGGGTGCCGTTCGTCCGGCAGGCGCTGCAGGGCGCCGAGGGCCCGGTCCTCGCGGTCTCCGACTACATGCGCCAGGTTCCGGACCAGATCGCGCAGTGGGTCGAGCAGGACTGGTCCTCGCTGGGCGCCGACGGCTTCGGCCTGTCGGACACCCGTGAGGCCGCCCGCCGTCACTTCGGCGTCGACGCCCAGTCGATCGTGGTGGCGGCCCTGGCCCAGCTCGCGAAGCGGGGCGAGGTCAAGGTGACCGCGGTGAAGGAAGCGCGGGAGAAGTACGGCCTGTAAGGACGGCGCACGCGCGAGGGGGTACGGCACCTGCCGTGCCCCCTCGTTGTCGGTGGGGCCCGGCATCATGGCCGTATGCGCGCTGCCCGGCTGATCAAGATGGTGCTGCTGCTCCAGTCCCGGCCCTCCATGACCGCCGCCGAGCTCGCCCGCGAGCTGGAGGTGTCGGAGCGGACCGTGACGCGGGACGCACAGGCGCTGTCGGAGGCGGGGGTGCCGGTCTACGCGGACCGAGGGCGGGCCGGCGGCTACCGGCTGATCGGCGGGTACCGGACCCGGCTCACCGGGCTCGCCCGGAGCGAGGCGGAGGCGCTGTTCCTGAGCGGGGTGCCGGGAGCGCTGCGAGAGATGGGCCTGGAGGACGCTGCCTCGGCGGCCCGGCTGAAGGTGTCGGCGGCCCTCCTCCCCTCTTTGCGTGACGCGTCCCGCACGGCTGCCCAGCGGTTCCATCTGGACGCACCCGCCTGGTTCCGCGAGCCAAAGACACCGACGCTGCTGCCCGCAATTGCGGAGGCGGTGTGGGCCGACCACCGCCTCACGGCCCGCTACCGGCGCGGCGATCGAGAGGTGGAACGAACCCTCGATCCGTACGGCCTCGTGCTGAAGGCGGGCGTCTGGTATCTGTGCGCGCGGGTCCTGCCATCGGACGACGAGGACGGCGCGACCGGGGTGCACAGTACGACGGGTACGCGCGGCGTGGGCGACGCGAGCGGCACGGATGGCCTGGGCGATGCGGGCGGCATGGGCAGCGCGGGCGACCTGAGCGATGCGGACGGCCTGGGCAAGGCGAGCGGCATGGGCCACGCCGGTTCTCCGGGTGACCCGGGCAACGCGAGCAGCCTGGGCGACGCCGGTTCTCCGGGTGACCCGGGCAACGCGAGCAGCCTGGACGACAAAGCGGACCGTCTCGCCGACGCGGGCAGCGCGGACGGGCCGCGCAATGCGAGCAGCCTGGACGGCCCGGGCGATACAGGTCGTCTGGGCGGAACGAGCGGCACGGACAGCCGGTGCGGCGCGGGCGGCCTCAGCGATGCGGACCGTCTCGGCGACGCAGATGGCCGGGACGACACGGGCAGCGCGGACGGGCCGCGCAGCGCGAGCAGCCTGGACGGGCCGAACGCGGGTCGTCCGGGTGGCCTGGACGGCGCGGAGGGGCCGGACGGCTTCGGCGCCACGCGGGACGCGGGCGGCATCGGGGGCGGCGGCGCACGCAACGCGGGCGGCATCCGGGGCGGCGCATGCAACGCGAGCGGCGTGCCGGGCCCCGGCACGCGCGACGTCGGCGGCGTCCGGGGCCGGGGCGACGCGCGTGCGCGCGGCGGCTTCCGGACCTATCGCATCGACCGGATCACCGCCGTCGCCGACCACGGCACCCGCTTCGTCCGTGACGAGGCGTTCGAGCTGCCCGGCTTCTGGGCGGCGCAGGCCGAGGGGTTCGCGCGGTCGATCCTGCGGGCCGAGGTCGTCGTACGGCTGTCCGCTCAGGGCGTGCGCAGGCTGGCGTACGTCGTCGATCCCGTGTCCGCGCGCGAGGCACTGCACAGCGCGGGCGACGCGGACGACGAGGGGTGGGTGACCGCGACGCTGCCGGTGGAGTCGGAGGAGGTCGCGCACACCCAGCTCATGGCGCTCGGCCCGGAGGTGGAGGTGCTGGCCCCCGCCGCCCTGCGGGAGCGGTTCGCCCGGGACGCGGCGCGGCAGGCGGAGCTCTACGGCCGATAACAATCCGCCGCACTCCACGTGCGCCCCACCCGCTCAGGCCCGATGCTTGACCCGTGATGGAAGAGTCGGAGTTCTGGGAGCTGGTGGACGCCGCCCGCGAGGCCGCCGAGGGTGACCCGGAGGAGCAGGCCGACCTGCTCGTGGAGCGGCTGCTCACGCTGGACCCGGAGTCGGTCCTGGACTTCGCCCGTCACTTCGAGTCCCGCTACAACAGGGCCTATCGCTGGGACCTGTGGGGTGCGGCCTGGGTGCTGCTCGACGGGGCGAGCGACGACGCCTTCGACTTCTTCCGGTGCTGGCTGATCGGTCAGGGCCGGGACGTCTTCGAGGGCGCCCTGCACGACCCGGACGCGCTGGCCGACCTGCTCGGCGAGTTCGACGAGGAGATCGACGGGGACGGCGAGGAGCTGGGCTACGCCGCGGACGAGGCGTACGAACAGCTCACCGGCACCGTCGCCCCGGACCTGGGCATCGCGCCCGCGCCCTCCGAACCGGAGGGGGCGCCCGTCGACTTCGAGACCGAGCGGGTGCTCGCGGAGCGGTACCCCAAGCTGTGGGAGCGGTTCAGGGAGTGATTTCCCTCCGGTGAGCGTCAGGCAGCGGTGCGCCTGCGGCCGCCGGTGTCCGTCGGGATGTATGCCTGTGCCCGGTCGGCCCGCACCGCGTGGTGCAGGGGTGCCCTGTTGGCCTGGTCGAGGGCGGATGCGGTGACCGCGGCCGGGCCGAGGATCACCGTCGCGACCGCGCAGACGACCGCCCAGGGGCTGCGCGCGGCCTTGGCCCAGCCGGCGTTCTCCGGGGTGTCCCCGCTACGACTGCCGTTCATGATCCCCACCTCGAGTCGTCTTGTGTTGCCCTGACCGTAGGACGCGGGGATCTGAGGGGCCTGCGGGCCGCCTATGGGGTTGCTGTGGGCGTCCTGCCCTCCAATGGCGGCCATCCGGTGGACGTCCTGCCCTGCAGGCGGGCCGCCGTCTCCCGCATCTCCGGGAGCCGGGCGGTCAGGGCCGCGCCCGGGCAGCTCGTCATGTAGCCGTCGTTGTGGCCCGCGAGCGCGGGGAGCGTGGCGGTGGTGCCAGCCTCATAGCGGCTGAGGCCGTTGCTGGAGACCAGCCGGACCCGGCTGCGCGGGTCGATGCCGGCGGAGCCGAGCTTCCAGGCGGCGACGGCGGCGATCGCGTCGGTCATCGCCCGCGGCACGGATGCCCCCGCGGTGAAGGTGCCGATGGCCGCGATGCCCGTGGTGCGGTGGTTGAAGCCCTGGGCGTGGGCACCGGTGACGGCCCGGTCGACGCCGCCCGCGCGGCCCTCGTAGATCGTGCCGCAGCGGTCGACGAGGAAGTTGTAGCCGATGTCGTCCCAGCTGCGGACGCCGGTCTGGCCCGCGTAGAGGTGACGGATGATGCGGGGCGCGTCGGCGCAGTCGTAGCCGTTGGGCGAGTCGGTGTGGTGGACGAAGACCGCGAGGACCTTGTCGTCGTACCGCGGCGGCGGCTGGGTGCGCGCCGTGCTGCCGTCCAGCCAGACCTCCCGCGGCACGATGCGGGGCTTGGCCGCCCGGTACGGCGCCGGGCCGACCGCCGCGGGCTGTGCGGGCCGGGCCGGGGCGGCCGGGCGGTCGACGCCGCGCACGCTCAGTACCAGGGCGAGGACGGCGGCGAGGCCGGGCAGACAGCCGAGCAGCACCAGGACGGGGCCGGGCAGGCGCACGGCGCGCCACCACCCCGGCCCTGGCGTTCTTCGCAGGAAACGCATGCGGTCCACTGTGGGTGTGATCCACTCCGTCCGCGATGTGCGATGTGCCACCTGGTGGAACCATCGTCCTGGTCCGAGGCGTTTTTGGAGGTACATGCGTGCGTGGCCGGTTCCGGGAGTCACGCTCGTCCGACTGATCACTGGGCCCGTCCTGCTCGTACTAGGGGTTCCGAGAGAAAGGCGGCTCCGTGGACCTGCTCGACCTCCTCCTTGCGCTGGTGATCCTCGTGTACGCGGGGTCCGGCTACCGGCGCGGACTGCTGGCCGGATGCGTGTCGCTGGCCGGGTTCGTGGGCGGCGCGGTGCTCGGGGTGTGGGTGCTGCCGTGGATGATGAACCTGGTCGCGCGGGGGTCGACGGCGGCCACGGTGACCGCGGTGCTGACGGTGCTGGTCCCGGCGGTGGTGGGACACGAGCTCGCGGGGCGGCTGGCGCTGCGGCTGCGGCGTGAGCTGGACCGCACGGGCCGGGACGGGCTGCGGGTGGCGGACGGGATAGGCGGGGCGGCGGCCAACTCGCTCGCGGTGCTGATCGTGGCCTGGGTGGCGGCGAGTGTGCTGGGCGCCTCCTCGTCCCCGGTGGTGACGACGGCCATACGGGACTCGGCGCTGCTGGGTGCCGTGCAGGACGCGATGCCGGACACCACGCCCTCGTGGTTCTCGCGGGCCACGTCCGCGCTCACGGAGGCGGGTTTCCCGCAGGTCTTCAACCCGTTCGAGAACGAGTCGACGGCGGAGGTCGCCAAGCCCTCCGGCGACAGCGTCACGGCGCGCGCCACCGATGCCGCCAGGACGAGCACGGTGAAGATCGAGGGTGCCGCCGGCAACCAGGGCCGCGAGGGCAGCGGCTTCGTATACGCGCGCGAGCATGTGATGACCAACGCCCACGTGGTGGCCGGCATCGACCGCCCGAGCGTGCGGATCGGCGGTGTCGGGCGGTCGTACGAGGCCCGGGTGGTGCTCTTCGACCCGAACAGGGACGTGGCGGTGCTGTACGTGCCCGGGCTCCGGGCGCCCGTGCTGCGGTTCGACGACGAAGCCGGGCGCGGGGACTCGGCGGTGGTCGCGGGCTATCCGCAGGACGGCGATCTGAATCTGCAGGCGGCGACCGTGGCGAACCGGGTGCGGGCGGACGGCAGCACCATCTACAACGACGCCACGGTGACCCGTGAGATCTACTCGATCCGCTCGACGGTCCGCCCCGGCAACTCCGGCGGGCCGCTGCTGACCACGGACGGCCGGGTGTACGGCGTGGTCTTCGCCCGCTCCACCTCCGACGACGAGACGGGCTACGTCCTGACGGCGGACGAGGTGGCTCCCGATGCACGGCGCGCGGCCGCGGCGACGGCGCCGGTGGACACGGGGGACCTGGTCACGTCGTAGGGGTCGGCCGCGGGGCGGTCAGGGGTCAGAGGGAGCGCCCCATGAACACGTCGTCCACGTACTCCCCCGCCAGCAGGAACTCCCCCGGGAGCACGCCCTCGACCACGAATCCCTCCGACTCGTAGAGCCCCCGCGCGGGGGTGTTGTGCCCGAGGACGCGCAGCGTGACGCGCCGGGCGCCGCGGCGGCGGGCCTCGTCGACGGCGGCCCGGAGCAGCGCGCGGCCGACACCCCTGCCGCGGGCGTCGTCGTGGACGGCCAGCCCCTGGATCTGCCGTACGTGCGCGTTCGCGGCGAGCGGGGTCGGGAAGCCGAGGCGGATGTAGCCGACGATGCGGCGGTCGAGTTCGGCGACCAGCGTGTCGTCGGCGCCGTGGCGCTCGCTGAAGAAGGAATCGTAGGGCGGCTGCGGCTCGGGCATCACCGCGTGCAGATGCGACCAGGTGGCCTTGTCCAGGAGCTTCAACTCCTCGTCGTCGTCCGGCAGGGCGGTGCGTATGTACGGATCCGGCATGACGGACACCTTAGACGCGGCAGGGCAGGATGGACTCATGGAACGTTCGCGAATCGCGGTGGCCGGCGCGTCCGGTCTCATCGGCAGCGCTCTGGTGCGGTCCCTGGTCGCAGACGGGCACGAGGTGGTGCGACTGGTCCGCCGTGCGGCCCGCGGCGCGGCGGAGGTCTGCTGGGACCCCGAGGGGCAGTACGTGGACACGGCGGGGCTGGTCGGCTGTGACGTCGTGGTCAACCTCGCGGGCGCCGGGATCGGCGACCGGCGCTGGACGGACGCGTACAAGCGGCGGATCAGGGACAGCCGGGTGCTCGGCACGGCGGCGCTGGCGGAGGCGGTCGCCGCGCTGGACGAGCCGCCGCGGGTCTTCGTCAGCGGCAGCGCGATCGGCGTCTACGGCGACACGGGAGACCGTGCCGTGGACGAGACGGCGGCGCCCGGGGACGGTTTCCTGCCCTCCCTGTGCGTGGAGTGGGAGGAGGCGGCGGCGCCGGCGGAGGAAGCCGGCGTACGGACCGTGTTCGTCCGCACGGGGCTGGTGGTGGCCCGTGAGGGCGGTGCCTGGGCTCGGCTGTTCCCGCTGTTCCGGGCCGGGCTCGGCGGACGGATGGGGGACGGGCGGCAGTACTGGTCGTTCATCGCGCTGCACGACGAGGTGGCCGCGATCCGCCATCTCATCGACACCGAGGACCTGTCCGGGCCGTTCAACCTGACCGCCCCGACGCCCCTGACCAACCGTGAGATCGTGGCGGCGATGGGGCGGGTGCTGCACCGGCCGGCCGTCCTCCCGGTCCCGGCGCAGGTGTTGCGCTCCGTGCTGGGCGAGATGGCGGGAGATGTGCTCGGCAGCCAACGGGTGCTGCCGAAGCGGCTGTTGGAGTCGGGTTTCGTGTTCGCCTTCCCGGGAATCGAGGACGCGATCCGCGCGGCCCTGGCGTAGCCAAGAAATGACTGTATGCGACCGTCGTGCGACCGTGCTCTGTCGGTGCGCGACTGTCCTTGACCGATCACGGCCCTAACCTCGACCCGAACTCGGGTATCCCTGGAGCCAGTTGGGGGCATCACGTCTCCACCGGCCGCGCAACATCGAGGAGGGGCCTCGTGCTTGAGCCCGTGTACCAGGCGGACGTCGTCATCGTGGGAGCCGGAATCGCCGGACTGTCGGCGGCTCATCGGCTGACCAGCGCGGGCGTAACGACCGCAGTCCTGGAGGCCGCCCCCTACGTGGGCGGCCGCATGTCGACGGAGAAGGTCGACGGCTTCCGGCTCGACCGGATCGGACAGCTCCTGTCCACCTCCTATCCCGAGCTACGCCTGACACCAGGGCTCGAGGCCCTCGTTCTGCGCCCCTTCGCCCCGGGCGTCCTGCTGCACCACGACGGACGCCGGCACCGCGCGGGCGCTCCGGCGGGCGGAGGGAGCGCAAGGGGCGCACTCCACGCGGTGCGCGCCCTGGCGAGCGCTCCCAGGGGTTCGGCCGCGTCGCCCGTGCGCACGGGCGCGCCCATGGGCAGCGCCGTCGACCAGGCCCGGCTCGGGGTGGCTCTCGCCCGGATCGCCGCCACCCCCGTCGAGCGCATCCTGGCCCGCCCCGAACTGCCCGCCGCGCAGGCGCTCGCCGTTCGCGGGGTGCCTGCCCGCACGATCGACGGCTTCCTGCGCCCGCTGCTCGCGGCCCTGCTGTGCGACCCGGAGCTGCGGACGTCCAGCCGGTGCGCCGACCTGGCGCTGCGCGCCTTCGCGAGCGGGCGGCTCAGCGTGCCCGAGGGCGGCGCCGAGGCGCTGCCGGAACTGCTCGCCCGCGCGCTGCCGCCCGGCACCGTGCACACGGGGGTCCGGGCCACCTCGATCTCCACGACCTCGGTGACCACCGCCGAGCACGGCGAGATCCGCTGCCGTGCCGTGCTGCTGGCCACCGACGCGCGGGCCGCGGCCGTGCTGCTGCCCGGTCTGCGGGTGCCGGACTTCCACCCGGTGACGGTGGTGCACCACACGACCGACGAGCCCCTGGGCACCGGCGCCTCGCTGCTGCTCGACGCCGACCGCGGCGGCCCGGTCGCGCACACCGCGATGGTCAGCGCCGTCGACCCGAGCCGCGCGCCCGCGGGCCGGGCGCTCGTCTCGTCGACCGTCCTCGGCACCCCCCCGGAAGGGGTCGACACGGCCGTACGGATGCACCTGTCCCGGCTGTACGGCACCTCGACCCGCCGCTGGGAGACCCTCGCCGTGCACCACACCGCCGAGGCCGTCCCGGTGATGCGCCCACCGCACGATCTGCGCCGCCCGGTACGGCTCCTGGCGGGCCTTTACGTGTGCGGCGACCACCGCGACACCAGCACCGTCCAGGGCGCCCTGCACTCGGCCCACCGGGCCGCGGCCGCGATCCTGGCGGACCTGGGCGCGGCGGGCTCGCTGCACCGGGCGGACCCGCTGCCCGCGATGAAGCGCGCCGCCTAGCCGGCGCTCACCCGAGAGCCGCCACCTTGTCCCGGTAGCCCCGTACCGGTGCCGCGTCCTTGTACGGCTCAAGACGGCGCTCGAAGTCCTTGACGTACTCGAGCGCCCGCACCGAACGCATCTCCACCGCCTGTCCGGCCGCCTCCGCGCCCAGCGTGCAGGCCTGGTCGAGCTCGCCGAGACCGAGGCGGGCGGTGGCGAGGACGACACGGCAGAAGAGGCGGCTGCGGGCGAACGTCGGGGCGCGCAGCTGCAGCGAGCGCTCCGCGTGCTGCGCGCAGGCGCGGAACTGCTGCAGATCGCGGTGGCAGTGCCCGAACTCGTCGGCGAGCTGCGCCTCGTCGAAGAAGCGCGCCCAGTACGGCACCTCGTCGCCGGGCCGGGCCGCCTCCAGGGCGCGCTCGGCGCGGACCAGCGCGCCGGTGCAGGCCCGCACCTCGCCGAGCACGCCGTGCGCGCGGGCCTCCGCGGAGTGCAGCAGCGCCTGCACGACGGGCGGGGCGGTGGTCCCGACCCCCTGCTGCGCCACCCGCGCCAGCTGGACGGCCTCGCGGCCGTGCCCGAGGTAGACGGCCTGGCGGCTCATGGTGACCAGGACGTAGGAGCCGTAGGTCCGGTCCCCCGCCGCCTGCGCGAGCCGCAGCGCCTGCACGAAGTAGCGCTGGGCGAGTCCGTGCGCGGCGATGTCGTACGACGTCCAGCCGGCGAGCCGGGTCAGGTCGGCGGCCGCGGCGAACAGGCGGCGGCCCGTCTGCTCGCCGTAGGTGCCGCGCAGCATCGGCTCGCACTCGTGCTCCAGGTAGCGAACGAGGGCCTGGCGGGCGTGTCCGCCGCCGTAGGCGTCGTCGAGGGTACGGAAGAGCTCACCGACCGAGCGCAGCGCGGCGATGTCTCCCCCGGTGACCTTCTGGCCGGGCCCGCGCTCGGCCGTGCCGCGCGGGCGCGGCACGGCGGGCCGCCCCTGTGGGGGCACCTTGGGCAGCGGTTCACCGCGGGCCACCCGGTCGTCGGCCCGGCCGATCAGCCAGTCCCTGCTGGGCACGACGAGACCCGCCGGGGTGAAGGCGATCTTGCGCAGTTCGGCATGGCTGCCGGAGTCCTTGCGCCACAGCCCGCTGACGATGTCGACGGCCTCCTCGGGGGTGGCCGCGAACTCCAGCCCGGCGTACACCGGCGCACAGGCGTCCAGGCCGAGGTCCTGGGCCGTGAGGCGGCGCCCGAGCCGGCGTGTGAAGACCTCGGCGATGAGCGCGGGCGTGGTGCCCCGGGGCTGCTGCCCGCGCAGCCACCGAGTCACGGATGTCTTGTCATATCTGAGATCCAGCCCGTGTTCGAGGCCGAGCTGGTCGACGCGACGGGCCAGACCTGCGTTGGAGAATCCCGCTTCTGCGATGAGCGCGGCGAGCTGGCGATTGGGAGTGCGCTGCGCGGGTCGTTCCGTCATCTGCGGTGCGGTCTCCTGCCTTCCAGGCCTTTGAAGTGCCCGGATTGCCTGTGAGCAGCCCTTATGGCCTCGTGAACGGCGCGAATGTAGCGGAGAGTGAGCAGTCAGTTGCACACTTCGTAGTTCATTCATCCGATCGTGTGAGGATTGCCCCCTGGGCTGACGTGAGCGGACCGGTCGTACAGTGGCTTGGGCGCATTACATGCCTGACACACCCGTCGCCGAGGGAGGCACTTGCCGTGAGTGAGTTGCGGTTCGTCCGCATGGGGTTCGGCGCACAGGCCGTCGAGTACCAGGAGGCCTGGGACGAGCAGCGCCGAGTGCACGCGGCGCGGTTCGCGGACGAGGTACCCGACACCGTCCTGCTGCTCGAACACCCGCCGGTCTACACGGCGGGCCGCCGCACCGAGGACAACGAGCGGCCGCTCGACGGCACGCCGGTCATCGACGTGGACCGCGGCGGCAAGATCACCTGGCACGGCCCGGGACAGCTCGTCGGCTACCCGATCCAGAAGCTCCCGCGCCCGGTGGACGTGGTCGCGCACGTCCGGCGCCTCGAGGAGGCACTGATCCGCACCTGCGCCGAGTTCGGCGTCGAGACCACCCGGGTCGAGGGCCGCAGCGGCGTGTGGGTGCTCGGCGACCCCGTCGAGCAGCGGCCGGCGCTCGGCGGACTGGACTTCGACCCGAGGCTGAACGACGAGGAGTTCGACCCCCGGCTGAACGGCCCGGAGTACGCCCCCTCCAACGCCGGCCAGCGCCGCGAGGACCGCAAGATCGCCGCGATCGGCATCCGCGTCGCCAAGGGCGTCACGATGCACGGCTTCTCCTTCAACGTGAACCCGGACAACGCCTGGTTCGACCGGATCATCCCGTGCGGCATCCGGGACGCGGGGGTGACCTCCCTCGCGGGCGAACTGGGCCGGGAGATCTCGGTCGAGGAGATCCTGCCGACGGTCGAGCGGCACCTGAAGGACGTCCTCGAGAATGCCGATCCGAAGCCGCGGGTGATCGAGAAGGCGACCGCCTGATCTTGGGAATGGACCCCGTCGAGGTGAGGTTGGCCTCACGGGAAGGTCCCAACAAGCACGGGCGTACCCTGGTGTACGCCGAAGAATCGAAGCTACAGGGAGCCGGTCGTGTCCGCAGTCTCACCCGACGGACGCAAGATGCTGCGCCTGGAGGTCCGCAACAGCCAGACCCCCATCGAGCGCAAGCCCGAGTGGATCAAGACGCGGGCGAAAATGGGTCCCGAGTACACGGAGATGCAGAAGCTCGTGAAGAGCGAGGGTCTGCACACGGTCTGCCAGGAAGCCGGCTGCCCGAACATCTACGAGTGCTGGGAGGACCGCGAGGCGACCTTCCTCATCGGCGGCGACCAGTGCACCCGGCGCTGCGACTTCTGCCAGATCGACACCGGCAAGCCCGAGGCCCTCGACCGTGACGAGCCGCGCCGCGTCGGCGAGTCCGTGGTCACCATGGACCTGAACTACGCCACCATCACCGGCGTCGCCCGCGACGACCTGGAGGACGGCGGCGCCTGGCTGTACGCCGAGACCGTGCGCCAGATCCACCGGCAGACCGCCGGGCGCGAGGCCGGGCGGACCAAGGTCGAGCTGCTCGCCCCCGACTTCAACGCCGTCCCGGAGCAGCTGGAAGAGGTCTTCTCCGCCCGGCCCGAGGTCTTCGCGCACAACGTCGAGACGGTGCCCCGGATCTTCAAGCGGATCCGCCCCGGCTTCCGCTACGACCGCTCCCTGAAGGTCATCACCGCCGCCCGCGACTACGGTCTCGTCACCAAGTCGAACCTCATCCTCGGCATGGGCGAGACCCGCGAGGAGGTCAGCGAGGCGCTGAAGCAGCTGCACGAGGCCGGCTGCGAGCTGGTCACCATCACGCAGTACCTGCGCCCGTCCGTGCGTCACCACCCGGTGGAGCGCTGGGTCAAGCCGCAGGAGTTCGTGGAGCTGAAGGAGGAGGCCGAGCAGATCGGCTTCTCCGGTGTGATGTCCGGCCCGCTGGTCCGGTCCTCGTACCGCGCCGGGCGCCTGTACCGGATGGCCGTCGAACAGCGTCAGTCAGGCGCTCCGCAGCGGAGCGGCACCTACATCGCCGCCCAGGCCGTCTGACACGTCGTCACCCCTGCGCCATACGGGTGCGGGGCAAGCGTGTGAATTCGCGCACTAGTTACTACTCGCCAGTAATGACCGAGAAGACGCGGCCCTGACCGTCCTCGCAGATAGGACGCCGGTCAGGGCCGCGTATGCATTCCACCCTCGCCCCATCAAGGCTTCATTGGCGTTTGACCGGTCAGTCACACCCTGGTAACACCAATCAGTGACCCTGGTATCACAGTTCGTACACCCGTACCCGACGCCGTCGAGGGGGACCTCCACCATGCAGGCCGCGCCCGTCCGCGCCACCGCCATCCCCACCTTCACCGACGCACTCCGTGCCGTCGAGTCCCTGCTCATGAGCGGCGGCCAGCGCACCGCCCGCCGCAATGCCTGGACCTCGGTCCTGGAGGACCGCCGTCGCGCCAAGGACCGGGTCGAGGCGCAGCGCGTCCTGGAGCAGGCAGCCACCCGCTCCTGACGTCCCCTCTCCGGGACTGCCGTCGTGGGCACTCCCGGGGCCACGTAGACTTCGTGGCATGGCGAGGAAGGAAACCGCAGCGGACGCTGCGAACCCAGGGCGACTGAAGCAGATCGCCCTTACGTACAAGATGACCCGCAAGGCCGACAAAGCGATCGGTCTTGTGCTCGCGGCTGTCGGCATCGGCACCTTCGGTGTCTTCCTCGCGATCGGCTTCTTGATCGGTCACCCCATCTATCTGGGCATCCTGGGCCTGCTGCTCGCGTTCCTCGCGGCGGCGATCGTGTTCGGCCGCCGGGCCGAGCGGGCCGCGTTCGGGCAGATGGAGGGCCAGCCGGGTGCCGCCGCGGCCGTGCTCGACAACATCGGCCGGGGCTGGACGACGACCCCCGCGGTCGCGATGAACCGCAGCCAGGACGTGGTGCACCGCGCGGTCGGCAAGGCGGGCATCGTGCTGGTCGCCGAGGGCAACCCGAACCGGGTGAAGAGCCTGCTCGCCGCCGAGAAGAAGAAGATGGCCCGCATCGTGGCGGACGTCCCGGTGCACGACGTGATCGTCGGCACGGGCGAGGGCCAGGTCGAGCTGAAGAAGCTGCGCACGGCCATGCTGAAGTACCCGCGCGTCCTGACCGGCCCGCAGGTGACCGCCACCAACGACCGGCTGCGCGCGATGGGCGACCTGATGAGCAACATGCCGCTGCCGAAGGGTCCGATGCCCAAGGGCATGCGGATGCCCAAGGGCGGCAAGGCCCGCTGACTCCCCTGGCCGTACGACGAAGGGGGCGCCCGGAATCACCGGGCGCCCCCTTCGTCGTACGGCCGCTGGAGAGTCGGCTGGAGGGTCGTCCCACCGCCGCTGGAAAGCCGCTAGATACGGACCTCGACCGTCCCGGCCAGCCGGTCGTGCAGACCACGGCCGTCGCGGTCCCAGACGAGCGCCGGGATGGCGAGGAAGAACAGGACCGTGCGCAGCAGCGCGCGCAGCGGGTTCACCCGGCCGGTGTCCAGGGCGACGACACGCAGCCCGAACAGCCGCTTGCCCGGCGTGGAGCCGACCGTGCCGAGGGTGAGGACCAGCAGCACGAGCAGGATGAGCGGCGCCCAGACCTGCGCCGCCTTGTTATAGCTGTCGGTGATCAACCCGTATGCGATCAAGAGGCACAGGCCCCAGTCCACAGCCAGCGCCCCCAGCCGGCGCCCCGGGCGCGCGATCGAACCCGGCCCCTCCTCCGGCAGACCGAGCTGTTCGCCGCGGTATCCGAAATCGGCACCGGCGTCTTCCATGGCCGCACGCGGCCCGGAAAGCCACGATCCCATTGCTTGCCTGTTGTCCACGCGTCCACGGTACTGCGCCCTCGGAAGCCGGGGGCACGGCGGGGTGTGTCGGAGCTACCGTGGAACCGAAGCCGGTTAACTTCTGCGAAACAAATGGGTCACGCCCGAGAAATCACCCGTCCCTAGGGTCGGGGACAGCGTGTGCCACCGCACTGGCCGCACGAACGAACTACCACCCCGGCGAGGACGGTCGGGAGTAGGAGGAGCTGGATGTTCCAGAACGCCGACGAGGCCAAGAAGTTCATCGCAGACGAGGACGTCAAGTTCATCGACGTCCGCTTCTGCGACCTGCCGGGCGTCATGCAGCACTTCACCGTGCCCGTCGAGGCGTTCGACCCGGACGAGGAGCTCGCCTTCGACGGATCCTCGATCCGTGGCTTCCAGGCCATTCACGAGTCCGACATGGCGCTGCGCGCGGACCTGTCGACCGCCCGGGTCGACCCGTTCCGCCGTGACAAGACGCTCAACATCAACTTCTTCATCCACGACCCGATCACGGGCGAGCAGTACTCCCGTGACCCGCGCAACGTGGCGAAGAAGGCCGAGGCCTACCTCGCCTCCACCGGCATCGCGGACACCGCGTACTTCGGTCCCGAGGCCGAGTTCTACGTCTTCGACTCCGTCCGCTTCGCGACCAGCGCGAACGAGTCCTTCTACCACATCGACTCCGAGGCCGGCGCCTGGAACACCGGTGCCCTCGAGGACAACCGTGGTTACAAGGTCCGCTACAAGGGCGGCTACTTCCCGGTCCCGCCGGTCGACCACTTCGCCGACCTGCGCGCCGAGATCTCCCTGGAGCTGGAGGCGGCAGGCCTGAAGGTCGAGCGCCAGCACCACGAGGTGGGCACCGCCGGCCAGGCCGAGATCAACTACAAGTTCAACACGCTGCTCGCGGCCGCGGACGACCTCCAGCTCTTCAAGTACATCGTGAAGAACGTCGCCTGGCGCAACGGCAAGACGGCGACCTTCATGCCGAAGCCGATCTTCGGTGACAACGGCTCGGGCATGCACGTGCACCAGTCGCTGTGGAGCAACGGCGACCCGCTGTTCTACGACGAGGCCGGTTACGCGGGCCTGTCGGACACCGCCCGCTACTACATCGGCGGCATCCTCAAGCACGCCCCGTCGCTGCTGGCCTTCACCAACCCGACGGTGAACTCCTACCACCGTCTGGTCCCGGGCTTCGAGGCTCCGATCAACCTGGTGTACTCGCAGCGCAACCGCTCCGCCGCGATGCGCATCCCGATCACGGGCTCCAACCCGAAGGCCAAGCGCGTCGAGTTCCGCGCGCCCGACTCCTCCGGCAACCCGTACCTCGCCTTCTCGGCCCTCCTCCTCGCGGGCCTCGACGGCATCAAGAACAAGATCGAGCCGGCCGAGCCGATCGACAAGGACCTCTACGAGCTGGCTCCCGAGGAGCACGCGAACGTCGCGCAGGTCCCGACCTCGCTCCCGGCCGTTCTCGACTCGCTCGAGCGCGACCACGAGTTCCTGCTCGCCGGTGACGTCTTCACGTCCGACCTGATCGAGACGTGGATCGACTTCAAGCGCGCGAACGAGATCGCTCCGCTGCAGCTGCGTCCGCACCCGCACGAGTTCGAGCTCTACTTCGACGTGTAAAGACGTCTGTCCGTAGAGACGCCTGAGTAAGTGGCTGAGGGCCGCCGCCTGCGACACTGCAGGTGGCGGCCCTCAGCCGTGCGCTGGGGTGCTTTGGTGAGTCACACCGCCTTTGTCAGCCGACTGTCAGCCGACCAGGATCACTACGACGCCGCCGGTGTTGAAGCCGTTGTTGAAGCCGTTGCCGAAGCCGAAGCCACCGAAGTTGCCGAAGCCGAAGCCACAGTTGTTCCACCAGCCGCCGTTGAAGCAGCCGCGGTTGGTCGTGACCTGGGTCGGAGTGGCGGCCGAGGCCGTTCCTGCCGTGGCGATGGTGGTGCCGCCGGCCAGCAGCACACCGACGGCGGACGCCGCCACGAGACGCCTAGCACGCTGTGCTTTCATGGACGTACCTTCCTTCCACCCCTCGTGCGGTATTCGCAGCACGAATCGGATGGCCGCGACCTCAGAGTGAAAAGTTCGGCGCGGTCGTAGGTCTGGCCGCCTGATCTACCAGGAGCAGCGCTGTCGGTTTTCCCTGGTGAGCAGGGATTACGCCAGCGTAGGGCGTACCCCGCACTGCGGCTCTCTCTCCTTCAGATGCTAGTGGTCCGCCGTCCACTCGGCATCCCGGGCAACCTTCCGCGCTTCCCAGGCTTCCTACTCTCGGGGGATCATCCTCCTTGGTTCTGTCGGACGAGAGAGGTTGAACGGGGATGACTGAACAGGACGACTGGGAGCGGGAGTTCGACCACAGGTGGGCGAATTCCGCCGAGCACAAGGAGCCCTCCGCCCGGGCCCGGATGCTCGCCGCCCGCTGGAAGGAGAACCCCCCGGACCCGGCACCGTTCCGCGCCGACCCGGACTCGGTGGGGCCCCGCCGCTCGTCGTGGGTGTCCACGGCAATAGTCCTCGGCTGTGTCGCCGCGGTGATAGTCCTGCTCGGGTACGCCCAGATGCGGGCGCCGTACTAGATCCGTAACCGGATCCGCACCATCCGGCACTCTCTGTCACGTCGCCGGCAGCAGGGACGCCGCGTGGGTGAGGAGTTCCTCGTAGATCTCGGGGCGGTCCTTGTCGATCACCGGGTAGCCGACCCCGAATTCGCCGCCCAGCCAGTGGGCCTCGATTCCGGGGTTCGCGCTGTTGGTGCCGTCGTGCAGGAAGATGTGCGGGCTGCAGTTGACGCGGTCGTCGCGGGCCGCGTCGTACTGGGCCATCACGGCCGCACGGGACGACCCGGTGTCCAGGGCCCCGGCGAGCCGGCCGACGTCGACCGCGCCCGTCTCCTCGGCGATGCCGAGGATGACGTGGCGCAGCGAGATGCACCGGCCCTCGGCCCAGAAGGCGCGGCGCAGCGCGCGGTCGAGGCGTTCGCTCGCCTCCCAGCCCTGCGCCTTGGCCGCCTGCACCGCCTCGTGCGCGGGGAGCATGGTGACCGGATACGCCCAGTCGGGGCCCTGCCACAGGCGCCAGCCGGCGTCCGGTTCCAGCGCGCCGAGCACGGAGATCTCGGAGTCGACGCCCGGCCGGGCGTTGACCTCGCGGTTGAACAGCTCCAGCGGGAAGGCCCGGAAGTCGAACCGGATGCGTCCCGCCAGGCCCAGCCGGTGCCGGGTCTCGTGCAGCCGGTGCACCGCGACATGGGCGAACGAGCAGTTCAGGTCGGTGTGGACGGCGATGGTGCCGGGGGTCGCGGGCAGCCGCGGGTCGTCACTCACGGGGTCTCCTCGGGCCGGGTGCGCTGGTCGAAGCGGGCGATGGTCGTCTCGCCGGAGACCACACCGCCCCGCCACCGGTAGACCTGCCCGAAGGACTCCTCCCCCGTCGGTACGCCCCGGCTGAAGGTGACGGCGATACGGTCGCCGCGCCGTACCGCGACCGGCTCGGCGACCGGCAGGTAGGCGTGCTTCCAGCTGTCGGAGGTCGTCCGGGCCCCCGGGTCGTCCGTGCCGATGTCGTCGCCGGAGATGTCCAGGGCGACGGTGTCCGACAGGTCGGCGACGAAGTAGCCCTGGAAGCCGGTGAACATGCCGTCGCGCTGGACGGTGTGGACGAGCGGCACGCTGTACTCGGCCGGGTGCCCGGCGCCGTCCCGGAAGTCGTAGCGGCGCAGCAGCCGGGGTGCGGCAAGCCGGGCGGCGGCCGGGACGACCGTGTCGTAGTAGAGGTCGAACGGGTTGCGGGCGCCGCGGCGGCGCAGCAGCTCGGCGAAGCCCGCACGGTTGCCGGCGTCCTGGGGTGCGCCGTCGCGCAGCTGGGCATGGGCCCGCTCGGCGGCCACCGGGACGAGATAGCTCTCGACCGCGCGCGGCAGCATGGCCCCGCCGGGACGCAGGAAGCGCCGGCGGGCGTCGTCGAGGATGGCGGCGCAGTTCTCGTTGTCGGCGAGATTGCCCATGATCTCGGAGATGACGAGGTCGACGGGTTCGGGCAGGTCCAGGTCGAAGGAGATGCCGGGCAGCGGATGGAAGCGGTCGCCGAATCCGGCGGCGGCGAGCCGCTCGGCCGCGGTGGCGAGGATCTTCTCGTTGAGGTCGATGCCGTAGACCCGGGCCGCGCCGGCCTCCAGCGCCCACCGGGCCAGGATGCCGGTGCCGGTGCCCAGGTCGAGCACGGTCGCCCCGGGGCGTACCGCCTCGGTGATCGCGGTGCGGTATGCCGTCATGCGCAGCCGGTCGCCGAGCATCAGGTCGTGGAAGCCGTCGTCCCAGTCGAGGAGCCGCTCGGAGGCCGGCAGCCACACCTGCTCGGGCCGGTAGCGCCGGCCGAGGACACCGCCCCGGTGGACGGTGAGCGACCTCTCGGCGGGGCCGGTCACCGGACAGCCGGTGGCCAGGTCGAAGCTGCTGCGGTGCAGCGGACAGGTGATGCGCAGGGTGCGCGGGTTGAGGTGGCCGTGGACCAGGCGGCCCAGCCGGTGCGGGCACGCCGCGTCGATCTCGAACTCGCGGCCGGCGGCCCGGACCAGGACCCGGTCGCCGGGGAGTTCTTCGAGCACCGGGTCGCTCATGCCGCCTCCCGGGCCCGGGTCACGGCCGCGTCGAAGGCGCCGCCGATCAGCTCGGACAGCAGCAGGGCGCCGATCCACAGCCGGGTGGGATCGATGCCGCCGGCCGCTTCGCACTCCTTGATGGCCAGCTGCATCTCCCTCATGTGGAAGGTGTCGATGTGCAGATGCTCGGTGTAGTAGCGGCCGCTCGCGATGCCGAGGCGTTCGCAGGCGCGGGCCTGGACGGTGAAGGCGTCGGGGATGCTGGCCTCCAGATAGGCGAGGGCGCCGAGGAAGTAGGCGATGTCCTCGGCGCGCTGGGTGAGCCAGTAGAAGACGTTGAGGAACTGGTAGGTCCGGTCGCCGGTGGTGTCGAGGAAGCTCTCCAGGTCCTGGGGCAGGCCGAGTTCGGCGAGCAGGTCGAGATAGAGCTGGGAGTGGGCCTGGCGCTGGTTGCCGCAGCCGAACTCGTCGATGAGCACGCGCATCACGGCCATCTGGGCGCGCAGCGGAAGCCGGGGTATCGCGGGGAAGAAGTTCTGCGCCTCGGTGAGTCCGTCGAGCGCGAACTCCCGGACGACGTGGGTGAATTCCTCGCGGGTGGCCTTCTCCGCGAGATAGCTGCCGGCCGGGCTGCCCGCGCGCTCGCGCGCCAGCAGCCCGTCCAGCCGGGTGAGCCATTCGGCGCGCGCGGCGAGGGGTTCGGTGCCCTCGGTGAGACGGGCCAGCAGCGGGCCGATCCACTGCGCCTCGAGCTCCTCGATCCGCGCGACCGTCCCGGCGGTGGGCCGGGCGCGGTTGAGCAGGAACAGCCGCTTGTGCGGGCTGTCGGTGGGGTGTGCGGTGACGTTCACCGCGGGACCTCCTTGTCCATGGGCTCCGGGACCTCCCGGGCGGTTTCCAGGACTCCGCGTCGGTGCAGTTCGGTCTTGAGGGTCAGGTACCAGTCGTCCCGGTCGAGGCCGTGGCGGGCGCATGCCTCGGTCAGCCGGGCGGCGTCCGCGGCGGACGGCCCGGTGAGCAGGGAACGGCACAGCTCGGGTTCGACGTTGCCGAGGGCGACGACGCAGCCGCCCAGCGGCCCGCACTCCAGGAGCAGGTGCTCCAGCCCCTGGAGGACGGGCACGCCGGGGCCGGCCGCGATCAGCTCCCGGGTGGCGCGGGGGTCGCCCGCCGAGTCCTTGACCGCGGCGATGCCGGGCAGCGCGCAGATCCGCAGCAGGGTGTCCCGGTCGAGTGCGTTTCCCGAGACCCAGGACTCGTGGTAGACGATCACGGGCAGACCGGTGGCCCGGGTGAGGTCCGCGAAGTGGCGGACCATGTCCTCCTGGCGCACACCGCGCCCGTACGGCGTGGTCGCCACGACCGCGGCGGCGCCGAGCTCCTCGGCGACGCGGGCGCGGGCGGCGACCTCGGCCGTGGTGGGCCGCAGAATGCCCGCGAACACCGGCAGCCCGTCGGCGTGCCGGACGGTCGCCCCGACCATCGCCCGCCACCGGCGGTCCGTCAGCCGGGCGCCCTCCCCGGTGCTGAGCGCCGGAAGCAGGGCGTCGGCGTGCGGCCGCAGCGTCGCGACCAGCCGGGCCACCCCGTCCTCGGACACATCCCCCGTGTCCGTGACGGGGGTGACCAGCGCGACCGTCAGTCCCCCGATCCCCGTGCGGCCTCCTCTCGACGTTTCGCCGGGCCCCGGCGACGGGGCCCGGGACGGGCCGACGCTCACAGGACACCGGCCGGGACGCGCAGCACGAGTGACTGGCGGTAGAGCGCTTCGAGCGGTTCGGGGAAGACGGGTTCCGGCCCGTCGACCGGTGCGGGCGCCCGCACCGGAAGCCCCGTGCGGTGCGGCAGCCGGGGGCTCGCGCTGTGCAGCAGCCCCTTGCGGTTGCGGACCATGCCGAGCAGCAGCCGTTCGTGTGCCGGGAGCCGCTCCGAAATCCCGTCGCCGTCCAGCGCCCACCGCAGGTCGGCCTCGTCGTAGCCGAGGCGGCGGATGTCCATCAGGGTGTGCAGGTTGTCCATGAACGGGTAGTAGGCGTCCTGGAGTTCACGGCCGTAGCCCCAGATGACGTCGTCGCAGCGGCCGACCTGCTCCAGGCTCATCACCAGCGTCCGGTCCAGGCGGGCGGCGAAGAACGCCTTGCAGGCGATCCGCAGGGTCTCGTCGGCGCTGTTCATGCCGAGGAACAGGGCGGCGTCGGCGTAGTCGTCCGCGGACCCGGCGTGCCCGCCGGCGGGCGGCTCAGCCGGCATGGCGGTCGAGCGCCTCGCGCATCCGCCCCATCGCGTCGGCGAACGTGCGCGGTTCACGGGCCAGGGCGAAGCGCAGATAGGACTCGCCCTTGTCGGGCTGGCTCCAGAAGAAATAGCGGCCGGGCAGCACATAGACCTCGGCGGCGCCCAGGACGCGCTGCAGCTCGGTGGCGGTCAGCTCGGGATGGTTGATGCGGGCCCAGGCGACGCTGACCTCGGCGATCGGGTCCTGGAGTTCGAGGACGGTGCCGTCGAGGGCCTTGCCGATGGCGTCCCGGTTGACGCCGAGCACCTCGCGCACCGAGGCGAGCTGGTCGGCGCGGGAGTCCTCGACGTACTGCGTGAGCATGTTGAGGACGAACGGCGAGACGTTGAGCAGGACGCTGGTGTGCAGGTTGTAGACGTCCTCGTGGATGTCGTCGCTGGGCGTGATCATGGCCGCCTTGGCGTCCTGCACCGGCCAGGTCTTGCCGGTGTCCTCGATGGCCAGGTAGGACACCCTGGACCTCTCCAGCAGCTCGTAGACGTCGAACCGCTCGAGCTCGGAGCCGAACAGGGTGAAGGAGGCGAAGCAGAAGTCGAAGATCAGCAGCTTGTTGTGGTCCTTGCAGAACCGGACGACCTCCTCGAAGCCCCGGCGCCCGTACTGCAGCAGCGTGAAGCCCGTGGGGTTGTTGGGGTCGACCAGGAACAGCGCGTCGGTGCGCACACGGCGCTTGAGCTCGGCGTATATCCGGTCGGGGTCGTGCAGTGCGGCCTCGTCGATCGGGTAGAGCGGCACGCCCATGTTGTCGAGGACGTCGTAGAGGTTGTCGAAGCAGGGCTCGACGAGCGTCACCGACATCCGCTGCTGCCTGAGGTACATGCCGGCGACCATGGTGGAGATGGACGCGGCGTAGGAGAGCATCGTCTTCTTCCGCTCCAGCGCGGCCCGCTGGCCGTGGAGGCGGAAGAACGACTCGATGAACCGCTGTTCGTAGGTGGCCTGCAGCCCGTTCTCCGCCTCGTACCACAGCTCGGGCAGCCGGGAGACGATGTCCTGCTGGGTGGCGGACTGGCGCTGGTGGGTGTGGGCGTCGGCCAGGTTGAAGCGGGTGCGCAGGGCCTGGATCTCGTGCTGGGTCAGATCGGTGAACTGCCGGTTGTCGGAACCGACCAGGGTGCTGTGCGAGTTCACGCTTCCTCCGGGTCATGTGCGGGAACAACCTTGTGGAGACAGACGTGCTGCACCGCTTCGGCCCGGTCGTCCAGGTCCGAGCGGCGATGACCTCACCGGCCGCGGACATACGTGCCCGTGCCGCGCGACAGCGGTGGCGGTAGTGGTGCGGGGTGGTGGCGACTGCCCGGTACGGCGCGCCCGGCGGCTCGGGGGGCGGCCTCTCAGTGGGTGAAAGGTGCCGGCTTCCCGGCCGAGAAGCCCCGATCGACGTGCACGGAATCTCTGATCCCTGCCATGGGTCCCCCGTCCGTCCCCCGTCCGCGGACTCCGGTCCGCATCCGTACGATTACACAGCCGTTCTCGAACGGACAAGTGAAACCGGCCAGTTGTGGACTTCTCTTCCCCTGCCCGTCACTGCCTCGTCCGGCAACAGGAGCCGACTGTACGTTCAGCGCTCCGAAACCTGTCAAGTTCCCAGGTCAGAGCGACAGTTGGGGTTCTGAGGGCATGCCTGACGGCGGGCCCGGCACGATGCCGGACCCGCATGGCGAAGGGCGGCCCGGGTCAGGTACCCGGGCCGCCCCAGGGCATGACAATCAGCCATGTGGAGGGCGGGAATCGATCACCCTCCGTGCGGCCGGGGACTCAGGCCTCCCGCACCGCCTCGATCTCCAGCGAGAGCTCGATCTCCTTGGAGACGAGGATGCCGCCGGTCTCCAGGGCCATGTTCCAGGTCAGTCCCCAGTCCTCCCGGTTGATCTTCCCGCGGGCGGAGAACACCGTCCGGTCGCCGCCCCAGGGGTCGCGGGCGTAGCCCAGGTAGTCGACGTCGAGCGAGACCGCGTGGGTCACTCCCTTGATCGTCAGATTCCCGTCGAGCGTGCCGCTCTTGCCGGTCCAGGTCACCGAGGTGGAGTCGAAGACGGCCAGTGGATGCTTCTCCACGTCGAAGAAGTCACCCGACCGCAGATGGTCGTCGCGGGTCCGGTCCCCGCTCTCGACGCTGGTCATGTCGATCACCGCGGTCACCCTGCTGTCCTCGGGCCGCTCGCCGATGTGGACGGTGGCGTCCACGCCGGTGAACCGGCCGCGCACCTTGGTCAGCATGAAGTGGCGTCCCATGAAGCCGACTTCGGCGTGCCCCGGGTCGACCTTCCAGGCACCGGCCGCCGGGAGTTCCACACCCTCGACCAGCCGGGTCGGCGTCGTTGCGCTTTCGGTCATCGGTCGTACCCTCTTCCTTCTTCCGACTTCCTCATCACTGGCCGGCTCGGTGTCAGGCGGACTCGGTCGGCAGCCCTGCGCCGATCCAGTCCTCCTTGCCGTCCTTGTACGTGTAGACCCGCTCGTAGCCGAGCTCCGCCAGCCGCTTGGCGGCGATCCCCGAGTTCGGGCAGGTGGTGCCCGTGCAGTAGACGATCACCTCGGCCCGCTTGTCGGGCAGCAGCTCCGGCGCGAGGGTGTCCACCTCGTCGAGCGGCAGATTGCGGGCGCCCGGCAGATGGGCCTCCTTGTAGTACGACTCCGGCAGGGCCTCCAGGACCGTCACCGTGCCGGCGTCGATCTTCTGCTTGACCTCGTCACGGGTCAGGTTCTGCACCATGTGGCACCTCCGATGAAGACTCGCGCTCCGTGCGCACCCACGCGGCCGGACCTCCGGCGCAATTTCCGTGCGTGCGCACACACCATAACCAGTGTGTGCGCACGCACGCAATGGCGGGTAGAATCACCCGATGGCTGACCGGGACTACGGACTAGAGGCATGGCGGGCGATGCTGCTCGCCCACAACGCCGCCCTGCGCGCGATCGAGAGCGACGTCCAGCGCGACGGCCGCGTCCCCCTCACGTGGTACGACGTACTGCTCGAGCTCAAGGCGGCCGGCGAGGAGGGCCTGCGCATGCAGGAGGTCGCGGGCCGCGTCGTGCTCAGCCGCACCCGGGTCAGCCGCCTGGTCGACGACATGGTGCGCGCCGGGCTGGTGCGCAAGATGCCCGATCCGCACGACCGCCGGGTGTCCTGGGCGGCGATCACCGACGAGGGCGCCGCCGCGCTGCGCGCCACCGCGCCGGTGTACCTGCGCAGCATCCGCCGCCACTTCTCGGCGCACCTGACCGACGAGGACGCCCAGGTCGTCGCCGAGGCGCTGCACAAGGTCGCGCAGCGGGACGACGGCCTGGCCTGCGGCTGATCCGGCCGCCCGGCGCACACCCGCGCCCACCGGGAATCTTTGCCGGTCCCAGGACCGATCCGGACCTCTTCATGGCAGTCGGCAGGTGCACACTGGACAGCGGGACGAGTGCCTGACTGCGGGGTGATGCAAGATGCAGAGCCGCTTCCGGAGCGATCGGCGGTTGACCGCGCGCATGGGGGTCACGCTGTTCCTGCTCGGGTTGTTGTACGTGGGGTTCGTCGCCGCGTTGATCGTGCTGCTGAAGTCCTGGGTGCTGGTCGTGGTGGTCGCGGCGGGGCTGCTCGTCGCGCAGTACTGGTTCTCCGACCGGGTCGCGCTGTACGCGATGCACGGCCGGGTCGTGGAACGCGAGGAGTACCCCGAGCTGCACGGGGTGATCGACCGGCTGTGCGCCCAGGCGGACATGCCCAAGCCGGTGGTCGCCGTGTCGGGCATGGATCTGCCGAACGCCTTCGCGACCGGACGGAACCCGGACCATGCCGTGGTCTGTGTGACGACGGGTCTGCTGCGCCGGCTGGAGCCCGCCGAGCTGGAGGGCGTGCTGGCGCACGAGCTGTCGCACGTGGCGCACAAGGACGTCGCCGTGATCACGGTCGCCTCCTTCCTGGGCGTACTGGCGGGCCTGATCGTCCGGTTCGCCTTCTACTCGTCGCTCTTCCGCGGCCGCAAGGACCAGAACACCATCGCGGTCTTCGGGATCGTGATGGGCATCTCCGCAGCCGTGTACGCGATCAGCTTCCTGCTGATCCGGGCCCTGTCCCGGTACCGGGAGCTGGCGGCCGACCGGGCGGCCGCCCATCTCACCGGGCGTCCCTCGGCGCTGGCCGCCGCGCTCACCAAGGTCTCCGGCGACATCGCCCGCATCCCGACCGAGGACCTGCGCACGGCCCAGGCCTTCAACGCCTTCTTCTTCACCCCGGCACTGGGCGCGGAGCCCGGTCTGGCACGACTCTTCTCGACCCACCCCAGCCTGGAACAGCGGCTGGAGCAACTGGGGCGGATCTCCGCCGAACTGGGTGAGGCGGCGACGCCCGGGAAGGCGGGCTGAGCATGGGGCTGCTGGACATCCTCCTGGGCCGTACGAAGCCCGTCGCACCCGACCTCGACCAGCTGTTCGCGCTGCCCTCGGCGGCCATCACGCTCCAGGCAGCGGCCGGGTTCACCCCCACCGGAGGCGGCGCGGTGTGTTTCGCCACGGTGGAGGGCGGGGCCTTCGAGCAGACCCACCGGGAGGTCCAGGCGCTCCTCGATGCGGACGCGGACCGCAGCGGGCCCCCGGTGGAACTGCGGCAGGACGACTACGGCTACTCCTGGCTGGTCTCGCGGCGCACACCCGACCAGCTCCCGCAGCTGGTCAACGATCTGCATGCGGTGAACAGTTCGATGGAGGTCAACGGCTTCGGGCCGCAGCTGCTGTGCTCGCTGGCCGGGTTCCGGGACGACTCCGGCCGCAGCCTGGCCCTCGTCTATCTGTACAAGCGGGGCACGTTCTACCCCTTCGCGCCGCTGCCCGGCGGGACACAGCGGCGCGACAACGCACTGGAACTCCAGGTGAAGGCGGCCCTCGTGAACGATCTGCGGATCGAGCAGGACCTGAGCCGCTGGTTCCCGGTGTGGGGAGCCCCCGGCCTGTGACCGAGGGCTCCCGCGGCGCTCACCTGCTCTTCTCGCGCTCCTGACGCCGGGCCTCGTAGGGGCGTTCGCGACGGTAGCGGCGCTCCCACTTGGCCTGACGGTCACGGCGCTCGCGGTACGCCTGGTAGCTGGCGGGCGCACCCGCCGAATCTCCCCCGGCGGTCGGGGTCGCGCCCCGCCCGTACTGCACGTACAGGAAGAGCACGGCGACGGCGGCGAGCCACCACATGTGGTTTCCGAATCCCAGGATCACCAGGACGGTGGTCCCGGACAGGACGATGGTGCCCATGACGGTCCTCCGTTGGCGTGGAAGGGTGGTCGGTGTGAATCCAGCGTAGGGATGCGGTCACTCGGAGTGCATCCGGATTTCCGTGAGTGAACGGGCGTCATGACCGAGCCGGTCCTGCACGGTGCCGGGCGGGGCAGGAGGAGCGACTGCGGCCGCTGCTCGCGGAGTTCGCCGCCCGCGACTGCCGGGGGCTCGCCTTCGACTTCTCGGGGCACGGCGAAAGCGGCGGGGAACTGCGGGAGTTGAGCTTGCGGCGGCGGTTCGAGCAGGCCGTGTCGGTGATCGACACGCGGGTGCCCGCGGGCGAGCGCACGGCGGCCGCCCGCTCGCCGACGGACCTGAGCACCTCTACCGGCGGCCGCTGGACGCCCTGGCCCACTCCCCCGACACGGCGAAGCTCGCCGGGCCCTGGCGCGAGCTGGGCCGTACCGATCCGACGCCGACGGTGCTGGGCGGACGACGGGAGGCGTATGTGGCCGGTCTGCTGGAGCGTCACGCCCGACCCGCCCGCGCTCAGACCCCCGGCGCCGCCTGCACCACGCCCGCCGCGATGGCGGCGCCGAGGGCCGCGTGGTCGGCGACGGTCTGGTCGGCGTAGCTCTGCGCGAAGTCGGCGACGGCGCGGTCGAAGACGTCGGTGGTGCCCAGGTAGCCGGCGATGGCGATGCGGTCGCCGGAGCGGGCGTGGGCGCGGGCCAGGGCGGTGCCGCACAGCCCCGCGTACTCGACGAGCCCGGCCGGAGTGATCCCGGCGACGTCGGCCGAGCCCTTCATGTCGCGCAGCTGACGCCAGTAGTAGGCGCGGCCCTGAGGCCCGGTCATCCAGCCCAGGAAGATGTCGCTGGCGGCCTGGAGCAGCCGCTGCCCCGCCACCACACGGTGCCCCGGATGGACGTACGGCGCGCTGGGCAGATGGTCCTCCAGTACGGACTTGGTGGCCTCCTTGATCTGCAGGAACAGAGGGTCGTCGTCGTCTCGTCCGGCGAGGAGCACGACGAAGCAGCGGGTGCCGACGCTGCCGACGCCCACGACCTTGCGGGCGGCGTCGACGAAGCGGTAGCGGTCGAGGAGGACACGGCGCTCCTCGGCGAGGGTGGAGCGGTAATCGCTGAAGATCTTGCGCAGGGAGGCCATGTCGGGGGCGCCGGCGGGTTCGAGGAGCGGCGGGACGTGGATGATCCGCAGCTGGCCGCCGACCGTCTCCGTCAGCTTGCCGAGGGCCTGCAGGCTGGTGCGGCGGCGAGCGCGGGTGAGCGTGGCCCCGACGCGGCTGCGGCGGCGGGCGGAGCGGGCGATCGCCAGCACGCTGTCGGCCTCGATGCGCTCGTACCAGACCTCGAGTTCGCCGAGCGCGGCGAGCCGCTGCATGGACCTGCGGTAGGCGGCCACGGCGGCCAGGACCGCCCCGCGCACCTTCGGCTCGGGGAACCCGTTCTCCCGGCCGGCCACCGCCACACTCGCCGCGAGCCGCTTGACGTCCCACTCGAAGGGCCCGGGGAAGGTCTCGTCGAAGTCGTTCAGGTCGAACAGCAGCACCCGCTCCGGGGAGGCGTACACGCCGAAGTTGAGCAGATGGGCGTCGCCGCACAGCTGCACGCCGAGCCCGGTGTTGGGCTGCGAGGCGAGATCGGCGGCCATGACGGCGGCCGCGCCGCGCAGGAAGGCGAACGGCGAGCTCGCCATCCGCCCGTACCGGACCGGCAGCAGCTCCGCCAGCCGGTCCCGCCCCTGCCGCTGCAGTACGACGACCGGGTCGGGCCGGTCGACGGGCGGGAGCCAGAGGGCGTGGGACGAGCGGGGGACGCGCTTGCGGGCGGCCTTGCCGCGCTGGGCGCGGTCGACGGGGGTGGTCATCCGAGCACGGCCTCCCTCTGGTCCTGGCACCTCCTGAACCTTCCGATCTCTGATTCGAAGTGAAGGCCGTGTCCGGGGGTGCCCGCATGTCCAGCAGGCAGAACGGGTGACGGGGACCGGCTGTCAGTGGCATCGGCGAAGATGCACCCAGGACGTGCTCGGCGTGGTGGACGGACTCGACGGACGGAGGTCGGCATGGGCGGCGGGGCACAGCGGCACATCGGGGCGGCGGAGCGAAGGGCCCGGCTCGCCCCGCGCCACCGGCTGGCCGGTACGGCACGGGCGGCCGCCCCCGAGGAGGTCGCCGCCTCGCTGGTGGCGCTGCACGGCTCGGACCCGGCCACGGTGTACCTGGCGGTGGGCGCGCGGCTGGCCGACCCGGTGAAGACGCTGCCGGAGACCGAGCGGGCGTTGTACGAGGACCGCACGCTGGTGCGGATGCACGGCATGCGGCACACGGTGTTCGTATTCCCCACGGACCTCACGGCGGTGGTCCACGCGTCGACGGGACTGACCGTGGCCGCCCGCGAACGGGCCTCGCTCCTCAAGGACATGGCGAAGGCCGGCGCGCCGGACGCGGCCTGGCTGGCGGAGGTCGAGGAGTCGACGCTGGCCGCGCTGGCGCGGCGCGGCCAGGCGACGGCGACGGAACTGGCGGCCGACGAACCGCGCCTGCGGGAGCAGTTCGTGTACGCGGCCGGGAAGAGCTACGAGGGCGTCCACACGGTCTCCACCCGGCTCCTGCGCGTGCTGGGCGTGGAGGGCAAGGTGGTCCGGGGGCGCCCGCTCGGCTCGTGGACCTCCAGCCAGTTCCGCTGGGCCCTGGCCCCCGCGCACCCCGAACTGGACGTCGCCGAGGCCCAGGCCGGGCTGCTGCGCCGCTGGCTGGCCGCGTGCGGTCCGGCGACGGAGGCCGACCTGAAGTGGTGGACGGGGTGGCGGGTGACGGAGGTCCGCCGGGCGCTGTCCGCGATCGGGGCGGAGGCGGTCTCGCTGGACGAGGGCGACACCGGGTACGTCACGCAGGGGGACGCGGAACCGGTGGCGGAACCCGCCGAGCCCTGGGCGGGGCTGCTCCCCGCGCTCGACCCGACGGCGATGGGCTGGCAGCAGCGGGACTGGTACCTCGCACCGGAGCTGCGTCCGAGTCTCTTCGACTACAGCGGGAACGTGGGGCCGACCGTGTGGTGGAACGGACGAGTGGTCGGGGGATGGGCCCAGCGGGCCGACGGTGAGATCGTCTGGCGGATCCTGGACGCCGAGGGCGTGGGCCGGGAGGGGGAGACGGCGATCGCGACGCAGGCGGAGCGCCTGCGCACCCTGCTGAACGGCTCCAGGGTGACCCCACGCTTCCGGACACCGCTGGAGCGGGAGCTGTCGGCGTAGGGGGGCGGAAACACCGGCGCCGGGCACCCGAGAACTCAGGGGCACCCGGCGCCGCGGCTCACCGCGAGTACCGCATGAACGCCCGCACCATGTGGCACGTCGTGTCCGACGGCGGGTGAATGCCGATCTGTTCCGCCGTGCTGCGGATCGTCTCGTTGCGGGCCTGGTCGGGGACGTGGACGCCCGAGTCGAGCAGGGCTATGGCGAGGCGCATCGCCTTGAGGCGGCGGTTGTGCATGACGTACCACTCGCGCGGACGGCCCGCCGGCAGCGGGCTCTTCTGCCTCGGCGCGTAGGGCGAGTCGAGCAGGACGGAACGCTTCGCGGTGGACTGGGTGGGCAGCGGCTTCGACTTCAGTGCGGCAGCGGGCACAGGCATCCTCCGGTCGCGGTCAGGGTGCCGTCCGGAAACCCCGGCGACATCCTCGAACACTGCTTCCAGTCTACCGGCCCCCACTGACAATCGGCGAGGTCACAGTCAAGCCTGAATTCCCTGGTGAGAAAGGTGATTTCGGGTGCTGCACAGTGTGCCGGAGAGGCATCTGTGAGGCGCCAAGAAAATCGAACAGCGACCTTGCCCCTCCCCGGGTTCGCGTACCGTGGACCGCATGGAAATCTGGATCAATCCGGCCTGCTCCAAGTGCCGCAGCGCGATCAGCCTGCTCGACGCCGAGGGGGCCGAGTACACCGTCCGCCGCTATCTGGAGGACGTACCGAGCGAGGACGAGATCAGGGGCGTACTCGACCGCCTCGGCCTCGAACCGTGGGACATCACCCGCACCCAGGAGGCGGCCGCCAAGGAACTGGGCCTCAACGAGTGGCCGCGGGACGAGGCCTCGCGCGACCGCTGGATCAAGGCGCTGGCCGATCAACCCAAGCTCATCCAGCGGCCGATCATCACGGCGGACGACGGTACGGCGGTCGTCGGGCGCACCGACGAGGCCGTGCAGGACGCCCTCTCCCGGAGCAAGAGCTGAGCAAATCTCAACTCTCGTGTGACGCAGGTTACTTCAGCGTTTCTCTGTGACCGTTGAGTAACCCCGTTCGGCATCTCGTACATAGCGGCGTACGCTCCCCTACCTCTTCAGGAGGCGCGCATGTCGCGCAGGCGAACTCTCAGCACGAAGAAGAAGGTCGCGCTGCTGGTCAGCGCAGCGGCGGTGGCGGGCGGCGGGGCCTTCGCCATGGCAGCCACGTCGAACGCGGCGCAGAGCCCGCAGAACGCCAAGCCCCTGGCCGCCGCCGACTCGAACGTATGCCAGGGGCTGGCCACCGCCCTCGGCAACAACCAGAAGTTCATCGACGGCCAGAAGGCGAACCCGGACGCGCAGTCGGCGGCCCGGATCGCCAACCGCGAGGCGGTCATCGCGCAGATCAAGGTCCAGCAGAAGGCCGCCGGATGCGCCGTTGGGGAGTCGGCTCAGGGCTCCCAGTCGGCGGGCGGTCAGCAGGCCGGACAGCAGAACGGACAGCAGAACGGTCAGCAGACGGCACAGCCCGCGCAGACCGCCCCCGCCGATAACGCGGGGAACGCCGGGAACGCGGGGAACAACGCCGGTGGCGCTGCCGCGGGCGCCGGCCAGCAGGTCTGCAAGGGCTCCACCGTGACGCTCTCGGGCGAGGGCGGCGCTCCGGCGGCCTCCAGCAACCAGTTCCCGGCGGGGACGACGCTGAAGGTCACCAACCTGGACAACAACAAGTCCACGACGGTGAAGGTCACCTCCGTCTCCGGCAGCTGTGTCCTGCTGAACAACGCGGCCTTCGAGCAGGTCCGCGAGCCCGGCAAGTTCCTGATCCGCCGCGCGGTCATCGAGAAGGTGGGGTGACGCCCGGGCGTCCAGGAACGCGGTGAGGCGGGGCCCGGTCGGGCGGGTGCGGTCTGCGAGTGCGTGGTCGGAGACGTCCGGGACCACGTCGGCCTCCGCGCGCGACAGCGCCGCACCCGCCTCGGCCGCCACACCCTGCGTGTCACAGGTCCTGCTGCTCCGGGCCAGGAGCAGCAGGACCGGCACGTCCGGGGCCCGCGGCGCGTCCTGCGCCGGGTGCGGACCGGTCACCGGCTTTGACGGAGGGGAAGCCGGCGGCCGTCCGGCCGCATACCCCGGCCGCCCGGACCTCACAACGTGAGACGCGACACAGAACCACCAGGTAACACGGGGTTCACATTCGAGCAATGATCGGGAAATCGCCTGTTGACAGGCTGCCGGGCATCCAAAGCGGCGCCCCAGTGCCGCAGCGCCGCAGCACCCGCAAGTGCGCCTGACCCACCCCCGAAGGATGTGGCCCCGTGACCTTCAAGGCTGAGTACATCTGGATCGACGGCACCGAGCCGACGGCCAAGCTTCGTTCGAAGACGAAGATCCTCGCCGACGACGCCAAGGGTGCCGAGCTGCCGATCTGGGGCTTCGACGGGTCCTCCACCAACCAGGCCGAGGGTCACGCCTCGGACCGTGTGCTCAAGCCGGTCTTCTCCTGCCCGGACCCGATCCGCGGCGGCGACGACATCCTCGTCCTGTGCGAGGTCCTCGACATCGACATGACCCCGCACTCCTCCAACACGCGTGCCGCGCTGGCCGAGGTGGCCGAGCGCTTCACCGCGCAGGAGCCGATCTTCGGCATCGAGCAGGAGTACACCTTCTTCGACGGCGCCCGCCCGCTGGGCTTCCCCGAGGGCGGCTTCCCGGCCCCCCAGGGCGGCTACTACTGCGGTGTCGGCGCCGACGAGATCTTCGGCCGTGAGATCGTCGAGGCCCACCTGGACAACTGTCTGAAGGCGGGTCTGGGCATCTCCGGCATCAACGCCGAGGTCATGCCCGGCCAGTGGGAGTTCCAGGTCGGCCCGCTGTCCCCGCTGGTGGTCGCCGACCAGCTGTGGGTGGCCCGCTGGCTGCTCTACCGCACCGCCGAGGACTTCGGCATCTCCGCCACCCTCGACCCCAAGCCGGTCAAGGGCGACTGGAACGGCGCCGGCGCGCACACCAACTTCTCCACCAAGGCGATGCGCGAGGGCTACGACGCGATCATCACCGCGTGCGAGTCGCTCGGTGAGGGCTCCAAGCCGCTCGACCACGTCAAGAACTACGGCGCCGGCATCGACGACCGTCTGACGGGTCTGCACGAGACCGCCCCGTGGAACGAGTACTCCTACGGCGTCTCCGACCGCGGTGCCTCGGTCCGTATCCCCTGGCAGGTCGAGAAGGACGGCAAGGGCTACATCGAGGACCGCCGTCCGAACGCCAACGTCGACCCGTACGTGGTGACGCGGCTGCTCGTCGACACCTGCTGCTCCGCGCTGGAGAAGGCCGGCCAGCTCTGATCCCGCCCAGCCGCTCCGAGGGGGCGTCCACCGTTCGCGGTGGGCGCCCCCTCGCG
Source organism: Streptomyces herbicida (assembly GCF_032656585.1). NCBI lineage: Bacteria > Bacillati > Actinomycetota > Actinomycetes > Kitasatosporales > Streptomycetaceae > Streptomyces > Streptomyces herbicida. The sequence goes on from NZ_JAUYWJ010000023.1 coordinate 37,680, forward strand.
TTGTCGGTGGGGCATGTCATGGTGGGGCATGGTTCTTCGGCACGCCACGACGGCCGTCGGTCACGAGGCCGTGGCCGGCCTCACCGGCACCGGGCTGTCCGCCGTATGGGACGGCAATCCGGACGCCGCGATCGAACTCACCTCCCTGACCTGGCACAAACGCCTGTGGGGTGAGGTACGCGACGTCGGCTTGGCGCCGAGGAAGCGTCCAAGCAGTGAGAGGAGACTGCTGCCGCGGGCCAGCGTCTGCTTCAATGGGCGCATGGTCGGCTTCCAGAAGGTCATCGCGACGGGTCGCCATGACCTCGAGCCCTTCTGGCCCTCCCGTCAGCACCACGACTTCGACCGGGTGTGTTGCGGCGCGATGAACGCGCCGGCCCTCTAAAGCCGTATACCCCGGCCTTCGCCCGGCGCGGACGACGTACGTCCCTCGGCGCGCCCGACCACGAATCGCGGCCGCCGTCCTCCCGACGAACTCCTCGCGCGAAAGAGCTGACCTCTCATGGCGACCTCCCGTTCTCTTTCCTCCGCCTCCACCCTGACCTCCCCCGTCCGTCAGCGGCTGCGTGCCGTGGACCGGGACGAGGTCGTACGCATCGCGGACTTCCTGCCGCCGGGCGCCACCTGGTTGCCCGCGCCGCAGCACACCCTGCCCACGCTGCCCGGCCAACCTCCGATGGTCGGCTATCTGGTGCTGGTCCCTGTGGACGAGCAGCCGCCGTTCCCGCCGGTCTCGGTGCCGGACCGGCCCGAAACGGCCTCCGCCGGCGTCGAGCCGCTCGTGCGCATCGACCCCGTGCAGCGCACCGCCCAGGTCGACGGACGCGAACTCGACCTCACCTACCTGGAGTTCGAGCTGCTCGCGCATCTGGTGGCGCACCCCAACCGGGTGCACACGCGCGACCAGCTGGTCACCACGGTGTGGGGCTACGGCCATGTCGGCGACGGCCGCACGGTCGACGTCCACATCGCCCGGCTGCGGCGCAAGCTCGGCGTCGAGCACCGCTCGGCGATCCAGACCGTCCGGCGCGTCGGCTACAAGTACACCCCGCCGACCGGGCGCTGACCTCCTCTGCCCTCGGCAGAGTGCGGTTCCGTCCCACGGCCCGGCCGGGCACGATCTCGGGCATGAGACTTCTGGTGCTGGGTGGTACGGAGTTCGTGGGACGGGCCGTCGTCGAGTCGGCCCTCGGGCGCGGCTGGGAGGTGACCGTCTTCCACCGGGGACGGCACGCTCCTCCGCCGGGGGCGCGGGCGCTGCACGGCGACCGCAACGCCCCCGGCGGACCGGCGGCCCTCGCCGGGAGCGAGGAGTGGGACGCCGTCGTCGACACCTGGTCGGCCGCGCCCCGCGCCGTGCGGGATACGGCGCGGCTGCTGCGGGGCCGCGCCGGGCGGTATGCGTATGTGTCGAGCTGTTCGGTGTACGCCTGGCCCACGCCGGCCGGTGCCGACGAGGACGCGCCCGTGGTCGAGGACGCGTCGGCCGACGCGGAGCGGACCGAGTACCCGCGGGACAAGCGGGGCGGCGAGCTGGCCGCCGTCGAGGCCTTCGGCGCGGACCGCTCGCTGCTCGTGCGGGCCGGGCTGATCCTCGGCCCGTACGAGAACGTGGGCCGGTTGCCCTGGTGGCTGACCCGGATCGCCCGCGGCGGCCCCGTGCTGGCGCCCGGACCGCGGGACCTGCGCCTGCAGTACGTCGATGTCCGCGACCTCGCCGAGTGGGTTCTCGGGGCGGTGGAGCGGGGGCTGAGCGGACCGTACAACCTCGTGAGCCCGCAGGGGCACGCCACCATGGGCGAACTGCTCGACGCCTGCGTCCAGGTCACCGGCTCGGACGCCGAACCGGTGTGGACCGCCCCGGACGTCGTCCTCGGCGCGGGCATCGAGCCGTGGACCCAGCTGCCGGTGTGGGTGCCGCCGGACAGCGACATGTACGACGCCCTGCACTGCGCGGACGTCTCGCGGGCCCTGGCGGCGGGCCTGGAGTGCCGCCCGGTCGCCGAGACCGTCGCCGACACCTGGACCTGGCTGCGGGACATCGGCGGCATCGCGCCCCAGCGGCCGGACCGGACGAGCAAGGGGCTGGATCCGGAGGTGGAGGCGAAGGTGCTCGCGGCCGTCCGGGGTGTATCCGGCACCACCCCCTGACCGGGTACCGGGCCCAGTGACCTGCGCCCCGGGGTCGGCGAGACTGACGCCATGAACACCGACACGAAGAGCGGCGGCGCCGGCGGGCGCACCCGGGAAGTGGTGCTGGCCGCCGTACGGGGACTCGTGCTGGCCCTGGCGATGCTGCCCGTCGCCGTGCTCGTCTTCACGCTGGCCGTCGTCTCCATCGCGACGATCCCGATCGGCATCGGCATCGTCACGACCCCCTATGTCCTGGGCGGTGTGCGGGACTTCGCGGACGTACGGCGGCGGCTCGCGGCCGAGTGGTGCGGGGTGCGGATCCCGTCGGCGTACAGGCCGATACCCGCGGACGCCAACCTCTGGGCGCGTTGCTTCGGGATGCTCCGGGACCCGCAGGTCCGGCGGGACCTGCGGTGGCTGCTGGTGGACATGACGGCGGGCTACGTCACGGCGCTGCTTCCGGCCGTCCTGCTCCTCTACCCCTTCGAGGGGTTCGCGGTGGCGGCCGGGCTGTGGCGGGTGCTCGCCGACGGCCAGACCTACTGGTACGGCTTCGTGCCGGTCACCGACCAGCCGACCGCGCTCGGCGCGGCCGCCACCGCCGCGGTCCTGCTGGTCGCCGCCTACCGGCTCGCCCCGCGCCTGCTCGTCGTCCACTTCCGGCTCACCCGGGCCGTCCTCGGCGCCGATCAAGGTGAACTCTCGGAGCGCGTACGGGTGTTGACCGAGACCCGGCGGGACGCGGTGGACACCTCGGCCGCCGAACTGCGCCGTATCGAACGGGATCTGCACGACGGGGCGCAGGCCCGGCTGGTCGCCATGGGCATGGACCTCGGCACCATCGAGATGCTCCTCGACAAGGACCCGGCCAGGGCGAAGCAACTCCTCGCCCAGGCCCGCCAGTCCTCCGCCGACGCGCTCAGCGAGCTGCGCGACCTGGTCCGCGGCATCCATCCGCCGGTCCTCGCCGAGCGCGGACTGGGAGACGCCGTACGGGCGTTGGCGCTGCGGTTGCCGCTGCCCACCGAGGTGACCGTAGAGCTGGGCGGCCGCGCGGACGCGCCGGTGGAGTCGGCGGCGTACTTCGCCGCCAGCGAGGTGCTCACCAACGCGGTCAAGCACTCCGGCGCCGACCGGATCTGGGTCGACATCCACCACACCGACGGCATGCTGCGGATCGCGGTCACCGACAATGGCAAGGGCGGTGCCGAGGTGGGAGCCGGTTCCGGGCTCTCCGGAGTCGAGCGGCGACTGGGTACATTCGACGGCGTCCTGGCCGTCAGCAGCCCCGCGGGCGGTCCCACCATGGTGACCATGGAGATTCCGTGCGCGTTGTCCTAGCCGAAGACCTGTTCCTGCTCCGCGACGGACTCGTCCGGCTGCTGGAGGCCTACGACTTCGAGATCGCGGCGGCCGTGGAGTCCGGCCCCGAGCTCGCCCGCGCACTGGCCGAGCTGGAGCCGGACGTGGCCGTGGTCGACGTACGGCTGCCGCCCACCCACACCGACGAGGGCCTGCAGTGCGCCCTCAAGGCGCGGCAGGACCGGCCCGGACTGCCGGTGCTGGTCCTCTCGCAGCATGTCGAGCAGCTGTATGCGCGCGAGCTGCTGGCCGACGGCAGTGGCGGGGTGGGGTATCTGCTGAAGGACCGGGTGTTCGACGCGGAGCAGTTCGTGGACGCGGTACGGCGGGTGGCGGCGGGCGGTACGGCCATGGACCCGCAGGTCATCCAGCAGCTGCTGGCCCGGCGGTCCGCCGACGACCATCCGCTCGGCAACCTGACGCCCAGGGAGCGGGAGGTCCTGGAGCTGATGGCGCAGGGCCGGTCGAACGCGGCGATCGCCGCGCAACTCGTCGTCACGGAACGGGCGATCGCCAAACACACCTCCAACATCTTCGCCAAACTGGGTCTGGAGGTGTCGGACGATGACAATCGGCGCGTCCTGGCCGTGCTGGCCCATCTGGACCGGGGCCGCTGACTTTCCGCGACCTCCACACTACTTTCACGCAACTCCTGCTGCTCAAGGGGCTGTTGAGGCAGTATCGACGGCCAATCCTCTGATGAATTTGTGAGGCGGCTGAACACGCCTGGGACGCGATCCGTATGGATGGAAGCAGCTTCACTCCTGTCGGGCGCCTCGATGCTGCCCCGCCAAGGAAGTCAGAGGAGTTCCATGGGACGCAACACACGCAAACGCCGTACGCCGCTGGCCACCAAGGCCATTGCCGCATCGGCGGCCCTAGCGCTCGGTGGGGGCGGGCTGATCTGGGCGAACTTTTACGCATCCGCGCACGAGTCCAGCAACTCGGCGCAGAACCAGACCAAGGCCGCAGCGGCGCAGGTCGCGACGATCTCCTGCCCGGACGTCGGCCAGAAGCTGACGAACGTGCCGTACAGGGCGCGCAACGGCGTGGCCGCGGAGCTGGCGAACCTCGACAAGCAGATCACCGAGGCCTACGCCCGGCTCGCTTCCACGCGTCAGTCGCAGACGAACGACGCGAGCTTCGTACAGAACGCGATCGTCAATCCGCTGAAGGAGAAGCGGGCCGCCACGATCGACCGGATCAGGATCGACATCCAGCGGGTCGGCGGCACGTTCAACAACGCGCTCTCCCAGCTCGCCGCCTGTACGACGCAGACCGCCAACCAGACCACCGCCGGCGGCCAGGCCAACACCGGCCAGCAGCAAAACGGCGGGCAGGCGCAGAACGGCGGCCAGGCGAACACGGGTGGCCAGGCGAACACCGGTGGTCAGCAGCAGAACGGCGGGCAGGCGCAGAACGTCGGCGGGCAGGCCGGCAACGGCCCGGTGGCGGCCGACTTCGTGGACATCACGAAGGTCGCGGCAAACGTCCAGGGCAAGCCGCAGAACAGCGGCAACGCCTCGACCGGTACGTTCACCACCCGGTGCGGCGTGAACGCGAACAAGAACCACAACACCGACAACGTGATCGTGGCGCCCGGCGTGGCCAACGGCGCGCACCACCTGCACGACTACGTCGGCAACCAGAAGGTCAACGCGTTCTCGAGCAACAACACGTTCCTGCAGGCCGGGACCAGCTGCCAGAACCAGAACGACCTGTCGTCGTACTACTGGCCCGTGGTCCGTGTCCAGGACGGCACGCAGGACTTCGACCAGAACGCGGACGGCGGTGGCAAGGAAGGCAACGTCGGCAAGATCCTGACGCCGGTCCAGGCGCAGATCAAGTACGTCGGCAACCCGCAGAGCAAGGTCGTCGCGATGCCGCAGTTCCTGCGCATCATCACCGGTGACGCCAAGACGACCACCAACGGTCTGGCCAACGCCAACGCGCACTGGAGCTGCACCGGCTTCGAGAACAAGGTCCAGCTGACCACGCAGTACCCGATCTGCCCGCAGGGCAGCAAGGTGGTGCGTACGTTCGCCTTCCAGAGCTGCTGGGACGGCCAGAACATCGACAGCGCCAACCACCGCACGCACGTGGCCTTCGCCGACCCGGCCAGCGGCGCCTGCGGCAACGGCTTCAAGGCGATCCCGCAGCTGACGATGCGCCTGGTGTACAACATCACCGCGCCGACCATCCAGAACGGCCAGGTGAAGAACGCCTACGCGGTCGACGGCTTCCCGGAGCAGCTCCACAAGCCGGCCACCGACCACGACGACTTCATCAGCGTCACGAAGAACAACCTGGCGAACAAGATCGCCAACTGCATCAACAACGGTCAGCGGTGCGCATGATCCCCTGAGGTGGGCCGCCTCGTCGGCTCACCGAAGAAGGCCGGTGGCGGGTCCCTCCCGCCACCGGCCTTCGCCGTTGCGCGCGCCCGGCGCGCGGGCCGTCAGCCGCTGTGGGAACCGTGGGAGCTGTGGTCGGTCCCGATCTCCACCTCGCCGCCGAGCGTGCCGCGCAGCGCCTTGACCACTCCGTCGTCGCCGACGGCGACCCACTTGCGGCCCACGAGGTAGTAACCGCCGTAGTCCTTGGCATCGTTGATCCACTCGCGCTGGCCGCGGTCGGTGGCGAAGGTGGCGAGGATGAACTTGCCGTGGGAGTTCTTGCAGATGGCCTGGCGGATCTCATCGGCGTCCGTCTGCATGTTCGGCTTGCACTTCACTTCGGCGGCCAGGCTCTCCAGACTGCCGGTGGCCGTCGTCGGCACGGCGTCCGTGGCGCTCTTGCCGCCGCCGGAGCCGCACCCCGCCAGCAGCAGCGCGGCCGCGGCGCCCGTCACGGCGAGCATCGGTCGGGTCAACCTCATCTGTTCCTCCGGTCCTGATGGGCGTAAGCATGCCGCAGAGAGCCCTCGCGAGGGGCCCCGCCCCTCGATACGGGCGCCGGGGGCGATGCGCTCAAATCGAGTGCCGCCGCGGGCACACCCGTGCGAGGGTGTACCGGTGAACCAAGACTGGGAAGATCGCGTGACCGCCGCCTGGGCCACCTTCGACGACTACGCGGAGGAGGACGCTGCCGACTTCCGGGCCGTGATCGACGCGCTCGTGGCCGAACTGCCCGAGGACAGCCCGCTGGGCCCGTTCGAGCGGGCCTGCGCCTGGGACTCGACCGGTCACTCGGACAGGGCGGCATCGCTGTACCGCGAGGCGCTTGCCCGCGGGCTGAGCGGCTACCAGGGCCGCCGGGCCAAGATCCAGCTGTCCAGCTCGCTCAGGAACATCGGGCAGGCGGAGGAGGGCGTCAAGCTTCTCACGCCCGAACTGGACGGCCCGTCGGACGAGTTGGACGACGCGGTGCGCGCCTGTCTCGCCCTGTGCCTGTCCAGTCTCGGCCGCGACCGCGAGGGGCTGTCCCTCGTCCTCGGCGCCCTCGCTCCCCATCTGCCGCGCTACCAGCGGTCGATGGCCAACTACGCGCGGGCGCTGGTCGAGCCGGAGGACTGAGCCACCCGGACGGCGGGTGACCAACCAACGGCTCACTCGTTCTGAAGGACGTGCAGTCACAGGATGTAGCCCCGCGTCACGCACCCAACTCCTCCGGAGCCCCCGGCCCGGTCGTCGACGTCGAGCAGGCCGAGGCCGCGCTCGTCGAGCACTACCCGCGCCTGGTCCGGCTGGCCTATCTGGTGCTGCCGCCGGGCCTCGGCCGCAACCGCCGCGTCCTGACCGCGCACGCCCTCACCCAGCGCGCGCTGCCCAGGGGCCGCACCTCGGCCTCCGCGATCCCGGCCCAGTCGACGGGCCGTGACACGGACCCGGGCTACTCCTTCGTCCGCCTCCAGGTGGTGCGTTCGGCCCTGAAGGCCACGCGGACGCAGGGGCGCGGGATGCGGCGGCTGCCGCCGCTGCTCCCCCAGGTGTGGGGCCTGCGACTGTTCCCGCGCTCGGGCGGCGCCGACGAACTCGCCCTGGACCAGCGCCTTGCGACCCTGTCCGGCCCGGCCCGTGCCGCTTATGTGCTGCGCGGTCTGGAGCGGCTCGCCGACGGCGACGTACACCAGGTGCTCGCGGCCGCCGGGGCCGAGGATCCGGACGAGGCGCTGCTCGAGGCCGACGACATCCCGGCGCACTACGCGCTGCTCGTCTCCGCCGAGTTCGACCCCTGCTCGCTGCAGGCCCGGCCCACCGACCTGATGCGGCGCAGGCAGCACACCAAGGCCGCGCTCGCCGCCGCGGCCGCCCTCGCGGTGTGCGGCGCCCTGGTCGCCCTGCCGGGCGGCGGCTGGGGCCCCGACGGCGCCGCCGCCCCCGCGTACGCCCAGAACCCGGCGGCCGAGGCCGCTCTCGATCCCGGCAGGCTGACCAGGATCGCGCCCACCGCCTGGAAGACCTCGGCACGTGCCGACTTCTCCGTCTGGCCCGCGCGCGGCCCCCTCACCGCCGACACCGCACTGCTGCGCCGTGCCCTCGCCGTCTGGGCCCGCCCCGGGGAGACGGTCCGAGTCTCGGCGACCCCCGGCACCCAGACCGGCGGCCCGGCCGGACCGCCCCAGCTGCTGTACGCGGGCGACGTCGACAACGCCCGCGTGGTGATCCTCTACGACGGCCTGCGCATCGCCCGCTACGCCGAGCCGAAGAACGGTACACAGGGTGCGGCCCTCGACCTCGCCCGCGCCGACGGCGCGACCGGCGTCGGGGCGAGCGCGCTGGTGCTGGGCCGCGCCGACGGCAACGTCCGTTATCTGACGGCTCCTTGGGTGAAGCAGGCCGCCGAGCGGGACCTGACCAAGCCCGGGGCGGGAGCGATGGACCTCGGCCTGACCGACGGTGTCACCGGCCCGCTGGCCAGTCCGGCCATGCAGCCCGGCGCGTGCACGTCGTGGAACGTGCTGCAGCTGACCGACGCCTCCGGCGCCCAGCTCACCACCGACCTCGGCGAACTGGTCCCGGCCCACCTCACCACGGGCCGGCCGGGCAAGCCGCACGAGGCGGACGGGGCGGAGGCGCTGCGCACCTGGGCGCCGTTCGCCTGCTCGTTGTCCGCCGAGCGCTCGGCGGGGGTCAGGAGCGTCAACGCCTGGGCGTTCGCCGATCAGTCGCTGCCCGAGGACGGCGGGACGGCCAGGTGGGTGTGCACCCGGGCCGAGACCTGGCGGGGCGACGGGACGGCGGCGCTGGCCCAGTTCCACACTCCGGGCGGGCGGTACGGGGCGGTCGCGGCCAAGGGAACGGACGTGACGGCGTGCGGTGCGCGTGATCCGCATGTGCTGGCCGGGGTGTTGTGGAAGTCCGACGCGGGGACGTGGTACCTGCTGGCCGCGGGCGGCAGGGACACGGCGTCGATCCGCACGACCGGCGGGGTCACCGCCACCGGCCGCGGCAGCACACTGGCCGTACCTGCGAAGCAGGGCACCCAGGCACAGCTGTCGGGCACCCTGGACGACGGGTCCGCGCTGCGCGGTCTGCGCTAGCCACCGGCTAGCTGACACTGGCGTCAACAAGTACCCGCACAAGGGTTTCCCCCGGACTTACCCGCCAGTACATTGACGCCATGTCTAACACGCAGGCCCGGCCGGTGGAGTCCGAGCGGATACCGCTCAAGGCCCGCAAGGTGTCCTTCTCCTGGGAGGGCACCCCGCTGCACTGGGTGCCAGGGGACCCGTTCGCCACGCACACCATGAATGTGCTGCACCTTCTGCTGCCCGCCGGTGAGCGGTGGTTCGTGCACGTCTACAAGCAGGTGCTGCCGCTCATCCGGGACGACCGGCTCCGTGCGGACGTCATCGGGTTCATCGGCCAGGAGGCCATGCACTCCCAGGCCCACGACGAGGTGCTGCCGCATCTGAAGGAGCTCGGCCTCGACCCGACGCCCTACACCGCGCAGGTCGACTGGTTCTTCGAGAAGCTGCTCGGCGACCGCACCCTGCCGCCGGGCCGGGCCCGCAAGTGGTGGCTGCTGGAGCGCGTGGCCCTCATCGCGGCCATCGAGCACTACACGGCCTTCCTCGGTGACTGGATACTGAACGCCGACGAACTGGACCGCCGCCGGGCCGATCCGACCATGCTGGACCTGATGCGCTGGCACGGCGCCGAGGAGGTCGAGCACCGCTCCGTCGCCTTCGACCTGTTCATGCACGTCGACGGAAGCTACCGGCGCCGGGCACGCACCTGGGCCACGGCCTTCACCGCGCTGGTGTTCCTGTGGCAGCGCGGGGCCCGCTTCTTCATGGAGAACGACCCCACGCTGGTCGACGGCAAGGCGTCGTTCAAGGACTTCTATCTGAGCGGCCGGCGCGGCACCCTGCCCGCGACCGGCGACATGCTGAAGTCCATCCCCCGCTACCTCAGCCGGACCTACCACCCCTCGCACGAGGGCTCCACCGCACAGGCCGTCGCCTACCTGGCCTCCTCCCCCGCGGCGCGGGCCGCCGAGAAGGGGGCGTCCTGATGCCGAGGCTGCGGACCCTCGCGGTCCTCGCTGGTACCGCGCTGCTGGCCAGAAGGGCCCTGCGGCGCCGAATCCAGGACTCCCCGCTGTGGCCGCTGCCCGCCCTGGACCCGCCGATCTCCGGCCGGCCGCGGCCGCGGGCCCTGCGGCTGCTGGTGACCTCGCACGAGACGGTGGCCGACGGGGTCGTCCGGCTGCGCCTGGAGGGACGGGAGCTGCCGCGCTGGGAGCCGGGCGCCCATCTCGACCTCGTGCTGCCGTCCGGGCTGGTGCGGCAGTACTCGCTGTGCGGGGACCCCGAGGACACCTCGTCGTACACGGTCGCCACCCGGCTGGTCCCGGACGGCCGGGGCGGCTCGCGCGAGGTGCACGAGCAGCTTGCCGAGGACATGGAGCTGGAGGTGCGCGGGCCACGCAACCGCTTCCCGCTCGTCGAGGCGCCCTCGTACGTCTTCGTCGCCGGCGGCATCGGGATCACCCCGGTCCTGCCGATGCTGCGGGCCCTGCCGGAGAACGCCGAGTGGCGGCTGCTGTACGGCGGGCGGTCGCGGGCCTCGATGCCGTTCCTGGAGGAGGTCGAGAAGCTCGCCGGTGACCTGCTGACCGTGGTCGCGGAGGACGAGGAGGGGCGGCCGGACCTGGACGCGCTGTTCGCGGACGTGACCGGGGGCGCCGCCGTGTACTGCTGCGGGCCCGAGGGGCTGATGGCGGCGGTCGAGGAGCGGCTCCCGGCAGGCGCCACGCTGCACCTGGAGCGGTTCGCACCGCGCACCTCCTGCGACGGCAACGCTGAATTCGAGCTCGAACTCCGCCGCAGCGGGCGGACGTTGACCGTCCCCGCCGACTCCACCGTGCTGGCCGCCGTACGCAAGGAACTGCCCGACACGGCGTACTCCTGCGAGCAGGGTTTCTGCGGGACCTGCCAACAGCGTGTGCTGAAGGGCGAGGTGGAGCACCGGGACGAGCTGCTCACGGACGCGGAGCGCGCCGACTCGATGCTGATCTGTGTCTCGCGTGCACGAAGTGCGCGTCTCGTGCTGGACATGTGACGGTTCCATGCGAACACCACGACCGGTCCGGCCCGTTCCGGGCCGGATCCGATCGGTAAGGTGTTCGCATGACTACCGGGGTTCGCCGCAGAATGGGAGTGGAGGAGCGGCGGCAGCAGTTGATCGGCGTCGCCCTCGAACTGTTCAGCCGCCGCTCGCCCGACGAGGTCTCGATCGACGAGATAGCCTCGGCGGCGGGTATCTCACGCCCGCTGGTCTACCACTACTTTCCCGGCAAACTCAGCCTCTACGAAGCCGCGTTGAAGCGTGCCGCGGAGGATCTGGCGGGCCGCTTCCAGGAGCCGCACGACGGCCCGCTGGGCGCCCGGCTGCTGCGCGTGATGCGCCGGTTCTTCGACTTCGTGGACGAGCACGGGCCGGGCTTCTCGGCCCTCATGCGCGGCGGCCCGGCGGTCTCCGTGGGCGGAGCCCACTCAATGAGCCACGTATCGGCCACGAACGCGCTCATCGACTCCGTACGACAGGCCGCGTACGAACAGATCCTTTCGCACCTGCGCATCACCGATCCGCCCGCGCGACTGGAACTGGTCATCCGTTCCTGGATCTCGCTCGCCGAGTCGACGGCCCTGATCTGGCTGGACGGTCGGCGCATCCCGCGCGCAGAGCTGGAGCGGCAGCTCGTGCACGACTTCGCCGCGCTGGCGGCGGTGAGCGCCGCCAATGACGCCGAGATGGCGGAGCTCCTGCGCGACATACTCAAGGAAGAGCCGGCCGACGGCCCGTTCACGGACCTGGTCGGCCGGCTCATGTCCCTGGCCTCCTAGCCGTCCTATCCTTCGAACTTCCGGTAGGACGGATCCAGGTCGCGCACCTCGGCGGAGGCGCGCAGGGTGACTCCGTCCTCCGGCGTGACATGCCTGCGGAGGAGTTCCAGCACGGTCTCCGTCAACCTCGCCTTCGTCTCTTCGCTGCGCCCGGCGAGGAGCCCGATGGTCACATGCACCACGGCGGGCTGCCGATCCATGGGCTCGTAGGCGTACGCGGAGAGCGCGTCCCGGAACAGCGTCTTGCAGGCCTCCGGGTTGGCCGCCGCGATCTCGACGACAGCTTCGTGCAGGGCCCGCGCGAAGCCGTCCATGTCGAAGGCATCCGAGTCCTCCAGCACGGCGGTGTAGTCGACGGTGATCTGCGGCATGGACACTCCTGTTCTACGACGACGCCCAGACCCTACTTCGCCGCCCGGGTGAACACCGCCACGGTCCGTGCCGGGACGGTGAACGTGCCCGAGTCGGCCGCGTAGGAGGAGGTCTTCACCACCGCGTCCGTGCCGTCGGCCTGCACCGGGTGCAGCCGGTACGACGTCCCGGCCAGCGCGCCGACACGCTGCTCCTGCTTCTCCGGCGTCGCGTTGAACACCACGACCAGGTCACCCAGCTCCATGGTGATCACACCCGGTGTCTCGTCCTTCCCCGACAGCGGGAAGGAGAGCCGCGACTGCACCTGCGCGGCCGTGCCTAGGGAGAACGCCTTCTCCGTCGTACGGATCCTGAGCAGGTCCTGGTACGCGGCCGAGCTACCGGTGATCTGGGGGCAGCCGACGCTCACCGAGCTCAGCAGGGGCTTGGCGTACGGCCACTTGGACTCGTTGTCGGCCGCCATGGGCAGCCCGCGTCCGAAGCCGTTGCCGTCCGCGCAGTTCCAGTGGATAGCGTTGAACCAGTCGCCGCTGTCGAAGGAGTTGCGGTCCAGCGACTTGGAGCGCAGCAGGTCGCTGCCCGCCTGGGACAGGGACGGACCCTGCGAGAGGGCGGCCGTCGCCATCGCCAGGACCTGCATCCGGGCCCGGTCGGACGCCGAGGTGTCCTTGGGCAGCTTGTAGGTGAGGGCGTCGAACAGGGACTCGTTGTCGTGCGCGTCGACATAGGCGAGCGCATCGCCGGGCGCGTCCGCGTAGCCCGCGGGCGAACCGTTGTAGTCGACCTCGGAGCCCTTGACCTCCTTGCCGGCCGTGTCGGTGAAGGTGAAGGCCTTCAGGTTGCCGGACAGGCCCACCTTGATCAGGTCCTGGTAGTGCAGCAGACGGGCCTTCTGCTCCTCCTTCGTGCCGTTGGCCGTGGACGCGTTGGGGTCGGTGTAAAGCCCCGACGCGAAGCCCTGGATACCGGGGTCCGAGTCGAAGGGGCCGCCGCCGCGCACCGCGTCACGGGCCCGGTCGGAGAAGGTGGCGATGCCGGTGCCGGCCATGTTCTGCTGCGTGGCCTGCACGAACCGGGCGTCGTTCGCGACCTCGCCGAAGTTCCAGCCCTCGCCGTAGAGGATGATCTTCTTGCCGTCGACGCCGTCCTTGTCGAGGGTCAGCGCGTCGAGGGCCTTGCGCACGGCGAGGATGTTGGCCTTCGGGTGGTGGCCCATGAGGTCGAAGCGGAAACCGTCGACCTTGTACTGCTTGGCCCAGGTGACGATCGAGTCGACCACCAGCTTGCCCATCATGGCGTTCTCGGTCGCGGTGTTGGCGCAGCAGGTGCTGTTGGCCACGCTTCCGTCGGCGAGAAGCCGCTGGTAGTAGCCCGGCACGAGCTTGTCCAGGACGCTGGTGTCCGCCTGGCCGCTGGCCGCCGTGTGGTTGTAGACGACGTCCATGACGACCCGGAGGCCGTCGTCGTTGAGCGACTTGACCATCTTGCGGAACTGGACCGTGCGGGCGGTGCCGTTCGGGTCGGTGGCGTACGAACCCTCGGGGACCGTGTAGTGGAACGGGTCGTAGCCCCAGTTGTAGGCGTCCTTCGCGGCGGTCTTCGCGACGCACTCCTGCTGCTTGTCGGAGTCGGCCGCGAAGGAGGCCAGGTCGCAGTCGGGACTCGCCTGGTCGGCCTTCTTCTCGGGGATGGTGGCGATGTCGAAGGCGGGCAGCAGGTGCACGTACGAGGTGCCCGACTTCGCCAGCTGACGCAGGTGCTTCGAACCGTCGCTGCCCTGGTCGGTGAAGGCCAGGTAGGTGCCCTGATCCTTCGCCGGGACCGTCTTGTCGGCGACGGAGAAGTCCCGGATGTGCAGCTCCTGGATCTGCGCGTCCTTCAGCGGTACGGCCTTGGGCTTGCGCAGGGTCGACCAGCCGCCCGGGGCGAGGGCCTTGTCGTTCAGGTCGACGACGAGGCTGCGCTCGGAGTTCGCGGTGAGGGCGACCGAGTAGGGGTCGGTGACCTTGTTCGTCACGACCTTGCGGACGCTCGGGGCCCAGACCTTCACGAGGTACCGGTAGGGCTTGTTCTTCCAGGACGCCGTACCCGTGACGGACCAGACGCCGGTGGCCGCGTTGCGGTGCATGGCCACCTTGGAGCCGTCCAGCTCCAGGGAGACGCTCTGTGCCGTCGGCGCCCAGACGGAAAGGCTCGGTTTCCCGTCATGGAAGACCGGGCCCAGCTTCGCAGTCGTGGCGTCGTACACGTCGTCGAGCACACCCGCGATCTGGACGCCCGTCGCGGCCAGCACCGCGCCGTTCGCCGCGCGCTGGGAGGCCACGATCTGGCCGCTCAGCGCCTGGCGCACCCGGTCGCGGTCACGCGGGTCGACGGACCAGGCCGTGTAGTCCTTGAGGTGCGGGAACTTGGCCTTCTGGGCGTCGGTGAGAGTCGTCTTCGTCAGTCGCAGCCAGCGCTCGTCGTCGCTGGTCAGCGTCCCGTCCTTGACGGCGATCGAGCCGTCGTGGGAGTAGAGCAGCTGGGTGGAGACGGCACCGTCGACGCCGTTCCAGGCGACCGTGTTCCGGTCGATCCAGACCGCCTTGGAGGTGGTCAGGTCGAGGGCGGCCGCGCTGCCCGCGGGCTGCGGCAGCAGGTACTTCTCCTGGCCGTTCAACAGCCACACCTCGTAGCCGTTGGTCTTGAGGTCCAGGGACTGGTCGGCGGGGAGATCCTTGTCGTCGCCCTTGTGGATGATGTAGCTGAGACTGGTGGCACCGTCGCTGAGCGGCACCTCGAAGACCGCGCCATAGGCATCAGTCTTCACCGGCTTGAGGGGGTTCGACCAGTCGGTGGGGTTCGCGGCGCCCGTCCAGACGTGCAGGCCCCAGCCGTCGTAGCTCCCGTCGGCGCGGTGGTAGTGGACGACCGCCTTGGTCTTGTCCTGCGCGGGATAGTCGGGCTTCTGGGTCAGGACGTCCGGCTTGCCCTGCTCGACCCAGACCTCACCCGTCTTGGTGACGTCGATCGTGCGGTCGGCGGAGACGTCCTTGTTGCCGTCCTTGTCGATGACCAGGAAGCCGACGTTCGAGGCGCCGGGCTTCAGCTTCACGTAGGCGAAGGCGCCGTAGGCGTCGCGGCCGACGAAGGGGTGACTGGCGGGCCAGTTCGTGGCCTCGCCGTCGGCGATGTCGCCCCAGGCGTACAGACCCCAGTCGGCGTAGTCGCCATCCGTGCGCTTGTAGTGGACGATGGCGTAGTCGCGGGAGGAGGCCGCGGGGACCTCCGGGGCGGGCGGGGTGCCGGTCGTGCTCGTGGCCGTGGCGCTCGCGGTCCTGCCCGCGGAGTCGATCACGACCGCCTTGTAGCGCAGGGCCGTGCCGGAGGGGACGTCCTTGCCGATGACCTGGGTGACCTTGTACGGGGCGTGGTCGGCGGAGCCGAGGACGCGCCAGTTGCCGTTGCCGATCTGGGCGGCGAAGACGACCCGGTTGAGCTGACCGCCGTCGGGGTCGGCGGAGAGCTCGACGGTGCCGGTGGCGCCGGTGTCCGGGGCCTTGAGGGTGATCGTCGGCTTGGTGGCGGGCTTGGCGAGGGTGCCGGCCGCCTTGAGGACGACGGCTGAGCCGGCCGGGACGGTGACGGTGAGCTTCTTGTCGGCATCCGTGTTCGCGGTGGCGTCCGTGCCGTAGATCCCGCGGTACGTCATGTCCGCGGAGCCGGTCGCGAAGGTCGCGGTCCTGTCCTCGCCGGCGTTGTTGAAGGCGACGACGTACTCGGCGCCGGTCCTGGCGTCCGCGCGGGTGAAGGCGTAGATGCCCGGGCCGTCGGCCGTGTACCGCTGGGTCTGGACTCCGTCGGTGAGCGCCGGGTTGTTCCTGCGGAGCTTCGCGAGAGCGGCGATCTTCTTGTAGAGCGGTGCGCTCTTGTCGTAGGCGTCGCTCGCGTGGGTGCGGTCGGTGCCGATCTCGTCGTCGTCGAGGTAGTCGGGGACCTTGGAGGCGAACATCGTCTGGCGGGCGTCCTTGTCGCCGCCGGAGCCGGTGAAGCCCTGCTCGTCGCCGTAGTAGACGACCGGGTTGCCGCGGCTGAGGAACATCAGCTCGTTGGCGAGCCGGTCCTTCCCCAGCAGTTCGGCATCCGTGGCCTTCGGGTTGTCCTGGTTCAGGAAGTACCCGATGCGGCCCATGTCGTGGTTGCCGAGGAAGGTGACCTGCTCGTAGGCGTTGGCCTTGTCGGTCGTGTACTTGTAGTCGTCGCCGAAGACCCCGGCCAGCTTCTGCGCGCTGCCGCCCTGGGAGGCGTACTGGCGGGCCGCCTCCTGGAAGGGGAAGTCGAGGGTGGCGTCGAGACGGCCCTGGGTGACGTACGGGGAGGTGATCGAGGCGTCGGCGGAGTAGACCTCACCGAACATGAAGAAGTTCTTGCGGCCGTGCGCGGCGGCGTACTTGTCGAGCGCCGTCGCCCACTGCGTCCAGAACTCCATGTTCACGTGCTTCACGGTGTCGATCCGGAAGCCGTCGACGCCGAAGTCCTTCACCCAGCGCTGGTAGATCTTCTCCATGCCGCTGACGACCTCGGGACGCTCGGTCCACAGGTCGTCGAGCCCGGAGAAGTCGCCGTACGTCGTGGACTCGCCCGCGTACGTCGAATCGCCCCGGTTGTGGTACATCGTCGGGTCGTTGAGCCAGGACGGGACCTTGCTGTTGCTCGTGACCTTCGGCGTGCGCGGGAAGGAGCCGGCGTCGACGGCCGGGAACTTCCTGCGGCCGTCGGCGTAGGCGGCGTCGTCGAAGGGCCGCCCGTCCTTGGTCAGGTACGGGAAGGCGCCCTTGGAGAGGTAGTCGTAGGACTTCTCCTTGTAGTCGACGACGTCGGCGGTGTGGTTGGTGATGACGTCGAAGAAGACCTTCATGCCCTTGGCGTGCGCCTTGGAGATGAGGGTTTCGAGGTCCTTGTTGGTGCCGAAGTGCGGGTCGACCCGGGTGAAGTCGGTGATCCAGTAACCGTGGTACCCGGCGGAGGCGTTGGTGCCCGTCCCCTGTACCGGCCGGTTCTTGAAGATCGGCGCCATCCAGATGGAGGTGGTGCCGAGGCCCTTGATGTAGTCGAGCCGCTTGGTCAGGCCCTTGAGGTCGCCGCCCTGGTAGAAGCCCTTGTCGGTGGGGTCGTAACCGGTGCTCAGACGAGAACCGGTCAGACCGCCCTGGTCGTTGGACTTGTCCCCGTTGGCGAAACGGTCCGGCATGACGAAATAGAACTGCTCGCGGGTGTCGTCGTGCCGGGCGGGCTGTGCGGCGAGCTTCGCGTCCGAGGGCGGTGGGGGCGGGGTGTCCGCGTGGGCGGCGAGGGGCTGCACAAATGCTGCGGCGAGCGCGGCGACGGTGACGGCCGCGACCCGTCTGACGTGGGCGGTGCGGCGCGTCGGGGGCGCCGGCCATCTCGGTATCACAGGCGGGAACTCCTTGCGATTGCGGCTCTGTTGGGTCCGACCCCACGCCACGGCTCGGCTTCGATGCCGGGCGCCCGCGCGACCGTATCGCTGACGAAAGGTTTACAGCAAGAGGCTTGAAAGCATCGGTAAGAAATTTCAACTACCGTGGCCCGCACCGCCGTGGGACAGCGGTGCGGGCCTTTGGCCGGTTCAACAGCTCGACTTGCCCGCGTAGATCGCGAGTGCCGTGTTGCTGCCCAGGGTGGCCGTGAACTGCCCGCTGGAGTTCACCGTCACCGTCGTGTTGTTCTGGACGTTGCAGTACGTCCCGGCGGGCAGCGACGTCTGGTACGTCCGGGTCAGGGCGCTCGCCTCGTGGTTGATCGCCACGTAGCCCTTGTTCCCCCGGCCGAAGGCGATGGCCTGGTAGCCGTTGTCCCACCAGTCCCTCACCGCCTGGCCCCTCGTCGCGTTACGGAAGGCGACCATGCGGATGATCTCCGGCCAGGCGTGCTGGCACTTCCAGCCGTCCTGCCAGCAGGCGTTGACCGTGCCGCCGCCCGGCGGGCCGGCGTCCACGTCCGTCCACTCGTAGCCGGAGTTGATGTCCGGGGCGCCGTAGGGGTAGGCCAGCATGAACACGTTGGCCAGGGTGTAGTTCGCGCCGTCCTTGTAGTCGAGGGTGGAGCCGTTGCGCTCGGTGTCGTGGTTGTCGACGAAGACGCCGGCCACCGAGCTGCTCATGTAGCCCCAGCCCTCGCCGTAGTTCTTCAGGTAGGCGAGGCGCTCGTTGTTGAAGACCCGCTTGAGGTCGTAGGCGTAACGGAACTCCTGGACGTCCCCGTTGCCCGTGTACTCGGTGGGCTGGACGGCCTCGTTGGCGCCGTAGATGACCTCCTGCTTCCAGTAGACCGAGGGGTTCGCGAGGCGGGACTTGATGTTGGCGAGGTCGTCGGCGGGGATGTGCTTGGCCGCGTCGATGCGGAAGCCGTCCACGCCGAGGGTGAGCAGGTCGTTCATATAGCCCGCGATGGTCTTGCGGACGTACTCCTCGCCCGTGTCCAGGTCGGCCAGGCCGACCAGTTCGCAGTGCTGGACGTTCCAGCGGTCGGCGTAGTTGGTGACCTGGGCCGTGCAGTCGTCGAAGTCGTAGGAGGAGTACAGGCCGGGGTAGTCGTACTTTGTGTACGAAGAGCCGCCGGTGCCGGTGCCGCTGCCCGCCGCCATGTGGTTGACGACGGTGTCGACGACGACCTTGACGCCCGCCGTGTGGCAGGTGTTCACCATGCTCTGGAAGGCCGTGCGGTCGCCGAGGCGGCCGGCGATCTTGTAGCTCACCGGCTGGTACGACGTCCACCACTGTGGGCCCTGTATGTGCTCGGCAGGCGGGGAGACCTGCACGTATCCATAGCCGGCGGGGCCGAGGGTGTTGGTGCACTCGCGGGCGACCGAGGCGTACTTCCACTCGAAGAGGACCGCGGTGACGTCCTTGGTGCCCGGTGGGGAGGCGTGTGCGATCGTCGGGGTCATGACAAGGGCGGCGGCCGTGAGAGCCAGCGCCCCGGAGAGGGTTCTGCGTGCCATGTGGGGGTTCCTTCGTCGTTGAAGGCTCTTGCTGAAACCTTGCTGAAACCTTTCGGTTGGCGAGATGTTAAAGGCCCGCCACCCAAAAGGGCAGCGGGCCGTTGAAAGTTGATGCAAGAAGTTATGGAGCGGTGATCACGCGGTCGTCCACCACACGGTCGTGTCCGCGGGCACCTTCGCCTCGCCGTCGGCCTCCGTCAACTCGCCGCTGGCGAGCAGGACACGGCCGTACGCCGGGGTCGTCACCGACTCCCCCGTCGTGTTCGCGACGCACACGAACTCCCCGCGCCGGAAGGCCAGGACGCCCTCGGGGGCGCGCAGCCACTCGACGGAGTCGCCGGCTCCGAGGTCCGGCTGCGAGCGGCGGGCGCTCAGCGCGGAGCGGTACAGCTCCAGCGTCGAGCCCGGCACGCCCGTCTGCGCCTCGACGCTCAGCTCGGCCCAGGTGGCGGGCTGCGGAAGCCAGCTGCCGCCGCTGCCGAAGCCGTACGAGGAGCCCGCACGGGTCCACGGAATCGGGACACGGCAGCCGTCGCGGAAGCCGTCCTGACCGGCGCCCCGGAAGAACGCCGGGTCCTGGCGCACCTCGTCGGGCAGGTCGACGACGTCGGGCAGGCCGAGCTCCTCGCCCTGGTAGACGTAGGCCGAGCCGGGCAGCGCCAGCATCAGGAGGGTGGCGGCACGGGCCCTGCGCAGGCCCAGTTCGCGGTCGCCCGCGGTGCGGATCTGGGTGCCGAGGCCGGGCGGGTTGGCGAAGCGGGTGGCGTGGCGGGTGACGTCGTGGTTGGACAGGACCCAGGTGGCGGGGGCGCCCACGGGGCGCATGGCCTCCAGGGTGCGGTCGATGACCGTCCTCAGCTCCTTGGCGTCCCATTCCGTGCCCAGGTACTGGAAGTTGAAGGCCTGGTGCAGCTCGTCGGGGCGGACGTAGTTCGCGGTGCGCTCGACGGTCGGGGTCCACGCCTCCGCCACAAAAATGCGCTCGCCCGCGTACTCGTCCAGGATCGTGCGCCACTGGCGGTAGATGGCGTGCACGCCGTCCTGGTCGAAGAACGGCATGACATCGTTGCCCAGCAGTTTCAGCTGGTCGTGGGAGCCGAGGTCCGGCAGGCCCGCCGCCTTCACCAGGCCATGGGCGACGTCGATGCGGAAGCCGTCGACGCCCATGTCCAGCCAGAAGCGCAGGATCGAGCGGAACTCGTCGCCGACCGCCGGGTGCTCCCAGTTGAAGTCGGGCTGCTCCGGGGCGAAGAGGTGCAGGTACCACTCGCCGGGGGTGCCGTCCGGCTCCGTCACGCGGGTCCACGCCGGGCCGCCGAAGATGGACTCCCAGTCGTTGGGCGGGAGTTCGCCGTTCTCGCCCTTGCCGGGGCGGAAGTGGTAGCGGTCGCGCAGCGGCGAGCCGGGGCCCTCGGCGAGCGCGCGCCTGAACCACTCGTGCTGGTCGGAGGAGTGGTTGGGGACCAGGTCGACGATGATGCGCAGGCCCAGTTCGTGGGCGTCGCGGATCAGCGCGTCGGCGTCCAGGAGGTTGCCGAACATGGGGTCCACGGCGCGGTAGTCGGCGACGTCGTAGCCGGCGTCGGCCTGCGGCGAGGCGTAGAAGGGGCTGAGCCATACGGCGTCCACGCCGAGGTCGCGCAGGTACGGCAGTCTGGAGCGTACGCCCTCCAGGTCGCCCATGCCGTCGCCGTTGCTGTCGGCGAAGCTGCGCGGATAGACCTGGTAGATCACCGCGTCCCGCCACCAGTCGCGGCGCTTGGCGACGGTGGCGACGGTGGCGGTCGGGGCCGGGGCGGCAGGGTGCTGCTGACTCATGGCGTCCTTGATGCGTAACTCGGTTCGGGTCATGGGGGTCTGCGTACGGCGGCAGGGGTACGGCCGGGGTGTGTGAGGCGGCCGCGGTGCCAGCGGGGTCGGAGGTGCACCGCGGCCGCCACCCGCGCGGTCAGGCGCGCGGGAGCCTTTTCCGGAAGGGGGTCAGCCCTTCGTGCCGCCTGCGGTGAGGCCGGTCACCAGGTTCTTCTGCACGAGGTAGAAGAACGCGGAGACGGGTATCGCGACGAGCACGGCCGTGGCGGCCATGAGGTTGCGCTGGGCGTCGTGCTCGCTGACGAAGCTCTGCAGACCGACGGCGAAGGTGTACTTGCTGTCGTCCAGCATGAACGTCGAGGCGAAGGCGACCTCACCGAAGGCGGTGATGAAGTTGTAGAAGGCCGCGACGGCGAGTCCGGGCTTGGCGAGCGGCAGGATGAGCCGCGCGAAGGTGCCGAAGGGGGTGAGACCGTCGACGCGTCCCGCCTCGTCGATCTCGAAGGGGATGGTGTCGAAGTAGCCCTTGAGCAGCCAGGCGCTGTAGGGAACCGCGGTCGAGCAGTAGACGAGGATCAGGCCGAAGTAGGTGTCGATGAGCTGCAGGTCCGAAAGGATCTGGTACATCGGCACGATAAGGACGGCGATCGGGAACATCTGGGTGACCAGCAGCACCCACATCAGCTTCTTGTAGCCGGGGAAGCGCATGCGGGAGACGGCGTAGCCGGTGGTGGCGGCGACCATCACACCGATGACCGTGGTGCCCAGCGAGACGATCAGCGAGCTCTTCATCCAGTCGAAGAAGTTCGTGTGCTGGAGGACGAACGAGTAGTTGTCGAACGTCATCTTCGACCAGATGCCTCCGGGGTGGAGGTAGTCGTCCTTGTCCGGGCCGAGCGAGAGGAAGATCAGCCAGGCGATCGGGAAGAGCGCGATCAGGCTCGCGACGATCAGGATGCCGTGGGAGGCGAGGGAGGCGATGAAGCCGCGCTCGCCACGGCCGCGGGTCGTGCGACGGGTGTCCGCAGAGCTCTGCTTCGTCACTGCGGCGGGGGTCTCGACGGTGGTCGTACTCATGTGAACTCCTGCCTCAGATCGCGAGCTGCTGCTCGTTGCGGTTCAGCCAGCGGCGGTAGAACGAGGTGAAGACGATCAGGATGGCCAGCAGCAGGATGCCGTAGGCGGCGGACTGAGCGAAGTCACGCGGCTGCTGTCCGAAGCCGAGGTAGTAGGCCCAGGTGACCAGGATCTGCGCGTCGGGGGCGGTGTTGCCGAACAGCAGGAAGATGACGGCGAACTGGTTGAAGGTCCAGATGATGCCGAGCAGTACGACGGTGGAGCTGACGGACCGGAGGCCCGGAAGGGTGACGTACCGGAACCGCTGCCAGGCGTTGGCGCCGTCCATCTCGGCGGCCTCGTACAGGGAGGAGTCGATGGACTGCAGTCCGCCGAGCAGCGAGACCATCATGAACGGCACACCGCACCAGGTGTTGACCATGATGGCGGCGAAGCGCTGCCAGAAGGTGTCCTCCAGCCAGTCCGGTGCCGGCAGGTGGAGTGTGTGCAGGAACGAGTTGATGATGCCGCCGTCGGCGAGCATGAAGCGCCAGCCGAACACGGTCACGAAGGTGGGCACCGCCCACGGCAGGATCAGGATCAGCCGGTAGAAGGTGCGGCCGCGCAGCTTCTGGTTGAGCAGCAGGGCGAGGCCGAGACCGATGCCGTAGTGCAGGGCGACACAGAGCGCCGTCCACACGATCGTCCAGATGAAGTGCGACCAGAAGCGGTCGTACGACGTCGGGCCGAACAGGATGTCCTTGTAGTTGTCGAGGCCGATGAACTTGTACGTCGCGTCGATGTGGTTGACGCCGATGGTGCGGGCCGTGTTGAGGCTGTTGGCGTCGGTGAGGGTCAGGTAGAGGCCGTACACCAGGGGGTAGATCACCAGGACGCCGAGCACGACGGCCACCGGGGCGATCATCGCGTAGGCGTACCAGTGCTTCTGGAATCCGTGCTTCAGGCGCTGGCCCAGCCCGGGCCGCGGCGCGCGGTCACCGCGGCGCTTGCCGGTCGCGCGGTCGATGGCGACTGTCATGGTTCGACACCTTCTGGATGTTCAAGGGGGACGGGCTGGGCACGGCCGGTGGCCGCCGGATCTCTCCCCCCATATTTCTAGGGCGATCCGGCGGCCACAGGGGGCTTACTTGCTGAAGTCCGGAACCAGCTTCTGGATCGCGAGCTCAACGTTGCTCAGGCCCTTGTCCAGGGACTCCTTGCCACCGGCGATCTTGGGCAGCTCGGTGTCCAGCGGGCCCCACAGGGAGCTGTACTCGGGCAGCGCGGGACGCGGCTGGGCGGCGGCGAGGACCGTGCCGTAGCCGGCGATGCCCGGGTCGGCCTTGACCTGGTCGGTGTAGGCGTCGTCACGGGTGGGCAGCGTGGAGTTCTTCAGGGCGATGGTCGACTGGGACTTCGCCGAGGTCATGAAGTTGACGAACTTCAGCGCGGCGGCCTGGTGGGCCTTGTCGGAGCCGGCGTAGACCGAGAGGTTGTGGCCGCCGGTCGGGGCGCCCGCCTTGCCGGAGGAGCCGGCCGGGACGGTGGCGATGCCCAGGTTGGACTTGTCCTTGAAGGCAGCGCCCTTGTAGAAGTTCGTGATCTCCCAGGGGCCCTGGATGATCGCGGCGACCTTGCCGTTGACGAACGCGTCCTGGATGTGGGCGTAGGCGTCAGCGGTGGTGTCGGCCTTGTGCAGGCCCTTGCCGGAGAAGAGGCCCAGCCAGGTGCCGTACGCCTTCTTGGCGGCGTCGGAGTTGACCGTGATCTTCTTGGCGGAGGCGTCGACGGTGTCGGTGCCCTCGCCGTAGAGGAAGGACTGGGCGTAGTAGGCCTGGGTGGAGCCCCAGTAGCCGTCGACGCCGGCCTTGGCCTTGACCTTCGCGGCGTCGGACTTCAGCTCGTCCCAGGTCTTGGGGGCCTCGGTGATGCCGGCCTTCTTGAAGAGCGCCTTGTTGTAGACGAGCGCGAGGGTGTCGGTGACGATCGGCACGCCGTACGTCTTGCCCTCGTACTGCGCCTGCGTGATCAGGTTGGACTTGAACTTGTCCTTGTCCGCGAGGGCGTCGGTGCCGTCCAGCGGCAGGAAGTAGCCCTTCTTGGCGAAGGCCGGGGTCCAGCCGACCTCGGAGCGCAGCACGTCCGGGGCGCCCTTGGAGCCCGCGGCGGTGTCGAACTTGTTCTGCGCCTGGTCGAAGGGCACGTTGACGTACTTGACCTTGATGTTCTTGTTGGCGGCCTCGAAGTCCTTGATCAAGGCCTGGTACGTCGGTGCCTCATTCGTGGCGTTGGACGTGTCCCACCAGGTGATGGTGACAGGGCCGTCCGACTTGTCACTGCCGCTGTCGCTCCCGCCGCACGCCGTCGCCGTGAGGGCGAGGGACGCCACCAGCGCGGAGGCCGCTATGCCACGCCGCATGAGTTCTCCTTGAGGGTTAAAGCCCGAGTGGTGCAGAGAGCGGTCCCGTCCGCCGCTCCTGCGACTTGCCGACTGCGCCTTTGCGGCCGCCGGGCGTCGAGAACGTAACAGCGATGTAAGCGTTGCGAAAGACCTTGCAGAAAAAAAGTGCAAGAGAACACGAGGGTTACCCCGCCGTGACCTCGACCAGACCCCGCCGTAACCGTGTTACCCAGCCGATCAGCGGGTAGGGGCACACTTGTGCAAGACTCTGCAAGCTCTTGCCATGGCTTTCCGAGACAGGAATCATCCCTTGCGGAACGGACGCCGACCAGCCGACCAGAAGGACGAGGGAGCGCGATGACGCAGCAACCCGCAGCGGGCCGTGGGACCGCTCGCGCACGGCGTCCCATTGGTGTGCAAGGCGAGATTCGGCCGGTACAGTCCGGTGCCGTGACCACACGGCTTGCCGATATCGCAGCGCAGGCGGGGGTGAGCGAAGCGACCGTAAGCCGCGTCCTCAATGGGAAGCCGGGCGTCGCCGCCACCACCCGCCAGTCCGTGCTGGCCGCGCTGGACGTGCTCGGTTACGAGCGTCCGGTACGGCTGCGACAGCGCAGCGAGGGCCTGGTGGGCCTGATAACGCCCGAGCTGGAGAACCCGATATTCCCGGCGCTGGCCCAGGTCATCGGCCAGGCGCTGACCCGGCAGGGCTACACGCCGATTCTGGCCACGCAGACGCCGGGCGGGTCGACGGAGGACGAGCTCACCGAGATGCTCGTCGACCGCGGGGTCGCCGGGATCATCTATGTCTCCGGGCTGCACGCGGACACCACCGCCGACATGCAGCGCTATGAGCGGCTGCGGGCGCAGGGTGTGCCGTTCGTGCTGGTCGACGGCTTCTCGCCGAAGGTGCAGGCCCCGTTCATCTCCCCGGACGACCGGGCGGCGATGACGCTGGCCGTGACGCACCTCGCCTCCCTGGGTCACACCCGCATCGGTCTCGCCCTGGGGCCGAAGCGGTTCGTGCCGGTGCAGCGCAAGATCGAGGGCTTCGTGCGCGCCATGCAGGACCAGGTGGGGCTGAGCGCCGAGGTGATCGAGGCGGAGCTCGTCCAGCACTCGCTGTACACCCTGGAGGGCGGTCAGGCGGCCGCCACGGCGCTCATCGAGCGCGGCTGCACGGCGGTCGTCTGCGCCAGCGACATGATGGCTCTGGGCGCGATACGGGCGGCCCGGCAGCGGGGTCTGGAAGTGCCCCGGGACGTCTCGGTGGTGGGCTTCGACGACTCCCCGCTGATCGCCTTCACCGATCCGCCGCTCACCACGGTCCGCAAGCCGGTGCCGGCGATGGGGCAGGCCGCGGTGCGCACGCTGCTGGAGGAGATCGGGGGGACGCCCGCCCCGCACAGCGAGTTCGTCTTCATGCCGGAGCTGGTGGTGCGCGGTTCGACCGCTTCGGCCCCCGGGGAGCGCAATCGTCCCTGATTCCTGAACCGGCCTCGAATCGTCCTTGAGGGGGAGAAATCCCCCATTTCGCACACTGCGCTGGTAGGAGGCCCGGGCGTCGTCCTGCCGTAGAACGTGCGGCAGGAACCCGACCTTGGGATGATCGGTCGGACAAGCCTTTTCTGGCAGACTTTGTGCCTATGAGTGACTCGACCGTGACAGAGCCGGAAGGTCGCGAGCAGGTGGCCGTTCCGCAGGCCGTCACGGGCGAGGGCGAACAGGGTTTCCTCCGTCGGTTGCGCACTGTGCGGCGGCCCCGTATCTGGTTCGAGGTCCTGCTGATCGCGGTGAGTTACTGGACGTACTCGCTCATCCGCAACGCGGTTCCGGAGCAACGGGGTGCGGCGCTGCGCAACGCCGACTGGCTCTGGAGGACCGAGCACCAGCTGGGGATCGCCGTCGAGGAGTCGGTCAACCACGCCGTGAACTCGGCGTCTTGGCTGATCGTGGGCATGAACTACTACTACGCGACGCTGCACTTCGTGGTGACGCTGGGTGTGCTGGTGTGGCTCTACCGCAGCCATCCGGGGCGCTACGCGGCGACGCGACTGGTGTTGTTCGCGACGACGGGCGTGGCCCTGGTCGGTTACTACCTGTATCCGCTCGCCCCGCCCCGGTTGATGAACGGCGGCCACTTCGTCGACACCGTGATGGTCCACCACACCTGGGGTTCGATGGCCTCGGGGGATCTGAAGCACATGTCGAACCAGTACGCCGCGATGCCGTCCATGCACATCGGCTGGTCGCTGTGGTGCGGCCTGACGATCTTCGCGCTGGCCAAAACCCCATGGGTCCGCGTCCTGGGCATGCTTTACCCGGCGACCACCCTCCTCGTCATCGTCGCCACCGCCAACCACTTCTGGCTGGACGCGGTGGGCGGCATCCTCTGCCTCACCTTCGGCTTCACGGTGGCTGGCCTGTGGTACGGCACCCTGCCGTACGCGCTGCCGCGCGTGGCGCCGGGGAGACGCAGGGTGGGCACGCTCCTGCCGAACAAGGCGTGATCGCTGCGGGGCTCGGCCGAGGGTTCAGCGGCTTGGGCGCGGGCCGGGGGCGATGGTGGGGCCGTTGGGGGGCAGTGAGGGTTCTCCTGGGCGTGACACCGCCACTCACGGGAGGGGTTCGCACGGGTGGGCACCGCCGGGCGGCGGCCGCGGGGGTTCGGCCTAGTACGGCACCGCCGGTCGACGCCGTGGTGGCTGAGCGCCGCGGCCGCGGGGGTGAGCGGTGGTGTTCTTGCGGCTGGGGGGCGGCGGATTCTGGTCGGCGGCGTAGCAATGTGCGGCTCGGCCGAGGAGGAGCGCCGCGGCGGCCGATTTCTGGTGGGCGGCGGTGTTCTTGCGGCTGCGGGGTTGTTGCCGACCGCGGGCACACGGTGGCAGCGGACGTCAGTGGCCGACCGCGGAGCAGCCTGGCGGCAGGCTGTGGCCGCCACTGCGCCGCGCGGCGGCCACAGCACCTTCACGGCGGTCCGCGGCCCGCGGTCGTCGCGGCAGTGCGCGAGCGGCGCGGCAGTCCAGGCGGGCAGTTGCGCCCGACCCATGGGACCGCCGGTTCCAGCAGCCGCCGCAGCGGTGGCGCCGGTCGCGGCGGTGGCAAGCGGCGGTTTCACCGCGTACCCGCACCACCACGGCTTTCACACGCCTCCCGAGCCCCCACGGCGGTGACGCCCCGCTCCCAACCGCCACGGCTGAACAGCCACGGCTGCCGTCGGCCCATGCCTCGAACCCCGGCCTCCGCAGCTCCAGGCCCCCGCGACCCCGCGCCCCCCTGCCGAACCGCAGGAGGCTCACGCTCCGTAGAAGAGCTCTTCCACTACCGCCCGTGCCCGCCGCGTCGTGCGGCGGTATGCGTCGAGCATGTCGCCCGCGTGGCCGGGCCCGTAGCCGAGGTAGCGGCCGACCGCGGCCAGTTCGCGGCGTTCCGAGGGGAACGTGTCGCCGGCTCGGCCGCGGACCAGCATGACGGCGTTGCGGACGCGGGTGGCGAGGACCCAGGCCTCGTCCAGGATCGCCGCGTCCTCGGTGGAGATCAGGTCCGCCGCACAGGCGGCGGCCAGCGCCTCGCGGGTGCGCGTGGTGCGCAGGCCGGGTTCCGCCCAGCCGTGCCGGAGCTGAAGCAGCTGCACGGTCCACTCGACGTCGGAGAGGCCGCCGGGGCCGAGCTTGGTGTGGAGCTTGGGGTCGGCGCCGCGGGGGAGGCGCTCGGACTCCATGCGGGCCTTCAGGCGCCGGATCTCGCGGACCGCCTCGTCGCCGAGGCCCTCCGCCGGGTAGCGCAGGGGGTCGATGAGCTCCATGAAGCGGCCGGCCAGCTCCCCGTCCCCGGCGACCGGCTCGGCCCGCAGGAGCGCCTGCGACTCCCAGACCAGGGACCAGCGGCGGTAGTAGGCGTCGTACGACTTCAGGGTCCGTACGAGCGGGCCCGACTTGCCCTCCGGGCGCAGGTCCGCGTCGATGAGGAGGGGCGGGTCGGCGCTGGGGATCTGGAGCAGGCGGCGCATCTCGGAGACGACTTTGTTGGCCGCGTCCGCGGCCTCCCGTTCCTCGACGCCCTCCCGCGGCTCGTGCACGAACAGGACGTCGGCGTCGGAGCCGTATCCCAGTTCGTTGCCGCCGAACCGGCCCATGCCGATGATCGCGAAGCGGGTGGGCAGGGTGTCGCCCCAGCCGTCGCGGACCACGGCCCGCAGCGTGCCCGCGAGCGTCGCCGCCGTGAGGTCGGAGATCGCGGTGCCGACGCGGTCGACCAACGCTCCCTGGTCGGGCTCGGCGGGCTTCGTCTCGGTGCCGTAGGAGTCGACGATGTCCGCGGCGGCCGTACGGAACAGCTCCCGGCGGCGCACGCCACGGGCGGCCGTGACGGCCTGCTCCACGTTCTCGGCGCGGCCGACCGCGGCGAGTATCTCCTGCTCCAGGTGTGCGCGTCCGCGTGGTTCCAGCCCGCTGCCGCCGTCCCCGTCGCCGAGCAGGGCGACCGCCTCGGGGGCCCGCATCAGCAGGTCGGGGGCGAGGCGGCCGGCGGACAGGACGCGGGCGAGGTTCTCGGCCGCGGCCCCCTCGTCGCGCAGCAGCCGCAGATACCAGGGGGTCTTGCCGAGCGCGTCGGACACCTTGCGGAAGTTCAGCAGGCCCGCGTCGGGGTCGGCGGAGTCCGCGAACCAGCCCAGCAGGACCGGCAGCAGGGTGCGCTGGATGGCCGCCTTGCGGGTGACGCCCGAGGCCAGCGCCTCCAGGTGGCGCAGGGCCGCGGCGGGGTCGGCGTAACCGAGGGCGACCAGACGTTCGCGGGCCGCCTCGGGGCTCAACCGGGCCTCGCCGGGGGCGAGCTGGGCGACGGCGTCGAGCAGCGGGCGGTAGAAGAGCTTCTCGTGCAGGCGCCGTACGACACCCGTGTGCCGCTTCCACTCCCGGGTCAGCTCGGCCACCGGGTCGGCACGCAGCCCCAGGGAGCGGCCCAGGCGGCGCAGGTCGGCCTCCTCCTCGGGGACGAGGTGGGTGCGGCGCAGCCGGTAGAGCTGGATGCGGTGCTCCATGGAGCGCAGGAAGCGGTAGGCCTCGTCGAGCTGGACGGCGTCGGACCGGCCGACGTAGCCGCCCTCGGCCAGGGCCCGGAGGGCGTCCAGGGTGGTGCCGCTGCGCAGCGCGGCGTCGGACCGGGCGTGCACCAGCTGCAGCAGCTGGACGGCGAATTCGACGTCCCGCAGACCGCCGGGGCCCAGCTTCAGCTCGCGCTCGATCTCGGCGGCGGGGATGTTCTCGACGACGCGGCGGCGCATCTTCTGCACGTCGGCGACGAAGTTCTCGCGCTCCGCGGCCTTCCAGACCAGGGGGTCGAGCGCGGCGATGTAGTCCTGCCCGAGTTCGATGTCGCCGGCCACCGGGCGGGCCTTGAGCAGCGCCTGGAACTCCCAGGTCTTGGCCCAGCGCTGGTAGTAGGCGAGGTGGCTGCTGAGGGTGCGGACGAGCGGGCCGTTGCGGCCCTCGGGGCGCAGATTGGCGTCCACGGGCCAGATGGAGCCCTCGACCGTCGTCTCCGAGCAGATCCGCATCATGTGCGAGGCCAGTTTGGTGGCGGAGCGCAGCGCCTTGCCCTCGTCGCCGCCGTCCAGGGCCTCGCCGACGAAGATCACGTCCACGTCGGAGACATAGTTCAGCTCGTGGCCGCCGCACTTGCCCATCGCGATCACCGCGAGCCGGCACTGGGCCGCGTCGCCGGGGGCGGCGGCCTCGGCGATGCCGAGGGCGGCGCGCAGGGTGGCGGTGGCGAGGTCGGCGAGCTCGGCGGCGGTCTCGGCGACGCCGGTGGTGCCGCACACGTCACGGGCGACGATGGACAGCAGGCAGCGGCGGTAGGCGACGCGCAGGGAGAGCGGGTCGGTCGCCCCGGCCAGGCCCCGCTCGAACTCCTCCACCCCGGGGTGGAGGTCGCGCGGCTCGTAGGTGACGAGCGCCTCCCAGTCGCGGGGGTGCCGGGCGAGGTGGTCGGCAAGGGCGGCGGAGGCGCCGAGGACGCCGAGCAGACGGTCGCGCAGGGGCTTGGCCGCTATCAGGGTGTCCAGCAGCTCGCGGTGGGCCGTGGGGCCGGGCTGGGCCTCCAGGAGCCGTACGAGGCCGTGCAGGGCGAGGTCCGGGTCGGCGGTGGCACCCAGTGCCTCCAGGAGGACCGGGTCGTCGCGGACCGCGGAGAGTTCAGTGCCGTCCAGGAGCCGCTCGGCCGCCGACGGGTCGGTGAAGCCGTGCCGCAGCAGCCGAGTGAAGGTACTGCTCCTGCGCCCCGGCGTCATCCGCGGCCTCCCCTCGGATCAAGGTCGTCCTGGGCCGAGCCTAACCGGAGAGTCCGGCACCGGCTCCAAAGCGGTCGGCGATGGATTCCGTCGTCGTGCGGGGGCCTCACCGGTGGGGTACTCCAGCCCGGACGCCGCCGCACCCGCCTGGTCCGCGGTGGCGGAGCTGTTCCGGATCTCCACCGTACGGCCGGACGGGCGACCGCACCCGGCCCCGCTGCCCGCGGTCCGGGCGAACGGGGCGCCGCGCTTCTGCAAGGCCTCTAGGAGCGCAAGGCGCGCAATCTGGAGCATGCCCCGGACGTCGTCCTGGCAACCGGCACGGACACCTGGGACAAGGGCTGCGACGTTGGGTTCCCGGTGAGCTTCTGCGTGGCAGTGCTCGGCGTACCGGTGCTCGTGCTGTTCGTGCCGGGCGGCCGGGACCGCAAGCCCGCGGACACCGCGCGCCACCGTGCTCGCCGCCGTCGCCCTCGTTCCCGCATCCTCGTCCTGCTGTCGGCCGTCGTCGTCCTGGCGGCGGTGGCGCCGGCCTGCGTCCCGCACGCGTCGGCGCGGGCGGACCGCCGCAACCACACCCGGTCCGGCGGCCCGAAGGTCACGTCGGGGCGGGTGACCCTGACGGCACCGGGCCGCATGGTCTTCCGCAACATGGCGTGGCGCCCGCACCGCGACGAACTCACCACGGTCCCGGCATCGGACCCGTCCGGCCCGCGCACCATGTCGGGCGTCAAGTGCCTGCGTTGCCACGCCGGTTCGGGCACGGGCGTGTGCCTCCAGGCGCTGCACGGCCCGGTCTCGGACACCTGGCGCGGCGATCCTGGACGCCTCGCTGCACATGAAGGCCCACTACGAGGTCCCGGGCATCCCCTCGCGTGCCCGGGTGTCGCCGTCCGGTCCCTTCGCCGCGTGGACGGCGTTCGGCGGCGACTCGTACGCGGGCACGAACTTCTCGACCCGCACGGCGATCGTGGACACCCGTGCGGTCACCACCCTCCACGCCAACGTCGAGTGCCCGTCCCGCTCCCCCGACGGCGCCCCCATCGCCTACAAGGAGCGGATGAAGGTCCTGCCTGAGGACGCCCCTTGGCATCTGTACGTCCTCGACCTGCGCACGATGCGCGAGACTCCGCCGGCCGAGCCACGGCGCGGACCTGTACGAGATCCCGGCGAACGGCACCGAAACCCCACACCGCATCAGCACGGCGGCGGTGTCCCCGGCATACCTCACGCGGTGATCTACCCAAGCTCCGGAATACGGGTCTACGGTATGTCTGTCGCTCCGGGCGATTACAGGGGGTTCATTGCTCGAAGACCCGTGGGGGATCGCCACCCTCGTCTTCCTCGCCACCATAATCGCATCGGCGGCCGCACTGGCCTTGAAGACGAAACCCCGATTCCCGGTGAAGACGGCCGGCTCGGCCACGAATGAAGATCCGTTCTCCGACGCCATGTTCATCGACGATGAATTAGGGAATTGGCTGAGAAGTCACTACGAACGGACCTGTCCCGTCCTGAGGGTCTGGCAGCGCAGGGCATGGATCTACGGCTGGATGCACTACTACGCGGTCACCTGGACCACTCTTATTTCGCTCTCGCTCCCCTTCCTCATCCCGTACAGCTCCCACGGCTTCTACCAGAAGGTCTTCACCCAGGTGGTTTCGGCTTTCGGAGCGACGGTGTACGGAATGCACGAGGCTTTCAAGATCCGCGACAACTACGTCAGATTTCGAATGCACGAATCGAACGTCTACACCCTGATCCGGCGCATGAAGGACGCGCCGGAGACGTTCGGAGAATCGAACCAAGAGATCATCAGGCGCTATGCACGCGAAGTGGAAGCGGTCCGCGAACAGGCCCGCGCCGACGAACTGGGAAACGTGGCGAAGATCACCAAGATGGACCGCGGTTGAGATGACGGAATCCATCACTGCTTTCATCAGCTACCCGCGGGCACTCGAACGAATTGCCGCCGAAATCGCAGGCGTACTGCGAGCCAATGGGTACAGCATCTGGATCGACGTAAAAGACTTCAGAAAAGAAATGGACGCACATTCGCAGCTGAGGAGGGCGATCGAGGACTGCGACTACTTTCTCTCGATCGTTCCACTCGCCGGCGAGCAGTCGTACTGGGTCAGATTCGAGAACTCGATTGCCGCACGGACGTGCACCGTCCTGGCCGACTCCTGCTTCTTTCGCGGAAATCGGCTCGAGGTCCGACGAAAGGAAGGGGTCGAGACCCGGCATCCGGACGATGTGATGCTCGACCTACTGAAGCAGATGCAGACGGGGGGCCGGCGGTGCGTGACCGTCGGCCCCCCGTCCGCCCGCCCTACAGCACCGGCAGATTCTTCCGCAGCTCGAACGCCGTGACCTCGGAGCGGTACTCCTCCCACTCCTGGCGCTTGTTGCGCAGGAAGTGATGCCGGGTCAGGCTGAGCTTACGCGATCGACGTCGGCGCTGCGCTGACCTGTGTTCGAAGGGCCGTCATTGGTCGTTGGTGGCCGCTGTGGGCCACCCTTCGACGGCCCGGAGACGGCCCGACCCTCGGCCCTACGTCCACGCCGTGTTGCCCTGCCCTGATGTGCGACGGGACGGCAGCGAGGGCGCGGTCAGTGAGCCAGCAGTCACTTTCGCGTTGTGATGCTCTGCCAGATGGTCACCATGGCCACCAACTGCGCGATCAAGAAGGCAACCTGCCCGGAGAAGCCACGCACCTCGTAGAGCGATGTCAGCAGGCCGAGGCGTTTCGTCCCATACAGCCGTTCACGACTGAACGTGTCGGTATCCATCCACATGCTGGTCATTGTCAGCACCGTGAGCATCAGGACGACCTTCAGGACTTCCAGGCCCAGTTCCCTGGGGTTTTCACTGACGCTGTGCACGGCAACGACAAGGATGGCGATGAGCCAGGCGATGAACAGACTGAAGGCCCGCATGGGGCCGTGTTCTCCAGGGAGTACGCGCCACAACGCCCCGAGGACCAGCCCCGAACCGGCGAAGGCGATCTCCTGCGTCAAGAACTTCCCGACCGTGTCCGGAATCCCCGTTGGTGAGTTGAATGTGAACGTCCAATTCTGGGCGCCGTATACATACCGGTACCAGGCGATGACCATACTGGGAAGTATTCCGAACACCGATGCCCAACGCGCGCCAATGAGGGCGTTGTTCCACCAACGCCGACCGGGCCCCCAGCACAGGGCGACGTCTACCACAGATACCGCGTCCGGTAGGCAATCGTGGCTACATCCGGTGGGCCGCCAGTGGTGCAGTGAGCGGAGTTGCTTCTCGAGATTTCGTCTCGTGCCGTCCTCGGTATTTCCCTGATCGACCACACGCAGTCGGCGGACCAGATCGCGGAAGCGATGGGCATATTCCGTCAGTAGTTGGTACCCCGCCGGGCTGCTCAGCTCCGCCACAATGCATTTCATCCCTGCTTTTCTTCCCACTCGCCCCAGCACCGACCATCGACTCCCTGCCTTCACCACGACATACAGAACGATCATATTCAGAGGAAGCCAGAGACCATACACTGATCCAAATGCCCCTCCGAACTCGGCTCCCCTCAAGGGCACGACGATAGCGAAGACGGCAGTCACCAGCACCAGATCCCACCCCTGCGGCCCAAGACTTTCCGGATTGGTCCGAGAGCTGCTGTGGAGGAGTGCCACAAGTGCGAAACCCGAGAGTACCCAAGTGTAGGAGTACAGCCATGCGGTGCCGCTCGATGCGAAATTCGTGAATTGCTGACTCAGTACGCCCAAGTGGTCGACGCCGAAAAGATCCCGACCTTCCCCAAGCCAGTCGGCGCGATGCCACCTATCCTCAAAGGTGCGGTAGCGGAAGAATATCACCGCAGCTGCGACCACGGCGAGTGCGACTCCGATTGCAGCCATACGCCGGAGGGGATACTCAGGCCCCCTTCCGGCCATGGATTCACCCAGCCTGCCCTCTCGTGCAAACCGCCAGGCCCATGCGGCGATGGCGGTTAGCCACATCCACAGCATGGATAGGTCCAACACGACCAAGCCAGCAATTCCTAGAGCCGGCGGCCGAGCCGCCGGCTTCAAACTCGGCGACAGGCCGAAGAGATCGGGAGTTCCGATCACCAGCAGGCTGATCGCTGCAGCTACCGCTGCAACTGCCGACACGGCGACGACCACCGCGCGCCTCTTCATCCCTTTGTGACTGTTGTCTGAGCCCTGAGCCAATGGGAGCCATGGCCGCGCGAGGAGCACGAGAGTCAGGCCCGACAAAATTCCGATGAGGGGGCGCCAGGCGTCTAGCCTGAAGATCCCGAGCAGCAGTAACAATGCCAATCCGAGGGCCGCACTCAGTCCGGCCCACTGCAGAACAGTGGCGGCCAACACACTGACGGCGGCCTTCTCTGGGTTGCCACCCTTTTTCCTGCGGTCAAGGAAAGGCCATGCCGAAACGGCGATCACGGCCGAGGCACAGACCCACCAGGAGACGATAAACAGAGACCTGAGCCTGGCATTATCGCTCAGCGCCAGGGACTTTGGCGGCACTACACCGACCTTGACATTCAGGCCCTGGCCGATCCAAATCCTGGTGCCGCTTTCCTTTTCCGTTTCCCAATCTCCGAGAGCGTCGCTAATTCCCAGACCGCCCGGATCTATCCTGATATCCTTCCATGAGGCTCTTCTCAGGGCATCCGGCAAGTGAAGGGCCACCGTCCACGCCTGGCCCGGTTCAACGTTGACCTTCCATGGACCCACTTGGAAATCACCAGGAGTACTGATGAGATTCCAGGACTCGTATCGCACCATGACGCGGTCTTTTTGCTCGGTAACTTGGGAGCCGGGAGGTCGCCACTCTGGATTCCATGCGTCAAAATCTTGTTCACTATCCCCGCCCAGCAGGCGCCGCATGGCTTCTTTACACTTTGGGGAGTCTGCGCTGAGGGCGAGGTCGTGTGCGTTCTTCCACGATTTCGGCACCTCGATGCATGTTACCTGTCGCACCTCGACGAACCTGGCATGCCGCTTGAATACCAGCTGGGAATTGGCGTTGATCTCCTTGGAATTTCCAATCGCCGAGCAGTCACCCATTTCGCGGGCGTATGCGTGTGTCGGTTGCACTGCCCACCACCCGAGGGTCGCGACCGCGAGCAGAATCCACCACCATCCCCGGGAATTCATTTCCGAGGCGGACATCCGCTGTAGGGGTCGCACACCAGGACGACCTCGTAGGGGTCGCCGGCGAACTCGGCTCGGCGTGGGTGGTGGACGCCGGGTAGGAAACGCCACTGGGAGGGCTTCTTGTGCCTGGTCTGGCTCGCTTTCTCCACGTGGGTGTGGAGGGTGCGTGCCTCCGTATCGGTTGTCTCGACCAGGATCTCGTCCACAGCCAGAGAGAAGTGGTCGTGCAGCAGGCACAGGCCGAAGCGCTCCAGGTTGCCGTGCTTTTCCAGGACCGCGACCAGATCCTGAACGAACGCCCAGTCATGAGGCCCGAGAGGCTCGGCCTCTTCGAACCGGGGGAGAGAGGATCTCAGGCTCTTCTTCTGGATGCTCACGACTACCTCCACGGATCACTCAAAGTATCGACACGATTACCGTAAGTGGCCAATTGTTGGCCCGCAACAGATGCAGATGGGCTGATGGGTGGCAACGCTGTACGAGGCGCCACTGACAACGCTGCTACGGCCAGCTGGCAAGCGCCTCGCCCGCCTCTTTGTCTACGAGGGCAATGTGCGCACCGGGCAGGCTGCCGTACTCACCAACCCACGACCGGAACTTGCGGTTTGCCAAGACGCGGTCGCTCCACCAGCCGTGCATGAACGGCCGGCCATCGATGGTCAGGATCAGGTGGTAACGCTGCTCATCCACGACGGTCGTCCCGAAAGTCTCCGTCGGTGAGGATTGTCAGATCCACCCCGACCGCTTCGTATGACCGTCGACCAGTTACTGCAGGAGCAGCAGGTCGACGTGCATCACCAGCCTATGAGCGCCACAGGTAACCCGCATGCGCCCTGAATCGACCCAGACCGCACGCTGGCGCCATGGCCTCTGGAAGCCCATTTGCCTATCGCGCGCGACCGCTTGTTGCGCACGGAAGTGACGTTGGCCCGGAGCAACCTCGGGCGATCGTCGTCGGGGCAGCACTGCCCTGTGATCGGGTGGCCGTCGTTGGTCGTTGTTGGCTGCTGTGGGCCGCCCTTTGACGGCCCACGGACGGCCCGGAGGCACCGCCGATCCCTGCCCCCTACGGTCTGGTACGCAGGCAAGCATGAGTGCTCCCAGAGCACTGGATCAGGCGCCGCGACCCCACACCCACGCCGGTCGTAGATCGTGGCCACCGGAATGACCACGGGTTCTGTCCAATCATGCGTAACCGCTGGCGTGTCAGTCACAAGCCGTGGAGACTGTATCGACGTACAGTGCGCACGTTGCTCGTCATCAGTGGCACGCGCGCCTGCACTCAGGGGGGTGGAGTGGACGTTCACGTAATTCTTATCGCGTTCGGTTTTTGGTATGTGCTCGCGCTCCCCTTTCTCCGTGAATCCCTGGCGCCCTCATTAGACCTGGGCCACCTACCGCACATTTTTTCCTGGTTCAGATATGAGCTAGCCCCCCCTTATGATCGCCCTCTAGCGATCACCATAATCGAAGATCGACGCCGAGCACAAATCGAAACACTTCTGAAATTTGCTGAATTCAGCTCCAAAAGAAGTAGGCGCGTGGCAGAGGTTTCCCTCTTTTGGAGTGTGAGGCCTTCCGACATCATCCCTTCTCAAGATCCCATTCCGGTGACCGACGAAGCCCTGATGCACAAACTTGCTCACGTTTACTCTGTCATTGAGGCACAAGAATTGGAGCTTGCAGCTACTCATTTCAGAAGCTTGGGCATATTAAACGACACCCAAGTGACAGGGTTGGCTGAGGCGGTATTTCAATTCAAGCCATACCTGGGCGCCGGGCACCGCCATGAGATTCGATATATAATTCAATGGTGGCTGGAAGCCAACGATAGCCCGAAGCCATCTAAGCGCAATCTTCGGGAGATAAAGTACGCAATCCGAGGGTTCCGCCCCGTTGGACTTTACTACTCAGACGAGACTCAATTCGAGGTCCCGGAAAGCGGAAGCGCCATTCCAATGGATGGAAACCGCGACCCGTCGATTCATGGTAAGGCCGATGGTGACCTCTTGGACATCGGATCCGACCGCGGCACCCCTGCCGCTGCCGCCAAAATGGTTGAGGGGCTCGACCTGTTGTTTCGTCGGCTAGGCCCTCCGCCTGAGAACTCCACATTGCAGGCATCAGCCACATCTTCGGATGGGGGCGGTTATGGCGGTTAACGATCCCACTGATGCAGCTGAGCGACTACCAGTGACCGGCATAGAAATCGCTACAGAGTGGGCAAAACTTCCCCCCGAGCATCTACAGGTCGCCCTCAAGGCTCTAAATCCTCAGCTCGAAAGGGAACATCTGGCGAGAATCGAACAGATGCGAATATCGGCCCAAAACACCCAGTGCCTACGCCAATTCAGAATCCAAGTTTACAGCCTGTGGGCCGGGTTCTTCCTTTCTCTGGTGATGCTGGGGGCTGCAGTTTTTGTAGGGGTGAATAACCAGCCCTGGCTGGCACTTGGTTTCAGTGGCCCATCTCTGCTTGCTTTGACAAAAATATTTGTGCTCAGGCGTTCTGATTCCTACGATATGCGCGCGATGGTCAGCTCGCAGCGTGCC
The DNA here is from genome assembly GCF_032656585.1 of Streptomyces herbicida. NCBI lineage: Bacteria > Bacillati > Actinomycetota > Actinomycetes > Kitasatosporales > Streptomycetaceae > Streptomyces > Streptomyces herbicida. Next base: position 76,117 of record NZ_JAUYWJ010000023.1, read on the forward strand.
GCTTCATCGCTTATCCCCCCTGACACGACAGGTGGATCCCAAGCAGGTATCCCATAGCTTATCGATGGGCGAATTCCAGGCGCCTGCCCCATAGGCGAGCCAGCCTCGCGAGGGGCGCCTTTCGCCAACAATTGGGAATTTTATCGACTCCCCATTGACAGCACGTCCAACCCGGTAATCTTTAGGTCGATTCGGGACGGATCACGGATCACGGATCACGGATCGCCGATCACCGTTAACCACTTGAGCCTGACTTTCATCACAGCTCGTTTGCAGGGACCCTGACATTCTGTCCGGGTCCCTGCGCTACATGCCCATCATCCTTGTTCCAGCCTCGGACGAGCAGGCCAACTACCTACCCACTCACCGGATCTGTACCGTGAGACGGGCCCCCAACCCCCGGAGGAGGCAGCACGTAATGCGCGGTCTCGGAGATCACCTCAGCATCGGTGAACGCATCGCGTTCTACCGCAAGCGTCGTGGCCAAACGCAAGAGGTGCTCGCCGGTCTGGTCGGGCGCAGTACCGACTGGCTTGCGAAGATCGAGACGGGGCGCCGGAAGCCTCCCCGGATCGACATGCTCGCGGAGTTGTCGCGCATCCTGCGCGTGCCCCTCGGGGACTTGCTCGGCCAGACGGTGCTGATGGAGGACGAGAAGCAGCAGGACGACGTTCCGGCCGTGCGCGACGCACTCATGAGCCCGCGTCGGCTGTCCCGCCTGCTCTTCGGCCCCGAGGCTGAGACGCAGCTCCCCACGCCGGCGCCCGTGGCCATGCGTGTGGAGCAAGCATGGAACGACTACCAGGGTGGGCGTCTCGGCAGCGTCATCGTCGCGGCTGAGGTGATCCCCGAACCGAAGCCAGGCGAGCGTCACCAGGCTGCCCGCGAACACGGTATGCACGCCCTCCGGCACTTCTACGCTTCCGTGCTGCTGGACGCCGGCGAGAATGTCAAAGCGCTGAGTGCCTTCCTCGGACACAACGATCCGGGGTTCACGCTCCGGGTCTACACGCACTTCATGCCGAGCAGCGACGCACGAGCCCGGAAGGCCGTGGACAGCCTGTACGAGGGCACTGTTCCGGGGCCGGACGGCCCACAGACGGCCCAGGGCCAGTGAGGCACCATGGGGCCGACGGTCCATGACCGTCGGCCCCATGCGTCGCTACAGCGGGAAACCCGCGCTGACCGGCGCCTACAGCACCGGCAGATTCTTCCGCAGCTCGAACGCCGTGACCTCCGAGCGGTACTCCTCCCACTCCTGGCGCTTGTTGCGCAGGAAGAAGTCGAAGACGTGCTCGCCGAGGGTTTCGGCGACCAGGTCGCTGGCCTCCATGAGGGTCAGGGCCTCGCCGAGGTTCTGCGGGAGGGGCTCGATGCCCATCGCGCGGCGCTCGGCGTTGGAGAGGGCCCAGACGTCGTCCTCGGCGCCGGGCGGGAGCTCGTAGCCCTCCTCGATGCCCTTCAGGCCCGCCGCCAGCAGCAGGGCGTAGGCGAGGTACGGGTTCGCGCCGGAGTCGATGGAGCGGACCTCGATGCGCGCCGAGCCGGTCTTGCCGGGCTTGTACATGGGCACGCGGACCAGGGCCGAGCGGTTGTTGTGACCCCAGCAGATGTACGAGGGAGCCTCACCGCCCGCGCCCGCCGTGCGCTCGGAGCCGCCCCAGATGCGCTTGTAGGAGTTGACCCACTGGTTGGTGACGGCGGAGATCTCCGCGGCGTGCTTGAGCAGGCCCGCGATGAAGGAGCGGCCGACCTTGGAGAGCTGGTACTCGGCGCCGGACTCGTAGAACGCGTTGCGGTCGCCCTCGAAGAGGGACAGGTGGGTGTGCATGCCGGAGCCGGGGTGCTCGGAGAAGGGCTTCGGCATGAAGGTCGCCTGGACGCCCTGCTCGAGTGCCACCTGCTTCATGACCAGGCGGAACGTCATGATGTTGTCCGCCGTGGACAGGGCGTCGGCGTAGCGCAGGTCGATCTCCTGCTGGCCCGGAGCGCCCTCGTGGTGGGAGAACTCGACCGAGATGCCCATCGACTCCAGCATCGTGATGGCCTGGCGGCGGAAGTCCATGCCGATGTTCTGGGGGGTGTGGTCGAAGTAGCCGGAGTTGTCGGCGGGCGTCGGGCGCGTGCCGTCCAGCGGGCGGTCCTTCAGCAGGAAGAACTCGATCTCGGGGTGGGTGTAGAAGGTGAAGCCCAGGTCGGAGGTGCGGGCGAGGGCGCGCTTGAGGACGTAGCGCGGGTCCGCGAAGGACGGGGAGCCGTCCGGCATGAGGATGTCGCAGAACATGCGGGCGGTGCCGGGGGCCTCGGCGCGCCACGGCAGGACCTGGAAGGTGGACGGGTCCGGCTTGGCGATCATGTCGGACTCGTACACGCGGGCGAAGCCCTCGATGGCGGAGCCGTCGAAGCCGATGCCCTCGTCGAAGGCCTGCTCCAGCTCGGCGGGGGCCACGGCCACGGACTTGAGGAAGCCCAGCACGTCGGTGAACCACAGGCGCACGAACCGGATGTCGCGCTCCTCCAACGTCCGGAGCACGAACTCCTGCTGCTTGTCCATCTTCCGATTCCCCATCCTTGCTGGTCAGGCCGCCCTCCCCGGATCCCGCCGGGAGGCGGTCGGGCACCTGAGCATCACACCACAACACCATTTCACGCGCGTTGCGGACCATGAGCGCCCGGCCGACCTCGGCCTGAACGCGTCGCGTCCGGCAGGTGTACTGCTCTGCCGCCCATCTTGCCTGCTCGCAGCGACAGAAGTAATGGCCGGACGGCTTCCCCTCACCCCCGCTTTAATTTGCATCCAAGATGCAAGTTTTAATGGCTGACGACCACAGCCCACCCTCAGGAACCGAGGAACCCGATGCTGTCCGAGCAGTCCGCCGCCACCGTCCGTGCCACCCTTCCCGCCGTCGGCGCCGCCATCGGCGAGATCACCGAGCGCTTCTACGCCGGACTCTTCACCGCCCACCCCGAACTGCTGCGCGACCTGTTCAACCGGGGCAACCAGGCCGCCGGCACCCAGCGCCAGGCCCTGGCGGGGTCCATCGCGGCCTTCGCCACGCACCTCGTCGAGCACCCCGACCGGCGGCCCGACGCGATGCTGGGCCGCATCGCCCACAAGCACGCCTCGCTCGGCGTCGCGCCCGAGCAGTACCCGGTCGTCCACGAGCACCTCTTCGCCGCCATCGCCGAGGTCCTCGGCGAGGCCGTCACGCCCGAGGTCGCGGCCGCCTGGGACGAGGTCTACTGGCTGATGGCGAACGCCCTGATCGCCATCGAGCGGCGGCTGTACGAGGAGAGCGCCGACGAGACCGGGTGGCGCGAGTGGGAGGTCGTCGAGCGGGTCGCGGAGACCGCGGACGTCATCAGCCTCCTGCTGCGGCCGGTGGGCGGCGGGCCGGTGCGCGGCTTCCGGGCGGGCCAGTACGTCTCCGTGCGCGTCATCCTCCCCGACGGCGCCCGCCAGATACGGCAGTACAGCCTCTCCGGGGCGCCCGGCGCCAGCGTGCGGCAGATCAGCGTGAAGCGGGTGTCCGGCGGTACGACCCCCGAGGGCGAGGTCTCGAACCACCTGCACGCGCGCGTGCAGGCGGGAAGCGTGCTGGAGCTGTCCGCCCCGTACGGCGACCTGGTCCTGGACGACGTCACGGACACCCCGCTGCTGCTCGCCTCCGCCGGTATCGGCGTGACCCCGATGATCGCGATGCTGGCTCAGCTGGCGGAGGACGGTCACCGCGCCCCGGTCACCGTCGTGCACGGCGACCGCTCCCCCGCCGACCACGCGCTGCGCAACGACCACGAGGCGTACGCCGCCAAGCTGACCGATGCGGCCGTGCACTTCTTCTACGAGCAGGGCGCCGAGCCGGCCGACCGCTCGGGGCTCGTCGACCTCACGGCCCTGCCGGTGGCGCCCGGCACGCGCGCGTACCTGTGCGGTCCGCTGCCGTTCATGCGCGCGGTGCGGGCCCAGCTGATCGAGCAGGGCGTGGCCCCGGCCGACATCCACTACGAGGTGTTCGGCCCCGACCTCTGGCTGGCGCAGAACTAGGGACGCGAGGAGATCCCCAGCAGCAGCGGGCCGGTCGGCTCCGCGACCATCTCCTCCAGCGTGACCGGGTCCAGCGCCGTGTAGAACGCCTCCTGGGCCCGGCGCAGCGCGCCGCGCAGCCGGCAGCCGGAGTTGAGGGGACAGGGCGAGGCCCCCTCGCATTCGACGACCTCGCCGTCCCCCTCGAAGGTGCGCACCACGGCCCCGACAGATGCCCTCCGCCCCTTCTCGCTGAGCGCGAGACCGCCGCCCCGGCCGCGCCGGGCGTCGACGAGGCCGAGGTGCTGGAGCTCGGCCACCACCTTCGCGGCGTGCGTGTACGGCACGTCCATGTCCGCCGCGACCTGGCGCGTCGTGGGGGTGGACGCACCGGCCACGGCGAGCCGCATCAGGAGACGCAGGGCGAGGTCGGTGGAGCGCAGCAGCCGCATACCCGCAGCGTAAATAATGCGCATTCGGCGTTCAAATATTCTTTCCCATGCCCTCCCTACGGCCGGGCGCCCCTCCCCCATTACGATCAGTGAGCCCGACCGTCCCGTCGTTCCGGCCCTTTCCCCCAGAAGGACAACAGCCATGGGTTCCGCCAAGGACAGCAACACCGCCGCGCGCAAGGCGCGCATCGAGGAGATGCGGCGCGCCGAGCAGGCTCGCGAGCGCCGCAACCGGGTGCTCACCATCGCCGCGAGCGTGGTGGTGGTCGCCGGTCTCGTCGTCGGCGGTGTGGTGCTCGTGAACTCGCAGAAGGACAGCGACAGCGCGTCGAGCGACGCGAAGGGCTCCGGGGACTCGGGCCACTTCACCACGGGCAAGGACGGGGTGCAGACCTGGTCCGGCAAGCTGTCCCGGACCCATGTCACCGCGTCCGTGAAGTACCCGATGCACCCGCCGGTGGGCGGCAACCACAACCCGGTCTGGCTCAACTGCAACGGTGACGTCTACACCTCGGCCGTGAAGGACGAGAACGCCGTGCACTCGCTGGAGCACGGCGCGGTCTGGGTGACGTACACCAGCAAGGCGAAGAAGGCCGACGTCGACGCGCTCGCGGCCAAGGTGAAGAAGACGCCGTACACACTGATGAGCCCGTACGAGAACCAGGCGGCGCCGCTCGTTCTCTCGGCGTGGGGCCACCAGCTCACGGTGCAGAGCGCCGACGACCCGGGCGTCGACAAGTTCTTCTCCACCTACGTCCAGGGCAAGCAGACGCCCGAGCCGGGCGCCTCGTGCACCGGCGGGACGATGAAGTGAGGCGGCACATCGGCTGGATCGCGGGCGCCGCGGCGGCCGTGCTCGTCGCCGCCGGCGCGATCACCTACGCGGTCGCCGAGGACGGGGACTCGGGGGCAGGGACCCCGGACGCCGACTCGGCGGACGCCGGGTTCGCGCGGGACATGGCGGTCCACCACCAGCAGGCCGTCGAGATGTCGTACATCGTGCGCGACCGTACGACGAACGAGGAAGTTCGCCGGCTTGCCTACGACATCGCGCAGACGCAGGCCAACCAGCGCGGCATGCTGCTGGGCTGGCTGGACCTGTGGGAGCTGCCGAAGGTGTCGGCCGAACCGCCGATGACCTGGATGGGCATGGGCGACATGGCCTCCGGCAAGGACGGCGCGCTGATGCCGGGCATGGCGACGAACGCCGACCTGAAGAAGCTCGGCACACTCAGCGGCAAGCAGGCCGAGATCTTCTATCTCCAGTTGATGACGGACCATCACAAGGGCGGCATCCACATGGCCGAGGGGTGTGTTGCCAAATGCACCGTCGGTGTGGAGAAGAAGCTCGCGCAGGGCATGGTCGACGCGCAGCAGTCCGAGATCCAGCTGATGGCCGACATGTTGAAGGAGCGGGGCGCAAAGCCGCGTTCGTAACAAGGCCATCAGGGCGAAAGCCGCAATTCACCCTGGATGACGGTTCCTTGGGGTTCTCTTGACTTTTGCGTTCCCCTGGCATGAACGGTTCATCGAAAGAGTGGCCACCATCGTGTGATCCATTCGCGGGCCGAACCGCCGCGGGCCTGCGCCCGGATCCACGACGTACCGACCACTACATGCATGCGAACCGCATCGCAGGGGGTTCTATGAGATCCAACCGCGCCAAGGTGCGCGCCGGTGTGAGCATGGCAGCGACACTGCCCATGATCGCCGGTGCGCTGGCGCTCGGCATACCCGCGGCGCACGCCGCGGACAACCCGGGCCGAGACGCCCTCGCGGGCACCAAGCCCGCCTGGGCCACCACCAAGGCGGACAAGGGCGCCACCTCGAACAGCGCCCAGGTCTCCGCCCGGGTGTACCTCTCCGGCCGGAACGCGGCCGGCCTCGCCGCCTATGCCAAGGCGGTGTCCGACCCGAGCTCGAAGTCGTACGGCAAGTACCTGAGCGCCAAGCAGACGCAGTCCCGCTTCGGTGCGACCAAGGCCCAGGTGGCCGCCGTCAAGTCCTGGCTCAAGTCGTCGGGCCTCACGGTCACGAAGGTCACGCAGCACTACATCGCCGTCACCGGTGACGTGTCCGCCGCCGAGAAGGCGTTCGGCACCCAGCTGCACAACTACACCAAGGGCTCGAAGACCTACCACGCGCCGTCGAAGACGGCCTCCGTGCCGGAGAGCCTCAAGGGCGCCGTCCTGACCGTCACCGGCCTGGACAACGCGCCGCACAAGGCGACCCACAACGACCAGCTGCCTCCGCCGGACGCGGTGTTCAAGAACTCCGGGCCGTTCTCCTCGTACTACGGCTCGAACATCGCGACCACGCTGCCGGACGCGTACGGCACGAAGATCCCGTACGCCGTCAAGGGCTACACCGGCAAGCAGCTGCGCGCCGCCTACGGCGCCGGCACGTACACCGGCAAGGGCGTCCGCGTCGCCATCACGGACGCGTACGCCTCGCCGACCATCGCCTTCGACGCCGCCACCTACGCGAACAAGCACGGTGACGCTGCGTGGAAGACCGGTCAGCTGAGCCAGGTGCTGCCGAAGAACTACACGAAGACCAAGGAGTGCGGCGCGGCCGGCTGGTACGGCGAGGAGACCCTCGACGTCGAGGCCGTGCACGCGGTCGCGCCGGACGCCAACGTGACCTACGTGGGCGCCGGTTCCTGCTACGACGACGATCTGCTCGACTCGCTCAGCAAGGTCGTCGACAACCACCTGGCCGACATCGTCTCCAACTCCTGGGGCGACATCGAGGCCAACCAGACGCCGGACCTCGCGGCCGCGTACGACCAGGTCTTCCAGTTCGGCGCGGTGCAGGGCATCGGCTTCTACTTCTCCTCCGGTGACAACGGCGACGAGGTCGCCAACACCGGTACGAAGCAGGTCGACACCCCGGCCAACTCGGCGTGGGTGACCGCGGTCGGCGGTACCTCGCTGGCCGTCGGCAAGGGCGACACGTACATGTGGGAGACCGGCTGGGGCACCGACAAGGCGACCCTGTCGGCCGACGGCAAGAGCTGGACCGGCTTCCCCGGCGCCTTCACCTCGGGCGCGGGCGGCGGCACCAGCAAGACCGTGCCGCAGCCGTACTACCAGAAGAACGTCGTCCCGAAGGCGCTGGCCACGGCCAACAACGCCGCCGGCAACCGCGTCGTCCCGGACATCGCGGCCATCGCCGACCCGAACACCGGCTTCAAGGTCGGCCAGACCCAGACCTTCCCGGACGGCACCGAGCAGTACAGCGAGTACCGCATCGGCGGCACCTCGCTGGCCGCCCCGGTGATCGCGGCGGTCCAGGCGCTGGCCCAGGAGGCCCGGGGCGGCAAGGCGATCGGCTTCGCCAACCCGGCGATCTACGCCAAGTACGGGACGAAGGCGTACCACGACGTCACGGACAACCCGACGGGCTCCGGCCTCGCCGTGGCGCGGGTCGACTTCGTGAACGGCCTCGACGCCAGCGGCGGGCTCGCGACCTCGGTCCGCAGCCTCGGCAAGGACAGCTCGCTGTCCGCGGTGAAGGGCTACGACGACGTGACCGGCGTGGGCTCGCCCGCGAACGGCTACGTCTCGTCGTACCGTCGCCACTGATCCGCTGACGCGGTAGGTGCGACCAGGGGGCGTGGGGTGCTCGACACCCCGCGCCCCCAATCGCGTCGCTCTGACGATTACACTGGGCGCGTGCCTTCGTTGAACTTCTGGTCGATCTATCAGCATGGCTTCGCACGCGTCGCCGCGTGTACGGGTCACACCGTCATCGCGGATCCGCACGCCAACGTCCAAGCGGTCCTGCGCCACGCACGCCGGTGCGCCGAGGAGGGGGTCGCCGTCGCCGTCTTCCCGGAGATGGTGCTGTGCGGCTACTCGATCGAGGACCTGCTGCTGCAGGACGTGCTGCTCGATCAGGTCGAGGAGGCGCTCCAGGAGGTGGTGGCCGGGTCGGCGGAGCTTCTGCCGGTCCTGGTCGTGGGTGCCCCGCTGCGCCACCGCAACCGGATCTACAACTGCGCGGTGATCGTGCACCGCGGCCGGATCCTCGGTGTGGTCCCCAAGTCGTACCCGCCGAACTACCGGGAGTTCTACGAGCGCCGGCAGATCGGCGACGGCGCCGACGAGCGCGGCGGATCGATCCGGTTCGGCGGCGAGAGCGTACCGTTCGGCGTGGATCTGCTGTTCGCGGCGGAGGACGTCCCCGGTCTCGTGCTCCATGCCGAGATCTGCGAGGACATGTGGGTGCCGGTGCCACCCAGCGCGGAGGCGGCCCTCGCCGGTGCGACCGTCCTCGTCAATCTCTCGGGCAGCCCGATCACGGTCGGACGGGCCGAGGACCGCAAGCTGCTGTGCCGCTCGGCGTCCTCGCGCTGCATCGCCGCGTACGTCTACGCGGCGGCCGGCCTCGGCGAGTCGACCACCGACCTGTCGTGGGACGGCCAGACCATGATCTACGAGAACGGCGCGCTGCTGGCCGAGACCGAGCGGTTTCCGCTCGGCGACGAGTACGCGGTGGCCGACGTGGACCTCGATCTGCTGCGGCAGGAGCGACAGCGGACGGGCACGTTCGACGACAACCGCCGTACGCACCACGCGCGGACCGGTGACTTCCGGACGGTCGGCTTCGAGCTCGATCCGCCGCTCACCGACCTGGGGCTGCGCCGTCGCCTGGAGCGCTTCCCGTTCGTGCCGGCCGACCCCGACCGCCTCGCCCTGGACTGCTACGAGGCGTACAACATCCAGGTCGAGGGCCTCCAGCAGCGCCTCAAGGCGATCGGCGGCCCGAAGGTGGTCATCGGGGTGTCCGGCGGCCTGGACTCCACGCACGCGCTGATCGTCGCCGCCCGCGCGATGGACCGCGCGGGCCGCCCGCGCAGCGACATCCTGGCCTGGACCCTGCCCGGCTTCGCCACCAGCGACCACACCAAGGACAACGCCCACAAGCTGATGAACTCGCTCGGCGTCACCGCGGCCGAGCTGGACATCACGCCGACCGCACGGCTGATGCTGCAGGAGATGGGCCACCCGTTCGCCTCCGGCGAGCCGGTGTACGACGTCACCTTCGAGAACGTGCAGGCGGGTCTGCGCACGGACTATCTGTTCCGGCTGGCCAACCAGCGCGGCGGCATCGTGCTCGGCACCGGTGACCTCTCGGAGCTGGCGCTCGGCTGGTCCACGTACGGCGTGGGCGACCAGATGAGCCACTACAACGTCAACTCGGGCGTACCGAAGACGCTGATCCAGCATCTGATCCGCTGGGTCATCAGCAGCGGTCAGTTCGACGAGGAGACCGGCAAGACGCTCGCGGCGATCCTCGACACGGAGATCAGTCCGGAGCTGGTGCCGGGCGAGGAGATGCAGTCGACGGAGTCGAAGATCGGCCCGTACGCGCTGCACGACTTCACGCTCTTCCACGTGCTGCGGTACGGCTTGCGGCCGTCGAAGATCGCCTTCCTGGCCTGGCACGCCTGGCACGACCCGGAGGCCGGCGCCTGGCCGCCGAACTTCCCCGAGGCCAAGCGGGTGGCGTACGACCTGCCGGAGATCCGACGCTGGCTGGAGGTCTTCTGCCGCCGCTTCTTCGGGTTCGCGCAGTTCAAGCGATCGGCCATGCCGAACGGACCGAAGGTCTCGGCCGGCGGTTCGCTCTCGCCGCGGGGTGACTGGCGCGCGCCGTCGGACAGCTCGGCACGGGCGTGGTTGCGGGACTTGGCGCGGTTCGACAGCCCGGGGGCGTGAGGATAACGGCCCCCTGGGTTCACCAGGCGCGTCCGGGAAGGTCATCACCATGATGGAGGCGGCCATCAGGGGATACGCGCCGTACGTCCGCGGAACGATCTGCGGAGTGATCCGGCGCCGCTCGGCCAACTCCACGGCCCGGTCCAACTGTTCGGCCATCTCCGGTGGAGGAAGGATCGGGTCCGCGATCAGCGACTCGCGCAGGACCGCCCAGTACTCCGGGGTGGAGTGATCCTCCTCGAAGAGGCGGGCGCGGGCGAGTCGGGCCGTCACCTTCTCCTCGACCCACTCGTCGGAGGCCGCCGGGTGAGCCGACCGGACCAGCGTCCGAGCGTAGGGGGCTGTCTGGAGCAGCCCGGGAGATACGCGCACCCTGCCCGTCCTGCTGTCCGCCTCGGCAACATCGGAGTCCGGGCGGGGCATGGCCCCTCTCGACGCGCTGACCGACCGGTTGGGCGTGGACCGGGCCCCGGACCGCAAGACGGTCTGGTACGAACCGAGGAACTCAGGAACTGAGGCGGCGCCGGTGCCACCCTGGGGGGTCGGCGCGGGCCCAGGCTGAAGGGTTGCCTTTGGGGCCGCTCGCGTGTCGTGCTTCCGTGAGGCGAGTAAAGGGCGGTGGCCCGACGGGGGTTTGCGGGCAACCGTGGGCTGCATGGTCGCCGTCTGCTGCCGGGCGCGGTCGCGCCTCGCCGGCACGCCGGGCGGGCTTGGCGGCGAGCGGTGGGTGGGGGTGGGGAGGGGACAGGCGGCCGGAGTGGCTGGAGTGCGGGCGGGTGACAGGCCGACGGCTGTGGCGGCCCCCCGAGGCCGTCACAGCTGCCTCTCAAGTCACACAAAGGCGATGATTGGAAGGATTGGGCCACGTCCGAGCCGAACTCGCCCCTTCCACCTCGTGGCCAGCCCCGGCCCCTTGACCCGAATCGACCAACCGCCTTGGAGGACGCGACCACCAACGGGCACCATCGGGGGCGCCGGCTCCCAGCCGGCCGTGCGACCCGCCCCACCCATCGGCCGCCTGCCCTTACCCCCACCCACCCCCACCCACCCCCATCCCCCACCCACCGTTCGCCGCCAAGCCCGCCCGGCGTGCCGGCGAGGCGCGACCGCGTCCCCTCCCGCCGACGGCACACTCGCAGCGGACCTGAAGGGTCAACCCCGGTCGGGCCACCGCTCTTCCGGGCCGCTCGCTCGCTTCTGACCCGTGCTTCCGCGAGGCGTGTCAAGGGTGGCCCGCAGGGCCATCGCCGAAGGCGACGCGGAGCGACAGCGGAGCGACAGCGGAGCGACAGCGGAGCGACAGCGGAGCGCCCTTTACTCGCCTCACGGAAGCACGACACTGAGAAAGAAGCGAGCGGCCCCAACGGCAACGCTCCAGGCTGGGCCCGCGCCAACCCCCCAGGGTCAGTGGTGCAGCGCGCCCGGCTGCTCCGGCACGTGCGACGCAACCACCCGCTCGCTGCCGACCGACGGAGTCGCCCGGCGTCGCCGGTCCACCAGGTACGCCGTAGTCGCCACCGCAAGTCCCAGTACCGCCAACCCCGCGCCCGCGAGCGCCGGGGACGTCGTACCGAAGCCGGCCGCCAGGGCCAGGCCGCCGATCCAGGCGCCGCCGGCGTTGGCGAGGTTGAAGGCCGCCTGGTTGGCCGAGGAGGCCAGGGAGGGGGCCGCTGAGGCCTTTTCCATGACCATGAGTTGGAGGGGGGATCCCGTGATGAATGCCGCCGTGCCCAGCAGGATCACCGCCAGGGCCGCCGTCAGCGGCGTGCGCATGAGGAGGGGGAACAGGGTCAGGACCGCCGTCAGCGACAGCAGACCGCCGAACAGCGTGCGCCGCATCGCATGGTCCGCCAGGCGGCCTCCCACCAGGTTTCCGACCGTCGCGCCGACGCCGAACAGCGCCAGCAGCAGCGTCACGCTGGAGTCGGCGTACCCCGCGACGTCCGTGAGCATCGGCGTGATGTAGCTGTACGCCGCGAAGAGCGCGCCGAAGCCCGCCACCGTCGTACCGAGGGCCAGCCACACCGGCAGCGACCTCAGCGCCGACAGTTCGCCCCGCAGGCCCACGGAGGGTGCGTGTCCGTGGTCCCGCGGGATCAGCAGGGCCAAGGAAGCTGTCGCCGCCACGCCGATCGCGCTCACGCCGAGGAACGTGGCCCGCCAGCCCAGGTGCTGGCCCATGAGCGTGGCCACGGGGACGCCCGCGATGTTGGCGACCGTCAGGCCGAGGAACATCAGGGAGACGGAGCGGGCCTTGCGCTCCGGGGCCACCATGTTCGTCGCGACCACCGCACCGACGCCGAAGAAGGCGCCGTGCGGCAGACCGCTCAGGAAGCGTGCCGCCAGGAGCGAGTCGTAGCCGGGGGCGAGGGCGGACAGTGCGTTGCCCGCGACGAACAGGCCCATCAGGGCCATGAGGACGGTGCGGCGGGGCATGCGGGCGGTCAGCGCGGCAAGGAGCGGGGCGCCGATCACCACGCCGAGCGCATAGGCCGAGACCAGGTGCCCGGCGACGGGGATCGAGATGTGCAGGTCGGCCGCGACTTCGGGCAGCAGGCCCATCATCACGAACTCGGTGGTGCCTATGCCGAAGGCACCGACGGCCAGTGCGAGCAGGGCCAGGGGCATGAAGGGCCTTTGCCTTTCAGGAGCGGTGTTCCGCACATCATATGTTCAACGACGGAACAAAGTCTCCCGGGCGAAGTGTTCCAGCGCGTCAAGCCCTGGTTGCCAGGGCCCTTTCACGAGCCGGATGTGGTGACATTCACACGCGCGGCGACCGGAAGGTGGTCGCTGTTCGTCTTCGGCAGCGTCCAGGAGCTCTCCGGTTCGACCCCCTTCACCATGATCTGGTCGATCCGCGCCATCGGGAACGAGGCCGGCCAGCTGAACCCGAAGCCGCTGCCCGCCGCGCCCTGCGTGGAACGCAGCTGGGAGGTGACCCCGTTGAGGGAACGGTCGTTCATGGTGCCGTTCAGGTCGCCGAGCAGCACCACCCGCTGCAGCGGCTCGTCGGCGATGGCCTCGCCGAGGGCGTCGGCGCTCTTGTCGCGCTGCCGGGCGGTGAATCCGGCTTCCATTTTTACCCGCACCGAGGGGAGGTGGGCGACGTACACCGCGACCTGCCCGGCCGGCGTGGCCACCGTCGCACGCATGGCGCGTGTCCAGCCCAGCTTGATGTCGACGGCCCTGACCCCGGTGAGCGGGTACTTGCTCCACAGCCCGACCGTGCCCTGCACCGAGTGGTACTTGTAGGTCGCCGCCAGCGCCTTCTCGTACACCGGCACGGCCGACGCCTTCAGCTCCTCCAGCGCGAGCACGTCCGCGCCGGACGCGGCCACGTCCCGGGCCGTGTCGGACGGGTCCGGGTTGTCGGCGTTGACGTTGTGCGTCGCGACCATGAGGTCGCCGCCGGAGCCGGTCTTGTCGGTGAGCAGCCCGCCGAAGAGGTTCAGCCACACGATGGCCGGGAGCAGCACCGCGATCAGCGCGGTCGCCGACTTCCGTACGACACCGAGGACCAGCAGCACCGGGATCAGCAGACCCAGCCAGGGCAAGAACGTCTCTGTGAGACTGCCGAGGTTGCCCACCCGGTTCGGGATGCGCGAGTGCACCAGCATCACCAGGGCCAGCAGCAGCGCGATCACGGCCGTCACGATGCCGCGGCGCCAGATGCGCGGATCTCCGCGCCAGCCCTCGAACAAGCCTCTCCGCAGCCGCCCCAGCAGGCGCCGAAGCCGGGATCCCCGGTGCTCGGGCCCCGAGCCGCCGTTGTCCGTCTCCGTCATGTACGCCTGCTGCGCCATACCGTCTGCCTCACAACCTGCCGTGCGCACCGTCTTCCCCCGGTTACGACCCTAGGGGATGATCGGATCCGTTCCTGCCGCCGTGTCGCGGCCGTACGGAAGACGATGACGAACAAGTCGGCGCGAGGGGTTCCGGTTGCGGCGACACCCGTCCGGACTGTGACGAAACGCGCACATTCGGGCTAAGTGCCGGGGGAGCTGACGGGCCGTAGGCCTTCGAGCACCGTGTCGACGATCTGCTCGGGCAGCCCCTCCGGGAGGTCCGCGTCCGGGCGCATGAAGGAGCGGACGAGCATGGTGCCGACGAACATGTCGTTGGCCAGCTCGAGGTCGACGTCCTCGCGGAGCTCGCCGTTGCACTGTCCGCGGCGCAGGACTTCGAGGCCCTTGTTGCGCCGGGGCGTTATCACGCCGGCGTGGTACGCGGCCCAGATCTTGGGGCTGCTCTTCATCTGGGCGTGGACGTTGTGCAGGATCACCGACGAGCGGGTGACCAGACCGCGCTGGCGCAGCGACTCGAGCAGGACGACCAGGTCGTCGCGCATCGAGGTGCCGGGGAGCACGGGGTCGGGGGGCTCGGCCGCGCGCACGACGTCGACGAAGAGCTCCTCCTTGCCGCTCCAGCGGCGGTAGATGGTGGCCTTGCCGACGCCGGCGGTGCGGGCGACGCGCTCGATGGAGAGCTCGGCGAGGGGCACGCCCTCCTCCAGGAGCTTCATCACGCCTTCCAGAATGGCGTGTTCCACGGCCTCGCTGCGCGGGCGGCCCCGTACGGGACCGAGCTGCTGCGGTCGGCTGCCGGCAAGACTCACGTCGTTTCTTCCTTTCACTGCGCTGCGGGAATTGTCCCGCAGCCGCCTCCTCCCCCCGTGGTGCCTCTCCGGACGCCGCCTCGCGGACTAGTCCGCGGCGGCGACCAACTCCTGCTCCGGCTTGCCCTCCTGCGGTGCCTGCGGCTTGCCCGGCAGGAAGAGTGCCGTCACGATCGCGCCGAGGATCGCCACGCCCGTGCCGCACAGCGCGGTGACGTGCATGGCGTGCAGGAAAGCGTCGTTGGCGGGGTCGATCAGGGCCTTGCCCTGCGGACCGAGCTTCCGGGCGACGCCCAGGGTGGCCTCGATGGACTCGCCCGCCGTGTCCCTGAGGCCGGGCGGCAGCAGGCCGAGCTTGTCCTCGATGCCGGTGCGGTACGAGGTGGCCAGGACCGAGCCGAGCACGGCGATACCGAGCGCGCCGCCGACCTGGCGGAAGGTGTTGCTGAGCGCGGAGGCCGAGCCGGCCTTCTCGCGCGGCAGGGCCTGCATGATGACGACGGAGGTCGGCGTCATGATGTGCGCCATGCCGGTGCCCATGAGGAAGAAGTCGACCTCGAGGAGCCAGATCGGCGTGTCCGCCTCGAAGGTGGCGAAGATGACCAGCGTCACCGCGATGAGGAGCAGACCGGCCGTGGTGGTGGCCTTGTTGCCGAACCGGTCGACGACCAGCCGGGCCCTCGGCGCGAAGATCATCTGCGCGGCGGCCAGCGGCAGCATCAGCACACCGGACTCCAGCGGCGAGTAGCCGCGCACGCTCTGGGTGTAGAACACACCGAAGAAGGTGACGCCCATCAGCGCGAAGAAGACCAGCGCGATGGCGCTCATGGCGGCCGAGAAGACCTTGTTCTTGAAGTACGTGACGTCCAGCGACGGGTGGTCGCTGCGCTTCTCGAAGACGACGAAGCCGGCGAGGACCGCGAGACCGGCCGCGATGGTCGCGAGGACCTTGGCATCCGTGAAGTCGGCGAGCTCGCCGCCCTTGATGATGCCGTAGACGAGCAGGACCAGACCGACGACCGAGAGCACGACCCCGACGGGGTCGAGGCGGCCGGGCTTCGGGTCGCGCGAGTCGGGCACCAGCCAGATCATCAGCGCCAGCGCGAGGATCACGATGGGTACGTTGACGAAGAAGACCGAGCCCCACCAGAAGTGGTCGAGGAGCGCACCGCCGGTGATCGGCCCGATGGCGATGGCGAGCCCGACGCCGCCGGCCCAGATGCCGATGGCCTTGGGCTGCTCGTCGCGCTCGAAGACGTTCATCAGCACGGCGAGCGTGGCGGGCATGACGAAGGCGGCACCGAGGGCCATCAGCGCGCGGTAGGCGATCAGCTCGTCCGGGGAGCCGGACTCGGCGGCGAGGGCGGAGCCGATACCGAACACGAGGAGGCCGCCGAGCAGGACCTTCTTGCGGCCGAGCCGGTCACCGATGAGCCCCGCGGTGAACAACAGGCCGGCGAAGACGAGGGTGTAGGCGTTGATCGCCCACTCGATCTCGCTCTGGGTGGCCCCCAGTCCGGTGGGTGCCGGGGTGGAGATGGTCTTGACGGCGACGTTCAGGATCGAGTTGTCGAGCACCACGATCAACAGGCTCAGCATCAGGACGCCGAGGATCGCCCAGCGGCGGCGGTGCACCGCTTCAGGTATCCGGGAACCGTGAGGGGCACGGTCGGCAGGAGTTGTCATGGCGACGACCCTAGGCCATTTCCAATACGGAACCGTCTCGTATCTAAATTCCTTTACCGAGACCTTACACAGCGCGGTCCCGGCCACCTCGGACAGCGAGTTCACGGCCCACCCGGGACCGAGCGGCACACGGGCGGGGTGCGAGCGGAGTGCGATGGGATGACGTAAGGGATCACACGGGGGTCCCCTGGCCCTCCCTGGCACGAGGTGCCACCATGGAGGGGATCCGGGGACGCCGTGAGGGCGCCTCGAGATGACTGAAGGAGCCGTTGCAATGACGCAGCTTTCGGCTGCCCAGAACAGGCCCTCCGACGGCAGCAAAGCGCTGTACGGGGGCAAGGGCACACGCCGCATCACCGTCCGCGACATCGCGCTCGCCAAGGAGCGGGGCGAGAAATGGCCCATGCTCACCGCCTACGACGCGATGACCGCGTCCGTCTTCGACGAGGCCGGAATCCCGGTGCTCCTGGTCGGCGACTCGGCGGGCAACTGCCACCTCGGGTACGAGACGACCGTGCCCGTCACCCTCGACGAGATGACCATGCTGTCGGCCGCGGTCGTGCGCGGCACCCAGCGCGCCCTGATCGTCGGCGACCTGCCCTTCGGCTCGTACCAGGAGGGCCCGGTGCAGGCGCTGCGCTCGGCGACCCGGCTGGTGAAGGAGGCCGGCGTCGGCGCGGTGAAGCTGGAGGGCGGCGAGCGCTCCCACGAGCAGATCCGGCTGCTGGTGGAGTCCGGCATCCCGGTCATGGCCCACATCGGTCTGACCCCGCAGTCCGTGAACGCCATGGGCTACCGCGTCCAGGGGCGCGGCGAGGAGGCGGCCGCGCAGCTGCTGCGCGACGCCAAGGCCGTGCAGGACGCGGGCGCGTTCGCGGTGGTCCTCGAACTGGTCCCGGCCGAGCTCGCGGCCGAGGTGACGCGGGTGCTGCACATCCCGACCGTGGGCATCGGCGCCGGTGCTCAGACGGACGCGCAGGTGCTGGTGTGGACCGACATGCTCGGTCTGACGGGCGGCCGGATGCCGAAGTTCGTGAAGAAGTACGCCAACCTGCGTGAGGTCATGGGCAGCGCGGTGAAGGAGTTCGCGGAGGACGTCGTGGGCGGGACGTTCCCGCTCGAGGAGCACTCCGTCCACTGAGGCCGCGCCACTGAGCCACCGTCGCACCACCGACAGCCCCGCCGATCGTCCCCCGTCGGCGGGGCTGTCACCCCTTTGCGCCTACGCCGGCGCCGCTCTCGCGGAGGTGGCTGCCCGCCGTCTTGGTTCCTCAATTGATGGTTGCTGTGCTTGTCGGGGAATTGTCGGTGGTGTCGGTGGCCCGCCGGGCGCTGTAGGTGGTCTGTAGGTGGTTTGTCGGTCGGGGCTGACAACGTCTTGGGCATGACGCGAATCGACGACAACCCCAGTGGCGCGAACAGCGCCGTGACCGTGCGGGGGCTGGTCAAGCACTACGGCGAGACCAGGGCACTGGACGGTGTCGACCTGGATGTGCGCGAGGGCACCGTGATGGGTGTGCTCGGGCCGAACGGAGCCGGCAAGACCACCCTCGTACGCATCCTCTCCACCCTGCTGACCCCCGACGCCGGACACGCCACCGTGGCCGGATACGACGTCGTACGGCAGCCCCGGCAGCTGCGCCGGGTCATAGGCCTCACCGGGCAGTACGCGTCCGTGGACGAGAAGCTCCCGGGCTGGGAGAACCTGTACATGATCGGGCGGCTGCTGGACCTGCCGCGCAAGGAGGCCCGCGCCCGCGCCGACGAGCTGCTGGAGCGGTTCTCGCTGACGGAGGCCGCCCGGCGGCCCGCGGGAACGTACTCCGGCGGTATGCGGCGGCGGCTCGACCTGGCCGCGTCGATGATCGGCCGGCCCGCCGTCCTCTACCTCGACGAGCCGACGACGGGGCTCGACCCCCGTACCCGCAACGAGGTCTGGGACGAGGTCAAGGCCATGGTCGGGGACGGTGTCACCGTCCTGCTGACCACCCAGTACATGGAGGAGGCCGAGCAGCTCGCCTCCGAGCTGACCGTCGTCGACCGCGGGAAGGTCATCGCGAACGGCGGCATCGAGGAGCTCAAGGCCAGGGTCGGCGGACGCACCCTGCGCGTCCGGCCCGCGGACCCGCTGGAGCTGCACCCGCTCGCCGGGATGCTCGACGAACTGGGCATCACCGGTCTCGCCGGCACGACCGTGGACACCGCCGCGGGCTCCCTGCTGGTGCCGATCCTCAGCGACGAGCAGCTGACCCACGTGGTCGGCGCGGTCACGGCGCGCGGCATCACCATCTCCTCGATCACCACCGAACTGCCCAGCCTGGACGAGGTGTTCCTGTCCCTCACCGGCCACCGCGCCAGTGCCCCGCAGGACGCCACGCCCGCCGAGACCCGCGAGGAGGTCGCCGTATGAGCGCCGCCACCCTGACCCCGGCCGCGGCCGCCTCCAAGGGCGACGCACCCATCCCGCTGCGCGCCCATCTGCGCCACACCGGCGCGCTCGTCCGCCGCAATCTGCTGTGGATCCGGCAGGACCCGGAGTCGATGTTCGACGCCATCCTGTTCCCGGTGATCTTCACCCTGCTGTTCGTGTACGTCTTCGGCGGCTCCATCGGGCAGTCGCTGGGCGGCGGTCAGGACCAGTACGTGCAGTACGTCGTGCCCGGCCTCATGGCCATGATGGGCATGAACATGGCCCAGGGCGTGGGCACCGGCTTCAACCAGGACTTCAACTCCGGTGTCATGGACCGCTTCCGGTCCCTGCCGATCGGGCGCGGCTCGGTGCTGTTCGCCAAGATCGCGGTGGAGCTGATGCGGATGCTCTTCGCGACCGTCGTGCTGATGATCGTCGGCGTGCTCGTGGGCTTCGACATCACCAACTGGCCGGGGCTGCTCGCCTCGGTGGGCCTGTCCGCGGTGTTCGGCTCGGCCCTGATGTGGGTGTTCCTCACTCTTGGCGTGATCATGAAGAGCGCGCAGTCCGTGCAGGCCATGGGCTTCCTGGTGCTGATGCCGCTGCAGTTCGGCTCGTCGATCTTCGCGCCGACCGCCTCGATGCCGGGCTGGCTGCAGAACTTCACCGACTACAACCCGCTGTCGGCGCTCGCGGACACCGCGCGCGGTCTGATGGTCGGCGGACCGGTCGCGCACGGTCTGTGGGTGACCCTGGCCTGGTCGGCGGGCCTCACCGCGGTGATGGCACCGGTCGCGATCCACAAGTTCCGCACCAAGAACTGACGTTCGTCGCGCCTGTCAGACCAGGGCGGTGGCCTCCTCGAGGGAGAGGCCACCGCCCTGCGCGTACGCGGCCTCGTACGCCTCGCCGTCGAGCACGGCCCGGATCCGGGCCACGGTGCGCTCGCGCACCTCGTGCTCCGTTCCGGAGGCCACATGGCCCGGCGGCAGCAGCGCGTCCGCGGCGGCCAGGCACCGGGCGGCGTCGGCGGCACGAGTGCCGCCGTCGAAGCCGGCGAGCGCCATCGCCGCGACGGTCAGGCAGATGGAGTTCAGGTGCGGGGTGATGACCTGGGACAGCGGGTCGGCGGCGTGCCGGAGCGCCGCCCGGACCCGGACCAGGCTCTCCGCGTGGCGGCCGTCGACGGCGTCCACCCAGGCCTCCTGGCCGAGGATCATGGCGTCGAAGACGACAAAGTGCGCGATCTTGAACTCCTCGCGCAGCAGCCGGAGTTGCTCGCGTGCCTCCCGGGTGCGGCCGGTCAGGCCGAGCCGGCAGGCGAGGAAGAGCCGGGCGGCGGGCATCGCCTCGTGGTTCGTGCCGTGATTGTGGACGATGACCTCGCGCAGCAGGCTCTCGCCGCGTTCCGTCTCGCCCGCTTCGATGAGCACGCCGCCCAGCCGGGCGCTGAGCACCGCCATCTGGGCACGGGCGCCGAGGCGTTCGGCGTGCTCGACGGCCGCCCGGTAGTCGGCGGCGGCCCGCACGTAGTCGCCCTTGCGTTCACGGGCCTCGGCGCGTGCGGAGAGCGCCTCGGCGGTGCCCCAGTCGTCACCGAGGCGCCGGAAGATCTCCAGCGCCTCCTCCGCGTCCCGGGTCGCGTCGCCCGCCCAGGCGGTGCGGTTGGCGAGGAGGTTGGCCCGCATCTGCAGGGATCCGGCCAGTTCCCACTCGAAGCCAGGAGTCTCCCGGCAGGTGCGGACGCAGCCGTCGATGATCTCCAGCAGCCGGTCCGCGCTGCCGGTCAGCATCACGGCGAAGAACCAGTACATGCCGGGGGAGCGGCATGTCTGCGGCAGACCGGGCTCGTACACCTCGGTGATCACGCGCAGCTTCGCCTGCGCCGCCGGGACCTGCCAGGCGTCCAGCTCCGTGTCCATGCAGGAGAGATGGACCAGGTGGACGCCGCGACGGGCCTCGAGGAGGAGTTCGCCGGTCAGCGGGGGCGGGGTGTCTACGCAGCGCTGCCAGACCGGTGCGGCGCGGCGCAGCGGCTCGGTGAAGGGGTCGGGGCCGAGTGCCATGACCTCGCTGCACCAGTTGCGGGCCTCGATGCGCAGATCGCGCATCTGCCAGTACCAGACCAGGGACAGGACCAGGCAGAGCCCCTCCTGCTCGTCCTGCTCGGCGACGGCATGGCGCAGGGCCGTGCGCAGGTTCTCGTACTCCAGCTGGAACCGCCGGACCGCGCTGCGCTGGCCGGGGCCGCGCAGCAATGGATCGGTGGTGCGGGCGAGTTCGCGGTAGTACGTCAGGTGCGCGCGCTCGGTCTCCTTGCGCTGCCCGGCCTCGTCGAGCCGTTCGCCCGCGTACTCGGCCACGGTCTCCAGGAGCCGGTAGCGCATCGCGCCGTCGGGCGCGGGAGCGGCCACGACGAGGGACTTGTCGACCAGTGAACCGAGCGCCTCCAGCGCGACCGGTCCGCACACCGCCTCGGCGGCCGCGAGGTCGCAGCCGCCGGCGAACACCGACAGGCTGCGCAGGACGTCCCGTTCGTCCTCGTCGAGCAGGTCCCAGGACCAGTCGACGACGGCGCGCAGGGTCTGCTGGCGGGGCAGCACGGTGCGGCTTCCCGAGGTGAGCAGCCGGAAGCGGTCGTCGAGCCGGTCGGCGATCTGACGCGGTGTCATCATCCGCAGCCGGGCGGCCGCCAGCTCGATGGCGAGGGGGAGGCCGTCGAGGCGGCGGCAGATCTCCGCGCAGGCCTCGAGATCGTCGTCGACATGGAACCCGGAGCGCGCCGCCGTGCCCCGGTCGGCGAGCAGCCTGAGCGCGATGGGCTCCGGCAGCGGTTCCACCGGGCGCAGCAACTCGCCCGGTACGCCGAGGGGTTCGCGGCTGGTGGCCAGGACCGTCAGCTCCGGGCAGCGTTCCAGGAGCCGCTCCACCAGGCGGGCGGCCGCGTCCACGACGTGCTCGCAGTTGTCGAGGATGATCAGCATGCGGCGGCGGCCGCAGTGCTCGACCAGTCGCTCCACGGGGTCGTCGTGCCGGTCGGCGACGGCGGCCCGCATGCTTTCGGCACCGGCGCCGTGCAGCACGGTCTCGCGGGCGCCGATCGCGGTGAGGACGGCTGCCGGTACGGCGGCCGGGTCGTCGACGGGGGCCAGCTCGGCCAGCCACACCCCGTCCCGGGTCGCATGGCGCACGGTCTCGGCGGCCTCCTGCGACAGCCTGGTCTTGCCGGCGCCGCCGGGCCCGAGCAGCGTGACCAGCCGGGCGGCCGCGAGGTCACCCCGGATGGCCTCGATGTCGCTCTCCCGGCCGACGAAGGAGGTGAGACGGGCGGGGAGGTTGCCGGACGGGCGGCCTTCGACGGGGGCGTCCGCACCACGGCCACCTGCGGAGAGGTCCGCTCCTGCCGCGCCGGTGAGCTCGCGGGAGCCCGCCGAGAGGTCCAGCAACTCCGCGTGCAGCGCGCGCAGCTCCGGTCCGGGGTCGGAGCCGAGCCGGTCCGCGAGCAGCTGTCGTACGTCCTCGTAGGCGGCCAGTGCCTCCGCGGCGCGGCCCGCGTCGCGCAGGGCGCGCAGCCGCAGGGACTGGAGGGACTCGTCCAGCGGGTGGGTGTCGCACAGGGCGGTGAGCTCGGGCAGGGAGTGCTCGGCCTCGCCCAGGGCCAGCGCGGCGGTGTGCCGGGCGCGCAGGGCGTCGAGGCGGCGGGCCTCCCAGCGGGCCGCCTCCGCGGTGCGGTCCGGCAGATCGGCGAGGGCGGGGTCGTGCCACAGCGCGAGGGCGTCGTCGAGGGCACCGGCCGCCTTGGCGGGGTCGCCGTCGGCCAGGGCGCGCAGGCCGTCGCCGGTGAGCCGCTCGAAGCGGTGCAGATCGACGTCGTCGGGCACGGCGGCGAGCCGGTAGCCGCCCTCCGCCGAGGCGACCGCCTCCGCGCCGAGCGCCCGTCGCAGCCGGCCCACCAGCGCCTGCAGCGCACCGGCCGCGTCGGCGGGCGGGTCCCCGTGCCACACCTCGTCGACCAGCAGGCCCACCGGCACGGTGCGGCCGGGTCGCAGGGCCAGCACGGTCAGCAGGGCACGCAGCCGCGCCCCGCCCACGGGAACGGCCGTGCCGTCGGGGCGGAGCGCCTGGGTGGTGCCGAGGATGCGATAGCGCACGGGGTCCATTGTCTCCGGTGGTGTCAGGGCCGGTCACGGAGTTCCGGCGGCGGGGCGCCCGGGACGTCGAGGGTGACGAGGACACCGGTCGCGAGGCGGGCGCGGCGCAGCCCCGACTTCGTACGGGCTTCTTCGTGCTCGAACCACTTCGGGCAGACGTCGACGGGCGTGAGCGACCTCGTGTCGGACACCGGTTCGAGAGTGTCCGCTCCGGGGCTGCGCTCGGCGTACTCCTGGTGCACGAGACGGATGTCGAGGACCCGGCCCCGGGTCGCGGGCAGGCGGCCGCCGTGGGCCTCGAACCTGACCGTCCCGTCGTACCGGTCGTGCTCCCCCTCCCGGCGCCACGCCCGGACCTCTTCGGGGTCCATGGGCGCGAGCGGCCAGTTCACCTCCTCCCCCACCGAGAACGGTGTACCGCAGCACTCCATCTGCCAGCTTTCGTAGAACACCCGCCACATTCCCATGCGCCCACCCTTCAGGAACCGACCGCGCACCGCGAGACGTTTTCCCCTCGTGCCCGGTACGGTCGGGCTCGCCGACCGCCCCAGTCCCCCAGGGAGCCTTGCCGATGACCTCCGCAACCGCCCGCAGTCGCAGCGACCGGCGGATCAGTCCCGTCTTCCTCGGCATCCTGGCCGTCACGGCGGTCACGGGGTGGGCCACCTGGACCGGCTTCGCCGAGCAGCCGGGACTCGCCGTGTTCCTGTTCGTGACGGCGGCCTGGATCGTGTCCCTGTGTCTGCACGAGTACGCGCATGCGCGCACCGCGCTGCACAGCGGGGACATCTCGGTCGGCGCCAAGGGCTACCTCACGCTGAACCCGCTGAAGTACACGCACGCGCTGCTGAGCATCGTGCTGCCGGTGCTGTTCGTGATCATGGGCGGGATCGGTCTGCCGGGCGGCGCGGTGTTCATCGAGCGCGGCCGGATCCGGGGGCGCTGGCGGCACAGCCTGATCTCGGCGGCGGGCCCGCTGACGAACGTGCTGTTCGCGGCGGTGTGCACGGCCCCGTTCTGGCTGGACGCCCTGGACGGGGTGCCGCGCGACTTCCGGTACGCGCTGGCCTTCCTCGCGCTGCTCCAGGTCACGGCCGCGATCCTGAACTTCCTGCCGGTGCCCGGCCTGGACGGCTACGGCGTGATCGAACCCTGGCTGTCGTACAGCGTGAAGCGCCAGGTGGAGCCGTTCGCGCCGTTCGGTCTGCTGTTCGTGTTCGCGCTGCTGTGGGTGCCGTCCCTCAACCACGCGTTCTTCGATGTGATCGACACGATCCTGCGCGGTCTGGGGATCACCGCCGACGACCGGTACTGCGGCCAGGAGCTCTACCGCTTCTGGCTGGGCACCAACGAGTACTGCTCGGTCAGCCCGTGACGGACTTGCCGCCGGCGCCCCGGCCGCGCTTGATGTAGTACCAGGTCATGTTGGACGACAGACCCGCGAGCAGCACCCAGACGATCCCCAGCCAGCTGCCCTGGACGAAGGAGACGACCGCCGCGGCCACGGCGAGCAGACAGACGACCAGGGTGTAGAGGGCGAGTCGCCGGGCCGGGCCGGGTGGGGACAAGGGGGGCATGTCGGTGGGCTCCTGTCGGGGGACACTGCTGATGGCGTCCAGTGTCCCCCATGCGCCCTGACGTCTCACACGACGGTGGCCGCGAACTCACACATCTGTGATACGGAGTCCCGCGTGTGCCTTGTACCGGCGGTTGACGGAGATCAGATTCGCGACCAGTGACTCCACCTGGTGGGCGTTGCGCAGCCGCCCCGCGAAGATGCCGCGCATGCCGGGGATGCGTCCGGCCAGCGCCTGGACCATCTCCACGTCGGACCGGTCCTCGCCGAGCACCATGACGTCGGTGTCGATCTGCTCGGTCTCCGGGTCCTCCAGCAGTACCGCCGACAGGTGGTGGAAGGCGGCGGTCACCCGGGAGTCCGGGAGCAGGGCGGCGGCCTGCTGGGCGGCGCTGCCCTCCTCCGGCTTCAGTGCGTAGGCGCCCTGCTTGTCGAAGCCGAGCGGATTGACGCAGTCCACGACGAGCTTGCCGGCCAGTTCCTCGCGCAGGGACTCCAGGGTCTTGCCATGGCCCTCCCAGGGCACGGCGACGATCACGATGTCGCTGCGCCGGGCGGTCTCGGCGTTGTCGAAGCCCTCGATGCCGTGGCCGAGCTCGTCGGCGGCGGCCCGGGCGCGCTCGGCGGCCCGGGAGCCGATGATCACCTTCTGGCCGGCCCTGGCGAGGCGGTAGGCGAGGCCCTTGCCCTGTGGGCCGGTGCCACCGAGCACGCCGACGACGAGCCCGGAGACGTCGGGCAGGTCCCAGGGGTCCTTGGCGGGGGCCTTCGCGGGCTGCTGTGCACTGTCGGTAGAGGTCATGCGGCGACTTTACGTCCGTGGCCGTCGGCGCACCGCGTCAGGTGAGATCCGTGACCGGCAGCCGCCTGAAGGTGATCGTCTCGTAGGGGCCGAAGTCGCCGGTCTCGTAGAGGAGTCCGACGGTGTCCTCGTCGACGCGGACCAGGTCGGAGTAGGCGGCGGGCAGTCCGTCGACGGTGTGGACCGGGCGCCAGGTGCTGCCGCCGTCGGCGGAGGCGCGGACGGTCATCAGGGCGCGGGCGGTGGGGTCGGCGGGGCCCGAGTAGAGGAGCAGGTCGGGGTCGCGGAGCTGGAGGACGCTCGCCTCGCAGACGGGGGCGGTGAGGCCGGCCTGCGGGCGGAACGGTCTGACGAGGGTCTTCCCGCCGTCCTTCGAGTGGGCGTCGGCGCGGTTGCCGGGCGACGGGGAGTCGTTGCGGGCGTTGAAGTAGACACGGCCGTCGGGGAGTTCGGCGGCGGTGGTCTCGTTGACGTTGACATAGCCGTCGGTGTTCTCGTCGACGTAGCCGAGGAACCAGGTCGCGCCGCGGTCGTCGCTGAGCAGGCAGTGGCCGCTGTTGTACCTGGGCTCGTTGCCGAGGTCGGTGCCAGTGGGCGGCGCGGTGTGGTTGCCGGGGACGAGGACCCGGCCGGTGCGCAGCTGGATCGCGTGGCCGGGGCAGGTGGCGTACCAGCGCCAGCCCGCCTTCTTCACCGACTTGGTGATCTCCTTCGGTTCGGACCAGCTGACGCCGTCGTCGTCGCTGTGCTGCACCCACACGCGGCGGCCGTCGGCGGCCTTCACCCGGCCGCGCAGGATGGAGTCCTCGCTCGCGGCGGCGGCGGCGCGGACGTGGACGAGCAGGATGCGGCCGGTGTCGAGGACCACGGGGGCGGGGTTTCCGGCGAGGTCGTCGCCGTTGCTCGCGGCGACCTGGAGCGGGCCCCAGGTGTGGCCGCCGTCCGTGGAGCGCTTCAGCACGATGTCGATCTGGCCGTGGTCCCTCGCGGAGCCGACCCGGCCCTCGCAGAAGGCCAGCAGGGTGCCGCTTGCTGCGGCGACGACCGCCGGGATCCGGTAGCTGGCGTAGCCCTCTTTACCCGCGCGGAAGGGGACGGTGACTGCTGTCATCTGGCGGGCTCCCAAAGCAGACGTGGGTCTCCGGTGACAGGGCACTGTCCCCGAGTTGAGCGAATTCGTGGTGAACTCCGCGTCACGAGTGACCGGTTACGGCAGGATGCGGTCGTATGGACGCCGTACGGGTCGCGCTGCTGCGCGAAGTACTTGCCGGGACGGAGTGGCTGGGTGCCACGCGGCGGTTCGCCGGGGCGCTGCGCGGGTCCGTGGTGGCGCACGGGGGCGGGCTGCTGCTCGTGGGCACACCGGAGTACGAGCCGTGGCATCTGGCGGCCCACCTGGTGGACGAGGCCGCGTGGTCGGGGACGCCGGAGCTGGCCCCGACGCTCGTCCGGCACGACGCGCGTCCCTCGGACCCCGCGCACCTGGCGGTCGGGCCGGGGCGGATCGGGGCGGCGCAGCGCGGCGAGACCCTGCTGGTCGTGGCTCCCGAGGAGCCCGCGCCGCTGCTGGAGCGGGTGCACGACGCCCGGCGGTCCGGCGTGACGGTGCTGGCCCTGGGCTCCGGCGGAGGCGAACTGGAGGCGATGGCACACGAGTCACTGGCCGTGCCGGAGGGCGCGGAACTGGACCTGGACACGGTGCAGCACCTGGTGAGCGCAGCGGCTGGCGAGAACGGGGCCTCTCCGAGGGCTCGGCGGGGTTTCCGCGACCGCCTGTCCCGACTGGCGGAAACCCTCACGGCACCTCCGGCCGCGCCCTGGTGACCCACCGATTCTCCCCGAGGGTCCGACGCGACTTCCGGGGCTGCGTGTCGATGGTGGTGTCGGCCGCGGCGTGTGGTGCCGGCCGCGGCGTGGGGTGTCGGCCGCGGCGTGGGGGCTGGCCGTCGGCGCCGCCGGCGTCTGCGGCGATCTCTGGCTCGTGCTGCTGTTCCTGACCCTCGGTGGCGGGTTCGACATGGTCAGCGGGATCTTCCGGGCCGCCATGTGGAACCAGGCGATCCCGGACGAGCTGCGCGGCAGGCTCGCCGGGATCGTGCTGTTGTCGTACTCGGTGGGGCCGCGGCTCGGTCAGGTCCGGGCGGGCGGTTTGCCGCCCGGGCGGGTGTGCGGGCCCGCCGTCTGGTCCGGCGGGCCGGCGTGCGCGGGCGCGGTGGGGCTGCCGGCGCTGTGCCTGCCGGGACTCATGACGTACGACGCGCGGACGAACGAGCACGCGGTACGGCTGCGCGAGCGGCGCGCCGCCGCCGTACCCGCAAAGGCCTGATCACTCCTCGTCCGGGTCACCGCCGGCCGGCGCGTCGTGCCAGCGTGGGTCGTTCTCCCACTGGAGGTTGCGCTCGCGGGCGGTCTCCATCGCGTGTTCGGCCTCCGCCCGGGTGGCGTAGGGCCCGAAGCGGTCCTTGGCCGGGCACTCCGGGCCCTCCTCGACCTTCTTGTGCTCCAGGCAGTAGTACCACTCGCCCGGCTTGCCGACCGTGCGCTTCTTGAACAGGGCCATGACCAGCTCCTCTCGCCAACGACATGTTCCCCCATGTCCGCTGGTTAGACTCGCTGGCATGTCTGGCCAGTCGCTGCTCGTACCAGGGGAGCTCTCTCCCACCCGTTCGGTACCCGGGAACATCCGCCGCCCCGAGTACGTCGGCAAGCCCGCGCCGACGCCGTACACCGGTCCGGAGGTGCAGACCCCGGAGACCGTCGAGGCGATGCGGATCGCCGGGCGCATCGCCGCGCAGGCGATGGCCGAGGCGGCGAAGATCATCGCGCCGGGTGTGACCACGGACCAGCTGGACAAGGTCGCCCACGACTACATGTGCGACCACGGCGCCTACCCGTCCACGCTCGGCTACCGCGGGTTCCCCAAGTCGCTGTGCACCAGCCTCAACGAAGTGATCTGCCACGGCATCCCGGACTCGACGGTGTTGCGGGACGGCGACATCGTCAATCTCGACGTGACCGCGTACATCGGCGGCGTGCACGGCGACAACAACGCGACATACCTGGTCGGTGACGTCGACGAGGAGTCGCGGCTGCTGGTGGAGCGGACCCGGGAGTCACTCGACCGGGCGATCAAGGCGGTCAAGCCGGGCCGGCAGATCAACATCATCGGCCGGGTCATCGAGTCGTACGCCAAGCGGTTCGGGTACGGCGTGGTGCGGGACTTCACCGGCCACGGGATCAACTCGTCCTTCCACTCCGGGCTGATCATCCCGCACTACGACAGCCCGCACGCGACGACGGTCATGCAGCCCGGGATGACCTTCACGATCGAGCCGATGCTGACGCTCGGGACGCACGAGTACGACATGTGGGACGACGGGTGGACCGTCGTGACCAAGGACCGGAAGCGGACCGCGCAGTTCGAGCACACGCTGGTGGTGACGGACACCGGGGCAGAGATCCTGACCCTGCCGTGATCGCGCGCCCCTGCGCCTGAGCCCGTCCTCGGTCATCTGTGGAGGACGGGCTTCCTCTTGTAGACTTTTACCGACAGGGTGTCGGCAAAGCCGTTGACTTAGGTAAGGCTTACCTTAGAGGATATTGCCCATGGACTCCTTCTCGACACTCATCCGCACGGCGTCCCACGAGCAGCACATGGAGGCCGAGACCTCGACGTTCATGAGCGACCTGCTCGGCGGGCGGCTCGGCGTGGCGGCTTACGCGCGGTACACCGAACAGCTGTGGTTCGTGTACGAGGCGCTGGAGGGCGAGGCCGAGCGGCTGGTGTCGGACCCGGTGACCGGGCCGTTCGTCCGGCCCGAGCTGTACCGGCTGGCGGCGCTGGAGCGGGACCTGGCGCATCTGCGCGGGCCCGAGTGGCGGGCGGGGCTGACCGCGCTGCCGGCCACGCGGGCGTACGCGGACCGGGTGCGGGAGTGCGCCGAGCGGTGGCCCGCCGGGTACCTCGCCCACCACTACACCCGGTACCTGGGCGACCTCTCCGGCGGCCAGATCATCCGGGACAGGGCGGAGCGGACGTGGGGGTTCGCGAAGAAGGGCGACGGCGTCCGCTTCTATGTGTTCGACGGGATCCCCAACCCCGCCGCGTTCAAGCGGGGTTACCGGGAGCTGCTGGACGCGGTCGTCGCCGACGACCTGGAGAAGCAGCGCATCATCGCCGAGTGCAAGCGGGCGTTCGCGCTGAACACGGCGGTCTTCCGGGAGCTGGGCGAGGAGTTCCCGCTGAGCGCCTAGACCGGCCGGCCCTGGCGCTCGGGCTGGCGCTCCAGGAACACCCGTCCGCCCACCTCGACCCAGCCTCCCGGCTGCGGTGCCGTGAGGATCTGCGAGCCCGCGCCCTGCGTGATGTTGAGTGCCCGGCCGAGCTGTGCGGTGAGCAGCAGTGCCGCCGCGCCGGTGGCCTCGTCCTCCTCGATGCCGTCGTCACGGCCGGGGAAGGCACGGGCGCGGATCCGGCCGGCCGCCTCGTCCTCCCAGGCCCAGGCGTAAATCCATTCGCCGGGTGGCGGGACGGGCAGGGCGTCGACCTCCGCGGCGGTGGCGTACCGGCGCAGGGTGCGCGGCGGGGCCCACTCCGGGAGCGCCTCGATCCAGCTGAACTCGCCGTCCAGCCGGGCCCCGACGGTGCCCGCGGGCGTGACCAGCTCCGGCACGTCCAGCAGCCAGGCCGCGCCGACGCAGGGGTGACCGGCGAAGGGGAGCCGCAGGGTGGGGGTGTAGATGTCGATGACCCCGCGCTCGGGGTCGTCCACGAACACGGTCTCGCTGAAGCCGAGCTTCGCCGCGAAGGCCTGCCGGTCCTCCCGGTCGGGCAGACGTGAGCCGTCACGGACGACGCCGAGCTCGTTGCCGTATCCGCCGTTCGCCGCGCAGAACACTCGCAGCACGTCGTAATCAGTCACCCGGGCATTGAAACATTGCGCCACCGGCCACCTCGTCCGAGGCGGCTCCGCGCGCCCCTGCTCCTGCTCCTGCTCCTGCTCCTGCTGCACGAGCCGCTCGCCGCACTCGACCTGAAACACCGGGAGTTGATGCTGCGGCTGTGCCGGGAAAGGGCGCACGCCGGTGACGCGGTGGTCGTGGTGCTGCACGATCCGGCGCTCGCCGCGGCGCATGCGCACCGGGTCGCGATCCTGTGCGCCGGTCGTGTCGCGGCCGGCGGTCCACCGGCCGGGGTTTTCACCGAACGACCGCTCTCGGACGTCCACGACCAGCCGGTCGAGGTGTTTCCGCACCTCCGCACGGGGCCGTCCTGGTGGCCCCCGCACCACGCCCCCTTGACCTTCCCTTTACCATCTCTTGGTGTCGGTTTTGAGCCGTCGAGATCAAGCCGTGTCTGTGAGATTTCCGTGAGAGCTGAATCACGACCCGGACGGGTATTGGTGAGGTAAGCCTCATGTAAGTTAGGCCAGCCTCACCACACCATTCCCGCTTGGAGCCTGAATGCGAGCCGCCCGACTCTCCGTCACCGCCGCCGTCGCCACGGCGGCCTTGACCGCCCTCACGGCCTGCACGGCGAAAAGCGATGCCAAGGACGGCGACGCGATCCAGGTGACCGCGGCCGACTCGAAGTGCGAGACCTCCACCAAGTCGGCCCCGGCCGGCCAGGTCACGCTGAAGATCGAGAACAAGGGCTCGAAGGCCACCGAGGTCGAGATCCTCTTCCCGGACGACCGGATCGTCTCCGAGAAGGAGAACATCGGCCCCGGCACCAAGTACACGCTGACCGCCGAGATCAAGGCCGGCTCGTACGAGATCGCCTGCGTCCCGGGCATGAAGGGCCGCGGTGTGCGGCAGAAGCTCACGGTCACCGGCGGCGGCTCGACCGCCAAGCGGGACCCGCAGCTGGACAAGGCGGTCGCCGACTACCGCGAGTACGCCCAGGAGCAGGCCGACGCCACGCTGCCACTCGTCGAGACCTTCGTGAAGGCGATCAAGGACGGCGACCTGGCGGCCGCGCAGAAGGCGTACGCACCCTCGCGTCTCGGCTGGGAGCGGACCGAGCCGGTCGCCGAGTCCTTCGGTGACATCGACCCCAAGGTCGACGTCCGTGAGGACGGCCTGGAGGACGGCCAGAAGTGGACCGGCTGGCACCGCCTGGAGAAGGCCCTCTGGCAGGACAAGAAGATCGGCGACGAGGAGAAGACCCTCGCCGACCAGTTGGTGACCGACCTGAAGGACTGGCAGGAGCGGGTCGGCAAGGCCGAGATCAGCCCGACCTCCATGGCCAACGGCGCCAAGGAACTGCTCGACGAGGTCGCCACCGGCAAGGTCACCGGCGAGGAGGACCGCTACTCGCACACCGACCTGGTCGACTTCAAGGGCAACGTCGAGGGCGCCGAGAAGGCGTACGAGCTGCTCAAGCCGGTCGCGTCGAAGAACGACCAGGCGCTGACCACGGAGCTCGACAAGCAGTTCACCGCGCTGAACGCGGAGCTCGACAAGTACCGGTCCGACAAGGCCTCGTACGACTTCGTCTCGTACGACAAGGTCACCAAGGACCAGCGCAAGGAGCTGTCCGACGCGGTGAACGCCCTCGCGGAACCGCTGTCGAAGCTCGCCGCCGCCGTCGTCGTGAAGAAGTAGGGGCGCTCCGATGACCGAGATCCAGGACAGCACCTCTCCCACCCGCCGTTCGCTGATCGGCTGGGGCGGCGCCGGGCTCGCGCTCGGTGCCGCCGCGGCCGGCGGTGCGGTGGCCATGGCCAGGACGGGCAACGACGTGGACCCGGTCGCCGCCGAGGCCGGCGCCGCGGTGGAGTTCCACGGCGCCCACCAGGCGGGCATCGCCACGCCGGTGCAGGACCGGCTGCACTTCGCCGCGTTCGACGTGCAGACCGACGACCGCGCCGAGTTCGTGCAGATGCTGAAGGACTGGACGGCGGCCGCGCACCGGATGACCGCCGGGAAGGCGGTCGGCGAGGGCGCGTACGGCGGACTGGCCGAGGCGCCGCCGGACGACACCGGTGAGGCGCTGGGTCTCAAGCCGTCGCGGCTGACGCTGACGATCGGCTTCGGTCCGTCGCTGTTCGACAAGTTCGGTCTGGCGGACCGGCGGCCCGAGGCGCTGGTGGACCTGCCGAAGTTCCCCGGCGACAACCTCGACCGCAGCCGCACCGGCGGCGACCTGTGCATCCAGGCCTGCGCGGACGATCCGCAGGTCGCCGTGCACGCGATCCGCAACCTGGCCCGCATCGGCTTCGGCAAGGTCGTCATCCGCTGGTCGCAGCTCGGCTTCGGCAAGACCTCCTCGACCACGCCGGACGCCCAGACCCCGCGCAATCTGATGGGGTTCAAGGACGGCACGCGCAACATCGCGGGAACGGAGAGCGATCGCCTGAAGAAGTTCGTCTGGGTCGGCGAGCGCGACGGCGGCAAGAACTCGGCGTGGATGACCGGTGGGTCGTATCTGGTCGCCCGGCGCATCCGGATGCACATCGAGACCTGGGACCGCACCTCGCTGCAGGAGCAGGAGGACATCTTCGGCCGGGACAAGGGCGAGGGTGCACCGGTCGGCAAGGCCAAGGAGCACGACAAGCCGTTCCTGAAGGCGATGAAGCCGGACGCGCATGTGCGTCTCGCGCATCCCGACTCCAACAACGGGATCACGATCCTGCGCCGGGGCTACTCCTTCACGGACGGCACGGACGGGCTCGGGCGTCTCGACGCGGGTCTGTTCTTCCTGGCCTACCAGCGTGACGTGCGCAAGGGGTTCATCCCCCTGCAGCGGCAGCTGTCGGCGAAGGACGCGCTCAACGAGTACATCCAGCACGTGGGTTCGGCGGTGTTCGCGGTTCCGCCCGGAGTCCGGGACAAGCAGGACTGGTGGGGCCGGACGCTGTTCTCCGAGGAGGCGTAGCCCGTGTTCTCCAACTATCTGATCGGCCTGCGCGAGGGTCTTGAGGCGTCGCTCGTCGTCTGCATTCTCATCGCCTACCTGGTCAAGACGGACCGCAAGGACGCCCTCAAGCCCATCTGGATCGGCATCGGCACGGCCGTCGCCATCGCCATGGGCTTCGGCTGCGCCCTCGAATTCGGCTCGCAGGAGCTGACGTTCGAGGCGCAGGAGGCGCTCGGCGGGTCGCTGTCCGTCGTCGCGGTGGGCCTGGTGACCTGGATGGTCTTCTGGATGCGGCGCACCGCCCGGCATCTGAAGACGGAGCTGCACGGCAAGCTGGACGCGGCCCTGGCGATGGGCACGGGTGCGCTGGTCGCCACCGCGTTCCTCGCCGTCGGCCGGGAGGGTCTGGAGACCGCGCTGTTCGTGTGGGCGTCGGTGCACGCGGCCAGCGACGGCACCCCGCGCCCGCTGGTCGGTGTGGCCCTCGGCCTGCTCACCGCCGTCCTGCTGGGCTGGCTGTTCTACCGTGGCGCGCTGAAGATCAACCTCGCCAAGTTCTTCACCTGGACCGGCGGCATGCTGGTCGTCGTCGCCGCGGGCGTGCTGGCCTACGGCTTCCACGACCTGCAGGAGGCCAACTGGATCCCCGGCATCCGGAACCTGGCCTTCGACATCAGCGACACCATCGAGCCGGACAGCTGGTACGGCACGCTCCTCAAGGGCGTGTTCAACTTCCAGCCCGACCCGACCGTCGTCCAGGTCACGGTATGGCTGCTGTACCTGATCCCGACACTGGCCGTCTTCTTCGCCCCGGCAGGCCTCCTCACCCGCAAGAGCCCACAGCCGACGCCACCGGCCGTCCACGACAAGGTCTGACAAGGCAGCACCAGAGAACGACGACGGGGTCGCACGGACCACGGGGCCGCGCGACCCCGCCGCCATTCCGCCCGCGCAACACGGCGCCCAGCTGCGGTCCTCCCCGCCCCAACGGGCCTCATCGCGCGCCCAGTAACGGAACCCGGCACCCGTCCGCCGCCCCGCCCAGGCCGACCAACCCCAACCCACCCGGGCCGGGCCACCGTGTGGCTGCTGCACCCGATGCCGACGCCGGCGGCCTTCCCCGCCCCGACCGGCCTCCCCGCCCGCAAAGGACCACAGCCGCCGACGCCACCGGCCGTCCACGACAAGGTCTGACAAGGCAGCACCAGAGAACGGCGACGGGGTCGCACGGACCACGGGGCCGCGCGACCCCGCCGCCATTCCGCCCGCGCAACACGGCGCCCAGCTGCGGTCCTCCCCGCCCCAACGGGCCTCATCGCGCGCCCAGTAACGGAACCCGGCACCCGTCCGCCGCCCCGCCCGGGTAGGGTTCGGCTCCGGGAAGGGGAAGGTGAAGGCAGCAATGAGCAGGGATCGCAGCCCTCGAAGGCTTCGTAGGCGTGACCGGAACGCACTCATAGCGGCCTCGCTGGCCGCTGTGTCGCTGACGGCGAGCGGGTGCGTGGTGGTGCACGGGGAGCGCGAGGTGATCCCCGCCACCACCAAGGCCGAGGCCGCGAAGGCGCTGGCGCGGTTCACGGACGCCTACAACCGGGCCGACCAGGCGTTCGACAGCTCCCTGGACGCGGACTACGTCACCGGCGCCCTCGGCGACATCGACAGCGCCCGGCTGAAGGCCGGCCATGCGAACAACCCCGGCGGCAACACGGCGCACGTGCCGCTGAAGCTGTCGGACGCGAAGTTCACCATCCCCAAGAAGGCGGGCTGGCCCCGCTGGTTCGTCGCCGACACCGCCGCCAACAAGGGCGGCAGCGCCCGCTGGCTGTTCGTCTTCACCCGCGACAGCCTGTCCGAGCCCTTCCAGGTGGCGTATCTGACGCTCCTCGCCCCGGACAGCGTGCCCCGGTTCAAGACGGACAAGGACGGCTGGGCCGAGGCCGTACCGGCGACCGCGGCCGAACTGGCCGTCCGCCCTCAGGACCTGAGCGGGCAGTACGCGACGTACCTGAAGAGCGGCGGCAGCGTCTTCGCGGACGGCGAGCACACCAGCGGCTGGCGCAAGACGCGCGCCAAGGAGGCCCGCAAGCCGGGTCTGGCCACGCAGTACATCGACGAGCCGCGCACGGACGGCGACTACGCGCCGCTTGCGCTGCGCACGAAGGACGGCGGGGCGCTGGTGTTCTTCACCACGCACCACTACGAGAAGGAGACCGCCGCCGCGGGCACGTCCGTCCCCGCCCCGAACAAGGACGTGCAGGCCCTGACGAAGGGCGAGGTCAAGCAGTCGTTGACGCTGGAGTTCGTCTCCAACGAGGTCGTCCTGGACCCGAAGACGGGCTCGGGCGACGGCAAGGTGTCGATGCTGGGCCGCATCCAGGGGCTGACGGCGGCGCAGGGCGAGTAGCCGGACGCGCCCTCAGTGGCGCAGGGGCCAGGCCGCCGCCGCGTGGCCGGGTTCCTCGCCGGCGTGCCGGGCGCAGGCGTCGGTGAGCACCTCGAGAAGGCTGAGCGGGTCGGGCAGCGCGTGCTCCGGGCCGCGTACCCAGCGCACCTTCTGGTCGTCGTCACCGGGCAGCCGGGCGGGCGGTACGAGCACGTAGGAGCCCCGGCAGTGCCAGCGCAGCCCCGGGTGCTCGTCCATCGTCTCGGGGTGGCAGTCCAGTTCGCACGGCCACCACTCGTCCTCGTCCTCGGGAGTGCCGCGGGTGAGGGTGAAGAACAGCAGGCGGCCGTCGTCGCTCTCGGCGACCGGCCCGACCTCGACCCCGGCGCCGAGCAGCCGCTCCAGCGCCTGGCGGCCGGCCTCCAGGGGGACGTCGAGGACGTCGTGCACCATGCCGGTCGCGGTGATGAAGTTGGCCTGCGGCTGATGCCGGGCCCAGCGCTCGATCTGGGCGCGGTCGGTGGTGGACTGCGTCTGCCAGGCGAACGACACCGGGTGCCGGGCGGGGGTGGGACAGCCGACGCGGTCGCAGGAACAGCGGTAGCCGGGCGCGGGGTGCGCGGCGGGCGCGAGGGGCAGTCCCGCTCCGGCGGCGGCGAGCAGCAGGGCCTCACGGCCGTCGTCGGCCGCCTCCTGCGGGCGGCGTCCGCGCAGCCACTGGGAGAGTTTGCCCTGCCGGCCGGTGCGGCCGCCGAACGTAGCGCTCATCTATCCCCTCGCCTCGCTGTGGTGCGGACAGCATGCCCTATGCTCGCACCTTCCCGTGCTCCGGGGTGCCTTGTCTGGACATGCCGGGCTTCCGACCTGCGATTTTCGGTCAGCGCGGGGCGAGTCCACCCAGCGCGTAGTCGACCAGGGTGTCGGTGTAGCCGTACGAGATCGGTCCGTGCGCTGCAGCCGGCGCTGGGCGAGGGGCGAGACGAACAGTTCCAGGGCGATGCGCGGGTCCACGTCGGGTCGTACCTGCCCCTGGGTCTGTGCGCAGCGCAGCCGGTCGACGTACAGCTGGAGCCGGGGTTCGAGGAGCTTGCCGACGAACTCGCGGCCGAGCTGCTCGTCGACCACGCCCGCGGCGGCCAGGGCGCGGGAGGGCGCCTCGAAGCGGGGGTCGAGCAGTTCGTCGACGGTGGCGCGCAGGACGGCCTTGAGATCGGCCGCGAGGTCGCCGGTGTCCGGGATCTCGTACGGCTCCTGCCCCGCGGCCCGCGCCGCCTGCTCGCCGAGGTCCAGGAAGGCCTCGAGGAGGACGTCCGCCTTCGCCCCCCTCGCTGCGCCGGGTGGCGTCGGGGGGCCTTGTTGACCATGGGTCGGGGCTGACCAGGAAGACAACCCGTTCGGCACACGCGCCCGGCCCGCCGGAACCGCACCATGGGCACCAACGACCCCTGCGGTACCGGAGGAGCCCACCTTGGCCCTTTCCCGCAGCGCCACACCCCGGCGCTATCTGATGTGCTCACCCAGGCACTTCGAGGTCACGTACTCCATCAACCCGTGGATGGACCCGCGCAAGCCCGTAGACACACCCCTCGCGGTCGCCCAGTGGGAACAGCTGCGTGACCTCTACCGCGCACTCGGCCACACCGTCGAGGAGCTCACCCCGGTCCCGGGGCTGCCCGACATGGTGTTCGCGGCCAACGGCGCCACCGTGGTGGACGGGCGCGTGCTGGGCGCGCGGTTCGCCCACCGGGAGCGGGCGGACGAGGCCGCCGCGCATCTGGACTGGTATCGCGCGCACGGTTTCACGCACCTCCATGAGCCCGTCCACGTCAACGAGGGCGAGGGCGACTTCGCCGTCACCGCCTCCTGTGTGCTGGCCGGGCGCGGCTTCCGGGCGAGCCCTCTGTCGCACGGCGAGGCACAGGAGTTCCTCGGCCGCCCGGTGATCGGTCTGGAGCTGGTCGATCCCCGCTACTACCACCTGGACACCGCCCTGGCCGTCCTCGACGACGCGCGGGAC
The DNA here is from genome assembly GCF_032656585.1 of Streptomyces herbicida. Classification (NCBI taxonomy): domain Bacteria; kingdom Bacillati; phylum Actinomycetota; class Actinomycetes; order Kitasatosporales; family Streptomycetaceae; genus Streptomyces; species Streptomyces herbicida. The sequence continues at coordinate 113,823 of NZ_JAUYWJ010000023.1, forward strand.
GAGGTCATGTACTACCCGCCCGCCTTCTCGCCGGGCAGCCGGGAAGTGCTGCGGCGGCTGTTCCCGGACGCGCTGACCGCCGGGGACGAGGACGCGGCCGCGTTCGGGCTGAACGCCGTGTCGGACGGTCTGCGCGTGGTGCTGCCGCAGGCGGCGGCCGGGCTGTTCGGACCGCTGCGGGAGCGCGGCTTCGAGCCGGTCGGCGTGGACCTGAGCGAACTCCTCAAGGGCGGCGGCAGCGTGAAGTGCTGCACGCAGGAGCTACGGGCGTGAGGTGTCGACCTCGTGCGGCGGCCAGGGGTCGCCCCAGTCCGCGTCCCGGGCCGCCTTGTACAGGTCGCCGTGGCGTTTGGTGACCGTCTCGCGGCGCAGCTGCTCCTCGGCCTCGCACAGATCGAGGAGCACCTGGCCCTTGCGGATCTGCGGGCGCCGCACCACGCGGGCGGCGGCCGGGGCGACCGGGAAGCGGGCGGCGGCGACGTAGCTGAACTTCTCGTCCTCGTACGGCAGTGAGCCGCCCTTGACCTGGCGGTGCAGGGAGGAGCGGCTGACCCGGGCCGAGAAGTGGCACCAGTCCTCGCCGGGGACGATGGGGCAGGCGGCGCTGTGCGGGCAGGGGGCGCCGACCTGGAATCCGGCGTCGATGAGCCGGTCGCGGGCCTCGATGACGCGGGCGTAGCCGGCGGGTGTGCCGGCCTCGACGATCACGACGGCCTGCGCGGCGGCAGCGGCGGCGTCGACGAGGGCGGCGCGGTCGGCCGCGGAGAGTTCGTTGAGGACGTAGGAGACGGTGACGAGATCGGTGCTCTCGATGGTGAGCGCCGCTCCGATGCGAGAGCGCTGCCATGTGGCGTCCCGCAGCGCCGGGTTGGCGGCGGCGATCTCCCGGCCGAGGGCCAGCGCGGGCTCGGCCCAGTCCAGCACGGTCACCGGCCGGACCCCGTCCCAGGTCGCGCTGACGGCCCAGGTCGCCGCGCCGGTCCCGCCCCCGGCGTCGACATGGCTGCCGGGCGCCCAGCCGGGCACGGCCTCCGCGAACGCCTCCAGCGCCGCGCGCACCGCCTCGAAGGTGGCGGGCATCCGGTACGCGGCGTACGCGGCGACGTCCGCGCGGTCCCGGAGGATGGGCGCGTCGGTCGGGGTCTGACCCCGGTAGTTGGCGATCAGCCGCTCCACGGCACCGGCGGCCTGCTTGGGCGGGAGCCCGTCGAGCAGCCCGGCGAGGGCGGCACGGAGGGCTTCCGCCGGGGGTAGGGCGTTGTTCACCCGGCGATTCTACGTACTCGGTGTCGGCGCGGCCCGAGGCCAGGGGGCTGCGCCCCCGGACCCCCGCTTCGGCGTGAACGGCCTCGTCCTCGGACTCCCCCGAGCTCTACGGCCAGGGGGGACCCCCGGACGGGCTGAGATACACCGCCCTGGCCAGATGAGTCGCCGCCCTCGCCCTCGGCCCGCTGTCCGGCGGCCGCCTGCGGGGATGCACCGTGTTGGCCAGCAGCACCAGGAACGTGTCCGTGGCCGGGTCCAGGACCAGCGAGGTCCCCGTGAAGCCCGTGTGGCCCGCCGCTCCCCGCCCCGACAGCTCCCCCATGAACCACGGCTGGTCGACGGCGAAGCCCAGCCCCGGCGGGGTGAGCAGGAGCTCCACGAAGTCGGGGCCGAGGATGCGCGCGGGGCCGTATGCGCCGCCCGCCAGCAACGCCCGGCAGAAGACGGCCAGATCGCGCCCCGTCGAGAACAGGCCCGCGTGGCCCGCCACCCCACCCAGCGCCCACGCGTTCTCGTCGTGGACCACGCCCCGCAGCATCCCCCGGTCCGCCTTGGCCCACGGCCACCGCTGGTCCTCGGTCGCCGCGGCGCCCCGGCACGGCCCGAAGTCGGTCGCCGTCATGCCGAGCGGCCGGCTGATCCCCTCCTGCACGAGCACGTCGAGGGTGCGGCCGGTGATCCGCTCCAGCACGGCCTGGAGCAGCAGCATGTTCAGGTCCGAGTAGAGGTATGTGCCCGGTTCGCCCGTCGGCGCCTCGGCCCGCAGCATGGCCAGGCGGGCCGCGTCGTCCGGGCAGTCGTACAGCGGGAGCTCGGGGCGCAGCCCGGAGGTGTGGGTGAGCAGCTGCCGGACGGTGATGCCGTGCGCGGCGGCCCCGCGGTACTCGGGCAGATAGGCGCCGACCCGCGCGTCTATGCCGAGCGTGCCCCGCTCGATCTGCTGCACGGCGGCGACGGAGGTGAACAGCTTGGTGAGGGAGGCCAGGTCGAAGGGGGTGTCGACGGTCATCGGAACGCGGGCTTCGGGCGCCAGTTCGACGCCCTGCTCGGTCTCCGGGTCGTACGACACGTACCGCACGGCCCACCCCGCGGCCTCCTCCACGGCGATGACCGGCCCGCGTCCGGCCACCACGACGACGCCGGGCGCCCAGGGGTGGTCGCCGGTGGTCAGGTCGTGGACCTCGCGGACGAGGTGGTGCAGTTCCTCGGCGTCGAGCCCGGCCCGCTCCGGTGTGTCGACGCGGAGTCTCGGTGCGCTCAGTTCTCCTCCCCCGGGCTTTCGGTTTCGCTCGCACCGGGGGAATCCCCGGCCTCCGCGTCCGCAGGTGTGATCCAGGGACGGCACATTCCCACGAAGCAGGCCAGGGCCACCAGTGCTCCGGCCAGTTGGACCAGGGCCATCGGTACGGCGGTGTGCTCCCCGGCGACTCCGACGAGCGGGGAGGCGACGGCACCGACGAGGAAGGAGGAGGTGCCGAGCAGTGCGGAGGCGGAGCCGGCGGCGTGCCGGGTGCGCAGCAGGGCGAGGGACTGGGCGTTGGGGAGGGTGATGCCCATCGCGGACATGAGGACGAAGAGCGCGGCGGCGACGGGGACCAGGCCCACCTTGCCCAAGGCGCCGGTGGACATGAGCAGCAGGGCGGCCGCGGCGAGGACGATCACGGTCAGGCCGACGGCCAGCACCTTGTCCAGGCGCACCCGGCCGACCAGCACCTTGCCGTTGATCTGCCCGGCGATCACCAGGCCGACCGAGTTGAGGCCGAACAGCAGGCTGAAGGTCTGCGGGGAGGCGCCGTAGATCTCCTGGATGACGAAGGGCGAGGCGGAGATGTAGGCGAACAGCGCGGCGAAGGCGAAGCCGCCGGCGAGCATGTAGCCGGTGAAGGGGAGGTCGGAGAGCAGACCGCGCATCGCGCGCAGGGCCTCGCCGCCCCCGCCCTCGTGGCGTTCGGCGGGCGGCAGGGTCTCGGGGAGCCGGAGCCAGACGAGCGTGGCGAGCACGGCGCCGACCACGGTGAGGACCACGAAGACGCCCCGCCAGTCCGTGACCCGCAGGATCTGCCCGCCCATCAGGGGAGCGACGATCGGGGCGGTCCCGGATATCAGCATCAGGGTGGAGAAGAAGCGGGCCATGGCCACGCCGTCGTAGAGGTCGCGTACGACGGCCCGCGCGATGACGATCCCGGCCGCGCCCGCGAGGCCCTGGGCCAGCCGGAGGGCGACCAGGGACTCGACGGTGGGCGCCACCGCGCACAGGGCGGTGGCGACGAGGTAGACGGCGAGGCCGGCGAGGAGCGGGCGTCTGCGGCCCCAGCGGTCGCTCATCGGGCCGACCACCAGCTGCCCGAGCGCCATTCCGGCGAGGCAGGCGGTGAGGGTGAGCTGGACGGTCGCGGCGGGTGCGTGCAGCGAGCGGGTGACCTCCGGCAGGGACGGGAGGTACATGTCCATCGCGAGCGGGGGCGTGGCGGTGAGGCCGCCCAGGATGAGGGTGACGACAAGGCCGGTTCCGCGGGCCGAGCGGGTGGACGGGTTCCGGGGTGGGGACTGCTGCTCCGTGTCCGGTGTCGACGCCGCCGCGTGCTCGGGCATGTGTCGTCCCTCCCCTTGTCGGCCTCGCCGTTTTGCGGGCTCGCCGTTTTCGGCCTCGTCAATCGTTTCGATTGAATCGGCACCCATGCTCTCAGCTCGTACGCAGTGCCGAGGGTCACATGAGCGAGGGGCGGCGCGGAGAGCGCTGCTCTCCTGGGAGAGCGGGGCTCTCGCCCCGGTGCACTGCTCCGTCGTCGGCGGTACGCCGACGCCACCCGAGGCCGCGTCGCGCGGCAACCGTATGGCGGACAAGTGATTCCGCATCGCGGACGCGGCGCCTACGCTGCGGTGCCATGACTGACAAGGAATCGAGGATCGCGGTGGTGACCGGTGCCGGATCCGGTATCGGGCGCGCGGTCGCCGCGGAACTGATGCACGCCGGCTGGTCGGTGGCACTGGCCGGGCGGCGCACGGAGAAGCTGGCGGGGACGGCGGCACTGGTGCCCGACGGCGAGTCGCTCGCCGTACGCACCGATGTCGCGAACCCCGACGACGTCACGGCCCTCTTCGCCGCCGTGCGCGACCGGTTCGGGCGGGTCGACCTGCTCTTCAACAACGCGGGCACCTTCGGACCCGGCGGGGTGCCCGTGGAGGATCTGCCCTTCGAGGCCTGGCGGCACGTGGTGGACACCAACCTCAACGGGGCGTTCCTGTGCGCGCAGGCGGCGTACCGGCAGATGAAGGAGCAGAAGCCCCAGGGCGGCAGGATCATCAACAACGGCTCGGTCTCCGCCCATACGCCCCGACCTCACTCGGCCGCCTACACCGCGACCAAGCACGCACTGACCGGCCTCACCAAGTCGCTGTCGCTGGACGGGCGGCCGTACGGCATCGCCGTCGGGCAGATCGACATCGGCAACGCCTCCACCGCCATGACGGCGCGGATGCAGACGGGCGCGCTGCAGGCGAACGGCGAGATGGCACCGGAACCGGTGATGGACGTGGCCGACGTGGCACGCACCGTGCGGCACATGGCCGAGCTGCCGCTCGAGGCGAATGTGCAGTTCGCGACGGTTCTGGCGACGGCGATGCCCTACGTGGGACGGGGCTGAGCGCCCCCACGCTCCGTCAACTCCCCAACCTGCACAAGCGGAATTTGAACATCCGCGGTATTGCGGCCGGTAGCGGGCTTATGCTCAACTTCCTCCACAAGAACTTCACACTTGGACCATCCAGGTTCCGCCGACCACACCGAGGGGGGAGGCGGCAGCCGTTCCACCGGACCGGGTTGGGGGTGGACCTCGCGTGGGACCGCGGGGTGCGCACCGGTGGGTGGAACGGCTGCCGCGTAGGCCGGCTTCTCAGCCCCGGCCGGCGCTCTCCGTGTCCGTCTTCCCCGCATGCTTCCCTTTGGTCTTCCCCGCGGTCTTCCTCACCCAGCGCCGCCGCAGTGTCCACGCCCCGGCCCCCAGCAGCGCCGCCGTGCCTGCGCCGCCTTCCAGCAGACGCCAGGTCGACGGGCGCCCGGTCGCCGAGCCGGACGCGCCCGCGGCGGCCCGGGCCGATTTCGGCTCCGAGGCGGCGCCCACCTTCGCCCCGCCCTCGCTCAGCGGCTCGACCAGCGTGCCCACCGACTGCGCCGAACTCCCCACGCCGAAGCCCCAGTCGAGCAGCGCGGCGGTCTCCTCGTAGACGGCGTTGCTGCCGGTGGCGGGGTGCATCACGGTGACCAGCAGGGTGCGGCCGCCACGGCTGGCCGCACCCGTGAAGGTGTTGCCGGCATGGCTGGTGTAGCCGTTCTTCACACCGATCAGCCCCTTGTACGTGCCGAGGCCCCAGGCCCCCGTCAGCAGGCGGTCGGTGTTCTGGATCTGGAAGGTCTTCTTGCCGCCCGCCGGGAAGTCGGCGGTCCTGGTGCCGCAATAGCTGCGGAAGTCATCGTTCTTCAGCCCATGGCGGGCGAAAAGGGTCAGGTCGTAGGCCGAGGACAGCTGTCCCTCGTGGTCGAAGCCGTCGGGGCTGACCACATGGGTGTCCAGGGCCTGCAGGTCCTCGGCCTTGGCCTGCATCTCCGCGACCGTCTTCGCGACCCCGCCGTTCATATGGGCCAGCACATGCACCGCGTCGTTGCCGGAACGCAGGAACACACCCTGCCAGAGCTGCTCGACGGTGTAGGTGATGCCGGGCTTGACGCCGACGAGGCTGGAGCCGGACGGTATCCCGGCCAGGTCCGCGTCGGTGACCTTGTGCCGCTCGGTCCGCTCGAACTTCTCCAGCACGGTGTCCGCGAACAGCATCTTCAGCGTGGACGCGGGCGGGAGACGCAGGTGCGCGTTGAACGAGGCGAGCACCGCCCCGCTCTCGCCGTCGGCGATGAGCCAGGAGCGGGCGGTGAGCTTCTTGGGCAGACCGGCGGCGCCCCGCACCTGGATTCCGTCACGGGCCAGCCGGTCCCCGCCGATGATGGCCGTGGCGTAGGCGGGGGTGGCCGCGGACAGGGGCAGGGCGGCGGCCGTCAGACCGAGAGCGGCACGCCGGGTGAGCCGAGAAGAATCGCGCATCCCGGGACCGTACACCGCACTCAACAGCGGTTTCCTGGCAGGAGGCCCTCTACAGGCTAGGAATTTGCTGTCTTATGAAAATTTGATTCCACAGCCCGCTTTCTCAGCTCTGACACACGTTTTACTCAGTGCGCCGCAAAGGTTCCTCCCTAGCTTGTGGCCGCGCCCACAGCGGGCGCCAAGAACCTTCGAGGAACGGGATGTTTGGCATCTATCTCAAGCGCGAGCTGGGCCGCCGCAAGAAGGCGGCCCTGGTCATCGCACTGGGTCTGGCGCTCGGTATCGCGCTGGTCATCACCGTCAGCTCGGTGTCGGCCGGTATGACGCAGGCACAGGACAAAGTCCTGAAATCGCTCTATGGTCTCGGCACCGACATGACGGTCACCAAGGCACAATCCGCACCCAAGGCCGGTGGCGCGCAGGGCCCGAACTTCAAGTTCGACGCCAAATCGAGCTCGAAGTCCGCACAGAGCTCCGACCGTGTGATGACACAGGGCGGTCAGGCCCTGAAGTCCTCCCTCGTCGACAAGGTCTCCGCACAGAAGGGGGTGGCCGGCGCGGTCGGCGCCCTCTCCCTGAACGTCACCAAGGTCGACGGCTCCTTCACCCAGGGCAAGGCACAGAACTCCAGCGGCAGCGGCCAGGCCCAGGGCGGCCCGGGCGGGTCCAGCGGCGGCAGCGGCCAGCCGCAGGTGCAGGGCGGCGGCGCCAACTTCAACGTCAACAGCTACTCCGTGGCCGGCATCGACGTCACCCAACAGGAGCTCGGCCCGCTGGCCACGACGAAGATCACCTCGGGCAGGACGTTCACGGCCTCTCAGACCGACGCCAAGGTCGCGGTGGTCGGCAAGTCCTACGCCAAGTCGAAGAAGTACAAGGTCGGCTCGACCTTCAAGATCTCCGGCACCACGTACACGGTCATCGGCATCGCGACGCCCAGCAGCAGCGAGTCCGCCACCGACGTCTATCTGCCGCTGAAGCAGGCGCAGACACTGGCCGACGCCAAGAACAAGGTCACCACGATCTACGTCAAGGCCACCGACTCCCAGCAGATCTCCGCGGTGAAGAAGGAGATCCAGGCCAACATCTCCGGCACGACGGTCACCACCTCCTCCGACCTGGCGTCCACCGTCTCCGGTTCGCTGTCCACCGCCTCCAGCCTCGCCGCCGGCGTCGGCAAGTGGCTGTCCATCGCGGTGCTGGCAGCGGCCTTCCTGGTGGCCGCGCTGCTCACCTCCTCGGCCGTGTCCCGCCGGGTGCGCGAGTTCGGCACCCTGAAGGCTCTGGGTTGGCCCTCGCGCAGGGTGACCCGTCAGGTCGTCGGCGAGTCCCTGGTCAACGGCCTGATCGGCGGCGGCCTCGGCATCGCCCTGGGCCTCGCGGCCGCCTACACGATCACCGCGATCAGCCCGAAGCTGACCGCGCAGCTGGGCAACACCGGCGGCGGCCCCGGCGGCATGGGCGGCCCGGGCGGCGGCCCCGGCCGGCAGTCGACCGCGAGCAAGCTGGAGATCGCCCTGGCCGCGCCCGTCTCCATGACCACCATCGCGCTCGCGGTGGGCCTGGCGGTCACCGGCGGTCTGGTCGCCGGCGCCATGGGCGGCTGGCGCGCGTCCCGGATGCGCCCCGCCGACGCCCTGCGCAGCGTCTCGTGACACCCCTGAGCCAGGGAACACCACACCCCCCGAGCCGGGACACCCACTGAGCCCGGGGCGCCGCCCCCACTCCCCCCGGGACGCGGCGCCCCGCCCCCCTTCACCCACGCCTTCGCCATTCACGGAGCACCCATGTACAGACTCACCGGCGTCACCAAGCGCTACACCCGGGGCAAGGAGACGGTGGAGGCGCTGCGCGGCATCGACCTCACCATCGAGGACGGCGACCAGCTCGTCATCCAGGGCCCCACCGGCGGCGGCAAGTCCACCCTCCTCCAGATGATCGGCGGCCTGGACCGCCCCTGTGCCGGCAGCGTCGAGCTGGACGGCGTCGACCTCGCCACCATCAGCGAGGCCAAGCTGACCCGGCTGCGCGCCGAGAAGATCGGCATCATCTTCCAGGCGTTCAACCTCATCCCCACGCTGACCGCGCAGGAGAACGTGGAGACCGCACTGGTCCCCCTCGGCGTCAAGCCGGCCGAGCGCCGCGAGCGAGCGGCCGAGGCCCTGCGCTCGGTCGGCCTCGGCGAGCGCCTCGGTCATGTCCCGTCCGAGATGTCCGGCGGCCAGCAGCAGCGCGTCGCCATCGCCCGCGCGCTGGTCAAGAAGCCGAAGGTGCTGCTGGCCGACGAGCCCACCGGCAACCTCGACGAGGGCACCCGCGACGACATCATGGCCCTGCTGGAGGGCCTGTGGCGGAAGCACGGCCTCACCTTCGTCCTCGTCACCCACGACTCGTCGATCGCCCGTCGCGCCCCGCGCCTGGCCACCATCAAGGCCGGACAGATCACGCTCACCGAACAGGGCGGCGGACGGTACGCGCGGCAGGCCCAGGGCACGCAGCAGCGGGCGTACGACACCCAGCAGCAGCCGTACGTCCAGCACGGGGGCCAGGCCTACTGAGCCGCCCGCGCCCGTCGGGGCCGCTCACCTCCCGAGTATCCGGTCGGCCTCGGCCGGCTGCCCGGCGGTGAGCGGCCCCTTCGCGATCGCGCCCGCGTTCTGCTCCGCCTGGGCGACCGAGCGGAACCCCGGGATCGGCACGGTGCGCGAGCGCGCCCACAGCCAGGCGAGGGCGCCCTGGGCCGGCGTACGGCCGTCGCCGGTCAGGACGGAGCGCAGCGCGTCGACCCGGGCGAGCCACTCCGGGTCGGCACCGGAGGCGTCGCCGAATCCCTGGAGCCAGGCCGGGGGCCAGCTGCGGATGTCATCGGCTTCGAGCCCGCTGCGCCGCCTGCCGCCGAGCAGCCCCATGGCGAGGGGACTGCGGTTGATGCCGGCGAGCTCCAACTCCTCGCAGCGCGCCAGGAGTTGCGGTGCGTCCTGCACCACGTTCAGGGTGTGCTGGGCGGCCGTGCAGTGCTGCAGTGCTCACCCTGCGCGAAGACGGCGGCGCGTTCGGGGTCGTCGGTGCTCCAGGCGTACGCACGGATGAGCCCCTCACGGACGAACTCTCCGCACTCGTCACGGAGTTCGGCCGCTATGGCGGGATCGGCGTCGCAGATGTGCAGCTGGTGGAGATGAGCGCCTCCCCCAAGCTCTCAACTTCGTTCGAGCAGGGAGGTACCCCCATCGTCCGCGGTGCAGGGGCCCCCGTCCGCCGATCGCCAAGCAGCCGAAGCCGAGCGCGCTCACTTCGGTTCCGCTGCGTCCCGGAATCCTGGTGTTGGTCTCCATGGGCAGGGACGCCAGAAGTTGAAGTGCCCACGAACACAAGCGCTTTGGGGCGCTGGGGCGCTGGAGCCTTCTGTCAGGCCTGCCCGGTCTCGAAGCGGGAGATCCGCCCGTCGTCCTCGACGGTGAAGCTCCACTTGGTGCGCATCTCGCCCCAGGTGTCGTTGCTGTAGCGGGCGACGAGGGCGCGGCCGCCGCGGGTCTCCTTGTCGACCTCCATGTGACCGTGGGTGGAGAAGATCTCCCGGTCGATCCAGTCGGCGAGGTCGCGGTCGGAGCCGTCGTCGGACATCGTCGCGCCGGGGGCGAGGACCTGCAGGAAGCCCTCGCGGTCATGGGCGTTGACGGCGGTGACGAAGGCCCGGACGGCCGGATCGCTGAGTTTGGCTGGCTGAATCGTCATGCCAGCCAGGCTCACACCGCTCCCCCGGCCCCGCCACCCGAACGGCGCCCCGGACAGGCCGCCCAGGTGTGCCGGATGCGACGGTGGATACGCGGAGGGGACCTTGTTCCTGCTGTCTGCCTGCTCTGATGGGGAGTCACCGTGACCTGTTACGACCGACGTGATGTGGGCCTGCTGCTGCTCCGAATGGGTACCGGCGGGGTGCTCGCCGCCCACGGCGCGCAAAAGCTCCTCGGCTGGTTCGGCGGGGGTGGCATCGAGGGGACCGGCAAGTTCATGGAGTCCGTCGGCTACTCGCCCGGGAAGGCGAGCGCGATGGCGGCGGGGCTCGCGGAGGCGGGTGGCGGCACCCTGCTGGCGCTGGGCCTGGCCACACCGGCCGCGGGTGCGGCGGCGGCCGGCGCGATGGCGGGCGCGGCCGCCGTCCATGTGCCCAACGGCTTCTTCGCCGCGGAGGGCGGTTACGAGTACGCGGCGTCCCTCGGTCTGGCCGCGGCCGGCCTGGCCGTCACCGGCCCCGGCCGTCTCTCCCTCGACCATGTCCTGGGCCATGTCTTCGACCGCGGCTGGATGGTCCCGGCGGCCCTCGGCGTGACGGCGGCGGTCACGGCGGTGGTGGTGGGGACGCGGAACAGGCGGGTGCGGCAGCAGAAGGAGGGGGAACAGGAGTCGCTGTTCGACGAATAGCGGGTCAGCCGGGCAGCCGCCCCATGGCAGGCTGCCCGCATGACCGATGAGGGCACGCACACGACGGCACCCACCGATCCGCCCGACCTCTGGGCGTCCATCGACGATCTGTGGTCCTGGCTGGAGACGAACCGTCCGCACGGCGGGCAGGAGGGCATGCTGCTGCGCATGCTGAAGCTGTCGGAGGAGGTCGGCGAGGTCGCCGAGGCGGTGATCGGCGCGACGGGGCAGAACCCGCGCAAGGGCGTCACCCACACGTGGGAGGAGGTCCAGGGCGAGCTCTGCGACGTCGTGATCACCGCCCTGGTCGCCCTGCGCACACTGACGCCGGACACGCGCGAGGTCTTCAACCGGCATCTGACCCGGGTGACGGAGCGGTCGCTGGGGTCGGCCGCGCGGACCCCCGCCGCGCAGCCCCCCGCGACGTAACCCCTGTTACTCAGCCCTGCGCTGCGCGGCCTGTTACGCGGCCTTCTGCGCAGCGAGCGCGAGCTTGCGGTGGGTGCGGACCATCATGGCGCGGGCCATGAAGGGGTGCACGCGCTTCACGACACCCCAGTACAGCCGGGAGCGCCATGCGTTCGTCTTCACCGAGCTGCACAGGGTGACGTGCTTGTCGTCGATGACGATCGAGGCCCAGGCGTCCAGACCGGCCGTGCTCACATCCATGAGAGCCTCGCCGTCCTGCTGCGCCTTGATCGGGAAGGCATCCCGCAGGATGCCCGTCCAGGCCGCCGGATCGCGCGGCATTCCGGGCAGCAGCTCCATGGCGTACGCGTCCTGGTAGTCGGGCCGGTCCACCGCCGTCCTGATCAGCCGGGCGCCTTCGGGAAACCCCACGGCCACGGGCTTGTCCTTGAGCATGGCGTACCTCCATACGCTTGCGTATGGTCAACCATACGGTAGCGTATGGACATGGTGCAACGGCAGAAGGCGGAGCAGCGGCAGACCAGGAAGGCCCGGCTCAGCGCCCGCGACTGGGCGGATGCCGCGCTCGCCGCCATCGGGGAGGGCGGCGGACTCTCGGCGGTGGCGGTCGAGCCGCTCGCGGCCCGGCTCGGTGCCACGAAGGGCAGCTTCTACTGGCACTTCGACAACCGTGAGGCACTGATCGAGGCCGCGCTCGCCCGCTGGGTCGAGGCGGACACCGAGGAGATCATCGCGGCGGTGGAGACCGAGCCGGACCCGGAGCAACGCCTGCGCCGGCTGTTCACCGAGGTCACCAAGCCGGCCAGCGCCGATCCGCTCGAGGTCTCGCTGCTGGCCAGCGCCGACCACCCGCAGGTGGCCGCCGCGCTGAGACAGGTCACCGAGCGCCGGATCGGCTATCTGGCCGGGCTCTTCACCGAACTGGGCTTCGCCGAGGACGAGGCACGACGGCGCGCGCTGATGGCGTACAGCTTCTATCTGGGGCACGCCCAGCTCGGCCACGCCGTGCCGTACGTGCTGCCCTCGCCCGCGGAGTTCCCGGCGTATCTGGAGGCGACGATGGATGCGCTTCTTCGGCGTTCACAGCCGTATGAACAGCCGGTCATGCCCCGCTGGCCTCCGGTGTGAGCAGGCCCAGTTCGACGGCCTGCACGCCCGCCTGGAACCGGGAGACGGCGCCCAGCTCCTGCATCAGCTCGGCGACATGGCGGCGATAGGTGCGGACGGACAGACCGGGGCTCTGGGCCGCGGCCTCGTCGGTGTGGCCCGAGGTGAGGCAGATGAGCACCCGGCGGTGTGCTGCCACCGATCCGGCCGTCCGCGCCGAGGGCCTGGCCTCCATCGAACTCATCCACCGTGACGGCGTGTTCGGGATGCCGTACTTCATCGACGGTTTCGACAAGTACTGGGGCGTGGAGCGCCTCCCGGCCTTCGTCTCCCGCATCCGCGCCCAGCACCTGCCGCAGGAACTGGTCATGAGTGCCGCCGCGGACCAGGGACACGCGGGGGGCTGCGGTTGACCCGCCCGCGCTGGACCGCGGCCGACGTACCGGACCAGCAAGGCCGTACGGTCGTCATCACCGGCGCCAACAGCGGCCTCGGCTTCGAAACGGCGCGGGTGCTGGCGGAGCGCGGCGCCACGGTCGTCCTCGCCTGCCGGACCCGGACCGGGTGGCGGCGGCCGAGGCCCGCATCACGGCCGCGGCCGCCGGGGCGAGGGTCGCGGTCCAGCACCTGGACCTCGCGTCCCTCGCCTCGGTCCACCGGGCGGCCGAGGCCCTGCGCGCGAACCACCCCCGGATCGACCTGCTGATCAACAACGCGGGCCGCTCCCACGACGCGGAGGCGCAGCAACGCCTGTGAGAGGAGTCGGAACGGCTGACCGGGATCATTTGTCCCGGGTGAAACCCCAGTTCAGGGGCATAGAGGCAGACGAGTCGGGCTGTACGCCGGGTTCTGTTCCCCGGGTTCCTCGCGGAGCCCGGGGCGACGGCCATCCATCTAGGGCCGGCGTTGCCGTCGGCCTCGTGCGGTCTACCCGCGGACTCGGGCGGGCAGCCCTCGAACGTCCGCGCAGAAACACCGGGGTGTTTCCTTTTGACCTTGCTCCGGGTGGGGTTTACCTAGCTGCCCAGGTCACCCTGGGCACTGGTGGTCTCTTACACCACCGTTTCACCCTTACCCAGCGCCTGAGCGCCGGGCGGTTTGCTTTCTGTGGCACTGTCCCGTGGGTCGCCCCAGGTGGCCGTTAGCCACCACCCTGCCCTGTGGAGCCCGGACGTTCCTCGGGAAGCCCCCTAAGGGGACTCCACGCGGCCGTCCGCCCGGCTCGTCTGCCGTGTCGACCATGTTAGCGGGCGCGCCGGACTCTTCGGCGCCGCGGCCGTGGCCAGCACCGAGCCCGCCAGGATCAGGGTGAAGGCCACGATGATGCCGGCCGTCAGCGGCTCGTCCAGGAACAGGGCGCCCGCCGCCACCGCGACCGCCGGATTGACGTACGTGATCACCGTCGCCCGGGTCGGGCCCGCCTCCTTGATCAGTTCGAGGAAGGCCACGAAGGCGACCGCGGTGCAGATGACGCCGAGGCCCGCGAGAGCGGCCAGGACCTGGGCGGAGGGGACCTCGGAGGGCCAGGTGGCGGCGGCCGCGGGGGCGTAGACCAGGGCGGCCAGGGCCAGGCAGGGGGCCGTGAGCTGGAGGGTCGGGACGTCCTTGAGGCGGCGGGCGGCTATCAGGGGTGCCGTCGCGTAGCCCAGCACCGTCAGGAACACCTCGACCAGTGAGCGGGCGTCGCCGCCGGTGAGGTGGGGGATCGTGAGCACCGCGACGCCGGCGAGGCCGAGGCCCAGGCCGGTGACCCGGCGGATTCCCAGGCGTTCCGTCTCGCCGAAGAAGCGGGCCAGGACCACACCGACGATCGGGACGCCCGCGATCAGCAGACCCGCCGTGGAGCTGGACAGATGGCGTTCGGCGTCGGTGAGGGTGAACCAGGGACCCATGATCTCGATGCACGCGAAGGCCAGCATGGGGCGCCAGTGGGTACGGACGGTGCGCGTCAGGCCGCCCTGGCGCAGCGCGAAGGGGAGCAGAAGCAGCGCGCCCAGCGCGCAGCGTGTGAAGACCACCATCGACGGGGACACCGCGTCCACCGCCACCTTGATCATCAGATAGGGGATGCCCCAGACCACTCCCATCAGGGAGAACAGGAACCAGCCGCGTGCAGTCATACGGCGAGTTTCCGCCGTCTCACCACCTGGTGTCTTGAACGCTGTTGCGGTACGCCGCCGGGGTCACCCCCAGCACCCGGCGGAACCAGCGGGTGAGGTGCGCCTGGTCCGCGAAACCCACCAGGGGCGCCACCTCGGCCGGGCGCAGGCCCGACTCCAGCAGGGTGCGGGCCCGGGTCACCCGGTACTGGGCGAGCCAGGCGTAGGGAGGCATGCCCATCGTCGTACGGAACGCGCGCAGGAGCTGGTAGCGGGACAGGCCCAGGTCGGTGGCCAGGGCGGCCAGCGAGGGCGGCTCCAGCAGTTCGTCGGCCAGGCGGTCGCGGACCGTCAGCGCTATGCGGTTCGCGCCCGGGAGGCGGTCCGACATCGGTCTCGCCGTGGAGTGACGGCGGGCCAGGGCCGTGAGCAGCCACGGGAGGCGGGCCTCGGCCTCCAGGGGGTCGGGGCAGCGGGCGAGTTCGGTGTGGGCGACCCGGAACGCGGCGGCCAGTTCGGGGTCGTCGACGAGCGGTTCACGGAAGTGCGGAAGGCCGCCCAGGATGCCGTCGGCCAGCAGGGCGGGGTCGGCGTACAGGGCGCGGTAGGCGTAGCCGTCCGTGGGTGTGGCGGGGCCGCCCGTGTGCACCTCGCCGGGGGCCAGTACGACGATGGAGCCCGGACCGGTGCGGATGTGGCCGCCGCGGTAGTCGATCACCTCGGAGCCGCCGACGCAGACGCCGATGGTGAACTCGTCGTGGGCGTGCGGGGCGTAGACGTGTTTGTCGAAGCGGGCCGTCAGGAGGTCGAGCCGGGGTCCGCAGCGCCCCAACCTCGCTCTCGTCCATCGCGCCTGCTCCGGCATGTGACACCCCCTTGTGTGCTCCGCGTGCTTCCCCAGGGTGCAACGCATCCGGGGCCGGTTTCCATGCCGGGCAGCGGGCCCGCGCCCACGGGTACGGCGACCGGGTGGACGTCGTCAGCGCTGGTCCGGCGCACCGGCCGTTCGCGCTTGACCCTGCCGCGACGTCAACGTCTGTACTGATCCCATGCGGATCGGAGAACTCGCCGCCGCCGTGGGCGTCACCACGCGCACCGTGCGGCACTACCACCACCTGAGCCTGCTGCCCGAGCCCGAGCGCCAGGCCAACGGCTACCGCAGCTACACCCTGCGGCACGCCGTCGTACTCGCCCGGATCCGGCGGCTGACCGAGCTGGGGCTCGGCCTGGCCGAGGTGCGGGACGTGCTCGCGGAGGACGCCGGCAAGGACCTCGTCGAGGTGCTGACCGAACTCGACGAGGACCTGGCCCGGCAGGAGAAGGAGATCCGGGAGCGCCGGGCCCGGTTGCGGGCGCTGCTGGACGCGGGTGAGCCGACCGCCCACGATCCCGTCTCCCCCGAACTGGCCGCGCTGCTCGCCGGGATGGCGCCGGCGTCCGACTCCCCCATGGCCGCGAAGGACCGCGAGATCCTCGCGCTGATCGACACCGGGGCACCCGCGCGGGAGAAGGAACGGATGCTGTCCGCCCTGCGCGGTCTCATGGACGACCCGGACGCCCTGGCCCGGGCCCAGGAGGCATACGCGCTGCTCGACGGGCTGGCGGACGCCGACCCGGACGACCCACGCGTGGCGGAGGCGGCCCGTTCCCTCGCCGCCTGCATCCCGCGGGATCTGCTGCCCGAGGAACAGATCTCTCACGAGGCTGCGGTCCTCCGCGCCGTCTACGCCGACCTGGCCCCCGCCCAGGCGGAGGCGATCCGGCGCGCCCTGCGGATCCTCGCCGGTGGACGGCCATGAGAACCGTGTACGCGCTCGCCCGTCACGAGGTGCGGCTGCTCGCGAGTCTGTGGCTGTGGGTGGCCCGGCGCAGCCACGGGACGGACGCGGGCCGGGGGTTCGGGTACGCGCGGGGGCAGGGTGCGACGACGGCCGGGTTCGCCGTCGTGTGCGTGCTCGAGACGTTCACCATGTCCGTGCTGCTGCGCGACTGGCCGACGGCGCACCGGGTGGTGCTGGTCCTGGACGGCTACACCGTGGTGCTGGTCGTGGCCCTGCACGCGGCGTCCGTGGTCCGTCCGCACGTCCTGACGGCGGATGCGCTGCGGGTCCGCCACGGGGTGCGTGTCGATCTGCGCATACCGCTGGAGCGGATCACGGCCGTACGGCGCGAGACCCGCTCCACCCACGAGGGCACCGACACCCGCGAACTGAACATCGCGGTCGGCGCCCAGACCTCCGTCACCGTCGAGCTGGACCGGCCCCTCACCCATGTCACCCTCCTCGGCCGTCGCCGCGAGCTGACGGTGGTCCGTCTGCACGCCGACGAGGCCGACCGTCTCGTACGGGCCCTCAGGCAGGCGCGAACAGCACCTTCGCCGTTCCCGGATCCGCCCGCACCAGCCTGACCCGCAGCCGCTCCCCGAGCGGGAGGCGGGCGCCCTCGATCCGGCCGATGACGGCGGGCGATGCCAACTGGACGGTCCCCACGGTGGGCCGGTGCTCGTCCACGTCGACCACGCACCCGTCGAAGACGTCCCCGACCCGGTCCGTCAGCAGCGCGGCCTCGACGATGTCGACGCACTCCCGCTCCACGGTGGCCGCGCGCCGGGAGCCCTCGGCCATCCACCGGGGCAGCTCGTCGAGCGCGGCGAGCACCCAGTCCGGCGAGGTCTGTCCGGCGGCGGCCGCGAGGCAGATCTCGGTGGCGTAGCGGTCCGCGAGGCGGCGCAGCGGGGCCGTGCAGTGGGCGTAGGGGGCGGCGACGGCGGCATGTGTGGTGATGGCGGGCAGGACGCCGTTCCGGAAAACCGTGTAGCCCGCGCCGCGCAGCAGGGTCGTGCACTCCTGGAGGAAGGCCGCGTGCTCGGGGCGGTGCGGGTCCAGGGAGCGGATCAGCGCCGCGTAGGACACGTGGTGCGGCCAGTCGATGCGCAGGGCGTGCGCGGTACGGCGCAGCCGGGCCACATCCCCCACTCTCGGCTTCGCTCGAGCGGGGGGACCCCCATCGTCCGGGGCGGCCGGGAGGGTGCGCAGGACGCCGGTCCCGTGGGCCAGCATCACTTCGGCCGCCGCCATGCCGGTGAGCAGCGAGAGCTGGGCGTTCCACGCCTCGGCGGGGAGGGGGGCCCGGTAGGCCGGGGCGTAGCTGTGGTCGCGTCGGACGATCTCCTGCTCGGGGACCTGGAGCGAGATGCCGCCGCGCGTGGCCTCCAGCCGCTCGCGGGCCTCGCCGATCTCCTTGAGCAGCGCGACCGGCACCTCGGCCGTCCCGGTGTCGATCTGCTTCTGCACGCCCTCGTAGTCGAACCTGGCGCGGCTGCGGACCAGGGCCCGGCGGACGTCGACGGCCCGCTGACGGCCGTCCGCGTCGAGGTCGACGGTCCACAGGACGGCCGGGCGGTCCCGGTCCGGGAGCAGGCTCGCGGCGCCGTCGCCGAGGACGCTCGGGTGCAGCGGGACCTTGCCGTCCGGGAAGTAGAGGGTGGTGGCGCGCCGGTGGGTCTCCGCGTCGAGCTCTCCGCCGGGTACGACGAAGGCGGCGACGTCGGCGATGGCGTACCGGACGCGGTGGCCGCCGTCCCACCGGGACAGATGGATCGCCTGGTCGAGGTCGGTGGAGCCGGGCGGGTCGATGGTGAAGAAGGGGATGTCGGTGGCGTCGTACGACGACGGGGCGGGGGCCTTCGCGGCCCGCTCGGCCTCGGCTAGCACCTCGGCCGGGAAGTTCCGGGGAACTCCCAGTGCGGCACGGAGCGCGGTGAAGGCGGCCCGGAGAGGGGCTTCGGGGGTGCCGGTCACGCTGATGTGGCGGCGGGGCATGAGTCGAGCGTAGGGCGGGGGCGGGCGGGTGGCACGCCGTACGCTGGCGCGGAACAGCTCTATCGAAGGAGTACGTGTGCTCGTCCTGCTGCCTCCCTCCGAAGGCAAGGCGTCCTCGGGCCGTGGCGCCCCCCTGAAGCTGGAGTCGCTGTCCCTGCCGGGGCTCAACAGCGCCCGTGCAGCCGTGCTCGGCGAGCTCGGCGAGCTGTGCGCCGGTGACCAGGACAAGGCGCGCGAGGTGCTCGGGCTGAGCGAGGGGCTGCGGGGCGAGATCGCGAAGAACACGGAGCTGCGGACGGCCGGGGCCCGCCCGGCCGGGGAGATCTACACGGGTGTCCTGTACGACGCCCTCGGCCTGGCCTCCCTCGACACGGCCGCCAAGCGGCGCGCCGCGCGCTCGCTGCTGGTCTTCTCCGGCCTCTGGGGCGCCGTACGGGTGACGGACCGCATCCCCTCCTACCGCTGCTCGATGGGCGTGAAGCTGCCGGGCCTCGGGGCCCTGGGCACGCACTGGCGCACCGCCATGGCGCCGGTGCTCCCCGAGGTGGCCGGCAGCGGCCTCGTCCTCGACCTGCGCTCCTCCGCGTACACGGCCGCCTGGAAGCCGAAGGGCGAGGTCGCCGGGCGGACCGCGACCGTGCGGGTGCTGCACGCCCCGACCCGGAAGGTCGTCAGCCACTTCAACAAGGCGACGAAGGGGCGGATCGTGCGGAGCCTGCTGTCGTCGGGCTCCGCGCCCGAGAGCCCGGCCCGGCTGATCGAGGCGTTGCGCGATCTCGGGTACGTCGTGGAGGCGGAGGCGCCCGCGAAGGCCGGGCAGGCCTGGTCGCTGGACGTGCTGGTGGCGGAGATTCACTGACCCGAGCCGCCCTCCCCGGCAGGGCGTTGCAGCATGCGCAACGACCTTTGCGCATGCTGTGGGCCGTGGGCAGGATGAGCGCCATGCCGCCCTCACCGTCTCTGCTGGATCTCGCGCCCGTCGTCCCGGTCGTGGTCGTCGAGGACGCCGCCGACGCCGTGCCGCTCGCGCGGGCGCTGGTCTCGGGCGGGCTGCCCGCGATCGAGGTGACGCTGCGGACCCCGGCCGCGCTCGACGCCATCAGGGCGATCGCGGCCGAGGTGCCGGACGCGGTGGTGGGTGCGGGCACGGTCATCGCACCGGCCCAGGTGACCGAGTGCATGGCCGCGGGGGCGCGGTTCCTGGTCAGCCCGGGCTGGACGGACGCGCTGCTGGACGCCATGCGGGCCTCCGGGGTGCCGTTCCTGCCGGGGGTGTCGACCACGACGGAGGTGGTGGCACTGCTGGAGCGCGGGGTGCGGGAGATGAAGTTCTTCCCGGCGCAGGCGGCCGGCGGCACGGCCTATCTGAGGTCGCTGGCCGGTCCGCTGCCGCAGGCCCGTTTCTGCCCCACCGGAGGCATCGGCCCGGTCAACGCCCCGGAGTATCTGTCCCTCCCCAACGTCGGCTGTGTGGGCGGGACCTGGATGATCCCCGCGGACGCCGTCGGCGCCCGGGACTGGGGGCGGGTCGAGGCGCTGGCGCGGCAGGCCGCGGGGCTCGGGCGATCCGGATGACGACCTTGCCGAAGCCGCGCCGCTCGCGTGGTCGCGGTACGCCTCGTGCACCTCGTCGAAGCCGAAGACCCGGTCGGCGCGAGGGCGTCGGTGGTGATCTCAGCGAGGGCCGGTGCGGGCTGTCGGCGGGGGCGTGGGGGCGGCACGTCGTGGAGAACCTGCGGGCGCGGGCGCTGCGCAGCCCGACCCGGAGCTCGACGAGCTGACGGCGGAACTCGACGCGTACGTACCGCCGTACACCCCCGACGACGACTACCTCGAGTGCGCCGTCCCGCTCCGACTGCGCTGCGCGGAGGGCGAGTTGCGGCTGCTGACCACGCTGACCTCGTTCGCCACGGCGTCGATGTCACTCCCCCAGGCTCAACTTCGTTCGAGCAGCGGGGACCCCCATGCGAACTGCATCTGGAGCCGTTCCCGGCGGATGCGCGGACGGCGGAGATCCTGCGCGAGCGCGCCGCCCGCGCGGCTCAGCGGAGATGAGAGGTGTCGTTGAACAGCCGTACGCTCGCGTTGCCGTCCGCGTAGTACGCCACCGCCGACAGTGACGCCGCCGACAGCTCCATGCGGAACAGGGACTCGGGCGGGGCGCCGAGGGCGAGGCGGACGAAGGTCTTGATCGGGGTGACGTGCGTGACGAGCAGGACCGTGCGGCCCGCGTACGCCGCGACCAGCTTGTCGCGGGTGGCGGCGATCCGGGTGGCGGTCGCCGCGAAGCTCTCGCCGTCGCCGGTGGGCCGGGCCTCCGGATCGGCCAGCCAGGCATTGAGGTCGTCGGGGTGGCGCTCGCGCACCTCGCCGAAGGTGAGCCCCTCCCAGGCGCCGAAGTCCGTCTCCCGCAGCCCGTCGTCGATCGCGACGTCGAGCCCGAGGCGGGCGGCGACGATGCCGGCGGTCTCGCGGGTCCGGGCCAGCGGAGACGCGACGATCGCCTGGATCGTGCCCCGCCTCGCCAGCGCCGCGCCGACCCGCTCGGCCTGCTCACGGCCGACGTCGGAGAGGGACGGATCGGTACCGCCGCTTCCCGAGAAACGCTTCTGCGGAGTCAGCGGGGTCTCACCGTGCCGCAACAGCACAAAGGTGGCGGGCGCACCGAGATCGGGGGCGGAGCTCCAGCCGGGGCTGGAGGTGGCGGGGGCGGCGGGGGCGGCGGTCGCGGCCGGGGAGCCGGACGGCGAGGCCGTGCCGGAGGCCACCGCGCGGGCGGCGTGCAGGTCGGCGTCGGCCTTCACGCCCTCGTGCGGCGGCTCCCCCTGGTCGGCCGATGCGCCCCGGCCCGCGGCCAGCGCCGCCCGGGCGCGGGCCGCGCCCGCCGTCGCGTCGCCGGGCGGGCCGGAAGGCTCCGGTTCGGCAGGTCTCTTCAGGGCTGCGGTCGAGGCCGACGCGGTCCACTGTTCGCCCCGGCTCCCGGCGTCCATCGCCTCGTTGGCCAGTCGGTCCGCGTGCTTGTTGCGCTCGCGCGGGATCCACTCGTACGTCACCCGGTCCGGCGGAAGGACGCGGCTCGCCTCCATCGCGAGGGGCTTCAGATCCGGGTGCTTGATCTTCCAGCGGCCCGACATCTGCTCGACGACGAGCTTGGAGTCCATGCGGACGTGGACCTGGGCCGACGGGTCCAGTTCCCGCGCGGCGCGCAGGCCGGCCAACAGCCCCCGATACTCCGCGACGTTGTTGGTGGCGACCCCGATGTGCTCGGCCGCCTCGGCGAGAGTCTCGCCCGTCGCCGCGTCGATCACCACGGCCCCGTACCCGGCCGGCCCCGGGTTGCCCCGCGAACCGCCGTCGGCCTCGACGATGAACTCCCGCACGCCGTCCGCCCCTTACAGCCCCGACTCGGCCGTGCGCACCAGGATGCGACGGCAGTTCTCGCAGCGGACGACCGTGTCGGGCGCGGCCTTGCGGACCTCGGCGAGCTCGGTGATCGCGAGCTCCTGGCGGCAGCCCTGGCAGGTCCGCTGGTACAGCTTGGCCGCGCCGATGCCGCCCTGCTGCTCGCGCAGCTTGTCGTAGAGCTTGAGCAGGTCCGCGGGGACGGCGCCCGCGATGACCTCGCGCTCCTTGGTCACCGAGGCAGCCTCGCCGTCGATCTCCTCGAAGGCGGCGTCCCGGCGGCCGGTCGCGTCGTCGATCTTCGCCTGGACGGAGGCCACCCGCTCGGTCAGTTCGCCGACGCGCTCCTGAGCGGACTCGCGGCGTTCCATGACCTCCAGGACGACGTCCTCCAGGTCGCCCTGCCGCTTGGCGAGGGAGACGATCTCCCGCTGGAGGTTCTCCAGGTCCTTGGGGGAGGTGATCGCGCCGGAGTCGAGGCGCTGCTGGTCGCGGGCGGCGCGCTGGCGCACCTGGTCCACGTCCTGCTCGGCCTTGGTCTGCTCGCGGGCGGTGTCGCTCTCCTCGGTCTGCGCGGCCACGAGCAGGTCGCGCAGCTGGGTGAGGTCCTTGGTCAGCGACTCGATCTCGGCGTGCTCGGGCAGCGACTTCCGCTTGTGCGCCAGCTGCTGCAGGCGGACGTCGAGTGCCTGGACGTCGAGGAGTCGGATCTGGTCGGCGGGCGCGGCGTTCAGTTGGGGGCTCCCGTTGAGCTAGAAGACGAAGGGGCGCGCGAAGCGCTCGTGGGAAGGGTGGTGGTGGGCGACGGGCGGGCGGACGCCGCGTGGGCGGTCCAGGGGTCGGTGACCGTCTTGGAGACGTGGACCCGCAGGTCCCAGCCGTGGCGGTCGGAAATCTCGTCGAGCTGGGCTGCGGCCAGCTCGCACCAGGGCCATTCGGTGGCCCAGTGCGCCGCGTCGAGCAGCGCGAGCGGACCGGGGGAGACGGCCGCCGTGAACTCCGAGGCCGGGTGGTGGCGCAGGTCGGCGGTGAGGAAGGCGTCGACGCCGGCCGCCCGGACCTGGTCGAAGAGGCTGTCGCCGGAGCCGCCGCTGACCGCGACGGTGCGGATGACCGTCTCGGGGTCGCCGGCCACCCGGATGCCCTGCGCGGTGGCGGGCAGCCGCTCGGCGGTGCGGGCGGCGAACTCGCGGACCGTGACGGGATGGTCCAGTTCGCAGACCCGGCCGAGGCCGCGGCGGCCCTCCGGGTCGGTGGGGTCCGGCACGAGGGGCCGTACGACCCTGAGGTCCAGGGCGCCGGCCAGCGCGTCGCTGACGCCGGGGTCGGCGGTGTCGGCGTTGGTGTGGGCGACGTGCAGCGCGATGTCGTTCTTGATCAGCGTGTGCACGACCCGGCCCTTGAAGGTGGAGGCCGCGACCGTCGTCGTACCGCGCAGATAGAGCGGGTGGTGGGTGACCAGCAGGTCGGCACCCAGCTTCACCGCTTCGTCGACGATGTCCTGCACGGGGTCCACGGCGAACAGGACCCGGGAGACCTCCTGGTCGGGGTCGCCCACGACGGTGCCGACCGCGTCCCAGGACTCGGCCCGCTCGGCGGGCCACAGGTTCTCCAGCGCGGCGATGACTTCAGACAGACGGGGCACGGGGAAAAGGCTACCTGCCTGTTCTGCGGGGATGTACCGGTCCGTGTCCGATGGGCCCCGTGCAGCACATCCGCCCCCGTTTCCTCAGGCGAACCGCTGCCCGGCCACCCTTATGTGTGAAGCGCTTGCCTGCCGGTTCCACGTCTGTGCGTACGAAAACTAGCTTCGTCGCCGGAGGTGACCGAACGATGACGGCCTGTGCGATCGAAACCACGGCCGCCGGCGAGTGCGACGACGTGCCGGCGGCGGGCTGCAGCATCACGGCGGACGGGGCCTACGCCGCCCGCCTCGCGCTGGACGGCGGCTCCTGGTTCCCGGAGCGCTGGACGCTGGACGGCCCCGAGCCGTACGCCGTGCCGCTGCCCGGCAACCAGCCCGAGGAGCCCGGCACCGAGGTGCAGCCGATGGGCGACGGGCGGGTCCTGATCCACCGGCTGGTGGAGCGGCGGCACGCCTTCTCGCTGCTGTACCCGACCGGCCCCGGCACCGGTGAGCTGCCGCTGGGCACGGTGGAGTGCCCGGACCCCGGCACGGGACTGCGGCTGCTGCCGCCGGCGCCGAGCGGCATGCGGGCGTACGCCCTCGAGGTCGGCCCCCGCTCCACGGCGGTGTGGCTGGTGGCGGGCGGCTCCTTCGGACCCGAGCACGTCGCCGAGATCCCGGGGCACTGCTCGGGCGGGGTCTGGCTGGACCGCGCGGGACGGATGCTCGCCCTGGACCGGGAGATCGGCGGGATCACCAAGGCGGTCGTGGTGGACCTGGAGCGGGGCGGCGAGGTGTCACCGCTGCTGCAGATCGCGGCCGGCAGCGACGACCGGCTGCTGCTCGCCGATCCGGACAGCGGGCTGATCCTGATCGGCTCGGACGCTCCCTCCCCCGGGCAGGAACGGTTGGGCTGGGGCGTCCTGGGCAGCACGCTGCCGGTGCGCTTCCCGGAGTGCCTGCGGATGGCCGAGTGCGTGGTGACACCGTTCGCGATCCAGCCGGGGCAGGTGCTGGCGCCGGAGCACTGCGCGGTGGCGCTGCGCATCGAGGGGCCGCTCGGCAGCTGGGTCGGGGTGTGGCGGCCCGCGGAGCGGCGGGTGCACCACCTCCCGGCGCCCGCGGGATGGCTGGCCGGGGCCGGGCTGTGGACCGAGGGCGGGGTGCTGCGACTGCCGTACGCCACGGAGGAGACCCCGTGCGGTGTGGCGGAGTCGGCGGCGCCCGCGAGAACGGGGGGTACGGGGGACAGGGGAAACACGGGGGGACCGGGGGGCGCGGGCCCGGAGGATCCGGTCCGCAGCGGCGCGGCTGTCGTGGGGCGGGACGCGCCCCGGGAGTCGGCGGAACCGGACCCTCCGGTGCCTGTTGTGCCACGCCCGGTGCCGCTTCAACAAGCGCCGCTGGGACGCCTTGTAACGAAGTAGTGGCAGTTGGCGTGGCCGCCTGGATTCGCCCCGTGGTGTGCCGGTTACACTCGCCCGGCTGTACGAAAGATGATGTTGACGGGGTGAATTCTTCCGATGAGTGACGCGAGTACGACCGACCAGCTGTCCGCCGACCTTCAGGAGACCATCGGTCACGGTAAGCACCGCGGCCCGGTCTCGGCGCAGGACAGCGAAACGGCACCGCACGGCCGGCACCGCAAGCCGGAGCCGGCCGAGTCGGCGGCCTGACGGTTCGCATGTGGGGGCCCATCAGCCAGGCTGATGGGCCCCCTTTCGTGTGTCACCGGCGTTTGAGTCCGAGCACCTCCGCCGCCGCGAACGTCTCCCCCGGCGGCCGGTCCGCGTAGTGCGGGGTGAGCAGCGCGTCGAGTTCGTCGAAGGTGAAGGTGTCCTGCTTGCTGTCGAACTGCGCCTGGACCCGGGGCCGTTCGACGACGGCGACCATGCCGCCGTGCACGACGAGCAGTTGTCCGTTGACCCGTTCGGCGGCGGGCGAGGCCAAATAGCCGACGAGCGGGGCGACATGCTCGGGGGCGAGCGGGTCGAGGCCCTCGCCGGGCGCCCTGAACCCGGCGAAGACGTCCTCGGTCATCCGGGTCCGGGCGCGCGGGCAGATCGCGTTGGCCGTCACCCCGTACTTGGCGAGGGCGAGCGCGGTGGAGGTGGTCAGCCCGACGATCCCGCCCTTCGCGGCCGCGTAGTTGGGCTGGCCCGCCGAACCCGCGAGGAACGCCTCCGACGAGGTGTTCACGATCCGCCCGTAGACCGCTCCCCCGGCCGCCTTGGACCGCTCCCGCCAGTGTGCGCCCGCGAAGTGCGTGGTGTTGAAGTGTCCCTTGAGGTGGACCCGGATCACCGAGTCCCACTCGTCCTCGGACATGGAGAAGACCATGCGGTCGCGCAGGATGCCCGCGTTGTTGACCAGGATGTCCAGCTTCCCGAACTCGGAGACGGCCAGCCCGACGAGTTCGCGCGCCTGCGGGAAGTCGGCGACGTCCCCGGTGTGCGCAACCGCCCGGCCGCCGTGCCCGCGTATCTCCTCGGCGACCTGCTCGGCGGGTGCGGCCGATGCCTCACCGGAGCCGTCCCGGCCGGGCTGCCCGTAGTCGTTGACGACGACGGCCGCGCCGAGCCGGGCGAGTTCGAGGGCCTCGGCCCGGCCGAGGCCGCGCCCGGCGCCCGTGACGACGGCGGACAGCCCCTCAAGTGGCAGTGACATCTGTGGAGTCCTCAGATCTCTATGCACGTACGCAGGGCCGTCCCGGTACGCATCTGGTCCAGCGCCTCGTTGATCTCGGCCAGCGGCACCCGGTGGGTGATCAGGCCCTCGAGGTCGACGCGGCCGGCCCGCCACAGGGCGATGGTGCGCTCGTAGGAGCGCAGGACGTCGCCGCCGCCGTACATCGAGGGCAGGATCCGCTTCTCGTCGAAGAACAGCTCGAACATGTTGAGCTGGAGGAAGTCGTCCATGGCGCCCGCGCCGACCACGACCAGGGTGCCGCCGCGCCGGGTGTTCTCGTACGCCGTGCGCGCGGTGGCGGACTTGCCGACGACCTCGAAGACGTAGTCGAAGCCCTCGCCACCGGTGACCTGCTGCTTGGCGTCGGCCAGTTCGTCCGGTGACACGGCCTTCGTGGCGCCGAACCTGAGCGCCGACTCGCGGCGGGAGGCGACCGGGTCGACGGCGACGATCTCGGCGGCGCCCTCGAGCCGTGCCCCCTGGATCGCCGAGATGCCCACACCCCCGCAGCCGATGACGGCGACCGACGAACCGGCCTCGACATCGGCAGTGTTGAGGGCGGCGCCGAGTCCCGTCGTCACTCCGCAGCCGATGAGGGCGGCGATGTCGAAGGGCACGTCGTCCGGGATCGGCACGGCGCAGCCCGCGTCGACGACGACCTCCTCGGCGAAGGTGCCGGTGCCCGCGAAGCCGAAGACGTCCCCGCCGGGGCGCTTGAAGTTGGGGGTGCCCGCGTTCATGAAGCCGGCCAGGCACAGCTCGGTCTGGCCGCGCTTGCAGGCGGGGCAGGCGCGGCAGGCCGGCAGCCAGCAGATGACGACCCGGTCACCGGGCTTGAGATGGGTGACGTTCTCGCCGACCTCGAGGATCTCGCCCGCGCCCTCGTGCCCGGGGACGAAGGGCGCCGGCTGCGGAAGCACCCCGTTCATCGCGGACAGGTCCGAGTGGCACAGCCCCGTGGCACGCACCCGCACCCGCACCCTGCCGGGGCCGAAGCCCACCGCCTCGACGTCGTCGAGGACCTCCAGCTTGTCCTGGCCGATCTCGTGCAGTACGGCTGCGCGCATGGTGCGGCTCCCCTCGAAGGCTTCGGTGGCTCGGGTGGCTCAGGAGTGTTCGACGACGGTGTCGGCGAGGACGGGCGCGTCGCCCCTCTCGACCGCGCTGACGGCGACCCGCACGGCGCCTTCCTGCCGCCACATGCGGATGCGCAGGGTCTCGCCCGGATACACCACCCCCGCGAAGCGCGTGGTGTAGGAGCGGACCCGGGTCACATCGCCGCCCAGCAGTGTGTCGACGACCGCCTTGAGCGTCATGCCGTAGGTGCACAGCCCGTGCAGGATGGGCCGGTCGAACCCGGCGACCTTGGCGAACTCGGGGTCGGCGTGCAGCGGGTTCCAGTCGCCGCAGAGGCGGTAGAGCAGGGCCTGCTCCTCGCGGACGGTCTTCTCGACGGTCCGGTCGGGCTCGCCTGCGGACGGTTCGAGACGGGTGGAGGGGCCGCGGTCGCCACCCCAGCCGCCCTCCCCGCGTACGAAGATCTGCGCGTCGTTGGTCCACAGCGGACCGTCGGCGTCGGCGACCTCGGTGCGCATCACGAGGACGGCCGCCTTGCCCTTGTCGTAGACGGCGGCGATGCGGCCGGTGGCGGTCGCGGTGCCCTCGACGGGGATGGGGCGGTGCAGGGTCAGCGACTGCCCGCCGTGCAGCACGCGGGCGAGGTCGACGTCGACGCCGGGCATGGACAGGCCGCTGATCACCCCGGGCGACCCGTTGCCCGCGACGGTGGCGAAGCTCGGCAGGACGTGCAGCCGGGACTCCAGGGTGTAGCGCAGTTCGTCGGGGTCGGTGGCGGGGACTCCGGCGCCCAGGCCCAGGTGGTAGAGCAGGACGTCCTTGCGGTCCCAGGTGATCTCACCGGAACGGGGCTCGGCGGCGAGGGCCTTCGCTGCGTCGATGGGCATACGGCTCCTGACACTCACGGCTTGCGGACGGCGGCTTGCTTCGGACGGCGGCTTCAAGACCTCGGTGCGACCGTCCGCACCGTCGGCCGCACCGAGGTCGTCACGGGCCGATCTAGAACGCGTTCCAGTCCGGCGCCCCTTGTATAGCCCAGCGTCCCTTACTTGTGAAGGCTCCTGACGCTGTGTCAGTTCAGGTCGGCCGTGACATTTGTACTGCCCGAGTCCGTACATGCGCATCTGCCGGACAGGGGGCCGTGATTCATAGCTTCTAGACATGACACAGGCATCGGCCGCCTTGTCCTTCACGGGAGCCGTCAAGACCTACGGCCCGCACCGCGCCGTCGACGGCATCGACCCCGGCATCGCGCGCCCGGCACCGCACCGGGCACTCGGGGCCATCCTCGTACTGACGTCCTGGCTGTTGGTGTTCTGTTCGTACGCTGTGCTGTCGTACCGCCGTAGTGCGGGGACCAGCTGATCGGGGGATCTCGGGTGAACAAGGACAAGTCGTGGTGGCACGGGATTCGGTGCCAGGTGGCCGCCTGGCAGGCCGCACGGACGGCCTGGAAGGCGGACATGGAGCGCTTCCGGGCCGCGCAGAAGGCCGCCCGGAAGAACGGGGAGACGCCTGAGCACCCGGGCCCACCGCCCACCGGTTTCGCCCTGCTGCCGTGGCTGCTCATGGGACTGGGCTCCTTCTCCAATCTCTTCCAGGGCAAGACCCCCGACCCGTGGATCGGCGGCCTGGGTCTGCTCGCCTTCAACTCGCTGTACATCTACGTGACGTTCCGCGCCTTCGACCGGGACAAGCGCGAAGCGACGTCCACCCGGGTGGCGCTTGTGCTGATGGGCCTGCTGACCACAGGCCTGGCCCTCGGGTACGGCGGCAGCTGGCTGCTGTTCTTCCCCCTGCTGGGCCTCGCGACGGGCGCCACCCTGCGCGGGCCGTGGCTGGGCCGGACGGGCATCCTGCTGGCCGCGTTCGCCGGTACCGTCTCCGGCTTCCGCGACGGGTGGGACGCGGTGAACATCGCCTACGGCACCTTCCTGTCGAGCATGGTGACCGCCGCGATCCTGGGCCTGAGCGAAGCCGTACGGGAGCTGCGCGCCGCCCGTGAGGAACTGGCCCGCCGCGCTGTGGAGAAGGAGCGCATGCGCTTCTCCCGCGATCTGCACGACCTGCTCGGCCACACCCTGTCGGTGATCGTGGTGAAGTCGGAGGCGGCCCGGCGCCTCGCCCCGCGCGACATGGACGCGGCGCTGTCGCAGATCAACGACATCGAATCGGTCGGCAGGCAGGCGCTGACCGAGATCCGCGAGGCGGTGACCGGCTACCGGGAGGGCAGCCTCGCCACGGAGCTGACCCGCGCCCGCTCGGCCCTGTCCGCGGCCAGTGTGGAGCCGGTGGTCAGGCAGTCCGGCACCCCGTTGACCCCGCAGACGGAGGCCCTGCTGGGCTGGGTGGTGCGCGAGGCGGTCACCAACGTCGTCCGGCACAGCGACGCCCGCCGCTGCGAGATCACCGTCGAGAGCACCGCGGAGCGGGCACGGCTGACGGTCACGGACAACGGCACCCGCGCCGCCGCCGAACCCCGGGAGGGCATCGGCGGCACCGGTCTCAAGGGGCTGACCGAGCGCCTCGCGACGGCGGGCGGCTCCCTGCGGGCCGGCCCGTCGCCGCGCGGCGGCTTCACGGTCACCGCCGAACTCCCCACGGAATCGGCGGAGCTGTCGGCGGCCGGGGCGGCTACGGCGCCCAGGGCGAGCTGACCACCCAGCTCACGTCGTCGCTCCACGAGGTGGCGCTGTCCCAGGTGTTCGAGCCGCCGTTGCTCGCTGTGTAGACGTTGTAGTCGTAGTGGCGCAGATATCTGGTCGGGTAGGTGTACGACGCGAACGAGGTGCCCGTGCCGCTCCTCCCGGTCTGCGGGCAGAACGTGGCATCCGCCCTGAACTGGGCGCTCCCGTCCATGGGTTGCCGGTAGAGCCGGTAGTTGTAGTGGCGCAGGAAGTCACCGGGGTAGTTGCGGGACTCGAAGGAGACGCAGGAGCTGTCGGCGAGGCCCTTGCGGACGATCCAGGTGGCGTCGTTCTTGTCGAGGGCCGAACTGCTCGACGTCACCGCGGAGATGACGGCCGTGTCGTTCTGGTGGCGGACGTAGTCGGTGGTGCAGCAGGAGGTCGTCGCGCGCAGCGAGATCTCCGAGCCGGCCGTGAGGGAGCCGGTGCTGCCGGTCGGGCCGCCGTAGCCGACCGAGACGATGTTGGCCTGCACGGCGTCGTCGGCGGCGTCCGTCGGGATGCCGGAGGTCATGACGCCCTCGAAGAAGGACCCTATGGAGCCGTTGCTGTTGTCACCGCCGGTGCCGAGCACGATCGCGCCCTCCTGGTGCATCGGCGAGTAGCCGCCGGCGGTCGGCTCTCCTCCGGAATATGTGGTGGTGAGTCCACCGGATTGGGCATTGCCGTATTTCAGCGCGAAATGGTTCTGCCCGTTGTTCTTCAGCAGCGCGGTGACGAACGGCAGCGGCCCGGTTCCGGTGTTGGACGAGTTCCTGCTGTACCCGGCGTCCGACTGGAACAGACCGTTCTCCAGGTCGGCCTGCACCCACGGCCCCTGGCCGTAGCAGGGCGAGAACCAGCACTCGGTGCCGAAGTTGATGGCGTCCATGTGGCCGTTGCCGGTGTCCTTGTTGTTCGTCTCGGCGTTGCCGTAGTCGAAGCAGCAGGCGCCGTTGACATGCGTGCCGGAGGTCACCATGTACATCCCCTCGGCCTGCCCGTTCACGGCCACGCCGGAGGTGGAGTTGTCCCGGTAGCCCATGCCGGCCGAGATCTCCAGGCCGTAGACCTGGTGGCCGCCGACGGTCACCGGCAGCCCGTCCGCGGGCGCCCCGACATCGGCCGCGCCTGCCCCGCCCGCACCCTCGATCGTGAGGTCGTTGTGGCGCGACGACTGGTCGTAGATCTTGGTGATGATGCAGGTCGTACCGGAGCAGAAGGAGTCCTGTGCGGCACTGTCGGCGTACCCGCCCGTCGCCTGCAGCCCGATGCCGGCGGTGGCGCCGTCCGAGGCGCGCTGCACCTGGTAGAGCGAGCCGCCGTAGGACGAGTAGAGCGCCCGGACGAGGCTGTGCGCGGCGACGCAGGGGGTGCCCGCGGCGGCGTAGATGTCACAGGGCAGCGAGCTCGCGGCGGACGCCTGCGGGGCCCCGACGCCGAGCAGCAGCGCGGCGACGGTGGCGAACGCCGCGAGGACGGACAGGACGGCCCTTCTCGGCCGCCGGGGACGTGAGCGCGGGAGTCTTGAGAACACGGTGCACCTCTTCGGTTCCTCGTGGGGCGCTGCGGGCACGGTCGATCCGGCGCGGTCGATATACCGGACGCTGTTCGATCGAAATACCGAACCTTTTCTGTGTCGGAATACCGAACAATTAACGGAAATGCAGAGGCGATTGTTTGCGCGTCAACAAGAGGGCGTCAACCCCCGTGGGCCCGAACAATGACGAGTCTTTAATGGGCCACGCTTGGCTACGCTTGGGTCGTGAACAACATCCGGGTCCTGCTCGCCGAGGACCAGGGCATGATGCGCGGCGCCCTGGCCCTCCTGCTCGGCATGGAGGACGACATCGAGGTGGTCGCCCAGGTCGCGACCGGCGACGCGATCGTGGACGCCGCGCTGCTGCACCGGCCGGACGTGGCCCTGCTGGACATCGAACTGCCGGGCATGAGCGGGCTGGACGCGGCGGAGAAGCTGCGCGAGCAGGCCCCCGCCTGCCGGGTCCTGATCCTGACCACCTTCGGCCGGCCCGGCTATCTGCGCCGGGCCATGGAGGCCGGGGCCGCCGGTTTCCTGGTGAAGGACGGGCCGGTGGAGGAACTGGCCGAGGCGATCCGGCGCGTGCTCACCGGGGAGACGGTGGTCGATCCGGCGCTGGCCGCGGCCGCGCTCAGTGCCGGGCCGAGTCCGCTCACCGCCCGCGAGTGCGATGTGCTGAAGGCGTCGGTGGACGGTGCGACGGTCGCCGACATCGCCGGCAAGCTGCATCTGTCCGAGTCGACGGTCCGCAACTACCTGTCCTCCGCCATCGGCAAGACGGGCACCCGCAACCGGGCGGAGGCGGTACGGGAGGCCCGGCAGCAGGGGTGGCTGTGACCTCCCGGTGGCCCTACTTCGTCACCCGCACGTCCTTGTAGCCCGTCCCGTCCGGTCCCACGCACACGAACCAGTTCACCGGAGTCCCGGCGGCCGACCGGATCACCGATTCGTTGCCGGCGGCGGTGTAGGCGGAGGACGGACGGGCGACGGTGGTCGTGCCGTTCATCCAGGTGCAGGTCACCTGCCGGGCGGACTTGGCGATCCTGCCGACCACGAGGCGGCTGGGGCCGACGACGTCCTCCTCCGCCAGGGGAACCGCACCCGAGACGAGGTCCGTGCCCGCCATGTGGTCCCACTTGTCGACCGAGTCGAAGATCATTGTCCTGGGGTGGTCATTGCCGTAGTACAGGTTCACGTAGTACGACGTCTTGCCGACGAGCCCGGAGAGGTTCGGGCGGGCGCCCAGCCCGAGGCCGTACTCCTTCATCGCCTCCAACTGCCCGGCCGCCTCCGCCTTGTCGCGCGGGGCTCCCCAGACGTCGATGGACACCATCCACTCCTTGCCGTGGTCGGTCCCCCTCGACAGCTCGGTCCGCTGCGGCTGGTACACGTGCCGCGCCTCCGGCGAAGCCGGCCGCGTGGCCACCGGCGCCCCCCTGTCCCCATGCCCGCCCGGCATCCCGGTCAGCGCCAGTGTCGCCCCCGTGGAGCCCGCCAGCACCAGTGCCGTCGTCGCCGCGACCGCCCAGCGACGCGCCCTGCGGCGTCGTCCGCCGCGCAGCACTGCCTGTACCGGGGCTATACCGATCTCGACCTCGTCCGCGGCGTCCGCGAGGAGGAGGGCGATGTCCGTCTGCGTCATGTCGTTGTTCCTCTCCCGGTCCGCGCTCATCGGTTCTGCCCCCCGTGGGTCACCATCTCGGCCAGCCCCGGTATGGCCCGGAGTTTCGCGATCCCCTTGGCCGCGTTGCTCTTGACCGTGCCGACCGAGCAGCCCATCGCCTCGGCCGCCTGTGTCTCCGTCAGGTCCTCCCAGTACCGCAGGACCACCGCCTCCCGCTGCCGCGGGGGCAGTTGGCCGAGCGCCTTCAGCAAGGCGCTGCGGTCGTCGGCCTGGGAGATGCGGTCGCCGGTGTCGGCCACCTCGTGCGCCAGGCCCGAGTCGTCCTTCGGCGCCAGGAACTCCTTCAGCCTTCTGCGGTGCCTGCGCGCGTGCGCGTTGATCATCACGCGCCGTACATAGGCCTCCGGGTCGTCCGCCGAGCCGACCTTGCGCCAGGCGACATAGACCTGTTCGAGCGTCGACTGGACCAGGTCCTCAGCGGCGTGCTGCTCCCCCGTGAGGAGAAATGCCGTACGCATCAGCCGCGGCCAGCGGCCGACGACGAAGCTCTGGAACTCCTCGTCCCGAGCTTTCTTCCGATCCCCCATGGGCACCTCCTAGATGTACAAAGGAGTCCACGGACCACCCGCATCGTTGCCTCCCCCTCGCCTCAATTCGCAGAAGTCGCAGAGGGCGCGGAAGCCGCCGACGTCGCGGAGGCCGCCCGGATCCTTCGCGGCAGCCACACCAGCATCAGCACCGCCCCGCCGAGCAGCACCGCCGTACCCGTGCGGAAGGCCAGCGCATAGCCGTCCGTGAGCGCCTCGGCCCCGCCGCCGCTTCCGGTCCGGGCCGCCGCGATCGTCGACATCACCGCGAGCCCCAGCGAACCGCCCATCGTGCGAGAGGTGTTGACCAGCCCGGACACCACACCGGCGTCCCCCGGCGCCGCGCCCGACGTGGCCAGCGAGGCCAGCGGGGTCGCGGCCAGCCCCGCGCCCAGCATCATCAGGATGCCCGGGAACATGATCGCCGTCAGATAGCCGCCGTGCGCGCTCATCGTCGACTGCCACCCGAACCCGGCGGCCGCCACCAGCGTGCCGAGGGCCGCCAGGCCGCGCGCCCCGGCCACGGGCATCAGGCGCGGGGCCGCCTTCGAGCCCACGATCACGGCCAGGGAGCTGGGCACCAGCGCCAGTCCGGCGTCCAGCGGCGAGTAGCCGAGCACGTTCTGCGCGTACAGGGTCATGAAGTACCACATGCAGAACATCGCCGAACCGCACACGAACATGGCCACGTTGGCCGACGCCACCGAGCGCAGCCGCAACAGCCCGAGCGGCATCAGCGGGGCCGCCGTGCGCGCCTCCACGACGAGGAACAGCCCGATGAGCGCGAGCCCGGCGGTCAGCGGCGCCAGCGTGGCCGTGGCCGCCCACCCCTCGGCCTCGGTCTGCACGATCCCGTAAGCCAGTGTCGCGAGCCCGCCCGTCACCAGGAGCGCGCCCGGCAGATCCAGCCGCCGCCGGTCCCCCGCCCGGCTCTCCACCAGCCACACCAGGGAGCCGGCCAGCACCACGGCGCCCACCGGCACGTTGATGAGCAGCACCCACCGCCACGACAGCACGTCCACCAGCACCCCGCCGACCAGCCCGCCCGCGGCGCCACCGCCCGCGCCCACGGCGGTCCAGGTGGCGATGGCTCGCGCCCGCGCCGCCCCCTCCGGCACCGCCGCCGTCAGCAGGGTCAGCGTCGAGGGCGCCAGCACCGCTGCCCCGAGCCCCTGCACGGCCCGCGCGAGCAGCAGTTGCCGGCCCTCCTGGGCCACCCCGCCGCCCAGCGAGGCCAGGGTGAACAGCCCGAGCCCGATCAGGAACATCCGCTTGCGGCCGTACAGGTCTCCGGCCCGGCCGCCCAGCAGCATGAACCCGGCGAAGGCGATCGCGTACGCGTTCACCACCCACTGCAGCCCGGACGGGCTCAGGCCGAGGTCGGTACGCATCGAGGGCAGCGCCACGTTGACGACGGACACGTCCAGCACGACCAGGAACTGTCCGGCGCAGGCGAGCGCCACCACCAGCCAGGTGGGGGGTGTGGTGCGCGGGCGTATGGGGGAGGTGTCGGCGGCTTCGAGCATGGGCGTCATGCTCTCAACCCGGTTACGGTCCTTGCATCGGGATTTCGCCCCACCGCACCTCGGTCCAGCGACCTACACCGCCGACCCATCCGCCCGACGGCCTGCACCCACCGAGCCCGCCGGCCCATCCGCCCGTCGGCCCGCACCACCGAGCCCGCCGGCCCATCCGCCCGTCGGCCCGCACCACCGAGCCCGCCGGCCCATCCGCCCGTCGGCCCGCACCACCGAGCCCGCCCACACGACCACCCGCCGGCCTACACCGCCCGGACCAGTGTCACGACCGCCGCTCCGCCCAGCCCGATGTTGTGCGCCAGACCCACCCGGGCCCCCGCCACCTGCCGCTGCCCCGCCTCGCCCCGCAGCTGCCACACCAGCTCGGCGATCTGCGCGAGGCCCGTGGCGCCCAGCGGATGGCCCTTGGAGATCAGGCCGCCCGAGGGGTTCACCACCCACCGCCCGCCGTACGTGGTCGCGCCCGACTCGACGAGCGGCCCCGACTCACCGGGTTCGCACATGCCGAGCGCCTCGTACGTCAGCAGTTCGTTGACGGAGAAGCAGTCGTGGAGCTCGACGACGTCCACGTCCTCGATGCCGAGGCCGGAACGGTCGTACACCTGGCGTGCCGCCTCCCGGGACATGGGCCGGCCGACGACGTCGATGCAGGAGCCCGACGCGAAGGACTCCTCCGTGTCGGTCGTCATCGACTGCGCGACGATCTCGACGAGGCCAGTGAGCCCGCGCCGCTCGGCGAACCGCTCCGACACCACCACGGCCGCCGCGGCGCCGTCCGAGGTCGGCGAACACTGGAGCTTCGTCAGCGGCTGGTGGACCGTGCGCGCGGCAAGGATGTCGTCCACCTCGTACACGTCCCGGAACTGGGCGTACGGGTTGTGTGCGGAGTGCCGGTGG
Organism: Streptomyces herbicida; assembly: GCF_032656585.1. Classification (NCBI taxonomy): domain Bacteria; kingdom Bacillati; phylum Actinomycetota; class Actinomycetes; order Kitasatosporales; family Streptomycetaceae; genus Streptomyces; species Streptomyces herbicida. The sequence goes on from NZ_JAUYWJ010000023.1 coordinate 149,703, forward strand.
TTCTTGGCTGCCACGGCGGCCAGTTGCGCCTCGGTCGTGCCGTACCGCTCCATGTGCTCGCGGGCCGCGTCGCCGAAGATCTGCGCGGTGGGAGGGGTCATCTCGAACCCGTGCCGGGCGGCCATGATGCCGTAGTGCCGGGCGACGGGAGAGGTGGAGAAGTCCCCTCCGTCCGCGCCTCCGCCCAGCGCACCCTTCTTCATCTTCTCGAAGCCCAGGGCGAGGACGCAGTCGGCGGTCCCGCCCTCGACGAGCTGCCGGGCCAGCATCAGGGCGGTGGAGCCGGTCGCGCAGTTGTTGTTGACGTTGTAGACGGGGACACCGGTCAGGCCGAGTTCATAGGCGGCGCGCTGGCCGGCGGTCGAGGGCTGGAAACAGTAGCCGACTGGAACCTGTTCCACGTCGGTGTACGAGATCCCGGCGTCCGTGAGCGCCGCGCCTCCCGCTTCCCCGACCATGTCCCAGTACTGCCATTCACGCGTCTCGGGCTTCTCGAACCCGGTCATTCCGACACCGGCGACATAGGCCTTCATGGCGCGCAAGACTAGAACGTGTTTCATAAAGACACCAGACCCTGACGGGAGATCAGAAACCCATGGGAAGGTCAAGAATTCATTAGCAGCCCGAAGCAACGGAATAGTTGCCCGTGCATACGAGGTTTACCCGGCACTCATCGCACGGGAGGCCTCACTCAATGACGCACACGACGACCGACCAGCCCACCCGCAGAGCGAGCGGGGCCCTGGTCCCGGTGCTCGCCTTCGCGGGCATCGTGGTCGCGGTGATGCAAACCCTGCTCGTCCCGGTCATCAAGGATCTGCCGCAGCTGCTGGGCACCGCGCCGAGCAACGCCACCTGGGTGCTGACCTCGACGCTGCTGTCCGGCGCCGTCGCCACCCCGATCATGGGCCGCCTCGGCGACCTGTACGGCAAGCGGCGCATGCTCGTCCTCAGCCTCGCCGTGATGGTGGCCGGCGCACTGATCAGCGCGCTCACCAGCGAGCTGCTCACGATGATCGCAGGCCGTACTCTCCAGGGCTTCGCGATGGGCGCGATCCCGCTCGGCATCGGCCTGATGCGCGACATGCTGCCACGCGAGCGGCTCGGTTCGGCGATGGCCCTGATGAGCTCCTCGATCGGCGTCGGCGGCGGTCTCGCGCTGCCGCTCGCGGCCCTGATCGCGCAGCACGCCGACTGGCACGCCCTGTTCTACGGCGCCGCCGGACTCGGCGTGCTCTCCATCGTCCTCACCCTGCTCGTCGTGCCGGAGTCCCCGATGCGCGCCGAGGGCTCCTTCGACGCGCTGGGAGCGCTGGGCCTGTCCACCGGCCTGGTCCTGCTGCTCCTGCCGATCACCAAGGGCAGCGACTGGGGCTGGTCCTCCGGCACCACGCTCGGCCTGTTCGCCGCGTCCGTGGTCGTCCTGGTCCTGTGGGGCGTCCTCGAGCTGCGCACCAAGGCCCCGCTGGTCGACCTGCGCACGACCGCGCGCCGCGAGGTGCTGCTCACCAACCTCGCCTCGATCATGGTCGGCGTCAGCTTCTACGTCGTCTCGCTCGTCCTGCCCCAGCTGCTCCAGCTGCCCACGGCCACCGGCTACGGCCTCGGTCAGTCGATGGTCGTCGCGGGTCTGCTCGTGGCGCCGCTCGGTCTGACGATGATGTTCACGGCGCCCGTCTACGCACGGCTGTCCGCCAAGTACGGCCCCAAGGTCACCCTGATCCTCGGCATGCTGATCATCGCGGTCGGCTACGGCGCCGGCCTCGGCCTGATGAGCGCCGCCTGGCAGAGCCTGGTCATCGCGGTGATCCTCGGCGCGGGCATAGGCCTCGCCTACTCCTCCCTCCCCGCGCTGATCGTCGGCGCGGTCCCGGCCTCGGAGACGGGCGCGGCCAACGGTCTCAACACGCTGATGCGGTCCATCGGTACGTCCGTCTCCAGCGCCGTCATCGGCATGGTGCTGGCCAACACGGCGAACACTGTGGGCGGCGTGGAGATCCCGACCATGCACGGGTTCCGTGTCTCCTTCCTGATCGCGACGGCCGCGGTGGCGGTCGGTCTGCTGCTGGCCCTGTTCCTGCCGAAGCAGAGCCGCCCCGAACAGCACACCCAGCTGCGCGCGAGCAGCGAGGAGGACGCGGGCATCGCGCACGCCGAGGAGGTGCTGCGGGGCTTCCGCGGGCGCGTCCTGGACGCCGGGGGCGCCCCGGTCGCCCGCGCCAAGGTCACCCTGATCGACCGCCGCGGCCGCCAGGCGGGCGCCACGCTCTCCGGTGAGGACGGCAGCTACACCCTCGCCGTCCCGGCCGAGGGCGCCTACGTCCTGGCCGCGAAGGCCGCGGGCCACGGCCCGCACGCGTCCTCGGCGACCCACGCGGGCGACGAGCGGGCGGTGGACGTGGACCTGTCCCTGCCGGGCGAGACAGTGCCGGCCTGAGGGACCTGAGCCCCGAAGGCCTGAAAGCCTGAAGTCCTGAGACACACACCACCCGCACCCCCTGTCGCCCGTCCGACAGGGGGTGCGGCAGCATGGGCGCCCATACGCTCGTACCACCACTCGCACCACCGGCTCATGCCACCGAAAGGACCTCCATGCCCGCGGCACCCAAGCCCGAGATCCTGGCCGCGTTCGAGGCGGCGAAGGGGTTCATGCCCGTGGACGAGGGGCTCGCCCTGTACGCGGCCGCCGTGGAGGCGGGCGGACTGGGACTGCCGCTGCTGGAGGTGGGGACGTACTGCGGGCGCTCGACGATCCTGTTCGCGGACGCGGCCCGGCAGGCCGGGGTCACCGCGCTCACCGTCGACCACCACCGGGGCAGTGAGGAGCAGCAGCCGGGCTGGGAGTACCACGACCCGGAGACGGTCGACCCCGAGATCGGTCTGATGGACACGCTGCCCACGTTCCGCCGGACGCTGCACCGGGCGGGCCTGGAGGACCACGTGGTCGCCCTGGTCGGCCGCTCGCCGCAGATCGCCGCGTTCTGGAACTCGGCGCTCGGCCTGGTCTTCATCGACGGCGGCCACACCGACGAGCACGCGAGCGCCGACTACGAGGGCTGGGCTCCCCATGTCGCCGAGGGCGGCCTCCTCGTCATCCACGACGTGTTCCCCCACCCGGAGGACGAGTTCACCGGCCAGGCCCCGTACCGCGTGTATCTGCGGGCCCTGGAGTCGGGCGCGTTCACGGAGGTGTCGGCAACCGGTTCACTGCGCGTACTGCGGCGAACGGGGACCGCGTTCTGACCTCGGCGGAGTCCGGGACGGGTGGCTGAGCACGGCGCGGTCCGGGACGGGGGCCCGACCCCGGCGCGGTCCGGTACGCCGGTTGTGACACCGCCCGGCGGCACACCACCCATTGGGACCGCCGTACCGTGTGACCGCCCGAGGTGGCCGCTAGGGTGGCTGTCGTGTCGTACGTAGGCCCGGACTTCGATCCGCCCCAGCAGCGCCGCCCCCGGCGAGCGCCTCTGACCGTCGCGCTCGCCGCGCTGGTGCCCGGTGCGCTGCTCGGCTGGCTCGTGTACGAGGCGGTGGGCGACCAGGGTGACTCGGGCGGCTCGGACAGCGCGGGCGGCGCCCCCGCCTCCGCCTCCCCCACGCCCTCGACGCGGTCGTCCTCGGCCTCCCCCAGCGACGACGCCAAGAAGCCCAGCCCGACGCGCGCGGCCTCGAAACCTGCCGCACCGGTCGGCTCCGGCCCCCTCAAGGGCAAGGTGATCGTCATCGACCCGGGGCACAACCCCGGCAACTTCCGGCACACGACCGAGATCAACCGCCAGGTGAACATCGGGACGAACTGGAAGGAGTGCGACACCACCGGGACGTCCACCAACTCGGGCTACACCGAGGCGCAGTTCTCACTGGACGTCTCCCACCGGCTGCGCGCGATCCTGGAGAAGCAGGGCGCGACGGTGAAGCTGACCCACGACGGGGACCAGCCGGCCTGGGGGCCGTGCGTGGACAAGCGGGCCCAGTTCGGCAACAACGCGCATGCGGACGCGGCCATTTCCATCCACGCCGATGGATCCGCCGAGGGCAACCGGGGCTTCCACGTCATCCTGCCGGCGTCCGTGCACGCGGGTGCGGCGGACACCCGTCCGATCGTCGCCTCCTCGCGCGACCTCGGCGAGCGGGTCGCGGGCAAGTTCGTGCGCGTAACGGGCAGTGCCCCCTCCAACTATGTCGGCGACGGTACCGGTCTCGTCACACGTCAGGACCTGGGCGGTCTCAATCTGTCAACGGTTCCCAAGGTGTTCATCGAGTGCGGGAACATGCGCGATAGCAAGGACGCGGCACTGCTGACCAGCGGTGCGTGGCGGCAGAAGGCGGCGCAAGGGATCTCTGAGGGAATCGTGAGTTTCCTGCGCGGGTAGGAGTCAGCGGGCAGATCCCTGCGGACACCCCGATCGGACGGACGATAGTGTCATCAGTACGATCAGGGGCCTCCCCCGCGCTTCACACCGGGACCTGACGGCGACAGAGTGACAGCGACGCCTCTACCGACGACGAGACGACCTACGAAGGACCTGAAGTGAATATCCGCTCCCTCACTCGAGGCGACGGCGTGGTGATCGGAGCAGCGGTGTTGCTGTTCATCGCGTCGTTCCTCGACAACTACTCGTACAACGGGGCACCGTCCGGCCTCGACCTCCCGAGCCTCTGGGCGAGCGGACCGGTCCTGCTCAGCGTCGTTCTGGCCGGAATCATCGGCGCGGCGCTGGTGGTCGTCGCCCGGGCCATGCCGGAGCCCCGGAAGGTCGTCGGCCTGGAGCTCGGCCAGTTCGGCGTCGCCTTCACCGTCTTCGCCGCGTGGAGCGCGCTCGGCAACGTGATCGACCCGGCGGGCGGCGGGAACAACTTCGGCAGCTCCTCCGACGGTCCGAGTGCCGGCACCGGTCTCATCCTCGCCCTGATCGCGACCCTGGTCATGGCCGGCGCCGCCGTCGCCACCCCGCTCGTCCCCGCCCTCCAGGCCGCCCTGGTCCCGGCGCCCAAGCCGCAGGCCCCGCAGCCCTACGGTGCCCAGCCGCAGGCCGGTTACGGCTACCCCGGTGCCCAGGCCCCGCAGCCGCAGCCGCAGGCGCCGTACGGTGGGCAGCCGCAGCAGGGGCAGCCCTTCGGGCAGCAGCCCCCGGCTCCGGCCCAGCAGCAGCCCGCCGGGGACTTCTCGCCGTTCTGGTTCGCCGTGCCGGTCGCGCGGCCGCTGTTCGCGGAGGACGGCTCGCCGGCGCCGATCGCCGAACTGGCGCCGGGCACCTGGTACCTGGCCGTCGAGCAGCGCGGCGCCCAGCTGGTCGCGCAGACCCAGGACGGCCGCCGCGGCGTCCTGCAGGACACCTCGGGGATCCAGCGCGGCTGAGCGCCCCGCGAACCCGTCGCGCACGGCCCCTCGCCCTTCCGGGCGGGGGGCCGTTGTCGTACAGTCGCCCTCCGACAATTGACGCACCGTCAGGAGACAGGTATGCGGCTCGGCCTCGCACTCGGCTACTGGGGCCGTGGCCCCTCCGCGGACCAGGTTTCGTCGGCGCAAGAGGCGGAGCGACTCGGTTACGACTCCGTGTGGACGGCCGAGTCATGGGGCTCGGACGCGTTCACCCCGCTCACCTGGATCGCGGCGCGGACCTCAAGGATCAGGCTGGGTACGGCCGTTGCGCAGATGGCCGCCCGCTCGCCGACCACCACCGCCATGCACGCGCTGACCCTGGACCATCTGTCCGGCGGGCGCATGATGCTCGGGCTCGGGCTGTCCGGGCCGCAGGTCGTGGAGGGGTGGTACGGGCGGCCGTTCCCGAAATCGCCGCTGACCGCGACCCGGGAGTACGTCGATGTCGTACGGCAGGTGCTGCGCCGCGAGGCGCCGGTGGAGCTGGCCGGGCGCTTCCACTCCCACCCGTACCGGGGCCCGGACGCCACCGGTCTCGGCAAACCCCTGAAGCCGATCACCCACCCCCTGCGCCCCGATCTGCCCATCCTCCTCGGCGCCGAGGGGCCCAAGAACGTCGCCCAGACGACCCGGATCGCGGACGGTTGGCTGCCGCTGTACTGGTCGCCGAACCGCCCCGAGGTGTACGGGCCCGGCGTGGCCGACCTTCCGGAAGGCTTCCTGGTGGCCCCCATGGCGCGCGTGAAGGTCTGCGACGACGTCGGCGAGGGTCTCCTGCCCGTCAAGGCCATGCTCGGCTTCTACATCGGCGGGATGGGACACGCCTCCCGCAACTTCCACGCCGACCTGATGGCGCGCATGGGGTACGAGGAGGAGGCTCGGCGGATCCAGGAGCTGTTCCTGTCGGGGCGGCGCGAGGAGGCGGTGCTGGCCGTTCCGGACGCCTTCGCCGACGAGATCTCGCTGGTCGGTCCGCGCGAACGCATCGCCGAGCGGCTGGAGTCGTGGCGCAAGGGCCCGGTGACGGACCTGCTGGCCCTGTCCCCGGACCCTCACACGCTGCGTGTATTGGCGGAGCTCAACTCTTAGGCAGCCACTGGGAGCCGGCGCCCGGTGCCGCTCAACCGCCGCTCAGCTGGGACGCCGACGGGACCTGGTCCTTCACCTCGGCGCCCGCGCTCTTACCGGCGTCCTTCACCTTGTCGATGATGTCGCCGAAGGAGTCGGCCGCCGTGTCGGCGGAGTCGCCCTTGCGCAACTTGGCCGGCAGGGTCTTGAGGGACTCGATACCGGCGGTGAGCGGCGCGAGGGCCTTCGACAGCGTCGGATCGCCCTCGGCGTTCCTCACGGCCGCCTTGAGGCGGTTGTAGGCGAAGGCACCGGCGAGGCCGGCCTTGACCAGGGCGAGCTTGCGGCCCTTCGCGCCCTTCTCGAACTTGCCCTCCTTCCAGGGCTTCACGATCCACTGGTACGTCGCCCCCGCGGCGAGTCCCGCGTTCGCCACGAAGCGTGCCTTGGCGAACTTCTGCCGCTCCGCGGAGGTGGTGGGGCTGGGGGTGTCGGCGGCCACCACGGCCGCGCCGTCCCGGGTGAAGGTTTCGCCCTTTCCGCAGGCGGTGGCGCCGACGACCAGAGCACAGCACAGCGTGAGCGCCACGAAGAGGCGCCGTATCGGTACAGCCACGGTGTCCTCCGGGGTGTTCTCCCCGAGTGGATGTCTCTCCGGCAGACTCGCCCAGGGCGGCCGAGTGCGCCACTTGGGGGAATCCGGTACAGGGTTCACCTTTCCTGTTTCACCCAGGAATGAGCGGCAACCCGAAGGGCATGTCCCCTCAATATCGCAACGGCGCCAACCAGGCAGGAACGGTCATCGCGATCGTCGCCGACGTCATGGCCTTCATTCTCGGCCTGTGGATCCTGATGTATCTGCTGGACGCAAATCGGGCCAACAGCCTCGTCCAGTTCATTCATGACTCGGCCGCCTGGCTGGCCGGCTGGTCCCACGACCTGTTCACGTTCGACGAGGCGTGGGCACGGGTGGTCGCCGGTTACGGCCTCGCCGCGGTGGTGTACCTCTTCATAGGCCACGCGATCGCCAACCGGATCCACCGCCACTGAACGCTCCGCGACGAGCCGCTGCCGCAGCCGCAGCCGCCCACGGACTCGGCCCGCACCGCCGGTGGGCGAGTGCGGGCCGTCGGGGGCTGGTCGCGCAGCTCCCCGCGCCCCTGAAGGCGCCCACGAACTCGGGCCCGACCGGCAGCCGGCGAGTACGAGCCGTCAAGAGCCGGTCGCGCAGCTCCCCGCGCCCCTGAAGGCGCCCACGAACTCGGGCCCGACCGGCAGCCGGCGAGTGCGAGCCGTCGAGAGCCGGTCGCGCAATTCCCCGCGCCCCTTCGGGGGCGCGTCAGCGCCGGGGGGGGCGGCCTACGTGCAGCAGTCCGGGTCCAAGCCCCTCGGCAGGTGTTCGCCGCCGAACACCGCGCACGTGGCCTCGTGGCCGCCCAGGGCGGCTACTGCCAGGAGGAGGGAGCCTGCCGTCCAGGTGGTGAGTTCTCGGGGCCAGATGGCCTTGTCGTCGAAGACGTAGCCCGTCCAGTAGAGGCCGCTCTCGGGATCGCGGAGGTGCTGGATGGACTGGAGGATCTCCAGGGCGCGGTCGGACTCGCCCATGGCCCACAGGGCGAGGGCGAGTTCGGAGGACTCGCCGCCCGTGACCCACGGGTTGGGGATCACGCAGCGCACGCCGAGCCCGGGCACCACGAAGCGGTCCCAGCCTTCCTCCAGGCGGGACTTGGCCTCGGCGCCGGTCAGCGCGCCGCCCAGGACCGGGTAGTACCAGTCCATCGAGTAGCGGTCCTTGTCCAGGAACCGCTCCGGGTGACGGCGAATCGCGTGCCTGAGCGCGCCCAGGGCCAACTCCCAGTCCGGCTGCGGCTCTTCGCGCTGCTCGGCGATGGCGAGCGCACAGCGCAGGGCATGGTGGACGGAGGAGCTGCCGGTGAGCAGCGCATCCGCGGTGGGCGTGCCGTCGTCCTCGCGCCGCCAGCCGATCTGGCCGCCGGGCTGCTGCAGGCGCAGCACCCATTCCATCGCCGCGTAGACCGAGGGCCACATGCGGTCGAGGAACAGGTCGTCGCCGGTGGAGAGGTAGTGGTGCCAGACGCCCACGGCTATGTACGCCACGAAGTTCGACTCGCGGGCGCGGTCCGTGACGTCGTCATGGGCCCCGTCCGCGTACGCCGCGAACCAGGAGCCGTCCTCGCTCTGGTGCGTGGCCAGCCAGGTGTAGGCCCGCTCCGCGGCGTCGTGCTCGCCCGCCGCGTCCAGTGCCATGGCCGCCTCGGTGTGGTCCCACGGGTCCAGGTGGTGCCCGCGGAACCACGGGATCGCGCCGTCCTCGCGCTGCACGGCGAGGATGCCGCGTACGGTCGCGGCAGCCTGCTCGGCGGTGAGGACCCCGGGCAGGACCAGGTGTTCTGTCCGGGGGGTCGTCACTTGGCGGCCGCCTCGGACGCCTCGGCAAGCGTCGGCAGGTGCGGCTTCGTCGCGTACACCACGAAGCTCTTGCCGATCAGCGGGTTCAGCGCCTGCTCGGCGACCCGGGTGGCCAGCGGCTTCTTCATGATGTCCCAGACCAGCAGCTTGTGGTACGCCCGCACCGGCAGCGCCTTGTCGTTGTCCACGCCGAACGCGCACTTGAGCCACCAGTACGGGGAGTGCAGGGCGTGCGCGTGGTGGGTGCCGTAGGGGCGCAGGCCGGCCTCGCGGACCTTCGCCAGGAGCTCGTCCGCCTTGTAGATGCGGATGTGGCCGCCCTCGACCTCGTGGTAGGCGTCGGACAGCGCCCAGCAGACCTTCTCGGGGCCGTAGCGCGGGACGGTGACCGCGATGCGGCCGCCCGGCTTGAGGACGCGGACCATCTCGGCCAGGACGCCCTTGTCGTCGGGGATGTGCTCCATCACCTCGGAGATGATGACGACGTCGAAGGACTCGTCCGGGAAGGGCAGCGCGAGGGCGTCGCCCTCCATGGCGGTGGCGGTGGCGCCGGCCGGGGCCTCGCCGGCCTCCTTCATCGCCGCGAACCACTTGGCGACCTCGCGGATCTCCTCGGCGTTCCGGTCGAGGGCCACGACCTGGGCGCCGCGCCGGTAGCACTCGAAGGCGTGCCGGCCGGCCCCGCAGCCGAGGTCCAGGACGCGGTCGCCCGCGGCGAGCGGGAACCGGGAGAAGTCGACGGTCAGCACGAGGCCCTGCTTTCGCGGTCGGCGGTGAGTGGTTCTTCGATGACGGCTGTTTCGGCGGCCGGCGGGCTCACCGGCGTGCTTCTGGGGCTCCCCGACCGGGCGATGGCCTCGCGGTACCGGGACACCGTGCCTTCGGCGGCCCGGGCCCAGGTGAATCTCTCCAGCACGCGCTCACGGCCCGCCGCGCCGAGCCGTGCCCGCAGCGCCGGGTCCTCCAGCAGTCTGCTCAATGCGGCGGCCAGTGCCCCCGCGTCCCCGGGCGGCACCGCGAGGCAGGTCTCCCCGTCGCGGCCGGCGACTTCGGGGATCGCGCCGCCGGTGGTGGCGACCAGCGGGGTGCCGGTGGCCATGGCCTCGGCGGCCGGCAGCGAGAAGCCCTCGTACAGGGACGGCACGCAGGCCACCTCGGCCGAGCGGACCAGGTCGACCAGTTCGGCGTCCGAGATGCCCTTCACGAAGTCGACGGCGCCCTCCAGGCCGTACCGCTCGATGGCCTGGGCGACCGGCCCGTCCTCGGCGCGCTTGCCGACGACGACGAGGTGTGCCTCGGAATGCTCGGTGCGCACCTTCGCGAGCGCCTCGATCAGGAAGATCAGGCCCTTGAGCGGCACGTCGGCGCTGGAGGTGGTCACGATCCGGCCGGGCACCTGGGGCACCGCCGGATTCGGCGAGAAGAGGTCGGTGTCGGCGCCGATGTGGACCACGTGGATGCGGTCCTCGCGCACTCCGAGGTGGTCGACGATCTCCTGGCGGGAGGTGCCGGAGACGGTGAGGACCGACGGCAGCCGGCGGGCGACGCGCTTCTGCATGCGGGTGAAGGCGTACCAGCGGCGCACGGAGTAGCGGCGCTGCCACCCCTCGGCCGCGTCCAGCTCCAACTGCCGGTCGACGGTGATGGGGTGATGGATGGTGGTGACCAGGGGCGCGCCGATGTCGCCCAACAGGCCGTAACCGAGGGTCTGGTTGTCGTGCACGACGTCGAACCGGCCACGCAGGGCGCGCAGATGGCGGCGGGCGCGCAGGGAGAACGTCAGCGGTTCGGGGAAGCCGCCGGTCCACATGGTCCCGACCTCGAGCGCGTCGATCCAGTCTCGGTACTCGGCGCGTGCCGGGGTGCGGAAGGGGTCGGGCTGGCGGTAGAGGTCGAGGCTGGGCAGCTCGGTCAGGCTCAGCCGACCGCCGTGGGCCTCGTCCTCGTCGAGCACGGGGTACGGCTGGGAGCCGATGACCTCGACCCGGTGGCCGAGGCGGGCCAGCTCGCGCGACAGGTGCCGTACGTAGACGCCCTGACCCCCGCAGAACGGGTTCCCCTTATAGGTGAGAAGCGCGATGTCGAGCGGTCGCTCGCCGTCGGCGGCGAGGTCCTGTCGGGGACCCGCCTCCCTGGCCTCAGCGGTCACTCTGGGCCCCCTTCTCCCTGCATTTTCCGCGAGACTACGCCGGGACGCTAATCTAGAACAAGTTTCAGACTTGATCGTTCAGGAGGCTCTGAATCTACCGGCAGGTAGCGGCACTGTGAGCAGTGGATCAGGTGATTCGCGCCACGGCGCGGACCCCTGCCATGCTGTCTGATCACCAGCCCTCACCGATGCCCTCACCGACTGTCACGGAGCGGGACCCATGCCTGCGCAAGCCAAGGTGGAAGCCAGTACCGTTCGCCCGGCCTCGCCGCCCCTCACCGAGCGGCAGGAGGCCCGTCGGCGGCGGATCCTGCATGCGAGCGCGCAACTGGCCAGCCGGGGCGGCTTCGACGCGGTGCAGATGCGCGAGGTCGCGGAGTCCTCACAGGTTGCCCTGGGCACGCTCTACCGCTACTTCCCGTCCAAGGTGCATCTGCTGGTCGCCACCATGCAGGACCAGCTGGAGCACATGCACGGCACCCTCAGGAAGAAGCCCCCGGCGGGCGAGTCGGCGGCGGAGCGGGTGGCGGAGACGCTGATGCGGGCCTTCCGCGCCCTGCAGCGCGAGCCGCACCTGGCCGACGCCATGGTCCGGGCGCTGACCTTTGCGGACCGCAGCGTGTCCCCCGAGGTCGACCAGGTCTCCCGGCAGACCACGGCGATCATCCTGGACGCGATGGGCCTGGAGAACCCCACCCCCGAGCAGCTCTCGGCGGTCCGCGTCATCGAGCACACCTGGCACTCGGCGCTGATCACCTGGCTGTCGGGCCGCGCCTCCATCGCCCAGGTCAAGATCGACATCGAAACCGTGTGCCGACTGATCGACCTGACGGATCCGGTGAGCGGGGAGCCGGCCCGTGGCTGAGGCCCCCGACGCCGAGCCGGGCCTGCGCACGCCGTAACCGTCCCGGCGCACAGCACGCCGACGTTCCTGCGGAGCGTGGCCCACCTGCCCCCGGAGCCTTGAGCGCACGAAATGGACCTACGAGACGGGTTCCCTTCGCCGGCATTGCCCGGATCAGGTAATGGGGGTCGCCCTCGGGTCCGGCTACTACCTCTGGGCCTCTCAGCCCGACCGTCGACGTCGGCACCAGCGGATGCTCTACTACGCGTCACGCCAGAGTCGGCTACTCCGGTCGAACTCCCTCACTCGCCTCGTAGGCCACTAACAGCATAGACCGGATTCAGCCCGACAGAACCCCCCAAATGGGAAATTTTTCAGTCCTCTGGCGGAAAGACCGGCTCCCCGCTCCCCAGCATCGTGATCATGATGGCCTCCACCGGACAGCTCTCCGCCGCCGCCAGGACCTGCTCGTTCGCGTCGGCGTCCGGCTCCACCGGCCGGGACTGCCGGCCGGTGTCCAGGCGGAAGCCGTCGGGCGCGTGGTGGACGCACTGGGCGGAGCCGATGCAGACGGAGCGGTCGACCTCGACGTGCCAGCGGTCTCCCATGTCCTAGCCCTCCCAGCCGGCCGGGAGGTGGATCATCTTGTGCTCGAGGAACTCGCCGTACCCCTCGGGCCCGAACTCCCGCCCCAGACCGGAGTTCTTGTAGCCGCCGAAGGGGCCGAGCATGTCGAGGCTGAAGGTGTTGACCGAGTACGTGCCCGTACGGACCTGCCGTGCGACATCGATGCCGTGCGCGACGTCGGCCGTCCACACGCTGCCGGACAACCCGTAGTCGGAGTCGTTGGCGATCTTCACCGCCTCGGACTCGTCTCCGTACGGCAGGAGGCAGATCACCGGGCCGAAGATCTCCTCCCGGGCGATCCGCATGGAGTTGTCGACGTCGCCGAAGAGGGTCGGCTCCACGTACCAGCCGCGTTCGAGCCCCGGCGGGCGCCCGCCGCCGGTGAGGATCTTGGCGCCCTCCTCCTGGCCGATGCGGATGTAGTCGAGGTTGCGCCGCTGCTGGCGACGGGCGACCAGCGGGCCGACCTGGGTCGCCGGGTCCAGCGGGTCGCCGACCTTGAGCGCGCTCGCGGCGGCGGCGAAGGCGTCCGCGAACTCGTCGTAGCGGGAGCGGGGCAGAAGGATGCGGGTCTGGGCGACACAGGCCTGGCCGTTGTTCATCCAGGCCGCCGAGACGATCCCGGGCACCGACGTCTCGAGGTCCGCGTCCGGCAGGACCACCGCCGCCGACTTGCCGCCGAGCTCCAGCGTCACGCGCGTGAGATTGCGGGAGGCGACCTCCATCACGCGTTTGCCGGCCGCGACCGAGCCGGTGAAGGACACCTTGTCGATCCCGGGGTGCCCGACGAGGTACTCGCTGACCTCGCGGTCGGCGGGGAGGATCGACAGCACGCCCTCCGGCAACCCGGCCTCCCTGGCGATCTCACCGAGGAGGTACGCGTCCAGCGGTGACTCGGGCGACGGCTTGAGCACCACCGTGCAGCCGGTGAGCAGGGCGGGCGCGAGCTTGGCCGCGGCGACGAACTGCGGGACGTTCCACGGGACCACGGCCGCGACCACCCCGACCGGCTCGCGCCGCACCAGGATCTTCCCGAGGACGCCGTCGCGGGTCTCCTCGTACGTGAAGTTCCGCGCGACGGTGAGCGCCGCGTCCCACACCATCATCGCGCCGAGCGCCTGCGCGAGGACGCTCCAGGAGTACGGCGAGCCGTTCTCGGAGGAGATCACACGGGCGATCTCCTCGTGCCGGACGGCGATCGCGTCCTTGATGCGGGTGACGACCGCGATCCGCTCGTCCAGGCTCATACGCGGCCAGGGGCCCTGGTCGAAGGCGGTGCGCGCGGCGGCGACCGCCCGGTCCACGTCCTCGCGCGAGGCGTGCGGCACGCGGCCGATGACCTCCTCGGTGTGCGGGGAGATCACCTCGATGACGCCCTTGCCCAGGGGGTCGGTCAACTCCCCGCCGATGAACAGCTGTCCGTGTTCCACGAGCTCGGTCATGGCCGACTGCCTCCCGGGGACTGTGCGCGTCTGACGATCCATCAGATAGGGAACTGATACCAGCTCCGTCCAGGGGAGTCCACGGATGCGACGAGGGGCCATTGGTCGACTCGGGCTCCCATGGAAACCTGTTCTAGTTATAGTGGCGGAAACGCGGTGAAGGGGAGCCCATGGCGCAGGTGCACGACCACGGGGGCGGCGTCCGTTCCCTCCAGGTCCCGATCCCGGACAACCCCCTCGGCCACACCCTCGTGTACGTCGTCGACACCGACCGCGGCCCGGTCCTCATCGACACCGGCTGGGACGACCCGGCCTCCTGGGACGCCCTCGCCGAGGGCCTGACGGCCTGCGGTACGTCCGTGGCCGAACTGCACGGCGTGGTGATCACCCATCACCACCCCGACCACCACGGCCTGTCGGGCAAGGTGCGCGAGTCCTCCGGTGCCTGGATCGCCATGCACGCGGCCGACACGGCGATCGTGCGCCGGACCCGCGAGACCCGTCCCGAGCGCTGGTTCACGTACATGGCGGCCAAGCTCGTCGCCGCCGGCGCCCCCGAGGAGCACGTCGCCCCGCTGCGCGCCGCCCGGCGCCGCACCCTCCCCGGCCTCTCGCCCGCGCTGCCGGACCGAGAGATCGGCCCCGGCGAACTCCTCCCCCTCCCCGGCCGCCGGCTGCGCGCGATCTGGACACCGGGCCACACACCGGGCCATGTCTGTCTGCACCTGGAGGAGGAGCACCCCGCCCGGCTCCCCGGCCACGGACGCCTCTTCTCGGGCGACCATCTGCTCCCGGAGATCACCCCGCACATCGGCCTGTACGAGGACCCGGACGACACGACCGTCACCGACCCCCTCGGCGACTACCTCGACTCGCTGGAACGGGTCGGCCGTCTGACTCCCGCCGAGGTGCTCCCCGCCCACCAGCACACGTTCACGGACGCGCCCTCCCGTGTGCGGGAGTTGCTGACGCATCACGAGGAGCGGCTGGCCGGGCTCCTGGCCCTGCTCGTCGAGCCCCTCACGCCCTGGCAGCTGGCCGGGCGGATGGAGTGGAACCGCCCCTGGGAGCAGATCCCCTACGGCTCACGCAACATCGCGGTCTCGGAGGCCGAGGCCCATGTGCGCCGCCTGGTGAAGCAGGGCCGTGCGGAGGCCGTGGCGGGGAGCGAGCCGGTGGCGTACGTGGCTGTGTGATCGGCGGTGTGATCCGGCCGTGAATTCGTTCGCGGCCGAGGGCCGTGCCTGCTAAACAGCCTCATGGACCCCTTGGAGAACCTCCTCGCCGAACGCGCCTGCGAGCGCCTCGTCCTCGACTTCGTCCGCCGCCTCGACCTGGGTGAACCCGGTTCCGTCGCCGAGTTGTTCACCGAGGACGGCACCTGGGCGTGGCCGGACGGCGGACGGCTGGTCAAGGGCCGGGAAGCGCTGCGCGAGTACTTCGGCTCCCGGCCCGCGGACCGGCTCTCGCGCCGCCTGATGTCCAACGTCCTCGTCACGGTGACCGCCCCGGACACGGCCACCGCCACCTCGTACTTCTCCACCTACCGCGTCGACGGCTACGAGGGCGGAATCGTGCCGCCCGGCCCGCCCGTCCAGGTCGGCCACTACAAGGACGCCTTCCGTCGCGTCGGTGGACAGTGGCTGCTGGAGGCCCGGGTGCTGCACCTGCCGTTCGGCGGCCCCACCCCGCGCGCGGCCCGCGACTAGGACACCAGCGCTCGTATCAAGTCCTCGCCCGCTCCCAGGAGTTCGACCTCGTGGCGGCTCATCGTCGGGTTGGCCGCGCGGCGGGTACGGGCCTGGGCGAGGCCGGGCTCCGTGAGGTCGGAGGGGTCGGCGAGCAGGGCCGTGAGCATCGCGCGGGCCGGGTCGGCGATCGACTCGTCGCCGACCGCGACCTGGGCGAGGATCAGCGCGGACATGCCCCAGTCGAGGCCCGGGTGACCGTCCTCCGCGTTGGTCCAGTCGATGACTCGGGGGCCGTCCGGCGTGAGGATCACGTTGTCCGGGTGGAGGTCCAGGTGCAGGACACGGGCGTCGGGATCCGCGGAGTCCCGGGCGGGGACGGCGTGCAGCCGCCGCAGCAGCCCGGCGAGCATCGAGCCCCCTTCCTCCGGCCCGATCGAGCCCGCCGACAGGGCTTGAAGCATCGTCGGCCCGGACAGCCGCTCCAGCACCAGATCGGTGCGCGAGCCGGAGGGCCGCACCCGGGGCACGGGATACCCGTGGTCCCGTACGTACGTCATCACCGCGCCCTCGGCGGCCGCGTCCCCCCAGCCCTCCCGGTCGCGGCGCAGCACCCACGCCTCGTCGATCTCGTACACATCGGCCGAACGGCCCGAGCCCAGCAGTCTCCCCGTTGTCGTCATGGCGTGACCCTAGCCACCGAGCCCGGAGTCCGTGTCCCCCTCTCACGACCACCCCTCAGCCCTCCGGTTACGGGCCGGTAGAGTGACCGCGTCGTCATCACACCCGTACGGGGGAAAGCCGGTGCAATTCCGGCGCTGACCCGCAACCGTAACCGCTTCTGGCGGCGAGCCGGACCGCCTCGCACGGGACGTTGATCGGCTCACGTGCGCCGGGATCCGCCCGCGCACGGCACCGTCGAGGTTTGCGGAGCCGAGCCGCCCGGGGTGTCCCGTGCTGCCCGGCTCCCCGCAGGGAGAGGCACCCGCCGACCATGAACGTACGCCGCAGTGCCGCGGTGCTGGGAGCCGTCGCCGTGATCGGCACGGCCACGCCCGCCACAGCCGCCGGCCCGTCCGCATCCGCGTCCCCGTCGGCGGCGCACCCGTCCGGCCTGTACGGCACCGCGGACCCGAAGTACGACGGCGTCTGGCGCCAGTCGCTGGCGATGATCGCCCAGCACACGGTGGGCGTGACGCCCTCCGGAAAGGCCGTGGACTGGCTGGCGGAGCAGCAGTGCTCCAACGGCGCCTTCGCCGCCTTCCGCGCCGACACCTCGAAGCCCTGCGAGGGCAACGTGGTGTTCGACACCAATGCCACGGCCGCCGCCGCACAGGCCCTGGTGGCGGTCGGCGATCACTACGGTCAGGCCCGCGCGGCGGTGGAATGGCTGAAGGGCCAGCAGAACGAGGACGGTGGCTGGAGTTACACCTCGGTCGGGCCCAGCGACACGAACTCCACCGGCGTCGTCATCGGCGCGCTCGCGGCGGTCGGCGACGACCCCGCCGTGCTGCGCTCGTCCGGGAAGACCCCGTACGACCTGCTGACCAAGTGGTCCATACCCTGCGACGAGGACGGCGGCGGCGCGCTCGCCTACCAGCCGGACAAGAAGGGCAAGCTGGTGGCCAACGCGGACGCGACGGCGGCCGGTGTGCTCGGCGCGCTCGGGAAGGGGTTCGTGACGAACGCGGGCAAAGCGCCGGAGGAGGGCTACGTCTGTGCCAACTCCGCCAAGAAGCCGACGCCGAAGGAGGTGGCTCGCAACGGCGCCGCGTACCTGTCGGACGCGACGCACGACAAGGGCCACCTGACGTCCGCGCTCCCCGGCGCCAAGGACCAGCCCGACTACGGCAACACCGCCGACGCGGTCGTCGCGCTCGCCGCGCAGGGCTGGACCAAGCAGGCGACGAAGCCGTACGCCTGGCTGGAGAAGAACGCCCTCCCGTGGGCGAAGCAGAGCGGCCCCGCCGCCTACGCCGAGCTGATCCTCGCCGCGCACGCCATGGGCGAGAACCCGCACAGCTTCGGCGGTACGGACCTCGTGCAGGCGCTCAACGCGACCGGGCCGGCACCGCAGCCGGTCAAGAAGCCCACCGGACACGAGGCCGCAAAGTCCGACAAGTCCGACTCGGACTACGGCGTCTGGTGGATCGTCGGCACCGGTCTGGTCGCGGGCATCGGCATCGGTTTCCTGATCAGCAGCCGCAGGAAGCAGCACCAGCCGTGACCGCCGTCCGCCGTGCCGTGCCGCTGCTGCTGGCCGCGCTCGTCCTCTGGGCGTCCGCGGGCCGGGCCGAGGCCGTCGGCTACCGCTACTGGTCCTTCTGGGAGCGCGACGGCCACCGCTGGACGTACGCCACCCAGGGCCCGTCGACGGCCCGCCCGGCCGACGGGGACGTCCAGGGCTTCCGCTTCGCGGTGAGCGAGGACTCGGCCGACGCCACCCGTCCGCGCGGCACGGCGGACTTCGACACCATCTGCGCCGGTACGCAGGCCGCCAAGGGAAAGAAGCGGGTGGCACTCGTCATCGACTTCGGCACGCCGACGGACGCCCCGTCCGACGAAACCCCGCCGACCCGCCGAACGGCCTGCGCCCGGGTGTCCCCCGACGCGACGACGGCCGAGGCCCTGGCAACGGTCGCCAAGCCCCTCCGCTACGACACCAACGCCCTGCTGTGCGCCATCTCGGGTTATCCGGGGAAGGGGTGCGGGGAGCAGGTGAGTGCCGAGAAGAAGACCCCCGCAGGGAAGGCGACGTCACCGGATCATCACGGCCCGTCGGTGGGACTGCCGGCCGGGGTGGGCGTGGTCGTGCTCCTGGGAGCCGCAGCGGTGTGGCAGGCGCGCCGCCGCAGGGATGCATAGCCGCCCCAGCCGCGGGCAGTGGGGCGGCACGGGTGGGCGCGGCGGCAGCACCCCGCCGGCGCGGGTGAGCGTCCCCACCCCCCGCCACCAGCGTCGCGGCACCCTGCACCCCGGCGCCTGGTGGCTCTGGTCGCTCGCCCTCGGCACCGCCGCCACCCGCACCACCAACCCCCTCCTCCTCGCTCTCCTCATTGGCGCGTCCGGCTACGTGGTCGCCGCCCACCGCACCGCGGCCCCCTGGTCCCGCTCCTACTCCGCCTTCGCCAAACTCGCCCTGGCCGTCCTCCTCATCCGGCTCGCCTTCGCGGTGCTCCTCGGCTCCCCCATTCCGGGCACCCACGTGCTCGTCACGCTCCCCGAAGTCCCGCTCCCCCACTGGGCGCAGGGCATCCGGCTCGGCGGCGAGGTCACGGCGGAGGCGCTCGTCTTCGCGCTGTACGACGGCCTGAAGCTGGCCACGCTGCTGATCTGCGTCGGCGCGGCGAACGCCCTCGCCAACCCGGCCCGCCTGCTGAAGTCCCTGCCCGGCGCGCTGTACGAGACGGGCGTGGCCGTGGTCGTCGCCCTCACCTTCGCCCCGAACCTCGTCGCCGACGTCCAGCGGCTGCGCGCCGCCCGCCGGCTGCGCGGCCGCCCGGACCGGGGCGTACGCGGTCTGCTGCAGGTCGGGCTCCCGGTGCTGGAGGGCGCGTTGGAGCGCTCGGTCGCCCTGGCCGCCGCGATGGACGCCCGCGGTTACGGCCGTACCGCCGACGTCCCCGCCCCGGTCCGCCGTACGACCACCGCGCTCACGCTGGGCGGTCTGCTCGGCGTCTGCGCGGGAACGTACGGACTCCTGACCGCCGAGGGCGGCACATACGGCCTGCCGGTCCTGCTCGCCGGAGTCGTCGCCGCCCTCGCGGGCCTGCGCCTCGGTGGCCGCCGCACCCTGCGCACCCGCTACCGCCCCGACCCTTGGGATCTGCGGGCCTGGCTGGTCGCCGGTTCCGGCGCCACGGTCGCCGCGCTGCTCGCCCTGGCGGCCGCGAGCGATCCTCAGGCCCTGCACCCGGGCGTCGTACCGCTCACCGCGCCCGCCCTCCCCCTGTGGCCGGCGGCCGCCGTGCTGCTCGCCCTGCTTCCCGCCTTCATCGTCCCCAAGGAGCCGTCGTGATCCGCTTCGAGGATGTCTCCGTGACCTACGAGGGGGCGGCCGAACCCGTCGTCCGGGGCGTGGACTTCGAGGTCCCCGAGGGTGAACTCGTGCTGCTCGTCGGCCCGTCCGGTGTCGGGAAGTCCACCGTGCTGGGCGCGGTCAGCGGGCTCGTCCCGCACTTCACCGGCGGCACCCTGCGCGGCCGTGTCACGGTCGCCGGCCGGGACACCCGTACGCACAAGCCGCGCGAACTCGCCGACGTGGTCGGCACGGTGGGCCAGGATCCGCTCGCGCACTTCGTGACGGACACGGTGGAGGACGAACTCGCCTACGGGATGGAGTCGTTGGGGCTCGCCCCGGAGGTCATGCGGCGCCGGGTCGAGGAGACCCTCGACCTGCTGGGCCTGGCCGGCCTGCGCGAGCGGCCCATCGCCACCCTCTCCGGCGGCCAGCGGCAGCGCGTCGCCATCGGCTCCGTGCTCACCCCGCACCCGAGGGTGCTGGTTCTCGACGAGCCGACCTCGGCGCTCGACCCGGCGGCCGCGGAGGAGGTGCTGGCCGTGCTCCAGCGTCTCGTCCACGACCTCGGTACGACCGTCCTGATGGCCGAGCACCGGCTGGAGCGGGTGATCCAGTACGCCGACCGGGTCGCCCTGCTGCCCGCCCCGGGCGCCCCCCTGGTCCTGGGCAGCCCGGCCGAGGTGATGGCCGTCTCCCCGGTGTGTCCGCCGGTGGTGGACCTGGGCCGGCTGGCCGGCTGGTCCCCGCTGCCGCTGACCGTGCGGGATGCGCGCCGACGGGCCGGGGAACTGCGGGAGCGGCTCAGCGGGCGGGAGGCGCCGCACACGGCACCTACGGTCGCGGCCGTGCCCGCGCCCCGTGTCCCCGCTCCCCGCCGGTTCCTGCGCCGGCGCACCCCGGAGAGCGCGTCCCCGCAGGTCGCCGAGGTCGGCTCGCTCGCCGTCCGGCGCGGCCGCGTCGACGCGCTGCGCCATGTGGACCTCGGCGTCGCCCCCGGCGAGACGGTCGCCCTCATGGGACGCAACGGTGCCGGGAAGTCCACGCTGCTGAGCGCGCTCGTCGGGCTCGTCGAACCGTCGGCCGGATCGGTCCGGGTGGGCGGCGCCGTCCCCCACCGCACCGCTCCCCCCGACCTGGTCCGCCGGGTCGGCCTGGTGCCGCAGGAGCCCCGCGATCTGCTGTACGCGGACACGGTCGCCGCCGAGTGCGCGGCCGCCGACCGGGACGCGCAGGCCGAGCCCGGTACCTGCCGCGCACTGGTCTCCGGTCTGCTGCCCGGCATCGCTGACGACACCCACCCGCGCGATCTCTCCGAGGGCCAGCGGCTCGCGCTCGCCCTGGCCGTCGTACTCACCGCCCGCCCTCCGCTGCTGCTCCTGGACGAGCCGACCCGCGGTCTGGACTATGCGGCGAAGGCGCGCCTGGTCACCGTGTTGCGCGGGCTCGCCGCCGAGGGCCACGCCATCGTGCTGGCCACGCACGACGTGGAGCTGGCGGCCGAGATCGCCCACCGGGTCGTCCTGCTCGCCGAGGGGGAGGTCATCGCCGACGGTCCCATGGCCGACATCGTCGTCTCGTCCCCGTCCTTCGCGCCCCAGGTCACCAAGATCCTGGCCCCGCAGCAGTGGCTCACGGCCGCCCAGGTACGGGAGGCACTGGCATGACCCCGCAGGCCCGGCCCATCCGCCTCGGCCCCCGCTCCACCACCGCCCTCGCCCTGGTCGGCGCGGTCGGGGTCGTCGCCTTCGCGTGGCCGTTCCTCGCTCCGCCCACCTCGCAGCTGAGCGCGCACGCCCAGGACGCGCCCTGGCTCTTCGCCGGTCTGCTGGTCCTGCTCGTCGCGGTCGTGGCCGCGGCGCTCTCCGAGTCGGGGCTCGGGGCGAAGGCCGTCGCCATGCTGGGGGTGCTGGCGGCGACCGGGGCGGCGCTGCGGCCGATCGGCGCGGGCACCGCCGGGATCGAGCCCATGTTCTTTCTGATGGTGCTCAGCGGACGGGTCCTGGGCCCGGGGTTCGGCTTCGTCCTGGGCTCGATCACGATGTTCGCCTCGGCACTGCTCACGGGCGGGGTGGGCCCCTGGATGCCGTTCCAGATGCTCGCCATGGGGTGGTTCACCATGGGTGCCGGGCTGCTCCCGGGGCCCGACCGTCTGCGCGGCCGCGGGGAGCTCGCGCTGCTCTCCCTCTACGGCTTTCTCGCCGCCTTCGCCTACGGCACGGTCATGAATCTCGCGGGCTGGCCCTTCATGGGCGCCCTCGCCTCGGGCATCGCCTTCGACCCGCACGCCGCGGTCCCCACGAACCTGGCCCGTTTCGTCGCGTACTGCCTGGCCACCTCCCTCGGCTGGGACCTGGGCCGGGCCGTGTGCACGGTCGTACTGACCCTGACGCTCGGCCCGGCGCTGCTGAGGGCACTGCGCCGGGCCACCCGCCGAGCCGCCTTCGAGACCGCGGTCACATTCGACCCGCCGACTCGGTGACCCCTGTGTGATGACGTGTGCGCGCACCGTCGGCGGAGCGGTGAAGCACCCCACATGACGCAGGTCACCTACGATGCTCGACCGTAGGACAAGTTGTCCGATATGTCCGACAGTACACCCCGACTGACCTGCACTTTGAGACCCACGCCACACAAGCGGCCATTCCGCCCGATGCGGCCACAACTAGTAAAAGGGGTCATTGCGGACGGGTGGTGGGCCTGCTTGTCTGGACGACGTCGCAAGGCGCCACGAACCCCCCGGGGGTCGCGGCGCCGACGTACGGCCCGGACCGCGCACCACCCGTGACGGTGACGGCCTACGGCGGCTCCTTGTCCCCGACGAAGAGGTTTTCTGTGTCCGTCTCCTTCATCCGCCGCATCGCTTCCCCGAAGAAGGCCCTCACCGCCGCCGCTCTGGCCGCCGCCACGACCGGCATGGTGCTGACCTCGGCTCCCGCCCAGGCCGCCACCACCGCCTCGCCCTCTTCCGCCCAGGCGATCGCGCACAAGATGATCCCGGACGCCGCGCAGTACAACGCGTTCAGCAAGATCGTCGAGCACGAGAGCGGCTGGAACGTCTCCGCGACCAACGCCTCCTCCGGCGCCTACGGCCTGGTCCAGGCCCTGCCCGGCTCGAAGATGGCCTCCGCCGGCGCCGACTGGAAGACCAACCCGGCCACCCAGATCAAGTGGGGCCTGGACTACATGAACTCCCGCTACGGCAGCCCGGTCGACGCCTGGAACTTCTGGCAGGCCAACAACTGGTACTGAGCCACTGGGCCGTACCGCGCCGCCGCGCCGAACCACCGCGCGACCTCCGGCAGCGCCGCGACGTACGACCCCACGTGGTCGACGTCCCCCGAATTCAGCACCGACACCCTCGCCCCTTGCCCGGCGAGGGTGTCGGCGTATGTGCGGGTCAATGAAGTGGTGGACTTGGCACACCCCCGCCCGTCCGGCTGCCGGAGGACCCATGACGACCGAGCCTCCGGCACCCTCGCCCGACGCATCCGACCCCGAGGCACGCGGAATGCGCCTCAGGGCCGTGCTCCTGGTGCTGACGGCGGTGAGCGGTCTGATCGACGCGGTGAGTTTCCTCAGCCTCGGACAGGTCTTCACGGCCAACATGACGGGCAACGTGGTGATCCTGGGCTTCGCGGCGGCCGGAGCGCCGGGCTTCTCGGTGGCGCACACGGTGACCTCGCTGATGGCCTTCCTGGCGGGCGCGACGGCGGGCGGCCGGATCGCGGCACGGTTCAGAGGCGGGTCGCGACGGACCTGGACACGGGTGGCCCTCGCCATGGAGGCGGTGCTGGTGGGCTCGGCGGCCGTGGTGGCCTTCGCCCGGCCGGGCACCACCGGCACGGCGTACACGATCATCGCGCTCAGCGCCTTCGCGATCGGCCTGCGCAACGCCACCGTCCGCAAGCTGAGCGTGCCGGACCTGACGACAACGGTCCTGACCATGACCCTCACCGGCCTGGTCGCCGAGTCCCCGCTCGGCAGCAACACGGAGCGCCGAGCCCGGCGCCGCATCTGCGCCGTCCTCTCCTTGACAGCGGGCGGCGCCCTCGGCGCCTGGCTGGTGCTCCACCAGAGCCTGGGCATCCCCCTGCTGCTGGCCGCCCTGACATCGGGGGTCCTGGCGGTGATGGCTTCCGGAAGGGAGTGATCGCGGGGGAGGCAGGGGCCGGGGCGTAGGGAAAAGGGTGCACCTGCCTCCCTCGGGACGGGCCGGCGGCGCCGGGAGCCGTCGGCCCGAGTTCAACGGGTCAGTCCGTGGTCACCTGGAGTTCCTTGACGCCGTTGATCCACGCGGAGCGCAGGCGGCGAGGGTCTCCGGCCAGACGGAGACCCGGCATCGCGTCGGCTATCGCGTTGAAGATCAGGTCGATTTCCAGGACGGCCAGGGACTTGCCCAGGCAGTAGTGCGGGCCACCTCCGCCGAAGCCGAGGTGGGGGTTGGGGTCGCGGGTGATGTCGAAGGTGTCGGGGTCGTCGAAGACCTCGGGATCGTGGTTGGCGGAGGCGTAGAAGAGGCCGACGCGGTCGCCCTTGCGGATCGTCCTGCCGCCCAGCTCCGTGTCCTGAGTGGCCGTGCGCTGGAAGGAGTTGACCGGGGTGCCCCAGCGGACGATCTCCTCGGCGGTGGTCGACGGGCGCTCGCGCTTGTAGAGCTCCCACTGCTCGGGGTGGGTGAGGAAGGCGTGCATGCCGTGGGTGGTGGCGTTGCGGGTGGTCTCGTTGCCCGCGACCGCCAGCATCAGCACGAAAAAGCCGAACTCGTCCGAGTTGAGGTTGCCCTCGTCCTCGGCCGCCACCAGCGTCGAGACGATGTCGTGGGCCGGGCACTGCTTGCGCTCGGCGGCCATGTTCATCGCGTAGGCGATGATCTCGGTGGCCGACTCGGCGCCGACCTCCTCGGTGATCGCGTACTCGGGATCGTCGTACGAGATCATCTTGTTGGACCAGTCGAAGATCTTGGCCCGGTCCTCCTGCGGCACGCCGATCAGCTCGGCGATGGCCTGGAGCGGCAGTTCGCAGGCGACCTGGGTGACGAAGTCGAAGGGCCCGGACTGGGCGAGGGCGCCCTGGACTATCGCACGGGCGCGGGCGCGCAGGCGCTCCTCCAGGGCCCGGATGGCCCGTGGTGTGAAGCCTCGCTGCACTATCTGGCGGACCCGGGTGTGCTCCGGCGGGTCCATGTTGAGCAGGATCAGCCGCTGCGCGTCGATCGCGTCGCGCTCGATGTGCTCGCCGAAGCGGATGATCGCGGTGTTCAGGTAGGAGGAGAAGATCTCCGGGTGCGTGGAGACGAACTTGACGTCCGCGTGCCGGGTCACGGCCCAGTAGCCGTCGTCCGCGAACCCGGCCAGGCCGTGCGGCTGCGGGATCCAGCGGACCGGTTCCGCCCGGCGCAGCTCGGCGAACTCCGGGAAGGGGACGCGGTGGTGCAGCAGGTCGGGGTCCGTGAAGTCGAACCCGTCGGGCAGCGCGGGGCAGGAGGGCATCGGCGACTCCCGTCATTCTGACGGTCCATCAGGAATTGAGGGTTGCCGCGAAGGTAGTAACGGGTTCTACAAGTCGCAAGACATCCGGCACACCCAATTGCGTGCAGGAGTCGTGCAGATCGCAACTTCAAAGGGTGCACAACCCTTGCGGCAATGGACGCTCTGTCAGCAGACTTCAAGCAGAACTAGAACGCGTACTAGTTCTGCGTGGCGGGCCGGGCCGGGACGCCCCTGCGCCGCGCGGGTTGACCGAGGAAGGACCTCCCCCATGGCCGCGGAACCCGTGATCGTCGAAGCCGTACGCACCCCCATCGGCAAGCGCGGCGGCGCGCTCGCCAACCTCCATCCCGCCTATCTGCTGGGCGAGACCTACCGTGAACTCCTCGGCCGCACCGGCATCCCCGCCGACTGCGTCGAGCAGATCGTCGGCGGCACGGTGACCCATGCCGGCGAGCAGTCCATGAACCCCGCCCGTACGGCCTGGCTGACCATGGGGCTGCCGTACGAGACCGCCGCGACGACCGTCGACTGCCAGTGCGGGTCCTCGCAGCAGGCCTCGCACATGACCGCCAACATGATCGCCGCCGGGGTCATCGACGTAGGGATCAGCTGCGGTGTCGAGGCGATGTCGCGCGTGCCGCTGGGGTCCGGCTCCAAGCACGGGCCGGGCAAGCCGTTCCCCGACGAGTGGAACGTCGACCTCCCCAACCAGTTCGAGGCGGCCGAGCGGATCGCCCGGCACCGGGGGCTCACCCGCGAGAACGTCGACTCCCTCGGGCTCCTCTCACAGGAGCGGGCGGCCGTCGCCTGGTCCGAGGAGCGCTTCAAGAAGGAGACGTTCGCCGTCCAGGTGCCCACCACGGAAGAGGAGCAGCACGCCGGACAGGGCATGTGGCGGCTCGTCGACAAGGACGAGGGGCTGCGGGACACGTCGATGGAGGCGCTGGCCGGGCTGAAGCCGGTCATGCCGACGGCGGTGCACACGGCGGGCAACTCCTCCCAGATCTCCGACGGTTCGGCGGCCATCATGTGGGCGTCCAAGCGGATGGCGCGGGCGCTGAAGCTTCGGCCGAGGGCGCGGATCGTCGCCCAGGCCCTGGTGGGCGCCAACCCGCACTTCCACCTGGACGGACCGATCGACGCGACGAAGGCCGTGCTCGGCAAGGCGGGTATGTCCCTGAAGGACATCGACCTCGTCGAGATCAACGAGGCCTTCGCGTCCGTGGTGTTGAGCTGGGCTCAGGTCTTCGAGCAGGACCTGACGAAGGTCAACGTCAACGGCGGCGCGATCGCCCTCGGGCACCCGGTCGGGGCGACCGGGGCCCGGCTGATCACGACGGCCCTGCACGAACTGGAACGCACGGACAAGGAGTTCGCGCTCATCACGATGTGCGCGGGCGGCGGCTTGGCCACCGGGACGATCATTCAGCGCCTGTAGAGGTCCAGTTCAGGAATGCCGTGAAGGTGGCGGGTGCGAGGGTGAGCACCGGGCCGGTGGGGTTCTTGGAGTCGCGTACGGCCACGGTGGCGCACGGGGCTTCGGCGATCTCTACGCATTCGCCACCTTGGTCGCCGCTGTACGACGACTTGCTCCACTCCAGGGCACCACTGGGAGCACATTGGACGCAGTCGCCGCCCATGTCGCCGCTGTAACTGGATGTACGCCACTCAAGCCCGCCGAGAGGGGCGCACTCCACGCAATCGCCGCCCTGATCGCTGCTGTAGGTGGACTTACGCCACCGAATCGCGTTGCTCTCCATAGCGGTCCTCCATCACGCGCCGGATCAACTCCGCCGAGTCCCTGAGGGACAGAGCGGTGGCTTGGAGATGATCGTATCGGAGCGAGCAGTCCTTGACGGTGTCCGGATTGGCGGTGGGATGCCCACTGCCGTAACCCTCCGTATAGACGATGGTCGGGTCAGTCGCGAAGCGGTAGACGTTGAACGAGCCTGTAAGTCCCGCGTGCGCCCCGGCTGAGAACGGCAGGATCTGGACGTTGATCCGAGGGTTACCCTCGAAGGACAACAGGTGCGCCAGTTGGCCGCGCATGGTTTCGGTGCCGCCGATCTCCTGGTACAGGGCTGCCTCGCTGAGGACCATCCAGAAGACGGGCGGCTCCTCCTTCTCGAAGATGCGCTGACGTGCCAGTCGTACCGCGGTGCGGTCGTCGAGGTTGGCCCCGTCGATCGTGCCGAGCGTGGCCCGCACATACGCCTCGGCCTGCAGCAGCCTATGGACCATGCCCATCTGAAAGGTACAGATCTCGGTGGCCCGCGACTCCAACTCCGCCACCTGCTGAAACCACGCCGGAAGTTGGCTCCGCATCACCAGCGTGACGAGTCGCGACAGCAGCCCGCCCGTCTCCAGCGCCACATCCGCCCGCTCGCCGAACTCCGGCGTGGGCAGCTTCCGGGCCGTCTCGATCTGGCCGACAAGCGACCCCGTGTAGTTGATGACGTCGCCGAGCTGCTTCTGCGTCAGCCCCGCGGCCTCCCGGTGCCGGCGCAGCTCGAAGCCGTAGTAGTCGAGCGGCGAGGCGCCCGGATCGAGAACGTTGATGTGGGTCACGTACGGTCCCCTCCCGCGCAACTCGGCCCACAGCGGGACCGGTTGTATCCGTTCCGTAGCCCAGAGTAGTCGCGCGAGGTCAGTCTCGTACCGTGAACTACCACATCCCCCACTACCGCATGAGTCTCACCGTCGGCGAGCACTCCGTGCGGCACATCCGCAGCATCGTCCGGTCGCTGGTGGTCGACTGGGAGCTGGCCGATCTGGCGGACACCCTGGAACTCGGCGTGAGCGAGCTGGTCACCAACGTCGTACGGCATGTCCCGGACCGCCGCTGCTCACTGCTGGTGGCGCGGCTGACGGCGGGAGTCCGGGTGGAGGTGACGGACGGCTCCGCGGAACTGCCCCGCCGTACCGCGGAGTTGCTCTCGGACGCGGAGTCCGGGCGCGGGCTCGCGCTGCTGGACGCCATGGTCGACAAGTGGGGCGTGTCGCCCGCGCCGGGTGGCGGCAAGACCGTCTGGTTCGAGTGTGCTCCGGAGCCGGTCCCACTAAGGTGAAGGGGACTTGCGAGGCTCGGGGGACGAGGCGATGGCACGGATTGTCGGTGTGCACGGCGTGGGCAAGCAGCGCCTCGGGAGCAACTCCCTGCTGAAGGACTGGGAGCCCGCTCTGGCCGACGGCCTGGAGCGTGCCGGGGGCCCGCAGCCCGCCCAGGGTGACCTCCGGATGGCCTTCTACGGCGACCTGTTCCGGCCCCCGGGTCACACCCTGGCCGTGGGCGACCCGATCTACACGGCCGAGGACGTCGAGGACGGCGTAGAGGCCGAGCTGCTGCTGGAGTGGTGGGCGGCCTGCGCCCGGACCGATCCGGGAGTACCGCCGCCGGGCGCGGACACGCTGGCGCGCTCGCCGCGTGCCGTGCAGACCGCCCTGCGGGTGCTGCAGCGCTCGCGCTTCTTCGCCGACGTCTCCCTGCGGGCCCTGGTCTTCGACCTGAAGCAGGTGCGCCGCTATCTGCTCGACGAGGGCCTGCGGGAGGCGGCACGCGGCCGGGTCGAGGAGGCGATCGGCCCGGACACGCGGGTCGTGGTGGCGCACTCGCTGGGGTCGGTGGTCGCGTACGAGGCGCTGTGCGCGCGTACGGACCACCGGGTGCGGGCGCTGGTGACCATCGGGTCGCCGCTGGGCATGCGGATGATCTACGAGCGGCTGCTGCCCGAGCCGGGCGGCTGGCCGGGCGACGCGTCCACGCTGCGCTGGACGAACGTCGTCGACGAGGGCGACGTGGTGGCCGCGGTGCGGGACCTGTCGCTGTTCTTCGGGACCGGGGTGCGCGGGAAGGCCGTCCACAACGGCTCGCACGCGCATGACGCGACGCTCTATCTCACCGCGCGGGAGACGGGCGAGGCGGTGGCGGAGGGGCTGGCATGAGCGACGACGGGACCCGGGGACCGCGGCGCTTCCTGATCGCCACCGCCGTCGGCCACTATCCCAAGGCACCGCCGGAGCTCGAATGGGATCGCCCGGGTCTGGCCGAGGCCCGCCGCCAGGTGGTGGACCTGTTCACCCGCGAACTCGCCTACCGGCACGTCTCCGAACTCGGCCTCAACCCGACCAAGGACCAGCTGCTCCAGGAACTACGGGACTTCTGCCGCGCTGCGGACCGCCGCCCGGACGACATCGTGGCCGTGTACCTCGCCGGGCACGGCGAGGTCCTGGACAACGGCGAATACGTCCTGCTGACCTCGGACACCGATCCCGACGACCTCTACGACGCGTTGCTGCCGAGCACGCTGGCCCGCAAGATCCTCGCCGGGACGAAGGTACGACGGCTGCTGCTGATGCTGGACACGTGCTTCTCGGGCCAGGGCGGCAACGAACTCGTCTCCGCCATGGCCAAGTTGAAGAACGACTGGCGGGAGGAGGAGGCGGGCCTTGCGGTCGTGACGTCGGCGCAGCCGCGGGAGCTGGCGCAGACGGGAGCCTTCCCGGAGTTGTTCGGGGAGGCGGTGACCAGTCTGGCCACCGCCGGGTACAGCCCGGATCAGCTGGCCCTGGACGCGGTGGTCAACGCCACCCGCACCAACCCCAAACGCCCCGACTTCCAGCACATCGGCCTGGAGATCATCGGGCTGACCGGGGAGATCCCGCACTTCCTCCCCAACGCCAAGCACACCCCGCGCCTGTCCCACACCGACCTGGCGCTGCAACAGGCCGCCGAGTGGGACGAGCAGGACGGCCGGCGCGACGTGGAGTTCCGGACGCGGCTGCTGCGCAGGGCGATGGGACATTCGGACGAGGGCCGGGTGGGCTGGTGGTTCTCCGGTCGCCATCGGGCGCTGGAGGACATCACGGCCTGGCTCGGCGAACTGCCGGACGAACGGCCCGCGTCGGTCGTCACGGGCGGCCCCGGCTCCGGGAAGACGGCGATCCTGGGGCTGCTGGCGGCGGTGAGCGACCCGGAGTACCGGCGTACGGTGCCGCTGGCCTCGCTGGGTCTGGCGGGCCGCCAACTTCCCCGCGAGCGGGCGGTCCGTACCGCGGTCTACGCCCAGAACCTCACCGACCAGCAGGTGGTGCGGGCGCTGGCCGCCGCCCTGCGCCTGCCGCCGGTGGAGTCGGTGGCCGACCTCCTGAACCACCTCAACGCGGCCCCGGAGCCGAGCCGTCCGCAGGTGATCCTGATCGACGGCCTGGACGAGGCGGTGACACCGGAGACGCTGTGCGGTCAGGTGCTGCGCCCGCTGGCGGAACTGGCGGGACGGCAGGTCAGGCTGCTGCTCGGCACGCGGCCGCATCTGCTCCCGTCGCTGGGCCTGCGCCGTGAGGACCACATCGACCTGGACGCGCCGCGCTACGCCGACCCGCAGGCGGTGCTGGCCTACACGGTCCGCAACCTGCTGGACGCGCACCTCGACTCCCCGTACGTCGACTGCGACAACGACCGTCTCCGTGCCGTGGCCCGCGCGGTCGCCGCGGCGGCGGGCCACTCGTTCCTGGTCGCCCGCATCACGGCGGGCACGCTGGCCGCGTCACGGACGCTGCCGGATCCCCAGGACGCCTCCTGGCGCCGTTCGCTGCCGCGGGCGGCGGCGGACGCGATGCACAGCGACCTGCACCAGCGCTTCGGCGCCGACCGCGCCGGGACGGTCCTGGACCTGCTGCGCCCACTGGCGTACGCGGAGGGCCAGGGCCTGCCGTGGGAGGACATCTGGGCCCCGATCGCGTCGGAACTGTCCGGCACGGCCCGGTACACGAACCAGGACATCCACCGCTTGCGGCGGGACGCGGGCGCATACGTGGTGGAGGCCGTGGAGGACGGGCGGTCCGTGTACCGGCTGTACCACGAGGCGATGGCGGAGTATCTGCGGCAGGGGCAGGACGCGGCGGCGGCGCACGGGGCGTTCACGCGGGCGCTGCGGCGGGCGGTGCCGTACGGCCTGGACGGTTCGCGGGACTGGGGGCGGGCGCATCCGTACGCGTTGCGCCACTTGGCGACGCACGCGGTGGCTGCGGGTCTGCTGGACACCGTGCTCGCCGACCCGGACTACCTGGCACACGCGGACTCCGACCTGCTCGCTCCGCACCTGCTGAGGGCGGAGAGCGATACGGCGCGTCTGCACGCGGCGATCTATCTGGCGTCCATCGATGTGCATCGTGGGCTGGATGCGGAGGGACGGCGGCAGATCCTGGCGGTGAATGCGGCGCGGTTCAACGATCCGACGGCCGTCGCCGCATTCAACGGACGGTTGGCAGACGCTGCTTGGGCGCCGGTCGGTGCTTCTGGTTCACAGGTGTCGGGAAGCGCGCGGCACGTCTGCGTGGGCCACGGCCGCACGGTCGACGCGGTGGGCTGTGCCGAACTGAACGGCCGCCCCATCGCCGTGTCCGGCGGCTGGGACAACACGGTACGGATCTGGGACCTGACCACCGGCCGGGCTGTCGGAGAACCGCTCACCGGTCACAACGGCAAGGTGCGTGCGCTGGGATGCACCGAACTGGAGGGCCGTCCGGTCGCCGTCACCGCCTCGGACGATCGGACGGTGCGCATCTGGGACCTGGCCGCCGGACGGCCCGTCGGAGAACCACTCACCGGCCACAGGGACTCCGTGAAGCACCTGAGCTGCGCGGAGCTGGAGGGCCGCCCGATCGCCGTCACCGGCTCGGACGACGGCACCGTGCGCGTCTGGGACCTCACCAGCGGCCGCCCCGTCGGTGCCCCCATCCCAGCGGCTGACGCGGTCAGCACGTTGACCTGCGGCGTACTTCACGGCCGCCCCGTCGCCGTCGTGGCTTCCGCCCCCGGCCGCCTGCGGGTGTGGGACCTGGTGTCCCGGAAGGATCTGGGAGCGCTGCCCGACGAGCGGTACATCTGGCCCGTGTCGCTGGCGTGCACGACATTGGGGGACCGCCCCGTCGTCGTCGGTGGCACACACGAGGGGAAGCTCCACATCTGGGATCTGGAGACGCACCGGCACCTGGCGGAATGGCAGGGGCAGAACGACTGGACTCCG
Organism: Streptomyces herbicida; assembly: GCF_032656585.1. Lineage (NCBI taxonomy): Bacteria > Bacillati > Actinomycetota > Actinomycetes > Kitasatosporales > Streptomycetaceae > Streptomyces > Streptomyces herbicida. Next base: position 181,869 of record NZ_JAUYWJ010000023.1, read on the forward strand.
TCACTCGTGTGCACCGTGCTGGACGGTCGGACGGTCGCGATCGCCGCCGCGGGCAGTTCCGGTGTGCAGATCTGGGATCTGAGCACCCACCAGCAGGTCGAACCGTCGCTGCGTGGTCACACCTATCAGGTGCAGTCGGTGGCGTTGAGCACGACCACGTCAGGAGAGCCCGTCGCCGTCACCGGATCGATCGACGGCACCGTGCGGGTCTGGGACTTGTCGCCTCGTCAAGTGGTCGGCAGCCCCGTCGACGGTCACACCAACAGGATCGGCTCCATGGACCTCACCACGAGGGACGACCGGCCGGTCCTGCTGACCGGTTCCATGGACAGCACCGTACGAGCGTGGGACCTCGCCACATGTCTTCCCCTGCGCGGGATCGTGCGGGGTGGGTCGGTGTCCTGCTCGGTACTCGACGGACACCCGGTCGCCGTCACCAGTGACCTCGGCGACCTCATGGTCTGGGACATCGGGGGCGACCTGATCACGAGTCGCCGCGTCCCGTTCAACGAGCCCCTCCAAGGGCACGCTTGCACCGTTCTCGACGGCCGCCCGGTCGCGGTCGGCGTCTCCTCCGACAGCCAGGTGTGGATGTTCGACTGCGCGGCGGGCGAGTTCGAGATCCTGTTCACGCTCGACAGGCCCGACAACGTCGTCCGGCCGATCGTCACCTTCACGGTGCTGGACGGCCGCCAGGTCGCCGTGATCGGCTCGATAGACGAAACCCTGTGGATCTGGGATCTCGCTGCCCGCCACCCCATCGCCGACCTGCGCGTGCCCGGCTACCGGGGCGGCCCTCTCGTGTGCACGACGCTGGACGAACGACCCGTGGCGGTGACCGCCGCCAAAGGCAATGCGGTACAGGTGCTGGACCTGGCCACCCGCCGGGCGGTCGCACGACCGATGACCGGCCACACCGATTACGTGACTGCCCTGGCCTGCGCCGAGTTGGACGGCCGCGCAGTCGCAGCCAGTGGATCCCGGGACGGGATGGTGCGGATCTGGGACCTCCAGAGCGGCAGTGCGTCGGCCGTCATCCGCATACCGGGCCGCTGCCAGGCCCTCGCCCTCCATGAATCCGGTTACCTCGCCTGCGCCTTCGGCAACGACGTGGCCGTCTTCGCGCGGCGCTAGACCCTAGGTGTATTGATCACGAGCGTTGTCAACGCTCGTGATCAATACACCTAGGGTCTGCCGCCGCCCGTCGGCGCCGGTTCCCGAGGGGTGCGGTCCTCGGTGTCGGCCACGGCGACCGCCGTCCGCGCCCGAGGCCCCTGGAACAGATAGGCCAGCCCGAACCCGGCGCCCACGACGGCCGCGCCGCCCACCGCGTCCAGCACCCAGTGGTTGCCCGTCGCCACGATCGTCGAGACCGTGAGGAACGGGTGCAGCAGGCCCAGCGCCTTCATCCACCACTTGGGGGCGATCACCGCGATGACGACACCGCACCACAGCGACCAGCCGAAGTGCAGCGAGGGCATCGCGGCGTACTGGTTGGTGAGGGCGGTGAGGGTGCCGTAGTCCGGCTTGGAGAAGTCCTGGACGCCGTTGAGGGTGTCGATGACGCCGAGGCTCGGCATCAGGCGCGGCGGCGCCAGCGGGAAGAGCCAGAAGCCGGCCAGGGCGAGCAGGGTGGCGAAGCCGAGGGCCGAGCGGGCCCAGCGGTAGTCGACCGGGCGGCGCCAGTAGAGGACGCCCATGATGGTCAGCGGGACCACGAAGTGGAAGGACTCGTAGTAGAAGTCGAAGAAGTTCCGCAGCCAGTCGACCTTCGTCACGGCGTGGTTGACGGCATGCTCGATGTCGATGTGCAGAAAGCGTTCGAGGTCGAGGACGAGGTGGCCGTGGCGCTCGGCCGTCGCCCGGCCCTCGGAGTTGCTGCCGCCGGTCGCCGCGAGACGGACCCGCTGGTAGGCCGCGTAGGTGACGCGGATCAGCAGCAGTTCCAGCAGGAGGTTCGGGCGGGTGAGGACCCGGCGCAGGAACGGCAGGAGCGGGACGTTCTTGAAGCGGGCCGGGACCGGTGCGGCGTACTCCGTCGGTATCGGGGTCTGATAGTACGGCGACGTGCGGGACAGGAACGGTACGGCGGTGGCGGCGGCCAGGGCCGCGAGCAGCACGATGTTGTCCCGCAGGGGGTACACCACCGGCATGTTCGGCAGCATCATCTTGGCCGGGAGCGTGGTGACCAGCACGACCGCGATCGGCCAGACGTACCGGTCCGAGGCCCGCTTGCCGACCCGGCCGACGACCGCGAGCAGCACCCACAGCAGCTGGTGCTGCCATGTGGTGGGCGACACGGCGATCGCGGCGCAGCCGGTGATGGCGACGGCGAGCAGCAGCTGTCCGTCGCGGGCACAGCGCACCGCGCGGTGCAGGCCAAGGGCGGCAACGGCCGCGCCCAGCACGAAGAAGAGGCCTATCTCCAGGGGGCCGGACAGGCCGAGGCGGAGCAGCGCGCCGTGCAGGGACTGGTTGGCGAGGGCGTCGGCCTTGCCGCCGAGTCCTGCGCCCGCCATGTGGTGGACCCAGTAGGTGTACGAGTCGTGCGGCAGCGCGGCCCAGGCGAGCGCGGTCCCGGCGGCGAAGGTGACACCGGCGGAGACGGCGGCCCGGCGGCGCTCGGTGAACCACAGCAGCGGCGCGAAGAGGAGCACGGTCGGCTGGAGCGCGGCCGCCACGCCTATGCACAGACCGCCGGCCCGCTCCCCGCGCACGACGAAGCAGCCGAGCAGCACGAGCAGGACGGGGATGATGCTGGTCTGGCCCAGCCAGATGGTGTTGCGCACCGGCAGGGACAGCATCAGCAGGCTGATCGCGACCGGTGCGGCGAGCAGCGAGGTGCGGCGGCCGACGGGCTGGGGCAGGGCGCGGGCGGCGACCAGGCCGAGCGCGACGACGAGGAGCAGGGTGCCGAAGGTCCAACTCCAGCCGAGGGCCTGTTCGGCCGCGCGGGTCAGTGGTTTGAGGACCAGTCCGGCGAAGGGGGTGCCGGTGAACTGCGTCGAGTCGTACAGCGAACCCTTCACGTGCAGAACGCCGTTGGGGCCGACCCAGGTCTCCAGGGCCGTCAGCCGTTCTCCGCTCGGGGTGGTGAGGACGACGGTCATCTGCCGTATCGCGAGGATCGCGGCTATGGCCCACAGTCCCAGCCGAGCCGCCTTGAGGCGTTGTCCCGCCGCCGTGCCCCCGAAGGCATCCGCCGATCGTCCGCCGTGCTCCACGTTCGCGTTCGCCACGCCTCGTCGGCCTCCCGCCCCGTTCGCCCCATGCGTTTCACGCACCGGCTTCCCTTTGCGAACCCTCAGGCCCGCGCCACCCCCGGAGTGAGACGCAGGCTACCCCCGCTTCACCTGACGGCCGCCCTCCTTTTGTCCGGATGACGATAGTGCGAGGGGGGTTCGGTTGCCTCCCCCGGAAGCGACAAGGATCACATCAAGCTGTCCGAAAAGGGGCGCGACACCGGGCCTACGTACCTGCATACACGACATTTAGCTGCACTATGCATCGACCTGCGTACGGCACGTCAGCGGCCGAAGGGCCCCTATGGTCGCCTTTCCGGTCCGTCTGCGATCCGTCCGCGGCAGTCAGTGCCGTACGGGCCGTGTCCCTGTCCCCGTCGAAAGGTAGGCGAGCCCCGTTTTGGCCACCGCCACAGCTGTCACCCCGCCCGTGAAGATCCCCGGGGCCCGCAGGTCCTCCGAGGTCACCGTCACCGACCCGGCGCTCGTGAAGCGTGCCGTGAAGGCCGCCGCGCTCGGCAACGCGATGGAATGGTTCGACTTCGGTGTCTACAGCTACATCGCGGTGACGCTGGGCAAGGTCTTCTTCCCGTCCGGCAACCCGACCGCGCAGTTGCTCTCGACGTTCGGCGCCTTCGCCGCGGCCTTCCTGGTCCGTCCGCTGGGCGGCATGGTGTTCGGCCCGCTGGGCGACCGGGTGGGCCGCCAGAAGGTCCTCGCCCTCACCATGATCATGATGGCGGCGGGCACCTTCGCGATCGGCCTGATCCCGTCGTACGCGACGATCGGTGTCGGGGCGCCGCTGCTGCTCCTTGCCGCGCGGCTGGTGCAGGGCTTCTCGACCGGTGGTGAGTACGCGGGTGCGTCCACGTTCATCGCGGAGTACGCCCCGGACAAGAAGCGCGGGTTCTTCGGCAGTTGGCTGGAGTTCGGCACGCTGGCGGGCTACATCGGCGGCGCGGGCCTGGTCACCCTGATGACCACCCTGCTCTCCTCCGAGGACCTGGTGTCCTGGGGCTGGCGTATCCCGTTCCTGATCGCGGGCCCGATGGGCATCGTCGGCCTCTACCTGCGGATGCGTCTGGAGGAGACTCCGGCGTTCGCGGCGGAGGTCGAAAAGGCGGAGTCGAGCCGCCCGAAGGTACCCCTGCGTGACATGGTGGCGGGTCAGTGGAAGGCGCTCCTGCTCTGCATGGCCCTGGTGCTGGTCTTCAACGTCACCGACTACATGCTGCTCTCCTACATGCCGAGCTATCTGACCAGCGAGCTGAAGTACGACGAGACGCACGGCCTGCTGGTGGTGCTCGGCGTGATGACGCTGATGATGATCGTCCAGCCCTTCGCCGGCGCACTGACCGACCGAATGGGCCGCCGCCCGGTGATCGCAGCGGGCTGCGCAGGCTTCCTGTTCCTCTCCATCCCCGCCCTGCTGCTGATCCGCCAGGGCAGCCTCCTCGCGGTCGCACTCGGCATGGGCGCGCTGGGCCTGCTCCTGGTCTGCTTCACGGCAGCCATGCCCGCGGCCCTGCCGGCCCTGTTCCCGACCCGGGTCCGCTACGGCTCCCTGTCGATCGGCTTCAACGTCTCGGTGTCCCTCTTCGGCGGCACGACCCCCCTGGTGGTCACCGCCTTGATCGGAGCGACGGGCAACATGATGATGCCCGCGTACTACATGATGGCGTCGGCGGTGATCGGCGGCGTCGGGGTGTGGTTCATGACGGAATCAGCCGGCCGCCCGCTGCCGGGCTCGGCTCCGGCGGTGGAACGGGGTTAACCGTGCGGCGCCTTGACCGGGGGCGGACCAACGGGGCCCATTTCCGTGGCAAAGCGTGCGGGGCCGCGCCTCCGGTCACGATTGCACGGCTGTCGAGCGAGGTCACGTCCGTTGCTGCAACCCGTAGGCCCCGTCCCGCCGTCTGAAGCCCTGTCCAGTGGGAGTCGGTCGTGGGGGAAGGTGTCGGGCGTGGGGCTGTGGTGGAAGCGGGGACTGGCGGTTCTGCTGGCCGTGTTGGGGGTTCAGGTCGGGTGGGTGGTCGTCCCGGCTTATGCCTGTGGGTGTGGGGCCATGGTGCCGGATGCCCAGCGGGAGATCAGTGTCTCCCGTGAGGCGTCCGTGCTGCGTTGGGACGGGCGGGAGGAGCAGATCGAGATGCGGCTGACCGTGCAGGGGGACACGGACCGCGCCGCGTGGATCATGCCGGTGCCGCACCGGGCGAGCGTGGACCTCGGGGACCCGGCGCTGTTCGACCAGTTGGACGCCGCGACCGCTCCCGCGCACCGCACTCGGTACCACTTCTGGCCCCAGGACGGGGACTGGCCGCTCAGTACGGGTAATGACACGGCCGGGGCGGCGCCCGACGCGGGCGCCGGGCCGTCCCGCGTGGGTGTCGTCGATCGGCAGCGGCTCGGGCCCTTCGATGTCGCCCGGCTCACCGCCACCGATCCCGGCGCCCTGGACAACTGGCTGCGCACCAACGGCTTCGCCTTCCCGCGCAGGCTGAGCCACGCTCTCCAGCCGTACGTCGACCGGCACTGGGAGTACGTGGCGGTCAAGCTGGCCCCGCAAGCCGCCGGCGCCTCCCTGAACGGCGCCCTCGACCCGATCCATCTGACCTTCGCCGCCGATGAACCGGTATATCCGATGCGTCTGTCCCGGCTCGCCCGGACCCCGCAGTCGCTCGGTCTGTACATCCTGGCCGCGCACCGCATGGAGCCGCGCAGCGCGATCGGCGGCGAACCGCCCCGGGCCGTCTTCGCCGGCCGTCTCACCACGACCACGGGCCCGCTCGCCCGCCTCGCCTCGGGCACCCCCTATCTGACCGCCGTGGCCCAGGAGTTCCCGCAGCCCTCCCGCATCTCCGCCGACCACGTGCTGCGCCGGGCCGCCTCGGACACGCCGTACCAGCAGGTGATCTACCAGGACCGGCTGCTCGAGGTGGCCGGGATGCCGGCATGGCTGGCGACGATCGGGGGCTCGCTGGTCCTGGTCGGCGCGGTCGCCACCCTGATCGCCGTCCGGCGGTCGCGGCGGCCCGTCGTACCCCCGCCGCCCGTGCACCCCCCTGCGCCGATCGGCTGACAAGGAACCGGCGTTCCGGAGATTCGCTGACACGGAACCGGTGCGCGACTACCTTCGTTAGCGCAGCTAGTTAGAAACTCTAACTAGACACGAAAGGCAGTAGGTGCATGAGCGGGTCGCAGCTCTGGGACGACGTCGACTTCTACTTCTCCAGCCACCTCGCGCCGGACGACGAGGCGCTCCAGGCGGCCCTGCGCGACAGCGAGGCCGCCGGACTCCCGCACGTCAACGTCACGGCGAACCAGGGCAAGTTTCTCCAGCTGCTTGCCCAGATCCAGGACGCCCACCACATCCTGGAGATCGGCACGCTCGGCGGCTACAGCACGATCTGGCTGGGACGCGCCCTCCCGTCCGACGGCCGGCTGATCTCCTTGGAGTACAGCCCCAAGCACGCCGAGGTCGCCGTCCGCAACATCGCCCGGGCCGGCCTGGAGAAGATCGTCGACGTGCGGGTGGGCGCGGCCCTGGACTCGCTGCCCCAGCTGGCCGACGAGAACCCGGCCCCCTTCGACCTGGTCTTCATCGACGCCGACAAGGTCAACAACGCGAACTACGTGGAGTGGGCGCTGAAGCTCACCCGCGCGGGCAGCCTGATCATCATCGACAACGTGGTGCGCGGCGGCCGGATCGTCGACGCCGAGAGCTACGACGACCCGGACGTCCGGGGCAACCGCGCCGCCGTCGAGCTGATCGCCTCCCACCCCCGGCTCACCGGCACGGCGATCCAGACGGTGGGCAGCAAGGGCCACGACGGCTTCGCACTGGCCCGGGTGCTGGCCTAGGACTGGTCCAGGACTGGTCCAGGACTGGTCCAGGACTGGTCCAGGACTGGTCCAGGACTGTTGCGGCTCGGCCGGCTCCCGGGGCCCCTGCTCTACACCTCGTGGTAAAAGCCCACGTTGACGCTGCGCGGCCCGGTGCGGTCCTGGATGATGATCTCGCCGGAGCCGCCCCGGGGGAGTGGCACGGTCCCGCCGTACGCGACGGGCTGGGCGTACTCCCCGATCATCAGCCGCACCTCGGACGACGGGTCGGGCTGCGAACCGCGCAGCCAGGACACCTGCCAGCCCCCGTCGGGGCCGCACAGGAACTCCAGGTGGACCCTCGAGACGAACAGCCAGTCGTCGGGTGTGGCCAGACGGCACACGGCCCCGTCCCGGCCGACCCGCAGCACGGCGCCCGGTTCGCTGGGCGCGTCGGCCATGAGCATGCCGGCCGTGGCGCCCGCGTCCGCCGCGGAGACGGTGGCCATGGTGAGTTCGAGCACGTGCGTTCCCCCTGAAGTGCGCTTGACCTGTTCCAAGTGTGCCTCTACAGCGGCCGCATGATAAATCGCCCGGCCCCACCGCGTCCGGCACAATGGACTCATGACCGAGCGAAAGCCACCGGGCGTACCGTTCGAGTCCTGGGTCGACAAACAGATACGCGATGCGCAGAGGCGCGGCGAGTTCGACCAACTCCCGGGCGCGGGTCAGCCGTTGCCGCCAGGCACCGACACGACGTACGACGAACTGTGGTGGGTCAAGCGCAAGATGGCCCGGGAGGGTCTGGCCGTCCTGCCACCGGCCCTGGCCCTGCGCAAGGAGGCCGAGGACGCGCTCGCGGCGGCGTACGCGGCGCCCTCGGAGCGGATCGCACGGAAGATCATCACCGATGTCAACGTCAAGATCCGCGACATGATGTTCAAGCCGCCGCCCGGTCCCCCGCTGGGCAAGAAGCCGTACGACGTCGAGGAGGTCGTACGGGAGTGGCGGGAGCGGCGGGAGCGGCGGGAGAGCCGCGCGGCGGGCACGGACGGGGCGTAGCTCAGTCCGCGAGGCGGCGCAGCCCCTTCACCGACCACACGGTGGTGATACGGCCGTCGGCCAACTCGAACAGGTCGATGCCGCTCTTCTGGGGGGGGTGCCGTAGGCATGGGTGACGTACCGGGCTGACCTCGAAGCGCCGGGCGAGCGCGCGGGCGGGGAGTACGCCGAGCACTGGTTCCGCAAGGACCTCAGCCGACCCCGGCCACCGCCCCGCCCTGCGGCTGCTCCCGCTGCGAGCCGCACATCTGGTCGGTCAGTTCCTTCACCAGACGGTCCAGGTCGGTGGGCCGGCCGGGCCCCCACCAGTCGCCGAGCAGTTCGGCCAGCGACTCCTCCCGGGCCCGTGCCAGCCCGTCGGCCACCTCACGTCCCTCATCGGTCAGGCTGAGATCGAGGCCCTCGCGGACGGCGAGCCGGCGTTCCTCGACCTGGCGCTCGGCGTCGAGGATCACATGCAGCGGGACGACGCAGCGCCCGGCGATCACACCGGGCTCCACCGAGCCGTACTTCCGCATCCGCAGCAGCAGCCAGCTCGCCGCGGGCAGCAGGTCGTAGCCCGCCCGCGCGGCGATCTTGCGGTAGATCTCCCGTTGCCCCTCCCGGGTGCCGAGCAGGGACAGCGCGCGGCACACCTCGTCGTACGAGGACCGCTGGACCGGGTTGGTGGCGAGGGTCTCCGTCACATCGGGTGCGGTGACCGATCCGCGCAGCCTGTCCTCCTTCAGGAACCACGCCAGTACGAAGCCGAGGAGGGCGACCGGAGCGGCGTACAGGAAGACGTCGGTGATGGAGACCGCGAAGGCGTGCAGGGCCGCCGGGCGCAGCGCGGGCGGCAGGGCGGCGATGCCGCGCGGGTCGGCCTGCAATGTGCTCGCCGACAGGCCCGCCGGGAGGCTCACGCCCCGGAAGGCGGCGGCCAGTTGCTCACCGAGGCGGCTCGCGAAGATCGTGCCGAAGATCGCGACCCCGAACGAGGCGCCGATCGACCGGAAGAAGGTCGCTCCCGAGGTGGCGACGCCGAGGTCCTCGTACGACACGGCGTTCTGCACGATGAGGACGAGGACCTGCATCACCAGGCCCAGGCCGAACCCGAACACGAAGAAGTACGTGCTCATCTCGGCGGTCGAGCTGTTCTGGTCGAGCTGGTGGAGCAGGAGCAGACCGAGCGTGGTGACGCCGGTGCCCGCGATGGGGAACACCTTCCAGCGCCCGGTGCGGCTGACTATCTGCCCGGAGCCGGTCGAGGACAGCAGCATGCCCACCACCATGGGCAGCATGTGCACACCGGACATGGTCGGGGACACGCCGTGCACGACCTGCAGGAAGGTCGGCAGATAGGTCATCGCGCCGAACATGGCGAAGCCCACGATGAAGCTGATCACCGCGGAGAGGGTGAAGGTGCGGATGCCGAACAGCCTGAGGGGGAGCACGGGTTCGGCGGCCCTGCGCTCCACGGCGACGAACAGCACGGCGAGTACGACGCCGAGGACCGCGAGACCGATGATCTGCACCGATCCCCAGGCCCAGGTGGTACCGCCGAGCGAGGCGACCAGGACCAGGCAAGTGGCGACCGCGGCGATCAGGAAGGTGCCGAGGTAGTCGATGACGTGGTGGGCGGCCTTGCGCGGGATGCGCAGGGCGGTGGCGATCACGGCGAGCGCGACGAGGCCGACGGGCAGGTTGATGTAGAAGACCCAGCGCCAGCCGATGTGTTCGGTGAACAGCCCGCCCAGCAGCGGGCCGAGCACGCTGGTCGCCCCGAAGACCGCGCCGAAGAGCCCCTGGTAGCGGCCGCGTTCGCGGGGCGGCACAAGATCCCCGACGATCGCCATCGACAGCACGATCAGCCCGCCGCCGCCCAGCCCCTGCAGGGCCCGGAAGCCGATCAGCTCGCCCATGTTCTGGGCCATGCCGCACAGCGCCGAGCCGATCAGGAAGATCACGATGGCGATCTGGAACAGCTTCTTGCGCCCGTACTGGTCGCCGAGCTTGCCCCACAGCGGGGTCGCGGCGGTCGAGGCCAGCAGATACGCGGTGACCACCCACGAGAGGTGCTCCAGGCCGCCGAGGTCACTGACGATGGTCGGCAGCGCCGTCGACACGATGGTCTGGTCGAGCGCGGCGAGCAGCAGACCGAGCAGCAGGGCGCCGATCGGGACGAGGACATTGCCGGGGACGTGCTCCGTGTCCTTCGGCTCCTGCGCCGTGACGTGCGTCTCCAGCGTCATGAGACCTCCCGGGGCTCTCGCGACTCCTTCCATCGTGATCGGTGTCACCCGTTATGGCCCGTTGAGCCGCATCACGATGTGAGGGACCTCTGCATATTCTCGGGAGTTCGTGAGGGGAGGGGACGAATACGTGACTGAAGCGAAGAGCTTCCAATGCCCGGAGTGCGGGGCACCGAAGGGACCGGGTAACTCTCCGTCGTGCGACTGCGCACAGCGGGCGTCCGACGCCCTGCGCGACGCGCGTACGGCGGAGGCGGCCGCGGCGGAGGACTTCAATCCGTTGCGGATACGGCCCTATGTCGAGATAGAGGGGTCCGCGGCACAGGTATCCCCGGCAGAAGCAGCCGCGACAGAGGCACCCGCGATGGCGGGATCCGACGCGAGCGAGGGAGTCACCCAGCCGATCCCCGCCCCCGAGATCACCATGCCGCTGCGCCCGGTGGCCGGGCCGAGCACCACGGACCTGCGGATGTTCGAGCCCGGGCCGGACGAACCGGGCGACGGACCGGAGCAGGAGCGCCGGCCGCGCCCGTCCCGCCGTGCCCTGGTGCTCTCCGCCGCCGGAGCGGTGGTCACGGTCGTCGCGGCGGCGGGTTTCGCGAGCGGGCTGTTCTCGTACGAGACGCCGTCGCGGGACGGGGCAGCGCCCCGGGAGGTACGGGAGAGCGTGCCCGAGGCGACGACCGGAACGGCGTCGGAGCGGGCGTCCACGGCGGCGACGTCCGCGCGCCCGACCTCGGCGTCACCCTCACCGTCGGCATCGGCGTCCACGAGCCCGACCCCCTCGCCCACACCCTCGGCCTCGAGAGCGACTCCGTCCGCGCCCCCGTCCCGCTCGGCGACACCGACCCAGACGGCGACGGTCACCGGCACGCAGGACTCCGCACAGCCCACGTCCGCACCGGTACTGCGACGCGGCGACCACGGCCCGGAGGTCACCGAGCTCCAGCTCCGCCTGCGCCAGCTGAACCTCTACATCGGCGACGCCAACGGCAACTACGGCGGCCAGGTCGAGGACGCCGTACGCAGCTACCAGTGGGCCCGCGGCATCGACTCCGACGAACCCGGCGTGTACGGGGCGGCCACGCGGGCGCAACTGGAGAAAGAGACGGAGCAGCCGTAACGCGATGCCGGTGGTTGCGAGGCACCGCCGACCGGGGCCCGTCCTGGCCGACGTGCAGCCGGATCGTCCCGTCCCCCGCGGACCCGACCCTCACCCGCGTCAAGTCCTCCACGACCACGTCCAGCCACCAGCCGGCCCACGGCTTCGACCCCGACAAGCCCGGCGTGTACGCGACGGCCACGCGGACGCAACCGGAGAAAGTAACGGAGCAGCCGTAACGCGATGCCGGCAGTTGCGAGGCACCGCCGACCGGGGCCCGTCCTGGCCGACGTGCAGCCGGATCGTCCCGTCCCCCGCAGCCACGACCCTCACCCGCGTCAAGTCCTCCACGACCACGTCCAGCCACCAGCCGGCCCACGGCTTCGACCCCGACAAGCCCGGCGTGTACGCGACGGCCACGCGGACGCAACCGGAGAAAGTAACGGAGCAGCCGTAACGCGATGCCGGCAGTTGCGAGGCACCGCCGACCGGGGCCCGTCCTAGCCGACGTGCAGCCGGATCGTCCCGTCCCCCGCAGCCACGACCCTCACCCGCGTCAAGTCCTCCACGACCACGTCCGGCCCGTGGAACCGGGCTCGTGTCCCGACCCCCACGACCCGCATTCCGGCG